>CBIHNN010000040.1:0-43240 GCA_966211315.1 uncultured Micromonosporaceae bacterium | reverse complement strand
CGGGTAGATGTCCTGGTACTTCTTCGGCGGGTTCTCCGCGTACGCGATCGTCCCGTCGGGCTTGGTGGTGAACCACTCGGGGTGGGTCTTCACCCACGGGTGGTCCGGCGCGCACTGCAGGGCGAGATCCAGTGCGACCTCGAGGTCGTGCTCGTGTGCCGCCGCGACGAACGCCCGGAAGTCCTCGAGCGTGCCGAGCTGCGGGTGGATGGCGTCGTGGCCGCCCTCCTCGGAGCCGATCGCCCAGGGCGACCCGACGTCGGTGGGCCCGGCGGTGAGGGTGTTGTTGCGGCCCTTGCGGTTGACCCGGCCGATCGGGTGGATCGGCGGAAGGTACAGGATGTCGAAGCCCATGGCCTGCACGCCGGCGAGGCGGCTTGTCGCGCTGGCGAACGTGCCGTGGACCTTCGGCGATCCGTCGGCGTTCACCTCGGCGCCCTCGGAGCGAGGGAAGAACTCGTACCAGGCGGAGAAGAGTGCCCGCTTGCGGTCCACCCAGAGCACGTACGACCGGGTGGTGGTGACGAGGTGGCGCACCGAGTGGTCCCAGAGCAGCTGTTCCAGGGCGAGGGCGGGCGCGACGCGTTCGAAGAGCGGCTTGTCGTCGTCGCGCAGGAACCCGGCGGCGACGCGTACCTGCTCCTGGGCCTCGCTCGGCACGATCTTCGCGGCGAGGTCGAGGATGTCGCCGCCCTGGGCGAGGTCGTTGTGCAGGTCCTCGGTCCCCTGACCCGCCCCGATCTTCTTCACGACGGCGTCGCGCCAGGTGAGGTACGGGTCGTCGAACGCCTCGACGGTGAACGTCCAGCGCCCGACGGCGTCGGGTTTGATCAGGCCGTGCCAGGTGTCCAGCCCGGGCTCGCCCGGACTCATTCTGGTGAACGGCCGGGTCTGGCCGTCCGGCCCCTGCCATACCACGTTGACGCCGAGCGCGTCGTGTCCTTCCCGATAGGAGACCGCTTTGATCGGCACGAGTTCGCCGACGACGGCCTTGGCGGGATAGCGGCCACACGCCACCGAGGGCGTCACGTCTTCGATGGCAAACCTACCCGTCATGATCCCCACCGTAGTCAGAGTCGGCGGGCTCGGCTCGGTGACCATGGAACTTTCCGGCGCCCTTTTTCCCATCCTTCTCCGAACTGGAGTGTGAGGGGCGTATCGGCCCTGATCAACCTTGGTGCACGACTCTCCCTTCCCGGCGTGTCCCCAGGCCGATTCACCCCGTTCGGCGTGTCGGAGGCGCCCCTCGCGCCGCGCGTCGGACCCTTGTCGGACGGTCCACGTTGCGCGGCGGGTTGCCGCCGCGGTTGCCTGGCCCGCAGCCCGGTGACCACCATCGGCCGCACCGGCGACGGCCCCGTGAGCAGCCCTGCTAAAACCGAGTGTCGGGGGTCTGCCTGCCCGACCAGGCAGAGGGTGCGACAAGGACGGGGCGAAATGATGACTGACCAGCAGCTGACCCGGGTGTTCGTCGAGATGGCCGACACGCTCGTCGACGGCTTCGACATGGTGGAGTTCCTGCACCTGTTGGCGGGCCGGTGCGTCGACGTGCTGAACGTGTCCGCCGCCGGTCTTCTCCTGACCGACCAGTGCGGCGCGTTGCGATGGGTGGCCGCGTCCACCGAACAGACCCGGCTGCTGGTGATGTCCGAACTCGAAACCTCCGAAGGTCCCTGCGTGGACTGCTTCGGCACCGGCCGTCCGGTCGCCGTCGCCGACCTGACCGCCGCCGTCGGCCGATGGCCGCGCTTCGCGGCCCGGGCGCTCGAAGCCGGGTTCGCCTCGGTGCAGGCCCTGCCGATGCGGCTGCGTACCGATGTCATCGGCGCACTCGGCCTGTTCAGCGCTCAGCCTGGTGCGTTGCCCGAGGACACGATTCGGGTCGGGCAGGCCTTGGCCGACGTGGCGACCATCGGGTTGCTCCAGGCGCGCAGCATCCGCCACTACGAGACCCTCGCCGAACAACTCCAGAATGCCCTCAACAGCCGCATCGTCATCGAACAGGCCAAGGGGGTTCTCGCCGAACGCCACAACATCGACATGGGATGCGCGTTCGCCATGCTGCGCACCGGCGCCCGCAACCACAACCGCCGCCTGTCCGACCTCGCCAGCGGGATCGTCGACGGGACAGAAACGCTCTGAGTGTCGATGGCTGGGGCCCCGTTCCCAGAGGCGGCTTTGCCGCCGGGCTAGCGGGGGAGTCGGGCTAGCGGATCACCAGCTCCGCGGCCGATGCCGCGCCGATGATGCCGGCCTCGTTGCGGAGTTCGGCCGGTACGATCTTCGTCCGGATGTCGATGTACGGCAGGAACTTCTCCGCCTTCTTGCTGACCCCGCCGCCGATGATGATCAGGTTCGGGCTGAGCAGGAACTCGACGTGCTTCAGGTACGTCTCGACCCGGCCCGCCCACCGCTCCCAGGTCATGTCCTCGGTCTCGCGGACCCGGTCCGACGCGCGGTGCTCGGCTTCGTGGCCGTCCAGCTCCACGTGCCCGAACTCGGTGTTCGGGATGAGTTTGCCGTCGAGGAAGAGTGCGCTGCCGATGCCGGTGCCGAACGTCAGCATCACGGTCAGACCGGTATGTCCGCGGCCCGCTCCGAACGTCACCTCCGCCAGCCCGGCGGCGTCGGCGTCGTTCAGCACGACGACGGGACTTCCCACGGCGGTACTGAACAACTCGGCGGCGGGGGCGTCGACCCAGGACTTGTCCATGTTCGCGGCCGTCCGGATCACCCCGTCGACGACGACGCCGGGGAACGTGATGCCGAGGGCGTCCGGGGCGTCGTACCGCTTGAGCACCTCCTGGACGGCGGCGACCACAGCCTCCACCGTGGAAGGCTGCGGCGTCGGTACGCGGTACCGGTCGGCCAGCAGCTCACCGCGTACCGGGTCGACCGGTGCCCCTTTCACGCCTGAGCCCCCGATGTCGATGCCCAGGATTCCCATGACCCAACCCCATTCGTCCGGTACGGCGACGGGCGCCGTCGTACGGGCCCCGCATCAGACATGGTGCCGTACGTCCCGTCCGGCTGCCGGACAGGCCGTGGACATCACACGTGCCGTTCAATGACTACCTAATGTCACTCATACTTTCAGCTAGCCATGGCTAGTCCATTGGGCTAGGGTCGATCTACGAACGGACCATAACCGTGCCCCGCGCGGCGTCGGTAACCCCGGCAGTCGGGTACGTCCGCCGGATCGGGCGCGACAACAGCGACACCGAAGCCCGCAGCGGCGACCACCCCGGCCGTCTCCCGCAGAATGATCGAACCGGCGGGCATCAGGCGGACCGAGGTGCAGGGGAGGACCACCATGACCGCGACACTCACCGAGCCGGCCACGACCGAGGACACGCTCACCGGTGCGAAGGCCGCCGACACCGCGGCCGAACTTCTCGGGGCCATGGCCGACCTTCCCCATGATCACCCGTCCCGGGCCGCGCTGCGTGATCGTGCGATCGAGGCCTGGCTACCCCTCGCCCGGCACCTCGCGCACCGCTACTCCGGCCGCGGTGAACCCACCGACGACCTGATCCAGACCGCCACCGTCGGCCTGATCAAGGCCGTCGACAAGTTCGACCCCGAACGCGGCGTCGACTTCGCCGGGTACGCGATCCCCACGATCATCGGCGAGATCAAGCGGCACTTCCGCGATCGGACCTGGTCCGTACGCGTCCCGCGCCGGCTGCAGGAACTGCGGCTGGCCATCACCGAGGCGAACGCCACCCTGACCCACACCCTCGGCCGTTCCCCGACCGTCCCGGACATCGCCGTACACCTGGGTGTCACCGAGGACGCGGTGCTGGAAGGCCTCGAAGGGGCCCGGGCGTACAACGCCACGTCGCTGTCCACCCCGATCAGCGGCGACGGCAGCACCGAACTCGGCGACACCCTCGGCGGCGACGACCGCGAGTACGAGCTCGCCGACCTCCGCGTCGCCCTAGGGCCCGCCCTCGCCACACTCGACGAACGCGAACAGCGCATCCTCACGCTGCGGTTCTACGGCAACCTGACTCAGTCGCAGATCGCGGAGAAGGTCGGCATCTCCCAGATGCACGTGTCCCGCCTGCTCACCAAGGCCCTCGGCAAGCTGCGCGGCCAGCTCGACATCGACCTCTGACAGTCCCACGTCACGAAGCCGGGTCCGGTTCGGACCCGGCTTCGTGCGCCGCCTACGCCGTGCGTACGTGTCCCGTGCCGTCCAGCCACTGTGCCGTCCAGCCGCTGTGCCGGTGGGCACCGTGCCGGTCAGCTGGCGCCCGACTGCTGCCAGTGCAGACGGGTCAGCAACTGGCGGGCCTGAGCCGCGTAGTCGGGGTCGGCCATGACGACGTACTGTCCGGCTTGCAGCGAACTGCGCGACGTGAAGTCCCGCCGTCCACCCGTCATGGCATGGGCGATCGCCCCGAACACGGCCCCCCACAACGCGCCGATCAACACCGACGCGATCAGTACGCCCCACCAGCTCGACGCGCTGAACAACCCGAACAGCAGGCCGATCAGCAACCCGAACCAGGCGCCGCTCGCCGCGCCGGCCAGCGCCGCCCGCCCCGTGGTGAGCCGGCCGAGCACGTTCTCGACCAGCCGCAGGTCGGTACCGACGATGCTCGTGTGCTCCACGGGGAAGCGCTGGTCGGAAAGGTAGTCCACCGCGTGCTGGGCCGCGGAGTAGTCGGCGTACGAACCGACCGGGATCGGCTCGGTCCCGGTCCCGGTCCCCGGCAGATCGCCGCGCCCGGTCGGAACGGCCTGCCCCGCCGGGCCGCTCAACGTCCGATCGCCCGGGCTCGTACCGCTGCCGGGGGCGGTGTTGAAGGGTGTCGTCACGGTTTCCTCCCTAGGTCGTCCGCCCAGGGCGTTCCCCCGCATGCTCGCGCCTAATCGAACCGTTCCGTAAAAGGACACCACGGCGCGGGGGGCGGGCATGTCCCTCAGGCCGTGGCGGGCTGGTCGTCGGCGACGAGGCGTACCCAGATGAGGAAGGCCGCGGCGGCGGACCCGGCGATCGCCGCGGCCCCGGCGAGGAACGCGACCGCGTCCGACGCGAGGTTCGGCAGGACGATCTCGGCGAACGCGACCGCGGCCAGGCCCACGAGGGCAGCGAGGAAGGCCATCGCGCCGCCCACCGCGAGGGGGACCGTCGCGAGCCGTGACGCGGCGCGTCGCGCCGGGCGGCGACCGCGGCGGAACAGGCGGACGGCGGCCATGGCGGCGGCGCCCCAGGCCAGGGTGACGAGAAGGGCCGCGACACTGTCGCTGGGGCGGTGCCAGGCGGCCCACACCGTGGCGACCGCGATGACGGTGACGAACACGGCGCCGCCCAGCGCGACCGCGGCGCGGGCGGCGTACGGCAACACCAGCACCAGGGCGAACGCGACCGAGACGGCGGCCGTGGTGTGGCCGCTGGGCAGCGAGTTCGGGGCGGACGCGGCCAGGTGGGGGCGGATCAGATGGGCCTTCAGGAGCTGCGTGGTCAGGTTCGCACCCAGGACCAGGATGCCGGCCGCCGCCGCCAGGTCGAGTCGGCGGCGCAGCAGGCCGACCGCGGCGGCGACGAGCGCCACCAGCGCGACCGTGCCCAGCGACGTCCAGTCGAGGGTGCCGTCGAGGATGTCGATCACCCGTTCGTGGCTGACCTTGGCGCCCTGCATCGCGGCCTCGTCGATCTTCTGACCGAGCGTGGTGCGGACGAAGGCCAGGTAGACCCCGGCGGCACCGGCGGCGGCCAGGAGCGCGATCGCCGCAGCGGAGAGCACCCGCCGGCCCGTGCCCGCCGACTCCGGCGCGACGGAGGTCGTCTCGGGGGCGGGAGCCACGGTGGTCATCGTCGGTCCTTCCGGTCGGGCGCTGGTCGGCGCTGTCTTGCCCGGAATCGGGAACCGTCAAGCGTGCCGGGGTGGAACGCCGTAAAACGCATCATATGCCCCACCGGTCCCAGGGGATACGCCTCGGGCCCCCCGCAACCGACTCGCACCTGCGCGTCACTCAGCCCCGCAAGGCCCGAGCCGACGGTCTCGTAGACGGCGCTCCCGGCGCTCGTCCACCGACCGAGGAGAGGGACCGTTCTCATGGGGGGAACCACCCGGCGACTGGTCACCGGCATGTGCGCCGCCGCCGCGCTGACCACCGGGGGCGTGCTGACCGTTCCGGCCGCCGCCCAGGCGGCCGCCGTGACGGGCATCGTCCAGGTGGCGAACACGCTGACGGTGCGCACCGGCCCGTCGACGGCCACGGCCGCCGTCGGCTCGGTCCGTAACGGACAACGGCTGCAGATCGACTGCTACGTGACGGGCCCGTCCATCCGGGGCACCGTCCGCACCACGACCGCCTGGGACCGGCTCACCAACGGCCTCTACGTCTCCCACGCGTACGTCCGCAGCGTCGTCCCGGCCCGGTGCGCCTCCACGACGGCGGCTGCCGCGTACCTGGCGGGCTCGGTGCGTACCGCTGACGGCTCGGTGAACCTGCGCTCCGGCCCCACCCGCTCCGCCTCCTCGCTCGGGCTCGTCGCCAACGCCGTCAAGCTGCGGATCAGCTGTGCGACCTCCGGTGATTCCGTCACCGGCTCGGTGCGCACCACCACGCAGTGGGACCGGCTGACCGACGGCCGGTACATCAGCCACGCGTACGTGGTCTCCGCCGCCGTCCCGGCATGCGCCGCGTCCAGCGTTCCGGCGGTCACCCCGACGCTCACCACCAGCCAGTTCATCGCCGCCGCGGCGCCGGGCGCGCAGGCGGGCTGGCGGCAGTTCGGCGTACCGCCGTCGGTGACGATCGCCCAGGCGATCCTCGAGTCGGGCTGGGGCCGCAGCAAGCTCGCCGCGAACGATCGCAACTTCTTCGGGATCAAGTGCCAGAAGGGGCGGTACGGCACGATCGCGAGCGGCTGTCACACGTACAGGACGCAGGAGTGCCGGACCGACGGCTCGTGCTTCAACACCTCGGCGGTGTTCCGGACGTACCGGACGGCTGCGGACTCGTTCCGTGACCACGGCAACTTCCTGCGGGTGAACAGCCGCTACAAGCCGGCGTTCGCGTACACCCGCGACGCCGTGAGGTTCCTGGTGGAGATGAAGGCGGCCGGGTACGCCACCGACCCCGACTACGTGGCGAAGGTCCGCGGCATCATGCAGTCGTACAACCTGTTCCGGTACGACACCTGGCGCTGAGGCCCCGCGGTACCGGCCGGAACTACCCTGATCGGGGGTAGTTCCGGCTTTTGCCGTCATACCATCTGATCGGTGAGGCACTCCGGGGGCGAACGGTGACCGGGCGGCACGTCGGTCGTGTCGCCGGGTGGCTCGGATCCGTCGTCGCCTCGGTGGTCCTGCTCGTCGGCCTCGCCGCGGTGTTCCTCGCCACCGCCGCGCTCGAGTCCGGCGCCCGCGACAACGCCCGGCGGGTGATGGACCAGCGCACCGCCCTGGCCCGCACCGCCGTGGTCACCGAGACCAGCCGCTACCTCGACCTGTTGCGCAGCGTCGCCGCGGGCACCGGCGTCGACCGCGACCTGTCCGCCGCCGACTGGCAGGCCATCACGCTGCCGCTGGTCCGGGCGGGGCTCAGCGGCGCCACCTCGACCGCCTTCGTCGTGCCCAGCTCACCGGCGGACGTCGGTGCCGTCCAGCAGTTCTGGCGCGGGCACGGCGCCCCCGATCTCACCCTGACGCCGCAGCCCGTCGCGCCGGAGCACTACTTCTCGATCTTCTCCCGGCCGCTGAACAACAACGGCGCCGGACGGCTCGGCATCGACCTCAGCGCTTCCCCGGAGGCGGTCGCCGCCCTCGTCGAGAGCCGCCGGACCGGCCGCGCCACCGTCTCCGACACGTACGTGCTGCTGCGCGACCGCACCCTGCCCCAGGAACGCCAGCAGCTGTCGTTCGCCTTCGTCGTCCCCGTCCACGGGGCCCTCGCCGACGGCTCCGGCCAGGGCCCGTTCCGCGGCTGGATCGTGCTCGGCCTGCGCGGCCAGGACTTCCTCGGCGGTGTCCTCGGCGACGCCAGCCAGGGGCTGCTCGATGCCGAGCTGCGCGCCCCGAAGGGCGACGGGCAGCCGGTGCCGGTCGCCACGTACACCACCCGGGGCGGACACGACGTGAGCCGGCAGTCCACGTTCCCGGTGGCGAACCGGCAGTGGAGCCTGCTCACCGCCGCGGACTCGTCCCGGCTGCCGGGCGCCGACAGCAAGCTGCCGGACACGGTGCTGCTCGGCGGCGCCGGACTGTCCGTGCTGCTCGCCGGGCTGGTCTACGTCCTCGCCACCAGCCGGTCCCGGGCCCAGGCTCGGGTCCGCCGAGCCACCGCCGAGCTGCGCGAGGCCGAGGCGGAGGCCCGCCGCCAGGCCGGCCTGCTCGCCGCGATCATGGCGAGCATCGGTGACGGCGTCGGTGTCATCGACTCGGCCGGACGGTTCCTGCTGCACAACCCGGCGGCGAAACAGCTGCTCGGGATCGACGACGACATCGACGGCCCGCACGGCTGGCAGGAGCACTACGGCCTGTTCCGGCCGGACGGCACCACGCCGTTCCCGCCCGGGGAGCTGCCGCTGGTCCGCGGCCTGGCCGGCGAATCCGTCAACGGCGTCGAGATGCTCGTCCGCAACGCCGGCCGTCCCGACGGCATCCTCATCAGCGTGGACGGGCGCCCGCTCGACCCCAGCGCCGGCCAGAACGGCGCCGTGGCGGTCTTCCACGACATCACCGAACTGCGCCGGTACGAGCAGGACCTGGCGATCTTCGCAGGCGTGGTGGCCCACGACCTCAAGGCCCCGCTCGCCGTGATCCGCGGGCACTGCGAGCTGGCCTCCGACCTCCTCGACGACCTGCCCCCGCTGACCGGCACGGCCCAGGCCGGTGCCGACGAGGCCGGTAAGGCGCTGGGCCGCATCGCCGCAGCCGTCGACCGGATGGGCGCGCTCATCGACACGCTGCTCGCGTACACGACGGCCCGGGACGCGCCGCTGCGGTTGGAGACCGTGCCGCTCGGCCCGCTCGTGGCCGACGTGGTGCAGGAACGTACGGGTCATCTACGACCGGAGGCGGACCCGCTGCCGGACATCTACGTCGGGCCGCTGCCCAGCGTCACCGCGGATCCGGCGATGCTCCGGCACGTCATCGACAACCTGGTCGGCAACGCGCTGAAGTACGTGCAGCCGGGCCGCCAGCCCCGCGTCGACGTGACCGCCGTTCCGGCCGCCGACGGGTGGATACGCCTCGACGTGGCCGATCGCGGCATCGGCATCCCGGACGACGAGCAGGCGCGGATCTTCGAGGCGTTCCACCGCGCCCACTCCGACGCCCGCTACGCCGGTACGGGCCTCGGCCTGGCGATCTGCCGCCGGATCGTGGAACGCCACGGCGGCACGATCGCCGTGGCGGACAACCCGGGCGGCGGCACCCGCTTCGAGCTCAGCCTGCCGTCGGCTCCCGGCACCGAACCGGAGCCGGCAGTGGCGCCGGAGCGCGAGGTGCTGTCAGCGCGATAGCTTGAGCAGGCCGTCCACACAGGCCAGCAACTCGGCCGGCAGGAATGGTTTCAGCAGCGTCGCCGACGCGCCCACCTCGGCAGCGCGGCTGTCGCCGGGCATCAGCGAGCCGCTGGCGAGGACGACCGGGATGTGCCGCAGCGCGGCGTCGGCGCGGATCGCCCGGCACAGGTCGAGGCCGTTCAGGTGCGGCATGTCGACGTCGGTGACGACGACGTCGGGGTGGTGCGTGCGCACCGCCTCCAGAGCGGCGGCGCCGTCGCAGGTCGCCACCACCTCGTGCCCCGCGCGCTCCAGCGCCCGGGTCAGCACGAACCGGATGTCCTCGTGGTCCTCCGCGACGACGATCACCGTTGTACTCCTCGGCCGGGTCTTTGCCGATCGGCCGACGGTCGATCTCGGGGGATTACCGACCGGGCCCCGGGGCAGGAAACGGGCAAGGATGTGCCAAAACCGCTCCGGAGGTTTCACATGTACGACGAGACCGTCAAGCTCACCGGTGGTACGGCGATGCCGCTGCTCGGCTTCGGCACCTGGCAACTGCGCGGTGACGACGCGTACAGGACCGTCCGGGTAGCTCTGGACACCGGTTACCGGCACCTGGACACGGCCACGATGTACCGCAACGAGGCGGAGGTCGGCCGGGCCTTGCGGGACAGTGGCGTACCCCGCGACCAGGTCTTCATCACGACCAAGCTCCCCGCCGAACGGGCCGGCCGGCCAGCGGAGACCCTCGACGCGAGCCGCCGCGCCCTGGGCGTCGACGCCGTCGACCTGTGGCTCGTCCACTGGCCACCCGGCGGTGCCGGCGTCGACGTGTGGTGGGCGTTCGTCCGGGCCCAGGAGGCCGGGAACGCCCGGGAGATCGGTGTCAGCAACTACAGCACCGGCCAGGTCGACGAGCTGACGAAGGCGACCGGGCGAACTCCGGCGGTCAATCAGATCCGCTGGGGCCCATCCCTCCACGACGTAGCCACGGTCGTCGGGCACCGGGACCGCGGCGTCGTCCTCGAGGGTTACAGCCCGTTCAAGACGACCCGCCTCACCGATCCGGTCCTGACCCGTATCGCCGCAGCCCATGGTGTCGGACCTGCGCAGGTGGTGCTCCGCTGGCACGTCCAGCACGGCATCGTCGTCATCCCGAAGTCGGCCCACCCCGATCGCATCCGCGCCAACGCCGACATCGGCGGCTTCACGTTGTCGGCGGCGGAGATGGCGGAGATCGATCGGCTGGGCTGAGTGCCTGTGAGGCGCGCAACCGCCGCCGGGCGGTAAGTCGGTGGGGGACGGGGCGGGCGGCGGCCTAGGCTTGTCGCGTTATGTCTGACGCTCTCTCCAGCCGCCTCGCCGAGTTGCTCCCCGCCGACCAGCATCGGCTGCGGCGGCGGCTCGACGGCACCCGCAAGATCCGGGACGCCGCTCGGCGTACGGCTGAGGTCGACCGGATCACCGCGGACGTCGCCGCCGCGGAGGATCGCCTGGCCGCGCGGAGGGCCGCCGTACCCGTGGTGCGGTATCCGCAGGAGCTGCCGGTCAGCCGGCGGCGCGACGACATCATGGCCGCCATCCGTGATCATCCCGTCGTCGTGGTGGCGGGCGAGACGGGGTCGGGCAAGACCACGCAGCTGCCGAAGATGTGCCTGGAGCTCGGTCGTGGGGTACTCGGGACGATCGGGCACACCCAGCCGCGGCGGATCGCCGCCCGTACCGTCGCGGACCGGATCGCCGAGGAGCTGGGCGTACCGCTGGGGGAGGCGGTCGGGTACAAGGTGCGGTTCACCGACCAGGCGTCGGAGAACACCCTGGTGAAGGTGATGACCGACGGCATCCTGCTGGCCGAGCTGCAGACCGACCGCATGCTCCGTAGATACGACACGATCATCATCGACGAGGCGCACGAGCGCAGCCTCAACATCGACTTCCTGCTCGGCTACCTGAAGCAGCTGCTGCCCCGCCGGCCCGACCTCAAGGTGATCATCACCTCGGCGACGATCGACCCCGAGCGGTTCGCCACCCAGTTCGCCGCGGCCGACGGCACGCCCGCGCCGATCGTCGAGGTGTCCGGGCGCACGTACCCGGTGGAGGTCCGGTACCGGCCGTTGCTCGACGACGGCCCGGACGACGAGGATGAGACCAGCGAGCCGCGCGACCAGATCGAGGCGATCGCCGAAGCAGTCGACGAGCTGTGCGCCGAGGGGCCGGGCGACATCCTGGTGTTCCTCTCCGGCGAGCGGGAGATCCGCGACACCGCGGACGCCCTGAACAAGCGCGGTCTGCGCAACACCGAGGTGCTCCCGCTGTACGCCCGCCTGTCGGCCGCCGAGCAGCACCGCGTCTTCCAGCAGCACAGCGGCCGCCGGGTCGTGCTCGCCACCAACGTCGCCGAGACCTCCCTGACGGTCCCGGGCATCCGGTATGTCGTCGACCCCGGTACGGCCAGGATCAGCCGTTACAGCAACCGGCTCAAGGTGCAGCGGCTGCCCATCGAACCGGTGTCGCAGGCGTCGGCGAACCAGCGTAAGGGGCGCTGCGGCCGTACCAGCGACGGCATCTGCATCCGGCTCTACTCCGAGCAGGACTTCGAGGCCCGGCCCGAGTTCACCGACCCGGAGATCCTGCGCACGAACCTGGCCAGCGTCATCCTGCAGATGACCTCGCTCGGCCTGGGCGATGTGGCGGCGTTCCCGTTCGTGGACCCGCCGGACAGGCGCAACATCGCCGACGGCGTGAAGCTCCTCGAGGAGCTCGGGGCGTTCGACGCCGAGCAGAAGCTGACCCCGGTGGGGAGGCAGCTCGCCCAGCTGCCTGTCGACCCGCGGCTGGCCCGGATGGTGGTCGAGGCCGACCGCGCGGGTTGCGTCCCCGAGGTCCTGGTCATCGCGGCGGCGCTGTCCATCCAGGATCCGCGCGAGCGGCCGGCGGACAAGCAGCAGGCCGCCGACGAGAGACACGCCCGCTTCGCCGATCCGGCGAGCGACTTTCTCACCTTCCTCAACCTGTGGCGGTATATCAAGGAGCAGCAGAGGGAACGGTCCAGCAGCGGCTTCCGGCGGATGTGCCGGGCCGAGTTCCTCAACTACCTGCGGGTACGGGAGTGGCAGGACGTCCATTCTCAGCTGCGCCAGGTCGCCCGTACTCTCAAGATCGAAAGTCGGAGCACCGACCTGCCGGAGCAGACCGACGGCGACAAGGTGCACGCGGCCCTGCTGTCGGGATTGCTGTCACATCTGGGGTTGAAGGACGGTGACCGCAACGAGTACGTCGGGGCGCGTGGCGCGAAATTCGCGATCTTCCCCGGGTCGGCTCTGGCCAGGAAGCCACCGCGCTGGGTGATGGCCGCCGAACTGGTCGAGACCAGCCGCCTGTGGGGTCGCGTGGCCGCCCGGGTGGAGCCGGAATGGGCCGAGAAGATCGCCACCCACCTCGTGAAACGTTCCTACAGCGAGCCGCACTGGGAGAAGAAGCAGGCCGCCGTCGTGGCCTACGAGAAGGTCACCCTGTACGGCCTGCCGATCGTGCCCCGCCGCAAGGTCAACTTTGGCCGGATCGACCCTGTGACCAGCCGGGACCTGTTCATCCGGCACGCCCTCGTCGAGGGGGACTGGCAGACCCACCACGCGTTCTTCGCCGCGAACCGGGCCCTGCTCGGCGAGGTCGAGGAGCTCGAACACCGCGCCCGTCGTCGCGACATCCTCGTGGACGACGAGACCCTGTTCGCCTTCTACGACCAGCGCATCCCCGCCGACGTCGTCTCCGGCCGGCACTTTGACGCCTGGTGGAAGAAGGCCCGGCACACCACCGCGGACCTGCTCACCTTCTCGCTGGATCTGCTCGTCAACGAGGGTCGTGGCGGCCTGAACGCCGTCGACTACCCCGACGCGCTGCCCATCGACGGCCTCGAACTGCCGCTCGCCTACCAGTTCGAACCCGGCGACGCCGCCGACGGGGTCACCGTCGACCTGCCCGTGGCGCTGCTCAACCGGATCGATCCCGACCAGCTCGGCTGGCAGGTCCCGGGGCTGCGCCGCGACGTGATCATCGCCTTGATCCGCGGCCTCCCGAAGGCGTGGCGCACCAACTTCGTGCCCGTGCCCGACTTCGCCGACGCGGTCCTGCAACGCATCAGTCCCGGCGGCAACCTCATCGACGTGCTCGCTGCCGAACTGCGCCGCCTCACCGGCGTCGTCGTGCCCCGCGACGCCTGGAACCCCGAGGCGATCCCGCCGCACCTGCGGATGAACGTCCGCGTCGTCGGCGACAAGGGCGAGACCCTGCGAGAGGGCCGTGACGTGGCCGCGCTGCGCTCGGCCCTCGCGCCCAAGCTCCGGCAGACCATCGCCGAGGCGGCCGCCGGCATCGAACGCACCGGCCTAGTCATCTGGGACTTCGGTACGCTGCCCCAGCGCGTCACCATTCAGCGCGCCGGTATCGGCGTCGAAGCCTTCCCGGCCCTCGTCGACCGTGGCGACAGCGTCGCCATCCAGGTCTTCGAGTCCGTCGCCGAACAGCGGACCGCCCAGCGCGCCGGTACCCGCCGCCTCCTGAAGCTCACCCTGCCGAACCCGGCCAAGTTCCTCGTCGGCCGCCTCGACAACCAGGCCAAACTGGCTCTCAGCCGCAACCCGCACCGCAGCGTTCTCGATCTCCTCGACGACTGCACCGGCGCCGCCCTGGACCAGCTCGTCGACGCCGCTGGCGGGCCCGCCTGGAACGCGGCGGACTTCGACCGCCTCCGCGAGGCCGTACGCGGTTCTCTGGTCGACACCGTCGACGCGGTGGTCAAGCACGTCCGGCAGGTCCTCGCGACCGCGTACGACGTTCAACGGCGGATCACCACCTCCCGCGACCCGTCCCTCCTGCCCGTGCTCGCGGACATCAGGGCGCAGCTGTCCCGGCTCATTTACCGCGGTTTCGTCACCGACACCGGTTGGCGCCACCTGCCTCACCTGCCCCGCTACCTCACCGCCATCTCCGCCCGCCTCGACCGGCTCCCCGGCAACCTGGCCCGCGACATCCAGCACATGCGCACCGTCGGAGAGATCGAAGCCGAGTACGCCGGCCTGCGCGCCGACGTCCCCGACTCCGACGCGCTGCGGCACATCCGCTGGATGATCGAGGAGCTGCGGGTCAGCTACTTCGCGCAGGGCCTGGGGACGGCGTACCCGGTCTCCACCAAACGCATCTACAAGGCCATGGACGAGCTGCCCTAGTCGTCCCGCCGTCTTAGCTCTGCTCGCCGTCGCCTGATCCCGCCGCTCGTGTGGTGCCGGCCGCCACGAGCCGCCGACGGTGGGCCCGACGCCATGGCGACGCGTGTATTGACCATTCCGTCCCGTAGGGCGGGGCCGTTGTGGGACGGTGACGTCGGAAGGGCGGTGAGCGGTGATTGTCGCGCACACGCCGCGGAAGCCCTCGCAGGGTGCGCGTGGCGGCCGCTGGTGGCTGGGATATCTGGGTACGACGCTCGCGATCGGCGCCGTCGGCCCCGTCCTGCCCGGTGTCGTGCAGCTGATCCTGTACTCGCTGGTCGGTACCAGCGTCGCCCTCGCCGTGTGGGCGGGCATCCGGCTGCACCGGCCGGTCCGGCCTGCCGCCTGGTGGATGCTGCTCACTGCGGTCTCCGCCAACGTCCTCGCGAACCTGAGCTGGGCCGTGTGTGGGGTGCTCGGCGTTCAGGTGCCGGCCTTCTCGGTGCTCGACGTCCTGTACTACTCCATGTATCCGCTGCTCACGGTCGCATTGGCGATCCTTCCGGTGCACAGCCGGTACGGTTCGGCGCTGGCCGGGATGACCGAGGCGGGGATCATCACCTGCAGCGCGGCGGTGCTGTGGTGGACGGCTCTGGTGGACCCGCTCATCGTGGACCCGCACCGGCTGCCCCAGGACGCCGACTTCGTCGCGTACCCGGTGCTGGACCTGATGCTGCTGACGATGGCCGTACGGCTGGCCCTGATCAGCGGCACCAAGGTGGTGTCGTTCCTGTTCATCGTGGCGTCGGCGATCGCGCTGTTCTCGGCGGACACGGCGTACTTCTGGCACGTGGTGCTCGGTGGTGACATGGACGGTACGCCGTTCACGGTCATCGCATGGATGCTGGCGAACGCGCTGCTCGGCTCGGCCGCCCTGCACCCGTCGATGGGCCGGGTCGCGACCGCCGGACCGGCCACCGCCCAGGAGGGCATCGTCGCCCTGCCCGCCTACGTGCTCATGGTCGTGCTGACACCGGTGGTCACGGGGGTGTCGCTGGTGCACGAGATCAGGCAGGACACCATCGAGGTGCTGGACGTCGCCGTTCCGCTGGCGGCGACCACGCTGACCGCGGTGCTCGTGGTGACGCGGCTGCGTCAGCTCAACCGGGTGGCCCAGCGCCGCGCCACGGACCTCGACGCCCGCACCACCGACCTGGAAGGCGCCTTGCGCAGTCAGGCCGACCTGCAGCACGAGCTGCGGCACCGGGCTCTGCACGACCCGCTCACCGCCCTGCCCAACCGGACTCTGCTGCACGAGCGGCTGGGCCTCCTGCTGCACCAGCGGGTACGGGGTGCCCTGCTCATCGTGGACCTGGACGGCTTCAAGGACGTCAACGACCGTTTCGGCCATACGATGGGCGACGACCTGCTCCTCGGCGTCGCCCAGCGGATCACCGAGCTGCTCGGGCCCGTCACGTTCGTCGCCCGGCCGGGCGGCGACGAGTTCGCCGTGCTGCTGGAGGACGTCAGCGCGGCCGGCGCCGCGGAGTGCGGCGGCCGGCTGCTGGCGGCGATGCGCCGCCCGGTCAGGGTGGGCGACCACCAGCTCGTCGTCACGGTCAGCGTGGGCCTGCGGCACCTGGAACCGGGCGCCGACACCGTCGACATGCTGCGCGACGCGGACCTGGCTCTGCACGCCGCGAAGGCGCGCGGCAAGGACCAGCTGGTGGCGTACGACGAACAGCTGCGTGAGGAGCGGCTGACGCGGACGCGGACGGTCGAGCGTCTCCGCGGTGCCCTCGACCGCGACGAGCTGGTGCTGTTCTATCAGCCGGTGGTCCGACTCTCCGACGAGCGGTTCGTCGCTGTGGAGGCGCTGCTGCGGTGGGTGCCGCAAGGCGAGCCGATGGTGCCGCCCGACCGGTTCATCCCGGCGATCGAGGACACCGGGCTGATCGTGCCGATCGGGGCGTGGGTGCTGCGGCAGGCCTGCCACGACGGGGCCGCGTGGCACCGGCGGTACGGCACGATCATCTCGGTGAACGTGTCCCCGCGACAGTTGCGGGAGCCGGACTATGCGGAGTCCGTGCTGTCGGCGCTGCGCGAGTCGGGGCTGCCGCCACACGCGCTGACCCTGGAGATCACTGAGGGGGTCCTCGTCGACTCCGGCACCCCGGCGGAGCAGGCGATCGCGCACCTGAGCGAGCTGCGCCGGGTGGGTGTCCGGGTGGCGGTCGACGACTTCGGCACCGGATACTCGTCACTGTCGTACCTGCGTGACCTGCCGATCGACCAGGTGAAGATCGACAAATCCTTCATGTCCGCCAATGCCGCCGATTCCGCTGGGCGCATCCTGGTCCGGGCGATCATCGACCTGGCCCGGGGGCTGGAGCTCGGCACGGTCGCCGAGGGTGTCGAGACGCCCGTGCAGGTTCGTATGCTGCGCGAGCTGGGCTGCGAACGCGTCCAGGGTTTCTACTACGCCCGCCCCGAGCCGGCGGAAGCGGTGAGGCTGAAGCTGGCGGCGGGGCGCCCGGTCATCCCGGTGCCTGTGGCGTGACGCGGCCCGGAGCGGTACGGGAGCGAACGGGTGCCGTTCGGTTACCGTGCCGCCACGCCGGGTTCCCGGTGCATAACGTCTGCGTTATGACCAACGACTTCGCCGCCGCCCAGCCGATCGCGATCGGGCCCACCGCCGACCCGGCCGGGTTCTTCCTGGACGATCTGATGGCACGGGTCGGTGTGGACGGGCTCGCGGCTGCGCTGGCCGATCCGGGTCTGCTGGCGCAGGTCGACCAGCACGCGGCGGCGGTGCGGGAGGCGCTGCGCAACGCGGGCCGGATCGCCGACGCGGCGGGCCTGGCCGCGTACGGCCAGTCGGTCGTGGCCGCCGCCGGGCGGATGGGCCGCCCGGTTCCGGAGGCGGGTGACGCGTACGTGTCGGGTTCGGCGTGGCTGCGAGCGGAATGGCACCTGATGCGCCTGGTCGCGGTGTGCCTGATCGCGGAGGCGTCGGACCTGCTCTGACCAGCGGCGGGGAAGATCTCCGGGAAATGACGCTCGAAGGGACGTTCGGCTGATTCCCGGAAAGATGCGCGAAACGCCCGTACGGCGCTTTCCTTTCGGAACGGACAAACGTAGCTTTCCCCGTCATGAAGCGCTTCAGAACACTGATGGTGCTGGCCCTCGTCGCCGTACCGACCCTGGCCGTGCCGGCCCTCGGGGCCACCCCGGCCACCTCCGGACCCGTCACGGTGGCGCGTTACACCTTCGAGAGTGGCGTCTCCAGAGCGGGCTTCATCGCCGACAGCTCGGGCCGTGGCCTCCCGCTCAAGGTCCGCGCTACGGGCGGCGCCACGCTCCGGTTCGGTGCCCGCACCCCCGGCCACTACGTCTGGTTCCCCGCCCGCTGCGCCGTCAACACGACCACCTGCCCCCGTCTCATCCTCGAGGGCGGCGACGACGCCGACCTCGACCCGGGCACCCGACCGTTCCGCTGGGGCGCGACACTGTGGGCCGCCCCCTCGCACGTCGGAGAGTCCGCCAACGTCATGCAGAAGGGCGGCTCGACCGGCAGCCAGTGGAAGCTGCAGATCGGCGGCACCCGCCCGCGCGCCCAGTGCGTCGTCACCGGCGTCGCGCCGTCACAGACGTACATCGCCCGCTCCAACGTGGCGATCACCGACGGGAAATGGCACCAGGTCTCCTGCCTGCGCGGCACGAGCACGCTGACGATCTTCATCGACGGTGTCAACCGCGGCCAGGTCACGATCCCGGCCACTCTGAGCATCGCCAACGCCAACCCACTGCGCATCGGTGGCCGCGGGCTCACCGACAGCAGCGACATGTACAACGGCGCGATCGACGACGTCTACGCCCAGGTCGCCTGACCCTCCTGCGGACCGAAGAAACGGCGGGTGGCCCACCCGGTCCCCCCCCCGTCTCCCACGGGTGCTAGCGGCGGCGCAACCCCGACCCCCGGCGCGTACCGGCGGCTGGACCTGACCCTCGACGAGCACCCCCAGGGAGACCGCGGCGCGACCGGCGCACCGGCTGCGACCGCTCCGGCTCGTCGGCCGTGTCGTGCGCGGCCAGTTCACCGAGCCGCAGCGCCTCCGGATCGACGTGGACGTGGAATTCAGGCATGCGGAACCTCCCATGCATGGGCAGGGTCGAGGGCATGGAGAGGACGCGGGGCCCGCGAGCGGTCGGCGGGCGGTGGCGTCAGGAGAGGTACATGCCCGCACGCTAACCGGCCGGGTTGGTGCGCCGCACCCCCAATTTCAGCCCGTATTACAGCCCGGCGTCGAGCGCGTTCGGCGGTTGCGAACCTGGCCCGTCCAGATCGACGACGACCGGGGCGTGGTCGGAGGGCCCCTTGCCCTTGCGGGCCTCCCGGTCCACCCAGGCGTCCCGGACGTTCCCCGCCAGCGCGGTCGTGGAGTACACCAGGTCGATGCGCATCCCCTTGTTCTGGTGGAACATCCCGGCGCGGTAGTCCCAGTACGTGAACGGGTGCGATCCCTTGAGGGCGCGCGGGACGATGTCGGTGAGGCCGAGCCCGCGCAGGTCCGCGAGGGCCTGGCGCTCCGGCACCGTGACGTGGGTCGAGCCGACGAAGAGGGCCGGGTCCCACACGTCGGCGTCGGTGGGCGCCACGTTGAAGTCGCCGGTGAGCACCAGCGGACCCGCCTCGACCTCCGGGGCGAGCGCGGCGCGCAGGGCGGAGAGCCAGCGCAGCTTGTACGTGTAGTGCGGGTCGTCGGGCGTGCGGCCGTTCGGCACGTACACCGACCAGACGCGGATCCCGGCGCAGGCGGCACCGATCGCCCGGGTCTCCGGGCCCGGGAAGCCGGGTTCCCCGGGGAAGCCGAGGCTGACGTCCCGCAGGCCGACGCGGGAGAGCAGCGCGACGCCGTTCCACCGGCCGTCGCCGTGCACGGCCACCTCATAACCGAGCGCGGCGACCTCCGCGGCCGGGAACGCCTCCACCGGGCACTTGATCTCCTGTAGGCAGAGCACGTCGGGCGCGGTGGTCTCCAGCCAGTCGAGCAGGCGGGGGAGCCGGGCCTTGACCGAGTTCACGTTCCAGGTCGCGAGACGCATGGGTACCAGCCTGCCGTACCCGGCCCCGGAGGACCTGCCGGGACACGGCCCGTCAGCGTGCCGCCGTCACCGCGCCACGGTCGGCCCGGCGCGGCGCGGGCAACACGGCCGCGGGGCCGTGCAGCACGATCACCGGGCACGCGGCCCGGCGCACCAGGGCCGCTCCGACGCTGCCGAGCGTGCCGCCGTGACCACCCGACGTACCGCGCGGACCGATCACCAGCAGCCGGGCCTTCGCCGACACACCGATTATTTCGGTGGCGACGTCGCCGATCAGCAGGTGGGCGCCCGCACCGGCGCGCCGGACGATCTCGTCCGCGACTGCCCGTTCGAGGCCGCCGTTCGGGTCCCAGGCGTGGACGGCCTCGAACCGCGCCCCGCGCCGGGCGGCCTCCTCAGCGGCCCACCGCTGGGCCGCTTCCGCGGGCTTGGAGCCGTCGATCGCGGCGAGCACCGGCCCGCCGGGACTGCCGGCGCGCCGCGCGACGAGAACGGGTGACCAGGAGCGCGCCACCACCTGCATGAGAACGGAGTCGGCGGGCGCCGCGCCGGTGCTCACCAGGTCGTCACCGAGGACGAGCAGCTCGGCGATCCGGCTCTGCTGCAGCAGCACCCGGGCAGGCGGCCCGTCGATCAGATGTCCGCTGGCGCGCACGCGGGGGGCGATCCGGTTCGCGGCGACCAACGCCCGGTCCAGGACGTCGCTGGCCTCCCGCCGCCGGGCGTCGTACGGCCGCCCCGACTCGTACGGCGGCCAGGAGAACGCGTGCACGACCCGCAGTTCCCGGTCGCGTGATGACGCCTCCGCCGCGGCGGCCCGCACGGCGGCCAGGGAGGCGGCCGTCCCGTTGACCCCGACGATCACCGGTGTCCGTCCAGCCGTGTCCATGTGACGCCTCCTCAGGTGTCCGTCGGACCGTCATACCCACCGGGAGCGCCCGTTATGCCTCGAACCGCGCACGGGTACGAACCGGACGCCGGGGGCCACCGCTGGTGATCAATACCTCAAGGGACGCGCGCCCGGGTGCATCCCCACGTTGAGGGTTTACGGTGAAGAGGAGGTTCGCAGGGACATCTGCCGGTGAAGTGAGGGAAATACATGACGGATGTCAAGCTCGACCACCCCGGTGGCCAGCTGTCGATGCCGGTACGCGAAGCGGTGGAGGGTCCCGGAGGCATCGACGTCAGCGCCCTGCTGAAGGAGACCGGTTACGTCACCCTCGATCAGGGTTTCGTCAACACCGCGTCGTGCAGCTCGTCGATCACGTATATCGACGGGGACGCTGGCATCCTGCGTTACCGCGGCTACCCGATCGACCAGCTCGCCGAGAAGTCGAGCTTCCTTGAGGTGTCGTACCTGCTGATCCACGACGCCCTGCCGACCCCGGCGCAGCTCGCCGAGTTCGCGGACGAGATCCGCGTGCACACGCTGCTCCAGGAGGAGATGCGGACCTTCTTCTCCGGGTTCCCGCGCGACGCGCACCCCATGTCGGTGCTGTCCTCCGCGACGACCTCGCTGTCGACGTTCTACCAGGATTCCCTCGACCCGAACGATCCCGAGCAGGTCGAGCTGTCGAGCATCCGCCTGATGGCGAAGCTGCCGACGATCGCCGCGTACATCTACAAGAGGTCGATCGGGCATCCGCTGCCGTACCCGGACAACTCGCTCGACTACGTCGAGAACTTCCTCCGGATGACGTTCGGCCTACCGACGGTCCAGTTCGACGTGGACCCGACGCTCGCCAAGGTCCTCGACATGCTCTTCATCCTGCACGCCGACCACGAGCAGAACTGCTCCACGTCGACGGTGCGGCTCGTCGGCTCGTCCGGCGCGAACCTCTACGCGTCGGTCGCGGCGGGCGTCAACGCGCTCTCCGGCCCGCTGCACGGCGGCGCCAACTCCGCGGTGCTCGACATGCTCGAGCAGATCCGCCTCGACGGCGGTGACGTCGACTCCTTCGTACGCCGGGTGAAGGCGAAGGAGAAGGGCGTCAAGTTGATGGGCTTCGGCCACCGGGTCTACAAGAACTACGACCCCCGCGCCGCCATCGTCAAGAAGGCCGCCCAGGACGTGCTGTCCACGATGGCGAAGCCGGACCCGCTGCTGGAGATCGCCTTCAGGCTGGAGGAGATCGCCCTCGCGGACGACTACTTCGTCTCCCGCAAGCTCTACCCGAACGTCGACTTCTACACGGGCCTCATCTACAAGGCGATGGGCTTTCCGACGAAGATGTTCACCGTCCTCTTCGCCCTCGGCCGGCTCCCCGGCTGGATCGCCCAGTGGCGCGAGATGGTCAACGATCCGAACAACAAGATCGGCCGTCCGCGTCAGCTCTACACAGGCGCCCCGGAGCGCGAGTTCGTCTCGATCGAGAAGCGCTGACCCACTCGACGACCGGCCCGGTTTCGTCCTCTGCGGCGAGCCGGGCCGCATGCCGTGGTGGCCGGGTGAGCCCGGCGGGCGGTCGCGTACCATCGCTGACGGCGGTCAGGGAGGAACCCGGTGCGAATCCGGGACGGTCCCGCCACTGTGACCGGGGTCTCGCGTCCCCGAAAGTCAGGAACTCCGGCCGCCGCCGTGGGCGCGCCGCGTCCGCGCGACCTGCGACCGGGGCGCGGACCCCGACGGGAGGTACGCGGCCATGACGGCTGCCCTCGTACTGCTCTCCACCGCCGACACCGATCTGCTGGCCGCCCGGGCCAGCGGGGCGGGCTGGCGGGTCGCCAACCCGGCGCGGCTGGATCCGGCCGTCGTGCCGGATCTGCTCGCCGCGGCCGATGCGGTCGTCCTGCGGCTGCTCGGTGGCCGCCAGGCGTGGGCCGACGGGCTCGACGCCGTGCTGGCCACCGGCGTACCGCTGATCGCCCTGGGCGGTGAGGCGACCCCGGACGCCGAACTGACGGTGCTGTCCAGTGTCCCGGCGGGCGTCGCCCACGACGCGCAGCGATACCTCGTCGAGGGCGGCCCGGACAATCTGCGCGAACTGCACCGCTTCGTCTCCGACACGGTCCTGCTGACGGGGGAGGGTTTCGACCCGCCCGTGCCGATGCCGGCCTTCGGCATCCATGACCGGGCGGCCCCTGTGAAGGCGCCGTCCACCGCCCCCGACGGCGGCCTGGAGCATGATCCGGTACGGCCCACCGTGGGGCTGGTCTTCTACCGGGCGCACGAGCTCAGCGGCAACACCGCCTTCGTGGACGTGCTGACCGACGCGCTCGAGGCCAAGGGTGTCACCGCGCTGCCGATCTTCGCGCCGTCGCTGCGTAACGTCTCCGGTGAGCTGACCGACCTGCTGCGTCGCTGCGACGCGCTGATCGTGACCGTGCTCGCCGCCGGTGGCACCCGGCCGGCCGAGGTGGGCGCGGGCGGCGACGACGGCGCCTGGTCGGTGGCCGAGCTGGCCGCGCTGGACATCCCCGTGATCCAGGCGCTCTGCCTCACCGGCTCCCGCGAGAAGTGGGACGGGTCGGACGCCGCCATCAGCCCCCTCGATGCCGCCACCCAGGTCGCCATCCCCGAGTTCGACGGCCGTCTGATCACCGTCCCGTTCTCGTTCAAACAACAGGGCCCGGACGGCATCGGCGTGTACGTCGCCGATCCGGAACGCGCCGCCCGGGTGGCCGGCATCGCCGCCGCGCATGCCCGCCTGCGGCGCATCCCGAACCCGGACAAGAAGCTCGCCGTGGTGCTGTCGGCGTACCCGACGAAGCATTCGCGGGTCGGCAACGCCGTCGGCCTCGACACCCCCGCCTCGGCCGTACGGCTGTTCGCCGCGCTCAAGGACGCCGGCTACGACATCGGCGACCCGCCCATGGACGGCGACCAGCTCATCCACACGCTGATCGCCGCGGGCGGCCACGACGTGGAGTGGCTCACCGAGGACCAGCTCGCCGCCGCCCCGATCCGGGTGCCCCCGGCCGACTACACCCGCTGGTTCGACGCCCTCGACCCTGCCCTGCGTAAGGACATCGTGGACGCCTGGGGCGAACCGCCCGGCGAGCTGTACGTCGACGGCACCGAGATCGTCCTCGCCGGCCTGCAGTACGGCAACGTCACGCTGATGATCCAGCCGCCGCGCGGCTTCGGCGAGAACCCGATCGCCATCTACCACGACCCCGAGATGCCCCCGTCGCACCACTACCTGGCCGCGTACCGGTGGATGGCCGAGAACGTCGACGCGGTCGTGCACCTCGGCAAGCACGGCACCCTGGAGTGGCTGCCCGGCAAGGGCATCGGCATGTCGGCGAGCTGTGCGCCCGACGCCGTCCTCGGCGACCTGCCGATGGTGTACCCGTTCATCGTCAACGACCCGGGCGAGGGGACACAGGCGAAGCGCCGCGCGCACGCCACGATCATCGACCACCTCGTCCCGCCGATGGCCCGTGCCGACACGTACGGAGCGATGGCGAAGCTGGAGCAGCTGCTCGACGAGTACGCGACCGTGTCGGCGCTCGACCCGGCGAAGGTGCCGGCCCTGCGGACGCAGATCTGGGAGCTGGTGCAGGAGGCGCAGCTGCACCACGACCTGCACGTCGAGGCGGCGCCCGGCGAGGAGGACTTCGACGACTTCGTTCTGCACATCGACGGCTACCTGTGCGAGGTGAAGGACTCGCAGATCCGCGATGGTCTGCACATCCTCGGCGATCCGCCGGCGGGCGAGGCCCGGATCAACCTGGTGCTCGCCGTGCTGCGTGCCCGCCAGGTGTGGGGTGGCGACGCCAACGCCCTGCCCGGCCTGCGCGACGCACTGGCCCGGCACGTCGGCCTGGACGAGTACGCCCTGCTCGGGGACGCGACCCGGATCGATGTGCCCAAGGCGCTCACGGACCTGGTCGACGGGCCCGCAGTCACGAGCGCCGACGCGGTCGACCTGCTCGAAATCCTCGCGAAGCGGCTGGTGACCGGCTGCGAGGCACAGAACTGGGATGTCTCAGGTGTGGTGGAGCGGGAGATCGGCGGGTCGGACGCCGTCGAGCGGGTGTTGCGGTTCGCGGCCACGGAGGTCGTACCCCGGCTGGAGCGGACGACGGACGAGATCACCGCGACCCTGCACGCTCTCGACGGCGGGTACGTCCCGGCAGGCCCGTCCGGGTCGCCCACCCGCGGCCTGGTCAACGTGCTGCCGACCGGCCGCAATTTCTACGCCGTCGATCCGAAGGCGATCCCGTCGCGCAACGCCTGGGACACCGGCGTCGCGCTCGCCGACTCGTTGCTCGCGCGCCACCGGGCCGACACCGGCGACTGGCCGTCGCTCGTCGGCCTCACCATCTGGGGTACGGCGGCCATGCGCACCCAGGGTGACGACCTCGCCGAGGTGTTCGCGCTGATCGGCGTCAAGCCCGCCTGGGACGAGGCCTCACGCCGCGTCACCGGCTTCACCGTCACGCCCCTGGAGGAGTTGCAGCGGCCCCGCATCGACGTGACCGTCCGCATCTCCGGCTTCTTCCGTGACGCGTTTCCGCATGTCATCGCCCTGCTCGACGACGCCATCTCCACCGTCGCGACCCTCGACGAGCCGGACGATCAGAACTATCTGCGTGCCCACGCGAGGGCCGACGAGCAACGGCACGGGGACCGCCGACGAGCCACTACGCGGATCTTCGGCTCCAAGCCCGGCGCGTATGGCGCGGGCCTGTTGCCGTTGGTCGACGCCCGCAACTGGCGCGACGACCGCGATCTCGCCGAGGTCTACGCCCTCTGGGGCGGTTACGCGTACGGCCGCGGCCTCGACGGCGCGCCCGCCCGCGACGACCTGGAGACCGTCTACAAGCGCATGTCGGTGGCGGTCAAGAACGTCGACACCCGTGAGCACGACATCGCCGACTCCGACGACTACTTCCAGTACCACGGCGGCATGATCGCCCTGGTCAGATCGTTGAAGGGTACCGACCCGGCCGCGTACATCGGCGACTCGCACCGGCCGGAACTGGTCAAGACCCGTAGCCTCGCCGACGAGACCAAGCGGGTGTTCCGGGCCCGCGTCGTCAACCCGAAATGGATCGCCGCGATGCAGCGGCACGGCTACAAGGGTGCGTTCGAGCTGGCCGCGACCGTCGACTACCTGTTCGGCTACGACGCCACGGCGGGCGTCGTCGACGACTGGATGTACGAGTCCCTGGCTGCGAGCTACGTCGCCGACCCCCAGGTGCGTGACTTCCTCACCAGGGCGAATCCGTGGGCGCTGCGCGGGATCGCCGAGCGTCTGCTCGAGGCGGCCGAGCGGAGGCTGTGGTCGGCGCCGCAGGAGGCGACCCTCGAGCTGCTGCGTGAGGCGTATCTCTCCGTGGAGGGAGATCTCGAAGGCGAGTGACGGTCTGGAGCTGGTTCTGTCCGTTTTCGAACATCGGTGCATGGCCCCGGTCTGCTCGGGAAACCCGTCGTCCAACGACGGTTCCACCCGAAAGGAGACAACGGTGATCGCCCAGGACCAGCTCGCCACGTTGCGCGGAGCGGACGTCTACGACCACGACGGTGACAAGATCGGCTCGCTGGGCCAGGTCTACATCGACACCGAGACCGACCAGCCCGCGTGGGCCAGTGTCAACACGGGGCTGTTCGGTATGAACGAGTCCCTGGTGCCCATCTCGGACGCCGAGCCCTCCGGCGACGGCATCCGGGTGCCGTACCAGAAGAGTGAAGTCAAGGACGCTCCCCACATCGATTCGTCGGCCGACGAACCGCTCACCGCCGAGGAGGTCGCCAAGCTCTACGAGCACTACCACCTCAGTGGCGGCGGCCATGACTACGCGGGCCGCGACGACCGCGGCGCGAGCCGCGCGGCCCACGAGGCGGGCGCCTCGGCCGCGGGCGGCACCGCGGAATCCGAGTTCCGCGGCGGCGGCGACGCCATGACCCGCTCGGAGGAGCGGCTGAATGTCGGCACCCAGCGTGAACAGGTCGGTACGGCTCGGCTGCGCAAGTACGTCGTGACCGAGAACGTACAGACGACCGTGCCGGTGCAGCGCGAAGAGGTCCGCCTCGAGCGGGAGCCGGTCACGCACGAGAACCGCAGTGAGGCGTTCTCCGGCCCGGACCTCACCGAGTCCGAGCACGAGGTGACCCTGCACGCCGAACGGCCGACGATCGACACCGAGACGGTGCCGGTCGAGCGGGTCCGGCTCGGCAAGGAGACCGTCACCGAACAGGAGACCGTCGGCGGCGACGTCCGCAAGGAGCAGATCGAGGCCGACCTGCCCGGTCAGGACGGCGACCGCCTGCGCTGACCACCGGCCCCACGGGCGCCGGCCGGCTCCACGCCGACCGGCGCTCACCTGTGTGCGCAGGTCACGTTGACGGCGAAGGGTGCGGTAGGAAAGCATGGCCGCGAGCGGTAGCGGAGGGAACCCGGTGTGAATCCGGGGCGGTCCCGCCACTGTGACCGGGCCGCGACGGCCGGCAGCCAGAGCACTCCGGCCGCTCGCACCGAACCTCGACACGCGGGCGCGGACACCTGCGGAAGGGATGCTTGCGTGACGCCGTACCCGTTCTCGGCCGTCGTCGGCCTCGATGACCTGCGGCTTGCGCTGCTGCTCACCGCCGTTTCACCCGCCGTCGGCGGGGTCCTGGTCCGGGGCGAGAAGGGCACCGCCAAGAGCACGGTGGTACGCGCTCTCGCCGCGCTCCTGCCGACCCAGGAGGTCGTGGTGGGCTGCCGGTTCCGGTGTGAACCCGCCGACCCCGACCCGGCCTGCCCGGACGGCCCGCATTCCGCCCCCGCCGCCGTCAGCCGACCCTGCGCTCTCGTGGAGCTGCCCGTCGGCGCCACCGAGGATCGGGTCGTCGGCACCCTCGACATCCAGCGCGCCCTCGGCGACGGCGTCCGCGCGTACGAGCCCGGCCTGCTGGCCGCCGCCCATCGCGGCGTCCTCTACGTCGATGAGGTCAACCTCCTGCCGGACCACCTCGTCGATCTGCTCCTGGACGCCGCCGCCATGGGCCGCGCCCACGTGGAACGCGACGGTGTGTCCGTGAAACACGCCGCCCGGTTCCTGCTCGTCGGCACCATGAATCCGGAGGAGGGCGAGCCCCGCCCGCAGCTTCTCGACCGGTTCGGCCTCGTCGTCAACGTCACCGCCCCCCGTGAACCGTCCGTGCGCGCGGAGGTGGTCCGCCGCCGCCTCGCCCACGACGCCGATTCCGAGGCCTTCTCGGCCCGCTTCGCGGCGGCCGACGCGTCTCTGGCCACCCGGATAGTGCAGGCCCGCGACCGGCTCCCGTCGGTGCGCCTCCCGGACGGCGAGCTCGACCGCATCGCCCGCATCTGCGTCACGTACGGCGTCGACGGCCTGCGCGCCGACATCGTCGTGGCGCGCGCTGCCGTGGCCCTCGCCGCCTGGCACGATCGCCCGAGGGTCACCGTCGACGACATCCACGACGCCGCCCGCCTCGCCCTGCCGCACCGCCGTCGCCGTGACCCCCTGGATCCGCCCGGCACCGACGAGGAACGCCTCGAAGAGGTCCTCGAGAAGGACAAGGCTGACGATCCGGCCACCCGGGACACTGACGACCCGGACGACGACGGCCCCGACGACGGTGGCCCGAGCGGTGGCGGCCCGAGCGGTGGTGGTCCGGGCGACGGCGGCCCGGGCGGTGGTGGTCCGGGCGATGGTGGTCCGGGCGACGGTACGAGCGGACCGCCCTCCGGCGAACCCGGCGGGCCGAACCCGGACCACGGCGGCCCCGACGCGAGTACCCCGCAACGCGACGACGCTCAGGCGAGGGCGGACGGCGACCGGCTCGAGACCGGTGCGCCCGGGCCGGATCAGGGAGGTCCGAAGCAGGGGCCGTCCGAGCGGGCCGGGGTCGCGTACCGTCCGAAGACCCTCCGCCTGACCGGCCGCGGCGACGGCACCCACACCGGCCGTCGCTCGCCGTCCTACGCCCGCCGCGGCCGGGTGATCGGGTCCCGGACCCCGCACGGCAAGCTGACCGGCGCCCTGCACCTGCCCGCGACGCTGCTCGCGGCCATCCAGCGGGGCGCGAGCCGGATCACCTCGCGAGACCTGCGCGAATCCGTCCACGTGGGACGCGAGTCCAACCTCGTCCTCTTCGTCGTCGACGCCTCGGGTTCCATGGCGGCCCGCAAACGCATGACGCTCGTCAAGACCGCCGTCCTGTCGCTGCTGCGCGACGCCTACCAGCGCCGCGACCGGATCGGCCTGATCACCTTCCGCGGGCGCGAGGCCACCACGGTCCTGGCACCCACGTCGAGCCACGAGGTCGGTGTTCGCAAGCTTGCCGACCTGCGAACCGGCGGCCGAACCCCGCTGGCGGCGGGACTGCGCACGGCGGCCGCGACCCTGCGGACCGAGCACCGCCGGGACCCGAAGCGCCGCCCGCTGCTCGTCGTCGTCACCGACGGCCGGGCCACCGCGGGCGAGGACCCGGTGACCCTCGCCCCGCTGCTGCACGGGGTGAGCACGGTCGTGCTCGACTGCGAGAGCGGGCACGTCCGCCTCGGCCTCGCCCGCCGGCTGGCGGCCGCGCTGGACGCCGACTGCCTGCCCCTCGAAGCTCTCCACGGAAGGGTCGCCTGATGCCGCAGGGTAAGGTCGAAACGGTTCCCGACGACGGACTCACCACCCGGCAGCGCCGCCGCCAAGCCGTGCTCGCCGTCCACACCGGCCACGGCAAGGGCAAGTCGACGGCCGCCTTCGGAATGGCGTTGCGGGCGTGGAGCGCCGGGTGGAACATCGGCGTCTTCCAGTTCGTCAAGTCCCCGAAGTGGAAGGTGGGGGAGGAGACCGCCCTCAAGGCCCTCGGCGAGCGGATCACCTGGCACAAGATGGGAGAGGGCTGGTCCTGGATCCAGCGCCCCGGCACCGAACGCGACCACGCCGTGGAGGCCGCCGAGGGCTGGGCGCAGATCAAGCGGGACCTGATGGCGCAGACCTACCGGTTCCTGGTGCTGGACGAGTTCACGTACCCGATCAAGTGGGGTTGGGTCGACGTCGCCGACGTCGTCGCCACCCTGCGCGACCGGCCGGGCAACCAGCACGTCGTCATCACCGGCCGGGACGCCCACCCCGACCTTGTGGAGGCCGCCGACCTGGTCACCGAGATGACGAAGGTCAAGCACCCGATGGACGCCGGCCGCAAGGGTCAGCAGGGCATCGAGTGGTGATCCCGCGCCTGGTCGTGGCGGCCCCGGCGTCCGGCCACGGCAAGACCACCGTCGTCACCGGCCTGCTTGCCGCGTACGCCGCCCGCGGCACGAAGGTCGCGGCGTTCAAGGTCGGTCCCGACTACATCGACCCCGGCTACCACGCCCTCGCCACCGGCCGCCCGGGCCGCAACCTCGACCCCGTCATGGTCGGCGAGGAACTGATCGCGCCGCTCTTCACGCACGGTGCCCTCGACGCCGAACTCGCCGTCGTCGAGGGCGTGATGGGCCTCTACGACGGCCGCGTCGGCGGTGGCGACACCGGTTCCACCGCACACGTCGCGCAGCTGCTGGACGCACCCGTCGTCCTCGTCGTGGACGTCGCCGCGCAGGGCCGCTCCATCGCCGCGCTGGTGCACGGCTTCCGCAGCTTCGGCACGGTCCGGCTCGCCGGGGTCATCCTCAACCGGGTCGGCTCCGACCGGCACGAGCGGCTGCTCCGCGACGCCTGCGAGGAGGTCGGCACGCCCGTCTTCGGCGCGCTGCGCCGCAGCGACGCCGTCGAGGCCCCGTCGCGCCACCTGGGCCTCGTGCCCGCCGCGGAACGCCGCGAGTCGGCCGTCGCCGCGGTCGCCGCGCTGCGTTCGCTGGTCGCGTCGAGCATCGACCTGGACGGCCTACACGCCCTTGCGCGCTCCGCGTCGCCGCTGACCGCCACGCCGTGGTCGCCCGAGGCGCCGTCACCGCTCCCCGGCCGCCCGGTCGTCGCGGTCGCCGGTGGCCCCGCCTTCACCTTCGGCTACGCCGAGACCACCGAACTCCTCGAAGGCGCCGGCGCCGAGGTCGTCACGGTCGATCCCCTGCACGACGAGGCGCTGCCAGCCGGCACCCGAGCGTTGGTCGTCGGCGGCGGCTTCCCCGAGGTGTACGCGTCCCAGCTCTCCGCCAACGTCGCGCTGCGCGCCGCCGTCCGTGCCCTGTCCGGGCCCATCGCCGCCGAATGCGCGGGACTGCTCTGGCTCTGCCGCACCCTCGACGGCGCCGACATGTGCGGGATCATCGACGCGGACGCCACCATGACGTCCAAGCTCACCATCGGCTACCGGGACGCGGTCGCCCTCACCGACAGCCCGCTCGCCGCGGCGGGCAGCCGGATCACCGGTCACGAGTTCCACCGCACCGCCGTGCATCCCCGGTCCGGGCTCCTGCTGTCGCCCGCCGCCGGGGCGGCCTGGGCCTGGCGCGGAGCTGACCCGGAGGGCTTCGCCGGTCCGTCCCTGCACGCGTCGTACCTGCACCTGCACTGGGCGGCCCGTCCCGCCTTCGCCCACCGCCTGGTGTCCCTCGCCGTCTAGCCTCCTACGCCTGCTCGGCCTGGGTTCGGCGCCGCCGTACCGCACCGGACGTCACGCGGACTGCGCTGCGGACCGCTGCCCCCCAGTGCGAACACCGACGGTACGACGGCGATCGCCAGGGCGGCCGCTCCCTGCCAGGCGGCGAGCGTGCTCAGGCCGTCGGCGCGGATCGGCGTCAGGCACAGGCCGATGCGCGCAGCAGCCGTACAGTGACCGGGCCGAGCTGCCGGGCCAGCGAGCTCCGGGACCTCGACGTACTCCGCCGTGTGCGGGCTGCCCACGGTGAACCCGTCGCCGTCGGCCACCAGGGTCAGGGCGCGACCTGCGCCCGGGACGGGATCGCGATCGTCTGCGTCGTGTCGTCGGGCACGGCTCAGGCCCCGGCGCCGCGGGTGCACAGCCGGCATCGTGGATTGCGCTCCCACGGCGCCCGGGTCGTCCGCATCCCATCCGCGAGCTCGACGGTGTGGTAGACACCGGCGGACCGGTGCGGCCGAGGCGGGCATAATGCGCGAATGACACCCTCACCCCATCCGGCCGTCGGGCCCGGCCCGGTGCCGGAGTACGTGGTGGGGGTGGGGGCGCGGTCGGGCGTCCTCCAGACTGATCTGGAGCGGCTCGTAGCTGGGACGCTCGCCGCGGCGGGCATCACTGCGGACGCCGTCGTGAGTCTGGCCACCGCGGACGGCAAACTGGGCGAGCCAGCGATCCGCCGCCTGGCCGAACGCCACGGATGGCCTCTCGTCGGGTTCCCGCCCGACCGTCTCGCCGCGCAGCCCGTGCCGAACCCGTCGGCCAGGGTCCGGTCCGCGACTCGGACCCCGAGCGTCGCCGAGGCGGCGGCACTGCTCGCCGCCGGCGACGGCGCCACCCTCGCGGTTGCCAAACGATCCACGCCGACCGCGACGGTCGCCGTGGCACGGCACCCGGCGCCCGGGGCCCGGATCGAAGCGGTGGACCAGCGAGACGACGATCCGGGCGACTAAGAAGAACCAGCGGCCGGGTCGGGCACTCGGGGACAGCGGCGGGATGCCGTCGCGGACTGACGGGGTGGTGGCGACGCGACACCGAACGACCCGTCAGGGCACGGGGGCCGTCAGGGCGCGAGGGGCCATTCGTGCACGGGGACGTTGTCGTGCATCGGCGGCAGGTAGCGGCGCAGCATCACGCGCAGGGCCTCGGACCGGTCGAGGTTCCCGTCCTCCTCGATCGCGTGCAGCGTGTCGACCTGCCAGGTGGCGCCGTTGCGGCCGGTGAGGCAGCGCTGCTCGATGATCTTCAGGAGCCGGTCCCGTTCGGACGCGGCCAGCCCCCACCGGTCCAGCCCTTCGTACGCGAGCGGGAGCAGGCGCCGCAGCACGAGTTCGGAGACGGGCACGTAGCCGAGCTGAGGCCAGTAGACGGTGGCGGCGATGCCGTGCCGGGCGCAGGCGTGGAAGTTCTCCTCGGCGGCGCTGAACGACATCTGCGACCAGACGGGCCGTTCCGCCTCGGCGAGGGTGCGGACGAGTCCGAAGTAGAAGGCGCTGTTGGCGATGGTGTCGACGACGGTCGGGCCGGCGGGCAGCACCCGGTTCTCGACCCGTAGGTGCGGGCGGCCCTTGACGACGGCGTAGATGGGGCGGTTCCAGCGGTAGATGGTGCCGTTGTGCAGCCGCAACTCGGCGAGTTTCGGGATGTCGCCCCGGGTCAGGGCATCCAGCGGATCCTCGGGGTCGCAGATCGGCAGCAGGGCGGGGAAGTAGCGGACGTTCTCCTCGAACAGATCGAAGACCGAGGTGATCCAGCGTTCACCGAACCACACTCGAGGGCGTACCCCCTGGGCCTTGATCTCTTCCGACCTGGTGTCGGTGGCCTGTTCGAAAAGCGGGATGCGGGTCTCGCGCCACAGTTCGCGGCCGAACAGCAGCGGCGCGTTCGCGCCGAGCGCGACCTGGACGGCGGCGATCGCCTGGGCGGCGTTCCAGAATGCCGCAAAGTCGGCGGGACTGACCTGCAGGTGGAACTGGGTGCTGGTGCACGCCGCCTCGGGGGCGATGGTGTCGGTGGTGACGGCGAGCCGGTCGACGCCGTCGATGCGGATCTCGAGATCCTCTCCGCGGGCGGCGAAGATCTGCTCGTTGAGCAGCTTGTACCGGGGGTTGGCCGAAAGCGCGGACGCCGTCAGGTGCTGGCGCTGCAGCGTCGGCAGGATCCCGATCATGGCCATGTGGGCGCCCACCGACCGGGCCTGCTCCTCGGCGTGGTTGAGGCTTGCCCGCAGGCTTGTTTCCAGCTCGGCGGTCTCGGTGCCGACCAGCCGGCGCGGCGCCACGTTGATCTCCACGTTGAACTGCCCGAGCTCGGTCTGGAAGTCGGGGTCGGCGATCGCGTCGAGAACCTCCGCGTTGCGCATGGCCGGGTCGGCCGCCTCGTCGACGAGGTTGAGTTCGATCTCCATGCCGGTCATCGGCCGGTCGGTGTCGAACCGGGCCTCCTTGAGCATCTGCGCGAACACGTCCAGGTCACGGCGAATCTTCTGCCGGTACCGGGTGCGGTCCTCCCGCGTGAACTCGCGCGAATCGACCTCCTCGCCCACCGGCCACCGCCCTCTCGCCCGCGTCACCTAGAAAATCCCACGGGAATCTGGTCGGGGCCACCGCTATGGCGTCCGGTCCTGCATCTTCCAGGCGTGGTCGAGCGCGTGTCAGGCGATCCGCCGGATCAGGTACCGCTGCGGCCATCGGTTCGGCGTCGGCGGGGTGCCGCTGAGCCGGACGGCCTGCCGACGTTCGCCGGGTGGCGGTCGTCGGCGCCGATGGCGTGGGGACGTGCGGGAGGGTTCAGTGGAAGGTCGCAGCACCGATGATCACGGCGACGACCAGGCCGATGCCGGCCTGCAGTAGCAGCGCAGGCCCCAGGTGGGACCAGATCGTCGGTACGTGGGGGGTGAGCAGCTGGTGGGTGGTCAGGTTGACCACGTGGTGGACCCGGTCCGCGAGGGCCGGGTCCTTCTGGGTACGGGTGAAGACCTGCACGAGGTCGCCGCGCTGTAGGGCGGATTGGGCCAGGTGCCCGTGCAGCTCGACCTCGTAGCCGGTCCCGACGTCGTCGCGGAGCCGGACGGGGGTCACCAGGTATTCGGGTCCCTTGCGCAGGTCCCGGAACCGCCGGCGGGTGCGGGTGGATCCGGTGCGCAGCAGCGACAGGATCAGGGACGCCATGGCGAGGGTGACGCCGGCGGCGGCGAGGACCGCGATGAGCAGCGGCTGCCCGACCCGCAGCTGCCGGGTGTACGCGTCGCCGTAGCGCTCGAAGCGGGCGGTGATGACGGGGCCCGCGTGGGTCAGGACGGGGTCGCCGAAGAGAGAGGTGTCCCAGCGTGAGCTGTCCATGCACTGATGGTACGAACAGTCACGGTACAAGCACCATGAGTGAATAATGCCTCACGCGGGCAGGGACATCAGTGCGATCACCGCCGATTTCCCGTCCGTCCTCGTCAGCTGACTGCCGGGGCCGTGACGTGCCCGATGCGGCCGCTCGCCGGACCTGCAAGGTTGGGAGCGCCCTGCGCCGCGGGGGGCCCGTGAACTATCGTTGCGCGCCATGGGTGTCTCGCAGCGGCTCAAGAGCCGGTTCCGCAAGTTCCTCCAGCGTCCCGGCACGACCGTGGACCTCGCTCCGCTGGAGAAACTGCTGCCCGCGATCGAGGAGCAGGAAGCCGGTCTCGAGGCGCTCTCCGACGCCGAGCTCACCGAGAAGGCGGGCACCGTCGAGGACTTCACCGACGTCTGCGCCGTCGGCCGTGAGGCCGCCCGCCGCGCGCTCGGACAACGGCCGTACGACGTTCAGCTCCTCGGCGCCATGTCGCTGCTCGCCGGCAAGGTCGCCGAGATGGCGACCGGGGAGGGCAAGACCCTGACCGCCGTGATCGCCGCGTACGGGCACGTCCGGCGGGGCAACGGGCCGGTGCACGTACTGACCGTCAACGACTACCTGGCCCGCCGGGACGCCACCTGGATGGAGCCCGTCTACACGCTGCTCGGGATTTCCGTCGGGTGGGTCACCGAGGCCTCCACCCCGGAGGAGCGCCGCGAGGCTTACGGCCGGGACGTCACCTACGTGTCGGTCAGCGAGGCCGGCTTCGACTACCTGCGCGACCAGCTCGTCACAGACGTCGCCCACCGGGTGCAGCGCGAGCTCGCCACGGCGATCGTCGACGAGGCCGACTCGATCCTCATCGACGAGGCCCGCGTCCCGATGGTCCTGGCCGGCGCGGTCGCCGGAGAGTCGGATCCCGTCCACGTCGCCGCCGCGATCGTGCGGACGCTCAAGGGCGGCCGGGACTACAAGGTCGCCGACGACGGCCGGAGTGTGGCGTTCACCGCCCGCGGCACCGCCGTCGTCGAGAAGGACCTCGGCGGCATCAACCTGTACGACGACGAGAACACCGACCAGCTTTCCGCCGTCAACGTCGCCCTGCACGCGCACGCGCTGTTGCACCGCGACGTCGACTACATCGTGCGTGCCGGCGGGGTCGAGCTGATCGACGAGATGCGCGGCCGGGTCGCCCAGCGCCGTCGCTGGCCCGACGGCCTGCAGGCGGCCGTGGAGGCCAAGGAGGGCCTCGACGCCACCGCGGAGGGCGAGGTGCTCGGCACGATCACCGTGCAGGCGTACCTGGCGCTGTACCCGACCAAGTGCGGCATGACGGCGACCGCCGTCCTCGTCGGCGAGCAGCTGCGCGAGTACTTCGAGCTCGAGGTGGCGGTGATCCCGCCGAACACGCCGTGCATCCGCGCGGACGCCACCGACCTGGTGTTCGCCACCCGGGCCGAGAAGGAGGAGGCGATCGTCGAGGCGATCGCCAAGGAGCACGCCACCGGCCGTCCGGTGCTCGTCGGCACCCTGGATGTGAAGGAGTCGGAGAGTCTCGCCGCGGCACTCACCGCCGCCGGGATCCCCTCGATCGTGCTGAACGCGAAGAATGACGACGAGGAGGCGGCGATCATCGCTGAGGCGGGCGCGTACGGCGCGGTCACCGTCTCGACGCAGATGGCCGGGCGTGGCGTCGACATCCGCCTGGGCGGCAGCGACGGCAATGACGCCGAGCGCGTCGCCGAGCTGGGCGGCCTCCTCGTCATCGGCGGTGGCAGGCACGACAGCCGACGCGTCGACGACCAGTTGCGCGGCCGCGCCGGCCGGCAGGGCGACCCCGGGGGCTCGGCGTTCTACGTCAGCCTCGAGGACGAACTCGTCACCCGGCACGCCGCCGACATGATCCCGGCCTCGCCGAAGATGGACATGGACGGCAACGTGCACGACGACGTCGTCGACTACGCCATCGAGCACGCCCAGCGGGTCGCCGAGGGCGTCAACCACGAGATCCACCGCAACACCTGGCGGTACAGCGTCGTCATCGAGCAGCAGCGACAGGCGCTCGCCGAGCGGCGGGAGCGGCTGCTCACCACCGATGTCGCCGGGGACATGCTGCGCAACCGGCTCGCTGACAAGGTGGAGGAGATCGACGACGAGGTCGTCAACGAGGCCGGTCGTTCGGTCGCGCTGTACCACCTGGACCGACTCTGGGCCGAGCACCTGGCCGAGCTCTCCGAGATCCGTGAGGGCGTGCACCTGCGGGCGCTGGGCCGCCTCGACCCGCTCGACGAGTTCCACCGTGCGGCGGTCCCGGCGTTCCAGAAACTGATCCCGGAGATCGAGGAGCGTACGGTCGCCACCGTCGAGGGGCTCGACCTGTCCGAGGGCTTCGTGCCGGACGCCGCCGAGCTGGTCCGGCCGAGCGCGACGTGGACCTACCTGGTGCACGACAACCCGTTCGGCTCTGAGCTGGACCGCCTCATCGCGGCGGTCGGACGGCGCCTCAGCGGACGCTGAGGTGGGCCGCCAGGACGTCCTCGCCGAAGTCGCTGCGGGGGCGGCGTAGCACCGTGTGGGCGTGGTTGCCGTCCTCGGTCGTGTTGTCGTACTCGATGAGCAGGTCGTCGGACTGTAGCCGGTAGTAGTGCCGGCTGCCCGGTCCGGGCGGCCCCTCCCAGGCGAAGTGCAGATCGTGCCCGTCGAGCCGCCGGTGCTCGGCAGCGGCGATCGGGTCGTCGAGCCGGCCGAGGTAGACGGCGAGGAGCTGGTGCAGCAGCGCCCGGCTGCCCGGGTCGAGGTCGGCGGCGGCGACGCCGGCGGGTTCGGTCCGGGCAGGCGCGCGCGGGTCGACGCCGCTGCGGATGTCGTCGGGTGCCTCGTCGGCGAGGACGGCCCGGGCGCGTTGCGCGGGCCGCATGGACAGCAGCACCTCCCGGCCCAGGTCCTCCTCGACGGCGAGGGGGCGCAGGACGGGGCGTCCGGTGTGGTCCACGCGGGCCGGGTTGGCGCCGAGGAAGACCGGGGCGGGGGAGACGGCGTCCCCGGCCACGGTCATGGTCACCGACAGGTGGTGGCCTTCGAACCGCCAGCCGAACACGTCCGCGGCGGGCTCGCCGAAGACGATCACGCGGTAGTCGTCGCTGTGCCGTCCGCGCCGCCACCCCTCCCGGCGGTCCAGCACCTCCTCGAGGGCGAGAACGGCCATCGCCTGGGCGTACGCGGCCGGGCTCAGTGCCGTGGCGAGGAGCCGGTGGGCGGCCTTGCGGGCGTTCGGGGTCAGGTCGGCGAGGCTCACGCCGGGCCGTGGCCGTGGCCGGTATTCGAGCCATCGGCGCTTCGCATCGTCCCACGGCCGGGCGGCGGTCTCCCGCAACGCCTCTGGCACCAGGTCGAGAAGGGACGTCGCGGCTGTACGCATTCCGGCGGCCGGGCTCTGCTGTGCCATGCCTCTGTATACCGCCGGGTGGGTGCGGGGGCGTTCAGGTGGTCGGGGCGGCCCGCGCCCAGCCGGTCGGTCATCTCCGGCAGTTGAAACGATGGCGGCCGTCTCCGCCGTCGACGGCGAGCCGTGGTACGGGTTCGCGCCCGCCGCGAGCAGCGCGTCGATGGTCTCGGGGTTGCGGCGGCCAGGCCCGTCCGACCGCCGTCGGTGGCCCGTACGTGGTCGGATGCCGTCCACGACGTCACCGGCCCAGGCGACCGGCGCAAGCCCGTGTTCCGCAGTTACTCGAGATCTGGCGAACGAACACGTCGATGGAGAACTGTGGCGCGCACAATGGCTCGGTCATTCCCGTCGAGGGGCGAGACGTGATGGTCCAGGCGCACCCCGGTGGCATCTCGTCGGGCACTTCACCGGGCTCGTCGCGACCCGAGGAGATCGATTTCTGGTTCGAGGACCGTTGAAACGCGGAGCAGTTGGGCTCGCGGCTCATGGTCGTTCATGGTCGGTTCATGGTCCGCGTACTGGTACGACGACATGTTTCTCTATACGACGCTCAAAGCGCCTTGACGTCCTCGAGTTGCCTGATCGGCGGACCGGCAGCGTGCGTGAGCTCCCCGAACCGCAACCGAACGCACGGGCGCGGCGGCGCTACCGGTCGGTCCCGGTCCCGGCGGGTTGTCCGCCGGTCCGGTGCGCGGTCCGGGCCGATCGCGCAGGATGGACAGGTGGGCAAGAACGTTCATGTCGGCAACGCCGACGCCGACGGCCTCGGCAACCGGGGCTGGCTGCTGGGGCATTTCATGCCGGCGGATTCGCCGCTGCACAGCATGGAAGCCGAGGTCAAGTGGGGGGTGCACCGGGTCGGGGAGCGCCGGGCCGCATGGGCCACCGGGGAGACCCGTTCCGCACTGCTGGTGCTGATCGAGGGGGTGTTCCACGTCGAACTGCGTGATCGGACGGTGGTGCTGAGCCACCGCGGCGACTACGTGTTCTGGGGGCCGGGGGTCGATCACTCATGGACGGCGTGCATGGATCCGACGGTGGTTCTGACCGTTCGGTGGCCATCATTGCCGGGTTGGCGGATAGATCCCGCCGAACGGATGCGATAAAGAGCGTGGCGTGTTCGGTGTGACCGCATTGAGGGTCGGCTCACCTGCTCGCCGGTGAACAGATGACCCGCTGACGTGCACTTTCACCGACGTGATAGTAATCGCTTTCAGCCAGGGAAATCGTCATCCCGGTCAGCATTCAGGCTAATGTGGAAGAGCGGTCCCACAGTGTGGTTCAAGACTTGACCCGACCGGTCCCGACACGAAAGCATCGATGCGTGTTTACGCACGGTGATCGGTCGGTTGCGGTCTTCGCGACGATCGGAGCGCAATTATTCTCGACACATCGTTCCGATGTCGGTAAAGGATGTGACCGGGATTTCTGAGGTTTCCCCGTCGGGCCGGGTTTGCGGTCGGACATGCGGGATAACGGGAGTATCCACAAGGCCTCGCGCGCCCCACAGTGCGAGGTGCTCCACCGCCCAACCAAGGAGGCAAAATGTCCGTCACCGCCCTGACGGCGCGCGCCGGACGGCACACCTCGTACCCGGCCGGTCCGGGTCGCGCACCGGCCGTGCGTAGACCCAACACCGCCCCGGTCGCCGCCAGTCCCTCGTTGACCGTGACGCTGGCCATCCCGCTGGGCGGGAAGATTCTGAGCCCCGAGGCGTACCGCCTGATCGACGCCCTGCGCGAACTCGTCGAGCAGGGCAACGGCACGATAACCATGACACCGGACGTCCCGCGTACCGAGGCGTCGGTGCCGCTGCAACGCACCGCGGAGTCTGCTGCCGAGTCCCACCCCGCCCCCCGCGATTGGCACAGCGTCGACGCGCACCAGGTACGCCTGCTCGTCGGCTCGCGTCAGGTCCTCGTCGACGGCGTGCCGATGCCGATGACCCGCCTCGAGTTCGACCTGCTGCACTTCCTGGCGGTCAATCCGCGCCGGGTGTTCAGCCGGATGCAGCTCCTCAGCGCCGTCTGGGGTTACGAGCACACCGGGGAGCGCACGGTCGACGTCCACGTCCGTCGGCTGCGGGTCAAGATGGGCACCCACGTGCCGCTCGTGACGACCGTGTACGGCGTCGGCTACCGGCTCGCGGACGACGCCGACATCGTCATCAGCACCGACGAGTAGCAGTATCGACGGATGACCACACACCGCCTCCCGGAAATCGTCCGGGGCGGCGGTGGGTCGCGTGGATCGCGTGCACCTACGGCCGATCTCCGGGAGGCGCTCGTCGCCGAGCTAGCCGACCGGATGTCCGCCCAGGCCCCGGATGGGCGGCCGCGGGTGGCCGTCGACGGCGCCCCGGTGGCCGAGCCCGGTGCCGTCGCCAGCGCCCTCGTCGACGCGCTGCGCAACGCGGCCGCCCGGCAGGTCACGTCCGATCCGGCGGCTTTCTCCGACCTGCCTCGCTGCGCCTCGAATCTGGCCGTACGACCCTGACGCCTTCTGCACCGACTGGCTCGACACGGCCGGGTTGCGCCGCGAGGTCCTCGGTCCGGCCGCCCCGGCGGCAGCGGACGCGTCCCGCCCGCCCTCTTCGACGCCCGCCGCGGCCGGGCGACCCGGCCACCTTCGCCGACGTCGTCGTACGGTACGACGATCCCCGCCGTCCGGCCCTCGTGCAGCCCTCGTGACGGGTTGAACGGAAACTCTCGGAGCACTCTGTGGTGGTTCTGACCACGGACCGTTGTGATTCGATTACATTTCCGCGAAGATCCGGTTTGGCGCCGCGGGGCGCCGGGTACCTGCCCGGTCCACGGCGGAGCGCTGGAGCCGGGCAGGGCGGGGGAGTCCACCGGTACGGCAAACGAAGGGCAGGGAGCGCATGCTCGTCAACAGTGCGGTCATCACCGGTCGGCAGGCCGCGCCGCCGATCGCGGCGCCAGTCGCCGACGACTCGGCCACCGGTAAGGATGCGCGCTCGCTACAGGAGATCGCGCAGATCCGCGACGTCCTGCAGCTGCGGTACGACGAGCTCAACGCCGAGTACGAGGACGCCGTCGCGCAGAACCACCAGCTCCGCCTCGTCGAGATCGGCGACGCCGCCGGCGACGACCAGGCCGACAGTGGCAGCAAGACCGCCGAACGGGACGCCGCCCTCTCCTTGATCCGGACGCTGCTCGATCGGCGTACCCAGGCCGAGCACGCGCTCTCCCGGCTCGCCGATGGCACGTACGGCAACTGCGAGGGCTGCCACAAGCCGATCCCGACCGAGCGGCTGACCATCTTCCCGTCCGCCACCAGCTGTGTGGCCTGCAAATCCAACCGGGAACGCCGCGCCGGCTGACGCAGGTTTCCGTCGTCCGCCACCCGGCAAACCCCGTGGCGGACGTGCGTCGCCGGAGGCGGATAATGGGTGCGATCAAGGTGGGTACGGCCTCCTGGACCGACCGCACCCTGCTGGACTCCGGCTGGTATCCGCAGACCGCGGACAATCCCGAGAAGCGCCTCGCCTACTACGCGAAGCAGTTCCCGGTCGTCGAGGTCGACGCGACCTACTACGCGCCGCCGTCGGAGAACACCGCGAAGCTCTGGGCCGACCGGACACCGGCCGGGTTCACGTTCAACGTCAAGGCGTACGGGCTGCTCACCGGCCATCCGGTGAAGACGTCCTCGCTCTACAAGGACCTGCGCCCGGAGACCGACAAGAAGAACGTCTACCCGAAGGACCTTTCGCCCCGGGCCTACGAGGACGTGTGGGCGCGGTTCGTCTCGGCACTGGATCCGCTCGTGGACGCCGGCAAGCTGGGCGCGCTGCTGTTCCTGTTCCCGCCGTGGTTCGGCATCCGCAAGGACAACAAGCGGTACATCCTCGAGATCGCGGCCCGCTGCAAACCGTTGACGCCGGTCTTCGAGTTCCGCAATGCCTCGTGGTTCGACGGGCCGAACCGCGACGAGACGCTCGAGTTCCTCCGGGCCCACCGGCTGGCGTACGTCAGCGTCGACATGCCGCAGGGCCACACGTCGTCGGTACCGCCGATCCTGGAGGCGACCGCGGACCTGGCGGTGGTCCGCTTCCACGGTCACAGCGACAAGTGGGCCAGCAAGGACATCTATGAGAAGTTCGGCTACAAGTATTCGGGCCGTGAGCTGGCCGAGTGGGCGCCCCGGCTGCGCGAACTCGCCGACAGGGCGGAGCAGACCCACGCGTTGTTCAACAACTGCCGGTCCGACTTCGCCCAGACCAACGCCCAGCAGCTGATCGAGCTGCTGTGATCCGTCTCGGTACGTCCGGTTGGCAGTACCGGGACTGGCGGCCCGGTTTCTACCCCGGCAGGCTGCCGCAGCGGCTCTGGCTGGAGTACTACGCCGGGCAGTTCGCCACGGTCGAGGTGAACAACGCCTTCTACCGGCTGCCGGAGCGGGACACGTTCGCGGCTTGGCGTTCCCGTACGCCCGACGACTTCGTGGTGGCCGTGAAGATGAGCCGCTATCTCACCCACATCAAGCGGCTGAAGGATCCCGAGGAGCCGGTCGCCCGCTTCTTCGACCGGGCCTGCGCGCTCGGCGACAGGCTGGGCCCCGTTCTGGTTCAGCTGCCGCCGACCCTCACCGCCGACGTCGCAGCGCTGGACCGGACCCTGGGTCTCATCCCGCAGGGTGTCCGAGTTGCCGTGGAGCCGCGGCACGACAGCTGGTGGACCGCCGAGGTGCGGGCGACGCTGCGCAAGCACGGCGCGGCGCTGTGCTGGGCGGACCGCCGGAGCCGGCCGATCACCCCGCTGTGGCGTACCGCATCGTTCGCGTACCTGCGGCTTCATGAGGGCCTCGCCCGGCCGTGGCCGCGCTACGGCAGGGGCGCGCTGGAGTCCTGGCTGGACCGGATAGGGGACGCCGAGACGTACGTGTATTTCAACAACGATCCGGGCCGCGCCGCGATCGTCGACGCCGCCGCGTTCGCGGCCGCGGCGCGCCGGCGTGATGTGCCGATCACCCGGTCTCCTGCCGGTTAGCAGTGATCGGGGCGGGGTAGGAGGTGGCCACCACGCCCCGCCACCGGGGCGGTCCACGAAGGGGGTCCCGATGAGGCTCAGCGACGACGACATCATCTCCGGGGGCGGCGCCGGGCCCCAGGGCCCCGCCGGCGGCGGCGCCGACCCGGGCCGGCAGGACGGCGGTGCCGAGGGCCCCGCGGACGGCGGCGC
>CBIHNN010000039.1:0-44104 GCA_966211315.1 uncultured Micromonosporaceae bacterium | reverse complement strand
GAGGTGCAGCGGATCCTGCAGAAGTACAAGGACCTGCAGGACATCATCGCCATCCTGGGCATGGACGAGCTCTCGGAAGAGGACAAGGTCACGGTCAACCGGGCCCGCCGGATCGAGCGCTTCCTGTCACAGAACACGTACGCTGCGGAGCAGTTCACCGGCGTACCGGGCTCGACGGTTCCGCTGAAGGAGACCATCGAGTCGTTCAAGAAGATCAGCGAGGGTGAGTACGATCACTTCCCTGAGCAGGCGTTCTTCATGTGCGGTGGTCTCGAGGACCTCGAGCGCAACGCGCACGAGCTGACGAACAGCTGATCTGCACGTAACCTGGGGAACCGCGTCGGCGAGAGCCGGCGCGGTTTTCCGCTTCCAGGGCCGGTGTTACGGCGTTTGGCCCCGTAGGGCGTGGGCAATCCGGGATTCGAGAACGCCTCAGATCTGTTGATCGCCGCCGACGCAACACAAGAGGCCGCCCGACCCGTCTCAAAGGTGGGCGCTGCTTCTGTTGGGCGCCGAGCGAAGTGACTGACACTGATGGGGAGGCCGCACGTGGGTGGCAAGGACCCGAAGCGCACCAGATCGAGGATCCCGCGTTGGGCCCGACTCTGCGCCGTTTTCGGCGCGCTGCTCATGGTGCTCAGTGGTGGTCTCCTCGTCGCCACTCAGGTGCTCGTCGCCCGCTACGCGGGAGCCGTCAAGACCGAGGACCTCTTCGGCGACGCGGCGGCGGCCAACGGCTCCTCGGTCCAGCGCAAGAGTGACCTCAAGGGTCCGCTGAACGTCCTGCTCGTCGGCATCGATCCCCGCGAGGAGGACACGCCTCCGCTGTCCGACTCGATCATGATCGTGCACATCCCCGAAGGCCTGCAGTCGGCGTTCGTGTTCTCGATCCCGCGGGACACCCTGGTGGAGATCCCCACCTTCCCGAAGTCCGGCTTCCGAGGCGGGAAGATGAAGATCAACGCCGCGATGTCCGAGGGAAGTCTCAGCCCCAAGGGCGGCAAGCCGGACGCCGCACGCGGCTTCGAGCTGCTCAGCAAGACCCTGACCGAGCTGACCGGCATCCAGCGGTTCGACGCCGGTGCGATCATCAACTTCGACGGGTTCAAGCAGGTCGTCGACGCGATGGGTGGCGTCGACATGTACATCGACGAGCGCACCAGGTCGGAGCACCTGAAGCCGGACGGCTCCCGCCGCACGTACAACCCGCGGCGCAACGGCCAGGAGCATCCCTATGAGGGCCCACAGGCCACGTACGAGGTCGGCAACGCGCACCTCTCCGGCTGGCAGGCGCTGGACTTCGTCCGGCAGCGGTACGGCCTCGATGGCACCGACTACGCTCGGCAAAGGCACCAGCAGCAGTTCCTGAAGGCGATGGCCAAGAAGGCCACCAGTTCCGACGTCATCACGAGCCCCGGCAAGCTGGACGCCGTCCTGCGCGCCGCCGGCAACTCGCTGACGTTCAACGGTCGCGGCTACACCGTCGTCGACTACGCGTTCGCGCTCAAGGGCATCAAGTCCGACGCGATCACCACGATCAAGATCTCCGGCGGAGGCGTCAACACCGGGGGTGCCTACCGGGGCGAGGCCTTGGCGCCTGGCACCGAGGACTTCTTCAAGGCCGTCGTCAACGACAAGGTCGAGGCCTTTCTGCTCAACCGCCCGGATTTCATCAACCAAGCCAAGTGAGCGCCTGCCGGACGGTGTGCCGTCGGTCGCCCCCGCGCGGTATGCGGGGCCGCATCGGTCTAGAATTCAGGCGTTCCCGCTTCCGGTCGGGCCCGAGCAGTTCAGGGAGACAGCGTGGCCAAGCAGCTTCACGTCGAGCTCGTTGCCGTCGAGGAGAAGATCTGGTCCGGCGAGGCGGAGATGCTCGTCGCCCGGACCACCGAGGGTGAACTCGGAGTGCTGCCCGGCCACGCTCCACTGCTCGGCCTGCTCAAGGAGCCGTCGCAGGTACGGGTCAACCTCGCCGGTGGCGAGAAGCTGGTCTACGACGTCAGCGGAGGCTTCCTCTCCGTCGGCGCCGACGGCGTGACGGTGCTGGCCGAGAGTGCCACGCCGACCGCCGTGTCCGCCGCCCACTGACGTCTCGCCATGCTGATTCTGGAATGGTTCGGAATCGGCGTCGGAGTCGTGATCGTCGCCCTGCTGGTGCTGTTCCTCCGTCGTCGGCTGCTGATGCGCGGCGGCGGTACGATCACCCTTCAGGTCCGCACCACGACGGTCGTTCCTGGCCGCGGCTGGTCACCTGGACTCGGCGTGTTCGCCGGTGACGAGCTGCGCTTCCATCGGATGTTCTCGTACGCGTTCCGCCCCAAACGGGTGCTCACCCGGGGCGACCTGTCCGTGGAACGTCGCCGCGCCCCGGAGGGCCCCGAGCGGCTCACCATCCCGAACGACTGGATCGTACTGCGCTGCACCAGCTTCCACGCGCCGATCGAGATCGCCATGGCCGCGCACACCGTGACAGGCTTCCTGTCCTGGCTGGAGGCGGGCCCGCCCGGGCCGCCGGGCACGGTCAACCTGCACCCCGGCTCCCACCCGTGGCCCGCCGAGAGCTGACCGCCCGCTGGTTCTCCCGCCCGAGTGCTCGGAGCGGCTGAGGTCAGCGGTTCGCGCCCGGAACCCAGCGCACGTCGCCGTTCGGGTTGGCCGTGCGGGCCAGGATGAAGAGCAGGTCGGAGAGCCGGTTCAGGTACTGGATCGGCAGGGTGCCCGTACGGTCGGGGTCGGCGGCGTGCAGGGCCCAGGCGCTGCGTTCGGCGCGGCGGGCCACCGTACGGGCCACGTGCAGCAGGGCCGCGCCGGGTGTGCCGCCGGGCAGGACGAAGGAGTCCAGGGCGCTCAGGCGCTCGTTGAAGGTGTCGCACCACCCTTCCAGGCGGTCGACGTACGCCTGGGTCACGCGCAGGGGCGGGTAGGGCGGGTCCGGGGCGATCGGGTTGCTGAGGTCTGCGCCGACGTCGAAGAGGTCGTTCTGGATCCGGGACAGGATTTCGCGTACCCCGTCCGTGAGATCTCCCAGCGCGAGCGCCGCGCCGATCGCGGCGTTGCACTCGTCGGTGTCCGCGTAGGCCGCGATCCGTGGATCGGTCTTCGTGACCAGCTCGTTGTTGCCGAGCCGGGTCTCGCCGGCGTCGCCGGCGCGGGTGTAGATGCGGGTGAGGTGAACGGCCACGCCGTCAGAGTACGGCCGCCTGGTCCGGCGTCTGACGGCCTGTGCACCATACGATGGCGCGCGTGGACGTGATCAGGGTCAAGGGTGGTGCGCGGCTCGCCGGCGATGTCCGGGTGGGTGGCGCCAAGAACTCGGCGCTCAAGCTCATGGCGGCCGCGTTGCTGGCGCCCGGGCAGAACGTCGTGGAGAACATCCCGCGCATCACCGATATCGCGATCATGGCCGAGGTGCTGCGCCGGCTGGGCTGCGAGGTGCTGCTGGACGGCACGACCGCGACCATCACCGTGCCCGAGGAGCCGGGCACCGAGGCCGACTACCAGCTGGTACGCCGCCTACGTGCCTCCATCTGCGTGCTGGGCCCGCTGCTCGCGCGGCGCGGCTACGTACGGGTGGCGCACCCGGGCGGAGACGCGATCGGCTCCCGTGGCCTCGACATGCACGTCGCCGGCCTGGCCCGGATGGGTGCCGAGATCTCCGGCCAGCACGGCTTCGTCATCGCGTCGGCCCCGGGTGGCCTGCACGGCGGCACGATCTGGCTCGATTTCCCCAGCGTCGGGGCCACCGAGAACCTGCTGATGGCGGCCGTCCTCGCCAAAGGCGTGACCGAGATCGACAACGCGGCCCGCGAGCCGGAGATCGTCGACCTGTGCGAGATGCTGACCGGTATGGGCGCCAAGATCGAAGGCGCTGGGACGTCCACGCTGACGATCGAGGGCGTCGACGGCCTGAATCCCGTCCGGCACGCGACCGTGGGGGACCGGATCGTCGCCGGGACGTGGGCGTTCGCGGCGGCGATGACCCGCGGCGACGTCATGGTCCACGGCGTGCCGGCCGAGTTCCTCGAGATCGCGCTGGACAAGGTCGTGGCGGCCGGCGGGTCGGTGAGCCCGAAGGACAACGCCTTCCGGGTACGCATGGACGACCGCCCCCGCGCCGTGGACATCGTGACGCTGCCGTACCCGGGGTTCGCCACGGACCTGCTGCCGATGGCGCTCGGGATGGCGGCGGTCGCCGACGGTTCGTCGCTGATCACCGAGAACATCTTCGACGGCCGGTTCCTGTTCGTGAACGAGATGGTCCGGCTCGGGGCGGACATCCGTACGGACGGCCACCACGCCGTCGTCCGGGGCCGTTGCCGGCTCTCCGGCGCACCCGTACGGGCAACCGACATCCGGGCCGGGGCCGGGCTGGTGATCGCGGGGCTCTGCGCGGACGGTGTCACCGAGGTCAGCCACGTCCACCACATCGACCGCGGCTATCCGGACCTGGTCGCGAACCTCCGCGACCTCGGCGTCGAGGTCGAACGCGACCAGGCGCCCGCCGACGAGGACTTCAGCTTCTAGAGCCGCTAGCCCGCCGGCGCGTCGCCGGCGGCGAGGCGGCGGGCCTCGGTGGCGTGTTCCGGAAAGACGAGGACGGTGATCCGACCGTCGTAGCGGACGGCCTGGGTGCAGCGGATCCCCGACGTGGTGAGTAGCCGGCGTAGCTCGTCGGCGGAGTCGGCGTCCTCGGCGAGGGCGGCGGGGCAGAGCAGGCCGTAGTCCTCGACGGCGTCGAGGAGGTCCAGCCCGTCGGCGTAGAAGTCGTCGAGTGGGGCGTTGTCGGCGTCGAAAGTCCAGCTGAGCACGCCGGCCAGTACCCCCACCAGGGCGAAGGCGATCAAGGGCCCGGCGAGATACCAGCCATCGCTTGATGGCATGGGCACAGTGTGGCACCGACGCGAAGCGTTTTCGCGTGATTCGACCCGATAGTGGTCACCCGGGGTCCCGGCTATGGTGACCGAAGGGATCCGGCCATGTCGGTGACCGAAGGGATAGGGAGGCTTCACATGGCGGGTCGACTCGCGGTCATCGGTGCCGGGCTCATGGGATCGGGCATCGCCCAGGTCGCCGCGCAGGCCGGCTGGCAGGTCGACCTGCGCGACGTGGACGACGCCGCCGTACGGCGGGGGATCGGGGCGGTCCGGGAGTCGCTGGGCCGGTTCGTGGCCAAGGAGAGGATCACGGCGCAGGAGGCCGACGCGGCGGTCGCCCGGATCACCGGCACCACGGATCTCGACGTCGTCGCCGAGGCCGACATCGTCGTGGAGGCCGTGTTCGAGCGGATCGACGTCAAGCACGAGGTGTTCCGGACGTTGGACAAGCTGTGCCGCACCGGTGCGGTGCTCGGCACCAACACGTCCGCCATTCCCGTTACCCAGATCGCGGCTGTCACGCAGCGGCCCGAGGACGTCGTCGGCGTCCACTTCTTCTCGCCCGTACCCATGATGAAGCTGGTGGAGCTCGTGCGGGGGCTCAAGACCTCGGACGCCGCGCTCGACGCGGCCCGGGTTTTCGCCGAGGAACTCGGCAAGACCTGCGTGGTCGTGAAGCGGGACGTGGCCGGGTTCGTCACCACCCGGCTGCTGACGGCGCTCGTGGTCGAGGCGGTCAAACTCGTCGAGGCGGGGGTCATCTCCGCCGAGGACCTGGACACCGCGTGCAAGCTGGGCTTCGGGCATGCGATGGGGCCGCTCGCCACGGCCGATCTGACCGGCATCGACATCCTGGTGCACGCCGCGCAGAACATCCACCGCGACACCGCGGACGGCAAGTTCTTCCCCCCGGAACTCATGCAGCGCATGGTCACCGCGGGTGACCTCGGCCGGAAGACCGGCAGGGGTTTCTATGAGCACGAACAACGGCGATCGTGACCTGCGCGATCACCTGAGCGATGAGCGGCAGCGGCACATCCCCGTGTCTAACCGTCGCGTTTGGTCGTCCAGCGGAACGTGGTGAGGCAGAGCACCAGACCGATCACGCACCACCCGCCCAGCACCAGCGCGACCCGGCCCAGCTCGAACGAGCCCCCCGGCTCCTGCGTGCCGAACGACTCCGGCAGGAAGACGGCGCGCAGGCCCTGGCACATCCATTTCAGCGGGAAGAGGGCCGCGACCTGCTGCATCCAACTCGGCAGGCTGGTGAAGACGAAGAAGACGCCCGAGATGAACTGCAGGACGAGCGCGACCGGGGTGACCACCGCGGGGGCGCTGCGGCCGGTACGGGCGAGTGACGAGAACGCGATGCCGCACAGGGTGCACGCCGTGATGCCCAGAACCGAGACCCACAGGAACGTCAGCCAGTGCGCGGCGTCCTGCGGCAGCGTCAGGTGGAAGACCAGCGTCGCCATCGCCAGGAGTACGGCGGTCTCCACGACGCCCGTGACCACGACCATGACGATCTTGCCGGCGAAGTAGACCCAGCGCGGCATCGGTGTGCCGATCAGCCGCTTCAGGATGCCGCGGTCGCGTTCGCCGGAGATCTGGATCGCCAGACTCTGGAAGCCCACCGACATCAGGCCGGTCGCGATCATTCCCGTGACGAAGTACTGGGTGAACGTGACCCCGTTGCCGATCATCCCGTCGAAGATGGACGCGAAGATCAGGATCATGATGACCGGGAACGCGAGGGTAAAGACCACCGCTTCCCTGCTGCGCCAGAATTGACGCAGCTCCAACGCGCCCTGCCGCAGGCCGAGGCCGATCATGAGTGTCCGATCATCGTGAGGTAGACGTCTTCGAGGGTCGGCCGCGCCACGATCAGGCCGGGAACCTCGCCGCCGTACCGGGCGGCCAGCTCGGTGACCAGGGCTGTCGGTGTGTCGGTGCGGGCGTGCTCGACGTCGCCGTCCCGCGTACGCCACGACACCGTCGCCGCCGCGTCGGCGCGCCCGCCGAGATCAGCAGGGGTGCCGGAGGCGATGACCTTGCCACCGGAGATCACCGCTACCCGGTCGGCGAGCGCCTCCGCCTCCTCCAGGTAGTGGGTCGTGAGCACGATCGTGGTGCCGCCTGCGGCGAGGTCCTTGATCAGAGCCCAGAATTCGCGGCGCGCCTCAGGATCGAAGCCCGTTGTCGGCTCGTCGAGGAAGAGCAGCTCCGGCCTACCGACGATGCCGAGCGCGACGTCGAGCCGGCGCTTCTGGCCGCCGGACAGGGTGTGGGTGCGGGCGTTCGTCTTGCCCGTCAGCCCGACCCGGTCGATGACGTCGGCGGCGGGCGCCGCGTCCGGGTAGAAGTGCGCGAAATGCCGGACCACCTCACCGACGGTCAGGTCGTCGAACTCGCCGGTGCCCTGCAGCACGATGCCGAGCCGGGACCGCCAGGATCGTGAGGCGGCGGTGGAGCTCAGCGCCACCGCCGGGTCGACGCCGAGAACGGTCACGTCACCGGCGTCGCGCCGCCGATATCCCTCGAGGATCTCGACCGTGGTGGTCTTGCCGGCGCCGTTCGGCCCCAGCAGAGCGAACACCTCACCCCGGTGTACCTCGAGATCCACGCCGTCGACGGCGGTGTTCTCCCCGTATGCCTTCCGCAGGCCGCGGACGGCGATGGCCTCGCTCATGGTCGATCACCTTAGCGAGACCGTACACCACAGCGGACGGTGCGGTGGGTTCGCTTGAGGCCGGGTCCTCGGGCGGGCTGACGGGTCTCCGACGGCAGCTCAGTGGGCGAAGGTGAACGACAACGCCGCCGCGGCCAGCATGCCGCCCAGCAGGGTGAGACCGACGCCGCCGATGTCGAGACGTGCGTTCAGGATGCGGTGGGCCAGCCAGGCCGTCACCGGGACGCCCGCCGACGGCGCGAGCAGGAACGCCAGCCAGCCGACCGGGCGGAGCAGCGTTCCGGGAGCACCGGCCGCCGACGAACCCATGGTGACGAGGCCGCCCGCGAAGAGACCGGCGGCCGCCGCGACCAGGGCGCCGACGATCGGCAGGACGGGCAGCAGCCAGCGGGGCAGCGGGCGGCGCCGGACCGGGCGGGTGCGCTCCGCGACGCGTTCGCAGGCGCGGTCGAGCAGGGCGCGGGCGGACTCCGGGCGGTCGTCGACGTACTCGGTAGCGTCCGGGCCGCGGGGGATCGCGACCCGGGGAAGGGCCTCGACGGCCGCCGGTTCGGGGATTTCGCCGAGCGTCCGGGCCCGTACGCCGGGGACGCGCCGCAGCTGATCCCAGATCCGGGCGGCTTCGCGGTCGATGTCGAGGACCGCCGCCGCGGCGGCTCCCGCCCAGCGGTCCGCCTCGGCCGCCTCGCCCTCGGCCCGGGCGAGTTCTCCGGCGGCCTGTGCGGAGCTGTCCTGATAGGCCCGTTCGGCACCGGCCAGTTCGGCGTCGCGGCGCTTGGTCACCTCGGAAAGGGCGTTGACCATCATCTGGTAGTCACGGCTCGTCACAGTTCCACCTCGTACGGGATGAGGACCTCGGGATTCCGGTGCACAGAGCGGTCGAAGAAGAGGCCCCGACGGTTGCGCGGGTACCAGGCCGGGCCGCCGGGCGTGGGGGAGAGCGGGGCGAGCTCGTTGCCGTGCACGTCGAGGGCCACCCAGGCGCCGATCGCGTCGAACCGGGCGCCGATGCCGCCGAGATCGTCGCGGAGCCGGGCGACCGTACGCCACCAGCCCAACAGGTGGACGCCCTGCTCCGGGCCCCGTGCCAGGATCGTGCGGAGGCGTTCGTGTCCGCTCGGGCGACCCGGTTCCTTGACGGACATGCGCGCGGCGGCGCCGTCGAGCGCGTACCCGATGATGTAGTGCGGGAACAGCGACGGCCGTTCGAGCTCCGCGGACAGCTCCTCGACGAGCGCCGGGAGGTCGTCGACCAGACGCGCGGCCGGCAGCGCCGCCGCGAGCCGGGCCGCCGGATCGGCCGCGGCCGGGTCGGCGACGGCGATGGTGATGCGGTTCTCGCCGTGCGCAGCCAGGCTGACGGCCGCTGCGGCGAGGACATCGGCCGCCTCGTCGGTGCGATTGCCGAGGACAGCCAGGTTGCGACCGGGGTGGCGTTCCAGCACGAGTACGGCGGGCCTGCCCTCGACATCGATGAGCTCGCCGACGACGGCTTCCGCGGCTCTCGTGGTGAGCGGTGTCCGCAGCCTCGGCACGGCGTCGCCGTCGAAGAGCCGGGGCGGCCGCGCGCCCTCCTTGCGGGCCTGCCAGAGGCGGGTCTGCATGAGTCGCCACACGTTCCGGTCGCTCGCGTCGGGGAGCCGGACCACCTGGTTCGCGTTCGCGACGCCGGAGTCGGCGTTGACGACCGCGTGGTAGCGGGGGATGACGTCGGCGGCGAGGTTGGTCTCGGCGAGGATCCGGCGGGCCTTCGGCAGGGCGATCCGCAGCGTGAACTGTGCGATCAGCGCCGAGCGCCCCCACAACGCCTCGATGCCCGCCACGTCCTGACTGGCCAGTACGAGGTGGATGCCCTGGGAGCGCCCCCTTCGTGCCAGGTCCTCGAGGAGGTCGACGGCTTCCGCGGCGACGGCGTCCCGGCCGGACACGAGCACCTGGAACTCGTCGATGATCGCGACGATCCGCGGCCAGTGCCCGCCCGGGTCCTCGGCGCGCAGCTCGGAGAGTTTCGTGGCGTCGACCCGCTTCGCCGCCTGCGCGCGGCGGCGTAGCTCGTCGGTCAGGTTGCGCAGCATCGCCAGGCCGAACTCGCGGTCACCGTTCACGTTCACGCCCGCGAGCCGTACCTGCGGCAGCCAGCTCGGGTCCCGTTGGCTCGGCGCGAACCGGGCGAAGCTGACCCCCTCCTTGAAGTCCAGCAGGTGCAGGGCCAGCTCGTCCGGGCCGTACCGGGTCGCGAGTGCACCGATCCAGGCGTAGATCAGGTTTGTCTTGCCGGAACCCGACGGGCCGCCGATCAGCGCGTGCGGCGGATCGTCACCGAGGGCAACCTCCACGAGGGACCCGTCCGGGCCGTCGCCGACCGGTGCGGTGATGCCGTCCACAGAGGACTCCGCCCACAGCTTGTGCGGCACCAGGTCCGCGAAGCTGGCCGGGGGAGGGCCGGCGAGCAGAGCCGCGGCGGTCTCGCGGCAGAACAGGGCGATGCGGTCTGCAGGCGGCGGCGGATCCAGGCGTACGGGCAGGTCGCCGGTGGTGTCCGTGGTCGCCGTCGACTCCCGTACCACGACGTGCTCGACGGTGGCGTGCCCGGTGACCCGCATCCCGCGGGCGATCAGGTGCACCCCGCACGCGACCCCCGTACGGATGATCCGGTCCAGTTGGGCGCGCTGCCCGCTGGGCAGTTCGGCGTCGTCGTCCCCGAGCAGTACGACGACCCGCCAGGGCTCGGGGCGGCGTCCGGCGGTGGCAGCGGTCAGGTCGGGCAGGCTGGCGTACTCACCGCCGAGGACCTGTTCGTTGACCCGCCGGATGTGCTCGACCAGCTCGTCCAGCATCGGTCCGAGACCGCCGGGGCCCACGAACGACAGCAGGTCCGCGTTGCCGAGCGGGGCGAACGCGGCGAGGGTCCCGCCGAGCTGCTCCGGGTCGTACACGGTCACCCGTACGTCGCCTGGGCGAGTACTGCCGAGCGTCCGCAGCAGCAGGGCGGCGATGACCCCGTCCATGGTGCTCCGGTCCCCGGAGAGGCTCACATGGGCGTGGTCGAGCAGCGGAATCAGCGCCGGCAGGACCGTCTTGCGGCTGGGCAGCGACTGGCCGGGCGGGGGCGGCGGGTCGTACGCGATCATGCCGATCCGCAGCAGCCCCGGCTTCTTGCCCTTCTCGGGGATCGTCGGTCCCCACGCCCGCCAGGACGCCCCCGCCGCACCCGGTGCGATGGCGGCCGCGACGGACTCGACGTTGCCGGACAGTGAGGTGGATTCCCGGTGGAACCGCTTCAGGATGTCCAGCCGGGCGGTGTCCCGGGCCTCGGCGAGCTGGGCCAGGCAGGTCGCGTACGCCTCGCGGACCACCCGGCGGCGCTGTTGGGCGACGTTGCGGGCGGACTCGGCGGCGGCGAGGACGGCGCGGGCCGTACCCCGGGCGGTGGCGAGCTCCTTGCGCACGACGTTGGCGAGCGCGGTACGGGTGTTACCCACGCGTGCCGCCCCCTGCGGTGCCGGCCGCGCGGGTCTCGGTGATGACGGACACCGCGGCACCCCCCCAGAATCGGATCGTGGGGGATATTAGCTGTTTTCGCCCTATCTGCGCTGGTAAGTGGCGCGTGTCGCGTTCAGCTCCCACTCTGCTGTGCAGGGCGGGCGCCGCCGGTGAGAGCCTCGAGCACGACCTCAGGACCGCACCGGTGGACAAGCCCCGCCCGGGGGGCGGCTACCCTTCTCGGGTGCGGTTGGTCATTGCGCGGTGCTCGGTGGACTATGTCGGACGGCTCTCGGCGCACCTGCCGACGGCCACCAGACTCCTGATGGTCAAGGCGGACGGATCCGTGTCGATCCACGCGGACGACCGCGCCTACAAGCCACTGAACTGGATGAGCCCGCCCTGCAGACTGCAGGAGGCCCCCGGCGTGTGGAAGGTCGTGAACAAGGCGGGCGAGGAACTGCGGATCACCCTCGAGGAGATCTACCAGGACACCTCGTACGAGCTCGGCGTCGACCCCGGCCTGGTCAAGGACGGTGTCGAGGCGCACCTGCAGGAACTTCTGGCCGCCAACCCGGCCGTCTTCGGTGACGGCTGCACCCTCGTACGCCGCGAGTACATGACCGCGATCGGCCCCGTCGACCTCCTGCTGCGCGACGCATCCGGTGGCGCGATCGCCGTGGAGGTCGAGCGACGTGGCGAGACAGAGGGCTCTGATTCTGCTGAACGCGCCGCTGTGCCGAAGCACTGGGCGGTGGAGGTGAAGCGCCGGGCGGGCATCGACGCCGTTGAGCAGCTCACGCGCTACCTGGAGCTGCTGAACCGCAACCCCTTGTTGGCCCCCGTGGGCGGCGTTCTGGCTGCTCAGGCCATCGTGCCCCAGGCGCGCACGTTGGCCGAAGACAGGGGCATCCGGTGCGTGGTCGTTGATTACGACGCCTTGCGCGGCATCAAGCGCGACGAGATGACGCTCTTCTAACACCAAGGGGCACCCGTCCGTGGACTGGGTGCCCCTTCACGTTGGGTGCTGCCGTCTACAGGTCACCCTCGCCATCTTTGATCCCCTCGACGAACGAGCGCCACTCGCCAGGGGTAAAGACGAGCACCGGGCCGCTTGGATCTTTGCTGTCACGCACAGCGACGGTGTTGCCAAAGTCGGCCCATTCAACGCACTGGCCGTTGGCGTCGCTGCGCGATTACTGCTACGGGCGGGGTGACTTGGTGCTGCGGGTTACGGCCGTGCCCGCGCGGCTGGTTGACCCGGAGTGGGTCGACATCAAGGGCATCGAAATCTACTGGAACGGCCAGCACGGCAACGCGCGCGAGGTGCGGGTGAGGACGGCGGCGTTGCGCGACCCGCGCTCGCGGGAGGAGCAGCGGGCGGCTGGTGGCTACCACTGGTCGGTCGCCGTCACTTCTTCTCGGCGGTGGAGCCGCGGACGTAGAACAACAGGCCGAGCGTGGCCAACACCGCCTGGGTCAGGACCGACGACCAGGGCAGCGGCGCGCCCGCGTGCAGCAACATGATCGACGGCAAACTCAGGACGAGCAGCAGGTCGTAGCCGGTGATCGCGCCGAGCGCCGGACCGGTCTCGATACTGCCCATCGGGGTGTCCAGCGGCAGCAGGCCGTTCTGCACCAGGCCCAGACGGGAGCGCCGGATGGCGGCGGCAGCCGCGGCCGGGCCCAGGGCCAGGCCGAGCGCCCACCATGGACCGGGCGGCAGCGCGTCCACGGCCGTGAGCAGGGCGAACGCGGACGCCGACCAGGCCAACGCCAGGGCGACCGGCAGGGCGGCGCGGTACGCGACGGCGCGGCGGCCGCTGACGGCCTGTAGGCGGAGCAGGGCCGGGTTCCTGGCGTCCGTGCGGATCGAGGACGTGCTGGTCGCGGCCGCGGACATCGCGCCGAGCAGCAGGGCCACGGTCGCCGGCCAGCCGATCCGCTGCGGCCCACCCGCCAGGACCACCGGCAGGAGCAACGCCCCCGCCACCCAGGCCAGTCGCCGACCCTTGCGACCGAGGACCAGCAGATCCAAAGCCAGCGGTACGGGCACCCTCGTCCACAGTCGCCTCGAGCGCAGCCGCCGGCCCGTCCACGAGCGGCGCTCGATCAGGTCCGTGAGGAACGACGGCTGGATGCCGTACGCGGCGTCGAAGGCCGTACCGGCGACGGAGGAGGCGGCCAGGACGGCGGCGTCCGGTGTCCGATCCAGCCGGATCCAGGTGACCGCCGTGGCGAGCAGCACCGTGAGGGCGAGGGCGGCCACCGCGTACTCGATCAGGGGGTCGGTGAGGGTGATGGGGACGGCCCGGCGCAGGCCGCTGCGGTCGAGGGTGAAGCCGGTGGAGCCGAGCGCGAGTACGGCGTAGGCTGCCGCGTCGGTGGCCCTGGCCCATGACGGCCGGCGTTGTGCGATCACCGCGGCCACGACGGCTGCCACGGCCAGCGCGGCCCCGCCGAGGACGACGACGAGCGCCGCACGGACGGGCACCGGGCGGCCGACGGTCTGGCCGATCCCCACGAACATGGCCAGCGCGCCGATCAGCGCACCCGCCGCCGTGACGGCACCGAAGGCCGGAGTGAGCAGCGCGCGGCGTGAGATCGGTGCGGTGAGCAGCCAGTGTGCGGCCGGACGGCTGACCGAGAGCGGGCCCAGCCGGCGCAGTCCGAGCAGCAGTGCGCCGAGCACCGCGAGCGGTACGCCGACGGCCGTGAGCAGGCCGCCGGCCGGGGCGGCGGGCCAGCAGACCGCCCCGATCGACGGGCGGAAGATCCCGCCCACGATGACGACCAGGAGCAGCGCGACGTAGACGTCACCGAGGACGGAGCCGTCGCGGTGGGCGCTGCGGACCCGGCGCAGCCACCCCCGGACCGGCCGGATCGGGACGGCGGTGACCGCCGTCACGGCGTGGTGACCAGGTCGGCGATCGTCGTGACCGCCGCGCCCACGGCCGCCGCGAACGTCTCGTCGTGGCTGGCGAGCAGGATCGTGCCGCCACCCGCCAGGTAGTCGCGGAGCACACCCGCGACGATCAGCCGGGCGTCCGGATCCAGCCGCTGATCGGGCTCGTCGAGGATGAGGAGCCGGCTCGGCCGCAGCAGCGTGGTGGCCAGGACCAGCCGCTGCTTCTGGCCGGACGACAGCGACAGCGGGATCGCGTCGGCGTGCGAGGCGATCCCGAGCGTCGTGAACGCGGCGTCGACCTCGGAGTCGTCATGCCCGTGCGCGCGGCAGACCAGTTCCGCGTGCTCGCGGGCGGTCAGGCCGACGTACCAGCTCGGCGGCTCCACCGTCGTGACCACGCGGCGCCAGAACTCCACACCCGCCCCCGGCGGGTCGCCGAAGACGGTGATCCGGCCGCTCTGCGGCTTCTGCAACCCGGAGACGCAGCGCAGCAACGTGGACTTGCCCGCCCCGTTCTCGCCGACCACGCACGTCGCCGCGCCTACCGGCACGGTGAGGTCGAGGCCGTCGATGACGGGTTCGGCGCCGTAGCCGACCACGAGGCCGGTGACATCGATCGCGAGGTGATCCACCGAGCTGACGCTAGCAGTGCTGCGTCAGCGGCTGCGGCCGTACACGAGCTTGATCGTCCGGATTACACGGGCCATCTGCTGCGCCGTACGTTCGAACGTCATCGCCGGTAGGAACGACGGCGCCCGGCGGGTGGTGATCGCCTTGGACCGGGAGAACTCGCGCAGCCCGTCGTCGCCGTGGATGCGGCCGAAGCCGGATTCCCCGGCCCCGCCGAACGGCAGCGCGGACACGCCGACGAACGTCAGTACCGAGTTCACCGACACCATCCCGGAGTACATCCGGCGGGCCACCGCCACGGCCCGAGCCTTGCCGAACACGGCGCCGCCCAGCCCGTACGCGAGCGCGTTCGCCTTCTCGACCGCCTCGTCGACGTCCGCGACACGGGCGATCGTGACCGTCGGGCCGAACGTCTCCTCGCGGACGGCCGCCGACGTCTCCGGCACATCCACCAGCACCGTCGGGTACACATACGGCGGCCGGACCGCGTCGCGTCCACCCAGGACGGCCCGTCCGCCGCCGGTCAGCGCGTCGTCGATGTGCCGCCGGATGATGTCGATCTGGCCGGGCATCGTGATGGGCCCGTAGTCGGAGTCCGGCTCCACGCCGACCTTCAACCGGCCCGCCTTCTCCACCACCGCGGCGACGTACGCGTCGTAGACCGGGGCCACCGCGTACACCCGCTCGATACCGATGCAGGTCTGGCCCGCGTTGGTGAGCGCACCCCAGACGGTCGCCTCGGCCGCCGCGTCGATGTCGGCGTCGCTGTCGACGATGAGGGCGTCCTTGCCGCCCGCCTCCAGGACGACGGGGGTGAGCGTCTCCGCGCACGCCGCCATGACCTTCTTCGCGGTGGGGGTCGAGCCGGTGAACGCGATCTTGTTAACCCCGGACCGGCACAGCGCCGCCCCCACGTCGCCGAGCCCGTGCACGATCTGTAGCACCGGATGCTCGGGCACCACCTCGGCGAACGCGTCCACCAGCCATTGCCCGACGACCGGCGTGTACTCGCTCGGCTTGAGGACGACGGCGTTGCCCGCGGCGAGGGCGCTGCTGATCGGGCCGAGCGGCGTCAACACCGGGTAGTTCCACGGGCCGATCACCCCGACCACGCCGTGCGGCTGGTATTCGAGGTGGGCACCGTGCTCGGCGGTGACCAGCCGGGACCGTATCCGGCGCGGCCCCAGAACGCGACGGGCGTTGCGGGCGGCCCAGTCGAGGTGCTCGATCCCACCGATCGTCTCGACGACCGCCTCGACGGCCGGTTTGCCGGTCTCGCTGTGGCAGACGGCGGCGAGCTCCTCGATCCGCTCGGCGATGAGGGCCCGCCAGCGCAGCAGGCGCGACCTGCGGTCCGCGTACCCCAGGCCTGCCCACCACGCCCCGGCTTCGCGCGCTCGCGCGACGGCCGCGCCGACCGCGGTCTCGTCCGCGACGGGCAGGCGACCTGCCTCCACGCCGGTGGCGGGGTTCGTCGAGACCAGCTGACCGTCCTCTACGAAGGGCAATCCGGGGGTACGTGTCACCGTCATCCCGTGAGTATAGATCGTATTCATACGTGTCATCACGACCGTTATGCGCCCGTGCCCATCGTCGCCCAGGCCCGGGCCCAGGCGCGGGCTCAGGTGCAGCCGTCGGGCTGGCACCCTCCGGCCTCGTGATCGTGCGAAGCCGCCGCCCGTAGGCTTGACGATGTGAGTCCTCGCCGCCACCCTCCTCGTCGTGACGACGAGCGGCCCGGCGTGGACGCCGAGGCTGCCCGGCGCGGCGTCGATGCCGTCGAGCAGCACCGCGACGGCACCTTCCTGGTCCGCCAGGTCGGTGGCTCAACGAAGACGTACCGTTGCCCCGGCTGTGACCAGGAGATCCGCCCCGGCGTCGTCCACGTCGTCGCCTGGCCCGCCGACGATTGCGGCGACCTCACCGACCGCCGGCACTGGCACACCGGCTGCTGGCGAGCCCGCGACCGCCGGGCGCCCGGAGTCCGGCGTTCCCGCAGCGCACCCCGATATGGATGAGGCCATGAGCACCCCGATCCGCGCCAACTCGATCCTGCCCGCCCACCGGGAGGACATCGAGCTGCACACAGCCGACGGCCTCACACTGGTCGGCGAACTGGCCCGCCCGGCCGGCCGGGAACCGGTCGCCACGCTGGTCTGCCTGCACCCGCTCCCGACGCACGGCGGCATGATGGACAGCCACGTGTTCCGCAAGGCGGCCTGGCGGCTCCCCGCCCTGGCAGGGATCGCGGTCCTGCGGTTCAACACCCGCGGTACGTCCAGCATCCGCGGCACGAGCGAGGGCACGTTCGACGCGGCAGGTGCGGAACGTTTCGACGTCGCCGCCGCCATCGAGTACGCCGAGTTCGCCGACCTTCCCAACGTGTGGCTGCTCGGCTGGTCCTTCGGCACGGACCTGGCCCTCAAGCACGGCTGCGACCCAGCCGTCACCGGCGCAATCCTGCTCTCCCCGCCACTGCGCTTCTCCACCGCTACCGACCTGGACGTCTGGGCGGCCTCGGGACGGCCGGTGACGGCGCTTGTCCCCGAGTTCGACGACTACCTGCGCCCGGCCGAGGCCATGGCCCGCTTCGCCGCGGTCCCGCAGGCGGAGGTCGTCGGCGTACCGGGGGCGAAACACCTCTGGGTCGGCGACGCGGAAACTGTTCTCGACGAGGTCACCCGCCGCGTTGCGCCCGCCGCGCAGATCCCACTGCCACGCACCTTCGACGGGCCGGTGGACAGTGGCGACGCCAGCGCGTACGCCGACCGGACGGGGGCCGCGTTCGCCCCGCGTACCCCCGCACCTCCGTCCGAGAAATCGCCGCGCCCTTAGCGAAGGTCCATGCTGGGCATGGCGATCTCCCGCATGATCAGCTGCACCGCGGCCACCATCGGGATCGCGATCAGCGCGCCGATCACCCCGAACAGCGCCACCCCGAGCAGCGCCGCCGTCACCGCCGCGACGTCGCTGACGGCGACCGATTTGCGCATCACCGTCGGGTAGATGAGGAAGTTCTCGGCCTGCTGGTAGACGACGAAGAAGATGACGCAGGCGACGCCGGCCTGCCACGAGGTGGCGAAGCCGACGATGCTGACGATCACCGCGCCGATGGTCGCGCCGACCTGGGGGATCAGGTCGCAGATCGCCACGACGACCGCCAGCGCGAACGGGTACCCCAGTCCGACGATCTGCGCGAAGATCCACGTGCACACGCCCGCCAGCACCGCGATCGCCAGCGCCCCCACCATGTACGCGCCCACCTTGGCGAGGATCTCGTCGGCGATCAGCCTGACGCGCTGACGGCGCGAGGCGGGGACGAGCCGGTAGGCGGTCTCCTTGATCCGGTCGAAGGCGCTCATGAAGTAGATCGTCAGCACCAGCACGGTAACGACGTTGAAGATCGTGCCGAAGACCAGCGCCGCGCCGCCGAAGACACCACCCAGGGCGTTCGAGATGGTGCTGGGGCTGGCGATGCTCTGCACTCTGGCCAGCAGGTCGTACCGCTCGACCAGATCCCTGATGGTCTGGTTGCGCTGCAGGCTGGCCAGCAGGTCGGGAACCTTCTGGACGAACTCCGTCGACTGGGTGACCAGCGGTGGGATCAGCGCGGTCAGGCCGCCGCAGAAGAGCAGCAGGATGCCCAGGGTCACGGCGGTCACCGCCAGGCCGCGCGGCACGCCCCAGGCACGCAGGCGGACGACCGCGGGGTTGAGTCCGACGGCGAGGAACATCGCGATGAAGATCAGGACCAGGATCGAAGCCGCATTGCTGAGACCGACGAAGACGCCGTACGCGAGGAGGATCCCCAGACCGCCGAGGAATCCGATGAGGAACGGGTTCCGCTTGAGCGGCGGCCCCGGCACGCCGAAGCGTCCCTCGGGGGCCACCTCCTTGGCGGGGTCGCCCTCCGGGGCGGTCGCGGCCGGGGAGCCGGGCTCGGGCTCACCGTTCTCGTCCCGCGTGTTCGGCTGTGCCGCCTGCTCGCCCGCCACCGACTACCTCCCGTTCGGATGGCCCACCGGCCGTCCACCGTCCTCGCCTCTTGGTGCGGACGTTAGCGGTGGGTCATTCGCCTCGCCACCCGGCCCCGCCGGGGTAGGTCATTCGGCTTCGGCGCCGACCTTCTCGGTCGTGGGCTTGTCAGCCGCCGGTTTCTGGATCGCGGCGCGCTCAGCGGTCGGCGCGGTGGCAGCCGACGGCGTGGCTACCACCTTCGCCGACGCGCTCACCTTGGTCGGCGAGCCACCGGCCTGGGCGCCGGGCTGATGCGCGCTCTGCGCCGCAGGCTGGGCGGTGGGCTGCGCCGCAGGCTGGGCCGCAGGCTGGGCGGTGGGCTGGGCCGTCTGCGCGTCGGGCTGTGTGGCGGCCCGGGGCGGGGAAGCGGTCTGCGGCGTGGCCGGTTCCGTGTGCTCCGACAGCTGGTCGTACGGCTCGTCCGGGTCGTGCGAGGCGGCGGCGGCGAGCACGGCGGCCGAGGCGAGTTCGGCGACCCGCTTGGCCTCCTTCTGGACCAGCCGGCGTACGTCCCCCGCGTGCCGTTCAGCGGCCTCGGCGGCGCGGCGGGCCTCGGCGAGCCGGGTCAGCTCGGTCTCGAGCTGCTTCTGCACCTCGGTGACCCGCTGGTGCACCCGCTCGGTCTCGCGCTGGCCTGCCTCGGCCTGCTTGCGCGCCTCGGCGAGACCCTGCTCGGCCTCGGCCAGGGACGCCTTGACGGCCTCCAGGTCCCCCTGGGCCCCGGCGATCTCCTGCTGCTTGGCGGCCAGGTCAGCGGCGGCTTTGGTGGCCTGCTCGTCCGCCTTGCGCAGTGTCTGCTCGGCGTGCCGGTCGGCCTCGGCCTTGAGCCCGGTGCACTGTTCCTCAACAGTCGTCCGCAGCTGGGCGAGTTCCTGCACGACGGCCTGCCGCCGCTGGGTCAGTTCGTGCTCGGTGGTGGCGCGCTGCTCGTCGAGCTCCCGCTTCACGGCGGCGCGCTGCTCGTCGAGCTCCCGCTTCACGGCGGCGCGCTGCTGGGCGATCTCCTGCTGGGCGGTGTCCCGCCAGACCTTGATCTCCTGCTGGGTCTGGGTCTGGGTGGACTGCACGTAGCCCTCGGTCTCCGCGCGGGTGCGCTGGACCTGCTCGGCGGTGGTCCGGGTGAGCTGCTGCGATTCGGCCTTGGCCCGGGTCAGGATGTCCTGCGCCTCGGCGCGCATCTTGTCGGCGGCCTGCCGCTGGGCGGCGAGGTCGCGTTCGACGGTGGCGCGGCGCTGGGCGTCGGCCTTCTCCTCTTCGGAGCGGCGGGCGGCCAGGGCGATCTCGAAGTCGCGCAGGGCGTTCGCGTTGTGCTCCTCGACCCCGGCGCGCATCTTCAGCACCTCGGCGCGTTGCGCCTCGATCTGCTGCGAGGCACCGGCGATGATCGCTTCGGCCTGCTCCTCGGCGAGGGCGAGGATGTGCTCCACCCGTGGGCCGAGGTGTTTGAAGGTGACCTTGTCGCCGAGGTTCATGTCGCGCTTGGCCTGCGTGGCCTCCCTTTGCAGCTGGTCGACCTGGGCTGCGAGGGACTGTGCCTGCGCGTACGCCTGTTCGCGCTCGGTGGCCAGGTTCGCCACCACGTCCTCGATCTGCGCCACGTACCGGTCGACCTGTCGCTTGTCGTACCCGCGAAGGGCCGACTCGAAGGTGGGCTCGGAGGCCGTGTCCGTGCCGAGATCGAACAGTTCTCCGCCGTGCGACATGCTGTCCATCCTCACATACCCATCGTCCCCGGGCTCGGGGGCTTTCTGTCGACTCGCGCGACGCATCACATCCGCGTAGGCCACCGGGGAGAAACGATCGGGCCGCACCGGAAGATCTTCCGATGCGGCCCGAATGTTGCGGACGGCACTCCGCAGTGGCTCAGTTCGTCGTCTTCGCCGGTGTCTTCTCGCCGCCGTCGGGCTTCTCGGCCCGCTTGGGTTCCGGCGTCCGCTGGGCGGGTGCTTCGGCCTTGGCGGGTTCCGCGGCTCCGGCGAGGGCGGCCACCGCGGCAGCCGGATCCTTCGCGGCACCCACGGTCGGCACGATGCCGGCGAGGCCGGAGAGCATCTGGCCGAGTTGTGAGGTAACCGCGTCCTTCTGCCGGGTGAGGTCCTCGACCTCGCGGCGGGCCGCCTGGGTGGTCAGTTCGGCCTCGGTACGGGCTTCGCTGAGCAGGCGGTTCGCCTCGCTGCGGGCCTCGCTGACCGTCTTCTCGGCGAGCGCACGTGCTTTTTCGACCTTCTCGACGGCCGTACGCTCGCTCTCGACGCGGCGGCTCTCGGCGCGCTGCTCGATCTCCTTGGCGCGGTCCTCGGCGGCGCGGGCGCGCTCCTCGGCCTCGGCCACCATCTTCTGGGTGGCATTGACCTGGGCGTTGTGCCGCTGCTCATCCTCCTGGTTGGCCTTCTCACGGCGCTCGGCGATCTCGACGGCGAGGGCCTGCAAGTCCTTGTCGCGCTTGTCACGGGCGTCGGTGAGCATCTTCGTCGCCTCGGCGCGCTTCTCCTCCGCCTCGCGGGCGGCCTTGGCGCGCAGCTGGGTGATCTCCCGCTCGGCGGTGGCGCGCAGCGAGGCGACCTCCCGCTCGACGGTCGACTTGAGCTCGGCGACCTCGTGCGCGGTGACCGTACGGAGCTGCTTGGTCTCGCGGTCCGCGTCGGAGCGCAGGGTGTCGGCCTCGCGGCGGGCCTGTACGCGGACCTCCGCGGCCTCCCGCTCGGCGTGCGTACGGACCTGGCCGGCCTCGCGGTCGGCGGTTGCCTTCATGGCGGCGGCTTCGGCGCGGGCCTTGTCGGTGATCTCGCGAGCCTCGAGGCGGGCCGCGGAGAGGATGCCCTCGGACTCCCGCTTGGCCTCGCTCCGGTGGTCGTTGGCCTGCTCCTCGGCCAGCCGGAGGATCTGCTCGACGCGGGTGCCCAACCCGGAGAGCGTGGGTCGGTTGTTCTCCTCGAGTTGCTTGGTGCTGTCGGCCAGCTTCTGCTCGAGGGCGTTGAGGCGCTGCTCCGCCTGGCGCAGTCGGCGCTGGGCGTCGTTCATGCGCTGTTCGGCCTCGGCGCGGGCCTGTTCTGACTGGTTGAGGGCGGCGACGAGCCGGCCCAGGTGGGCGTCCACCTGTCCGCGGTCATATCCGCGCAGAACGACCGTGAAGTCGTGTTGCGAGTTCGCGCTCTCGAAGAAGGCGAGAGAATCGGGCTGCTGGGGCATCGGCACATCCTCGCAGACGCCCCCCGGTCGGGCGCAAGACCGGGGCGGCCGATGTCCACGGCTTCTTGGGTTCGCCAACGTGGCAGGTAGGCGGCGTCCTCGTTCGTTCGGCCGGTACGGTGGCGCAGGCTGGGCGGTGAGCAGGCCGGTCGCCGTGATCCTGCCAGGTATACGGGGGCCTCGTCAGGGTCTTTCCCCCCTAAGAGGTACTAATCGGGCATCTGCACCAGTTCGACCAGCACCCCGCCGGCGTCCTTCGGGTGGACGAAGTTGATCAATGAGCCCGCTGTGCCCCGGCGCGCTTCGTCGTAGAGCAGGCGCAGACCGCGGACCCGCAACGCCGCGGCGGCCGCCGCCACGTCGTCGACCGTGTACGCCACCTGCTGCACTCCCGCCCCGTTGCGGTCCAGGAACCGGGCGATCGGGGACTCGGGCCCCAGCGGGGCGAGCAGCTGCAGCCGGGACTCCCCGGCGCCGACGACCAGCATCGCCTCGGTGACCTGCTGGTGTGCGTTGGTCTCCCGGTGCACGCAGCGCATCCCGAAGGTCGACTCGTAGAACGCGATCGCGGCGTCGAGATCCGGCACCGCCACGCCGACGTGGTCGATGCGGCGGATGCCGACGTCGGGCAGGGTGGAGTCGTCGGCCATGGAGCTAGTCTTACCGAACCATCGTTCAGTAGTGCATCCACCCCTCGGATAGACGCAATGAGAGGCGAATCGCCATGACCAGCTCGGTGATCGTCAGTGGCGCCCGTACGCCGATGGGCCGGCTGCTGGGGAGCCTGAAGAACGTCTCCGCCACCGAGCTCGGTGGCGTCGCCATCGCCGGCGCCCTGCGGCGGTCAGGGGTCAGCCCCGAGGACGTCGAGTACGTGATCATGGGTCACGTCCTGCAGGCGGGCGCCGGGCAGATCACCGCGCGGCAGGCGGCGGTAGCGGCCGGGATCCCGATGCGGGTGCCCGCCGTGACCGTGAACAAGGTCTGCCTCTCCGGCCTCGACGCCGTCGCCCTCGCGGACCAGCTGATCCGGGCCGGCGAGTTCGAGGTGGTCGTCGCGGGCGGCATGGAGTCGATGAGCAACGCCCCCCACCTGCTGGCGAACCATCGCCGCGGCGTCAAGCACGGCGACGAGCTGGTCCGCGACCACATGGTGCTCGACGGCCTCACCGACCCGTGGGACGCCTGCACGATGGGGGAACTCACCGAGCATGGCGGGAAGGAGTGCGGCATCGGGCGGGCCGAGCAGGACGCGTTCGCCGCGAACAGCCACCAGCGGGCCGCCGCCGCCCGGAAGAACGGTGTGCTCGCCGAGGAGATCGTGCCGGTCCGGTCGGGCCACCGCGCCACGGACCCGATGGTCGACTCCGACGAGGGCATCCGCCCCGACGCGAACACCGAGTCGCTGGGCAACCTGAGGCCCGCGTTCGCCGAGGACGGCACGATCACCGCGGGCAACGCGTCCGGCATCTCCGACGGCGCCGCCGCGGTCGTCGTGATGAGCAGGGAACGCGCCGAGCGGCTCGGGCTGACCTGGCTCGCCGAGATCGGTGCGCACGGCAACGTCGCGGGACCGGACAGCGGCCTGCACCTACAGCCGTCGGCGGCCATCCGGCACGCTCTCGGCAAGGCCGGGCTGACCGTCGGCGACCTCGACCTGATCGAGATCAACGAGGCGTTCGCGCAGGTGGTGCTCGCCTCGATGGCCGACCTGGGCGTCACCGACGAGATCGTCAACGTCAACGGTGGAGCGCTCGCACTGGGGCACCCGATCGGCATGTCGGGCGCACGGCTCGCGCTGACCCTGGCCATGGAGCTGCGCCGCCGCGGCGGGGGACTGGGCGCGGCGGCGCTGTGCGGGGGCGGCGGTCAGGGAGACGCGCTGCTGCTGCGCGTACCCACGGCGTGAGCGGAACCGGCGCCCAGCCGGTGCGCGACGGCCGTGGCCGGGACGTGGCCGCGCTGGTGGAGCGGGCGCGGGCGGGTGACCACCGGGCCGTCGCGCGGCTGATCTCACTGGTGGAGGACGGCGACCCGCTGCTGCCGCCGGTGGCGGCCGCGCTGGCGCCGCACACGGGGCGGGCGCAGGTCATCGGCCTGACCGGTGCGCCGGGCGTGGGCAAATCGACCACCACGAACGAGCTGGTGCGGTCGCTGCGCAAGGCCGGTCACCGGGTGGGCGTGCTCGCGGTCGACCCGTCGAGCCCGTTCACCGGCGGCGCGATCCTCGGTGACCGGGTTCGCATGCAGGACCACGCCCTCGACCCGGACGTCTACATCCGGTCCATGTCGAGCCGCGGTCACCTCGGCGGCCTCGCCGCGGCGACGCCGCAGGCCGTCCGGGTCCTCGAGGGCGCCGGGTGCGACATCGTCCTGGTCGAGACGGTCGGTGTCGGTCAGGCCGAGGTGGAGATCGCGTCGCTCGCCGACACGACCCTGGTGCTGCTCGCGCCGGGGATGGGCGACGCGATCCAGGCCGTCAAGGCCGGCATCCTGGAGATCGCCGACGTCTTCGTCGTGAACAAGGCCGACCGGCCCGGCGCTGACGCCACGCACCGCGACATCCAGGGCATGCTGGTGCTCGGCGAGCGCGTCGCCGGACAGTGGCGGCCGCAGGTCGTCAAGGCCGTCGCCGTGAAGGCCGAGGGGATGAACGAGGTGGTCGGCGCCATCGAGAAGCATCGCGGCTGGCTGGTCGAATCCGGCGAACTGCGGCGCCGCCGCGAGGCCCGGGCCGCCGCCGAGATCGAGGCGATCGCCCTTGGCGAGCTCCGTGCCCGGCTGGGCTCACTTCGCGCGGGTACGGCGATGGCCTCCGACGTGTCCGAGGGGCGCCTCGATCCGTACGCGGCCGCCCGGCGGCTGCTCGAGGGCATCACCTGACGGAATAGCGCAGCACCACCGCGGCAAGGGGACCTTGGCCGTAGCTGCTTAGCGATCGTTAGGTATGCGCCTAGCATGGCGGCATGGACGCAGCCGACATCGCCGCCGGACGTGAGCGCTGGCAACGGCGCTACGACGCCTCCCGGACCCGAGCCGCCGACTTCACCACGGTGTCCGGCTCGCCGGTCGATCCTGTCTACGGGCCGGCCGGCGCGACCGCGTACCCCGGGTTCGAGCGGATCGGCTGGCCGGGGGAGTTTCCGTACACCCGGGGGTTGTACCCGACCGGCTACCGCGGACGGACCTGGACCATCCGGCAGTTCGCGGGATTCGGCAACGCCCGCCAGACCAACGAGCGGTACAAGGCCATCCTCGCCAACGGCGGCGGCGGGCTGAGCGTCGCGTTCGACATGCCGACGCTGATGGGACGCGACTCCGACGATCCGCAGGCGCTCGGCGAGGTCGGACACTGCGGCGTCGCGATCGACTCGGCCGCCGACATGGAGCTGCTCTTCGACGGCATCGACCTCGGCGCCGTCACCACCAGCATGACCATCTCCGGCCCGGCCGTGCCGATCTTCTGCATGTATCTGGTCGCCGCCGAACGGCAGGGCGCCGATCTGTCGACATTGGACGGCACACTGCAGACCGACATCTTCAAGGAGTACATCGCGCAGAAGGAATGGCTCTTCGCGCCCGAGCCGCACCTGCGCCTCATCGGCGACCTGATGGAGTTCTGCGCCGCCGAGATCCCCCGCTACAAGCCGCTGTCGGTCTCCGGCTACCACATCCGCGAGGCCGGATCGACCGCAGCGCAGGAGCTCGCGTACACGCTCGCCGACGGTTTCGCCTACGTCGAGCTCGGGCTCTCCCGCGGTCTCGACGTGAACACGTTCGCGCCCGGGCTGAGCTTCTTCTTCGACGCCCACATCGACTTCTTCGAGGAGATCGCCAAATTCCGTGCCGCCCGTCGGATCTGGGCCCGCAAGCTGCGCGACGAGTACGGCGCGACCAGTGAGAAGGCGCTCTGGCTGAAGTTCCACACCCAGACCGCGGGCGTCTCCCTGACCGCGCAGCAACCGGTCAACAACGTGGTACGCACGGCCGTCGAAGCCCTCTGCGCCATCCTCGGCGGCACCAACAGCCTGCACACCAACGCGCTCGACGAGACCCTTGCGCTGCCCACCGACGAGTCCGCCGAGATCGCCCTGCGGACCCAGCAGGTGCTCATGGAGGAGACCGGTGTGACCAACGTCGCCGACCCGCTCGGCGGCTCCTGGTACGTCGAGGCGCTCACCGACCGGATCGAGGCGGAGGCGGAGGAGATCTTCACGCGGATCCGCGATCTGGGTCACGACGGCAGCATGACCTCGGGCATCCTGCGCGGCATCGAGGACGGCTGGTTCACCGCGCACATCGCTGACTCGGCATTCGCGTACCAGCAGGCACTCGAGAAGTCGGACAAGAAGATCGTCGGGGTGAACTGCCACACCGCCACCGTCACCAAGGACCTGGCGATCCTGCGGATCTCCCACGAGGTCGAGAAGGAACAGAACCGGGTCCTCGCCGGACGCCGCGCCGCGCGCTGCGCCCAAGAGGCCGAGGCCGCATTGAAGCGGCTGGTCGAGGTGGCCCGAACCGAGGAGAACATGATGCCCGCGATGCTCGCCGCCGCGCGCGCCGAGGCCACCCTGGGGGAGATCTGCGACGCGCTGCGGGGGGAGTGGGGGATCCATCGTGAGCCGGCCCGATTCTGATCGAGCTCACGTCGGCGGCGCACCAACCGCGACGTCGAATATCGGGCCGACGACGTCGCTCAGATCCGGTCGGGGCGCATGCGAGACTAGACAACCATGAGCGACCCACGGACCACACCGTCGATCTTCACCCGCGGCGCGGTCGATCTCAGTGCGCTGCGCAGCCCGGCACCGTCCCGGCCCGCCGCACCCGCGCCGAGCGCACCCGCATCCCCCGACGCCGCGCCCTCCGCCGTAGCCGGCACCGTCGTCTTCGACGTCACCGAGGCCACCTTCCAGGCCGACGTGCTCGAACGCTCGCTCAGCACGCCCGTCCTGCTGGACTTCTGGGCCGAGTGGTGCGAGCCCTGCAAGCAGCTGTCCCCCGTCCTGGAGCGCCTCGCCGCCGAGTATGGCGGCTCCTGGGTGCTCGGCAAGGTCGACGTGGACGCCAACCCGCGACTCGCCCAGGCGTTACGCGTGCAGGGCATCCCGATGGTCGTCGCGGTGGTCGGCGGTCAGCTCGTCGAGGGCTTCTCCGGCGTCCTGCCCGAGGCGCAGGTCCGGCAGTACGTCGACGCGGTCCTCAAGGCCGGCGGGGTCTCCGTCGCGCCCGCCGAGGACCCGCGGCTCGACGAGGCAGACGACGCCCTCATGACCGGAGACCTGGATCAGGCCGAGGCCGCGTACCGCAAGATCCTCGCCGAGAACCCCGCGGACGCCGCCGCCGAGTCGGGCCTGGCCCAGGTCGCGCTCTACCGCCGGACCGCCGGCGTGAACGCACCGGGCGCGCTCGCCGCGGCGACCGCCGCCCCCGACGACGTCGCCGCGCAGTCCCTCGCCGCCGACGTGGAGATCCTGTCCGGCCAGGCCGCCCAGGCCTACGACCGGCTCGTCGGCCTGGTGCGCCGTACGGCCGGCGACGATCGCGAGGCCGCGCGCAAGCATCTGCTCTCGCTGTTCGCGGTGGCCGGCCCCGACGACCCCGCGGTGGCGGGCGCCAGACGCGCCCTCGCCAGCGCGCTCTTCTAAGGCGCGAGGATGCGCCGGATCGCCGTCCTCGACGCACCGTCCAATCTCGGTCTGCGCCCGCCGACCGTGACGTCGGTGCCGGGCTGCGCGAAGGCGCCCGGGGCCCTGCGCGACCAGGGCCTCCTCGACCGGCTCGGCGCCCGCGACGCCGGCTGCCTCACCCCGCCCCGGTACGACCCGGGCGACTGGCGTCCCGGCGACGGCGTGTGCCACGCCACTGAGATCTCGGCGTACTCGCGCGCCCTCGCCGACCGGATCGGGGGGATCATCGACGCGGGCGAGTTCCCCGTGATCCTGGGCGGCGACTGCTCCATCGTGCTCGGCTCCGGCCTCGCCATGCACCGCCTCGGCGAGGCCGTCGGCGGCCGGATCGGGCTCGTCTTCGTCGACGGTCACTCCGACTTCCGCCACCCCGGCAACGCCTCGTACGTCGGCGCCGCCGCCGGCGAGGACCTCGCCCTCATCACCGGCCGGGGTCAGGCCGACCTCGCCGCGATGGAGGGCCGCCGCCCGTACTTCCGCGATATCGACGTGGTCGTCCTCGGCATCCGCGCCCACGACGAATACCGCCTCGACCTGCAAGCCGCCGGCATCGTCACCCGGCCGGTCCCGGCACTGCGGGCCGAGGGCGCGGCGCGTACCGCCCAGTGGGCCCGCGACCAGCTCATCGACTGCGCCGGTTTCTGGGTCCACATCGACGTCGACGTGCTGGACCCGGCCGTCATGCCCGCCGTCGACGCCCCGGAACCCGGCGGCATCGCCTTCACCGAACTCGAACTCCTCATCGCCGGCCTCGTCGACACCCCGCACTGCCTCGGCGTCGAGATCACCGTCTTCGACCCCGACTACGACATGGACGGCGCCCATGCCGCCGACATCACCGACACCATCATCGCGGGACTGGCTCCCCTGCTGGTCCGCGACGCCGCGCCGCCGACCGGCTCCGGCGACCCGGCCGCGGGGCTCTCCGACGACGTCCTTTCCGACGGCCTCGGCCACGGTTTCCTCGAACCCGACGAAGCGACGGTCGGCGGTGAGGCCGACTCGGACGATGTGCCGGAGGACGACGCCGAACCGGTGTCGCGCCGGGCGTCGGACGCTTCGGCGGACGCCTGGGAGACCAGGCACCGTACGGACCTTCCCGGTGACGCGCCCGGCAGCTTCGTGCTGCCCGTGGCCGAGCGCGTGTCGTTCGACCTGGACCGGGAGTCGTTCACCCTGCCCGGCCGCCTGCGCCGCGACACGATGCCGGTCCAGCGCAGCCCGGACCGCGACGCCGCCGAACTCCCCTGACGCCCCTCGCGAGGGCTCCGGGGGCGCTACCTCGCGAGGTTGGTGAGGAAGCGCTGCACCATCGGTACCGCGGCGTCCGCGCCCGATCCGCCGCCCTCGACGAAGGCGGCGAAGGCGATGTCGCCCTGGAAGCCGACGAACCAGGCGTGGGTGTCGGCGTTGTCGTTCTCGAATTCGGCGGTGCCCGTCTTGCCGTACACGGGGCCGCCGGGGACGTCCTTGAGGGACGTGGCGGTGCCGTTGGCGTCGGCGACGACTCCGCGCATCAGGGTCTTCATGCCTTCGACGACGTCCGGCTTCAGGGCGGGGCCATCGGCGGCGGCGCCTTGCGGGGCGGGTTCGAGGATGATTTTGGGCTGGCGGAACCGGCCGCCGGCGACGGCCGCGGTCGCGCCGGCCATGGCGAGCGGGCTGACCGTGGTGGTGCCCTGGCCGAAGGCGGCCGCGGCCTGGGCGGCCGCGCCTTCACCGGTTGCCACCGAGCCGCTGAACGCGTCGATGCCGAGCTGCCAGGGGACGCCGAGGCCTAGGGTTCTGGCGGTGGCGGCGAGGCCGTCGGCGCCGAGTTGCGGCGCCAGGGACGCGAACGCGGTGTTGCACGAGATCGCGAAATCCTGGCGGAACGACGCCTTCTCCGGCATGTCGTGCGCGTTCTTGAACTCCCGGCCGTCGACGGTGATCGTCTTCGGGCAGTCGAGTGACGTGTCGGGGGTGAGGACACCCTTGTCGAGCGCGCCGACCGCCGTGACCATCTTGAACGTGGAGCCCGGCGGGACCTTCGCGGTGAACGCCAGATTGTCCGAGCCGCCGCCGGGGCCGTTGGCGACGGCGAGGACGGCGCCATCCTTGATCCGTAGGGCGACGAGGGCGCTGCGACGCGTCTCGGGGCCCGCGGCGGCGTCCGCGGCGTTCTGGACCTTCGGATCGAGGGTCGTCTTGAGCGGGACGCCGGGCTGCGGCTTGCCCGCGTACAGCTCGTCCTCGGTGGTCTTGCCGTCCGGCGCCTTCTTGAGGATCACGATGCGTTCGGCGGGCTTGCCACGCAGTTGCTCGTCGTACTTGCCCTGGAGGCCGCCGTGGCCGACGACGTCGCCGGCCTTGATGGCGGCGGGGCGCGCCTTGACGTCATCGGCGGTGGCGTCGTCGACGGTGCCCAGGAGTGCGCGGGCGAACGGCGTGTCAGGCGAGAGGATCCGGGTGAACTCGTTGAACCGGGTGCCCTCGAGCGGCTGGACGCGCGCCTTGATCTGATCGTACTTGGGGCGGCGCAGGGTCACCGCGGAGACGAAGGCGTTCGGCTTGGCGGCCTTGATCTCGTTCTTGTACTCGTCGACGTTCAGGGTGACGTCGACCTTCTTCAGCTCGGTCGCGAGGCCGCCGACCAGCTTGTCGAGGTCCTTCACCGCCTGCGGCTCCACGCCGATCGAGACGACCGGCCGGGGCGCGAACAGCGGCTGGCCCTGCGCGTCGAGAACTGGCGCCCGTTGGCCGGCGACGCGGCGTACGCCCAGCTTGTCACCCGCTGTGAGCTTCGGGTTGACCACGGCGGGTTCCCAGATGACCTGCCAGGCGTCCCTGCCCTCGCGCAGGCGTACCGTCGTGGTGTAGGCCCAGGTGCCGCCGGCCGGCAGTTTCCACGAGACGGCGACCGGCTGTGACGTGACGCCGCCGGTCTCGGTGGACTCGCCCTCGAGCTTGAGCTCCGGCGGCGTGCCGGCGAGCTCGCCGGAGAGATCCTTGAGCTGGGCGGCCACGTCGGTCGAGGCGATTTTGCCGCTGTCCGGGCGGATCAGCGCGACCGCGTCGAGCTTGCCGGTACGCCAGCCGTCGAGGAACGCCTTGACGGCGTCGTCCGGGCCGTCGCCGTCCGAACAGGCCGCCATGGACATCAGGGTGAGCAGCGTTCCTGCTGATGCTGCGGCGACGCCGCGGCGCGTACGGCCGGTGAAGCGGGACATTCGGTCACCTTCTCGTCGAGGGCGGACGTCGGAGGGCGTCGGACGACAGCCGAGCGAACGGTATTTGCCTCTTTGCTCATTCCGGCTGTCCCCTCGGCGTGGCGTTCGTCATGCCGCGACCAGGTAACTTACCGGATTCGCCCACCGTGGCGGACAGCCCGTGCGCCACAGGTTCTAGGCTGGTGGCATCCGGACGCGAGCCCACAGAGTTGTGGGTGAGGGGAGCACGGCATGAATCTGCGTACGGTCCTGGACGGCGACGCGGTGCAATACGAGGACGTGCAGTCCGCGGCTGAGGTCTCTCACGAGGGGCAACGCCCGGACGGGCAGGCCGAGATCGACGATCTTGGTCCGGGTGCCGCGCTGACGGGTCGCGGCGGCACGGACCTGGACGACGCCGAGTCCGATGAGCCGCTGCCGGACGCACAACGCATGATCGCCGAGGCGGTCGCCCTGGCCGGTGACAACCACACCGCTGCGGGCCTGGTCGGCCGGTACTGGTTGTTCGCGCCGGACGAGGAGCTGGCCGGTTACACCGCGCAGGAGATGTACGACGCCGCCCTCGACCACCGCGAACTCGCGGAGAACCGGCTCGCCGGGCAGCTGCGCCTGCGGGTGAAGGACGCCGTCGACGGCCGCGGCCACACCGTGGTGCAGATCGTCACGGACGACATGCCGTTCCTGGTGGACTCGGTCATCGCCCTTCTCACCGCCCATCAGTTGCACGTACACCTGCTGGTGCACCCCCTCTTCGTGGTACGCCGGGAACCGTCGGGGCGGCTCGTCGAGGCGGCCGTCGACGTGGAGCCCGACGACGCGATCGACGGCGACAGCGTGGAGAGCTGGATCCGGGTCGAGGTCGACTCGGTCCGCGACCCGGCCGCCCGCGCGCAGCTCGAGGACGAGCTGGAGCGGGTGCTGACCGACGTACGGGACGCCGTCGAGGACTGGCCGTTGATGCGCCGGCGCGCGCTCGCTGTCGCCGACGAGCTGGCCGAGGCGCGCGGCTCGGCCGATGCGCCGCCGGTGCCGGACAAGGACATCACCGACACGATCGAGCTGATGCGGTGGCTGGCCCGGGACAACTTCACGTTCCTCGGTTACCGGGAGTACCGGCTGCGCGGCGACCAGCTGCTCACCGCCGAGCCGGGTACGGGCCTGGGCATCCTGCGCGGCGAGGGGAGCCCGCCCCGGCAGCTGTCGTCGATGGCGCCGGAGGCGTACGCACAGGCGCTGGAGAAGCGGCTGCTCATCGTCACGAAGGCGAACTCGCGGGCCACCGTGCACCGCTCGGCGTACCTGGACTACATCGGGGTCAAGACGTTCGACGCGGACGGCGAGGTGGTCGGGGAGCGGCGGTTCCTCGGGCTGTTCTCCGGGTCGGCGTACCGGACCGGGGTCCGTGACCTGCCGGTCGTCCGGCGCAAGGTGTCGGAGGTGCTGGACCGGTCCGGCCTGTCACCGCGCAGCCACTCCGGCAAATCGCTGCTGCAGATCCTCGAGACGTACCCACGCGACGAGCTGTTCCAGATCAAGACCGACGACCTGTACGACGCGGTCACCGGGGTCCTGCGGATGGCGGGGCGACGCCAGCTGCGCGTCTTCCTGCGCCGGGACTCGTACGGCCGGTTCATCTCGTGCCTGGTCTACCTGCCGCGGGACAGGTTCACCACCGGCAACCGGCTGCGGATGCAGGAGATCCTGCTGCGCGAGCTGAACGGTATCGGCGTCGACTACACGACCCGGGTGACCGAGTCGATGCTGGCCCGGGTGCACTTCATCGTGCGGACGGACCCGTCCGACCCGCCGGGGGCGGTCCACGCGGACGACCTGGCCGAGAAGCTGGCCGACGCGACCCGCCAGTGGGACGACGACTTCGCGGCCGTGCTGGACCGCAAGCTCGGCGACGAGCCCGGCAAACGTCTGTTGACCAGGTACGTCGACGCGTTGCCCGACAGCTACAAGGACGGGCACACCCCGTTCGAGGCGGTCCAGGATCTGGCGAAGCTGGAGCTACTGGAGGAACCCGGCCAGCTGGAGATGCACCTGTTCCGTAAGCGGCACGGCCAGGTCCCGGACGACGAGGACGTCCGGTTCAAGGTTTACCGGTACGGCGAGCCCATGACCCTGTCGGCGGTCCTGCCGGTGCTGCACTCGCTGGGGGTCCAGGTCGTCGACGAGCGGCCGTACGAGATCCACCGCGCCGACAGCGCCGTCTACCTGTACGACTTCGGCCTGTTGCCGCCGGCGGGGCACCGCGAGCTGGCCGAGGTGCGGCCGAACGTGGAGAACGCGTTCGCCGCGGCGTGGCGGGGTGAGGCCGAGGTGGACGGCTTCAACGAGCTGGTGCTCCGAGCCGGGCTGACCTGGCGGCAGGTGGTGGTGCTGCGGGCGTACGCGAAGTACCTGCGCCAGGCCGGGACGGTCTACTCACAGCGGTACGTGGAGTCCACGTTCATCGGGCATCCGGATCTGGCCCGGATGATGGTCGACCTGTTCGAGACCCGGTTCTCGCCGGGCCTGGAGGTCGGCGAGGCCGAGCGGACGAGGAACGCCGACGCGCTGGTCGAGCGGATCACCAGCCGGTTGGACGATGTGGACAGCCTGGACCAGGACAGGATCCTGCGCTCGTACCTGACGCTGATCCGGGCGACGCTGCGGACGAGCTTCTTCCAGCGCGACCCGCACGGCCGGCCGAAGTCGTACGTGGCGTTCAAGCTGGATCCGCAGGCGATCCCGGACCTTCCGGCGCCGCGGCCGAAGTTCGAGATCTTCGTGTACTCGCCGCGCTTCGAGGGTGTGCATCTGCGCTTCGGCGCGGTCGCCCGGGGAGGCCTGCGCTGGTCGGACCGGCGGGAGGACTTCCGCACCGAGGTGCTCGGCCTGGTCAAGGCGCAGATGGTGAAGAACGCGGTGATCGTGCCGGTCGGCGCGAAGGGTGGCTTCGTCCTGAAACAGAAGCCGGGCGACCGGGACGAGGCGGTGAGCTGCTACAAGCGGTTCATCAGCGCACTGCTGGACGTCACGGACAACATCTCGGGCGGCAAGATCGTGCCGCCGCGTGACGTGATACGGCACGACGGGGACGACCCGTACCTTGTGGTAGCGGCGGACAAGGGCACGGCCACGTTCTCCGACATCGCGAACGAGATCAGCGTCGGTAAGGATTTCTGGCTGGGCGACGCGTTCGCGTCCGGCGGGTCGGCCGGCTACGACCACAAGAGGATGGGTATCACGGCGAAGGGCGCCTGGGAATCCGTCAAGCGCCATTTCCGTGACATGGGGATCGACACGCAGGCACAGCCGTTCACGGTGGTGGGCGTGGGTGACATGTCGGGCGACGTGTTCGGCAACGGAATGCTGCTGTCGGACCAGATCCAGCTGCTGGCCGCCTTCGACCACCGGCACATCTTCATCGACCCGACTCCGGACCCCGCCGTCTCGTTCGCTGAGCGGCGGCGGCTGTTCGACCTGCCGCGCTCGTCCTGGGCCGACTACAACACCGAGCTCATCTCGGAGGGCGGTGGCGTCTTCCCCCGTACCCTCAAGAAGATCGCGATCACGCCGCAGATCCGCACGGTCCTCGGCCTCGACGAGGCCGTCGAATTCCTCAGCCCGGTGGAATTGATGCGGTCCATTCTGGGCGCGCCCGCCGACCTGTTGTTCAACGGCGGAATCGGCACCTACGTCAAGGCCGCGACCGAGACGCACGCCGAGGTGGGCGACAAGGCCAACGACGCGATTCGCGTCGACGGCAGGTCGTTGCGGGTCAAGGTGGTCGGCGAGGGTGGCAATCTGGGATTCACCCAGCGTGGAAGAATCGAGTACGCGCTCCGCGGCGGCCGCATCTTCACCGACTTCATCGACAATTCGGCCGGTGTGGACTGCTCCGATCACGAGGTGAACATCAAGATCCTGCTCGGTGGGGCGGTCGCCGACGGCGAGCTGTTGCTCGCCGACCGGGACGCTCTGCTGGAGTCGATGACCGATGAGGTCGCGCGGCTGTGCCTGCGGGACAACTACGACCAGGCCCGCGCCCTCGGCAATGCCAGTGAGCAGGCCCTGTCGCTGCTTCCGGTGCACCGCCGCATGATCACCGACCTGGAGAAGGCCGGCCACCTGGACCGCGCGCTCGAAGCTCTGCCGACCGATGAGGAGCTCGCCCTGCGCGGCGAGTCGGGCGCTGGGCTGACCCCGCCCGAGTTCGCCGTGCTGCTCGCGTACGTCAAGATCGTCATGGAGCGGGAGATCCTCGCCGATTCGATGGTCGACGAGCCGTGGACCGGCGACGTTCTGTCCCGCTATTTCCCGGAGCCGCTGCGCGCCACGTACGGCCACCGGATGGTCGGTCACCGGCTGCGGCGCGAGATCGTCACCACCTCCCTCGCCAACGAGGTCGTCAACCGCGGCGGCACGTCGTTCGTGTACCGGGCCGTCGAGGAGACCGGCGCGTCCACCGCCGACGTGATCCGCGCGTACGTGGTGGTGCGCGAGGTGTTCGGCCTGCGCGAGCTGTGGGACGCCGTCGAGGCGTACGACAACCGGATGCCGACGCAGTCGCAGACGCTGGTCTACCTGTCGACCCGGCGGCTGCTCGACCGTGCGGTCCGCTGGCTGGTGTCGAACCGGCGGTCGCCGCTCGACGTCGCCGGGGAGATCGCCCGCCTCGGGCCCGGTGTGAGACGCATGCTGACCGAGCTGCCCTCGCTGTTCCGCGGCGCCGAGCGGGACTCGGTGCACGCGTACTCCGAGCAGCTCTGCACCCGCGAGGTCCCCACGGACGTCGCGGAGCAGACCACTCGGATCGTCTACGGCTTCGGTGTCCTGGACATACTGGAGACCGCGGCGGCCACCGACCGTGACGTCGCCGAGGTGGCGTCGGTCTACTTCATCCTGTCGGAGCGCTTCCGCGTCGACGATCTGCTGTCGCGGATCTCGGCGCTGCCCCGCAACGACCGCTGGCAGACCCTCGCCCGGATGGCCCTGCGCTACGACCTGTACGCCGCGCTCGCCGCGCTCACCGCCGAGGTGCTCGTCTCCACGCCGGCAACGGAGTCGCCGCAGAACCGCGTCGACGAGTGGGAGCAGGTCAACGCGGCTTCGATCACCCGAGCCCGCAAGGCGATGAGCGAGGGTGACGACACCCGTGCCGACCTCGCCGCCTTGTCGGTTCTGCTCCGCCAGATCCGCACACTGGTCAAGACGTCCTCTGCCGGCTGATCAGCTCGGACGGTAGCCACGGCGCAGGAGTAGCCACGGCGCAGGAGTAGCTACGACGCGCGCAGGCCGGCCGGGGCCCGTCCCGGAGTGCAGCGTCCGCGCCTGAGCGCCCGACATTCGGCGAAGACGTCCGGCGTGGGCGTGTTCTGGCGTACGCCTGGCGCTGGCTGTGGGCGCCGGATCCGGCGCGGGCCCCGCGGGGCCCCCCCGGGGGGGCCCGGACCCCCCCGGGGGCCGCGGGGGGCCGCGCGGGGGGGGGGGGGGTGGGGGGGCGGCCCGCCCCGCCCCCCCCCGGGGGGCCCGGGGGGGGGCCGCGGGCCCCGGGGGGGCCCCCGCCGGGGTCCCGATCGTGCTGTGGGGTGTTCGGACTGGTCCCGATGAGTCCGACGTGCCCCGCATCGAATCTCCCCAGATCCGCGTGCCGATTACGCTACGTGACCTGTTTGGGGCCGGGGAAGGGCGCTGTGATCGAACCAGCCGTTCGGCTGGCACGTATCGGACATACGATTTGGACGACTGCGGACACGCGGGCGGGAACCGGGCGCGGGCGCCGTCGATCGTGTCCGCATCATGACGTTCAGTGATCCAGACAGGTGACCGACGGTGTTCAGCAGTCGGTGGTGACATCCAGCCGAGCCGGGGCCGGCTCCCGCCGGCCGCGTACCCCTGGGGCCCGGGGATCGGGGCCGTCCACCGTGCCCGGCGTGACATTGCCGGGGCTGCATGATCGCCGCGCGTCAATGGCTGTGGCCGGCGATCGTTCCGCCGCTCACAGTTACGCTTAGGGCTTACTTGCACAGGTTCGTCCGTGTAAGTAGGAAACTTTCTTAATAGGCAGAGGACCGACGAATGACCGCCTCCCGCCTGCCGGGCACCCCCCGCCTGCTGCGCGCGCTGAATGACCGGGCTGCCCTCGAGCTGCTGCTCGACCGGGGCCCGCTGACCCGGGCCAAGCTCGGGGAACTCACCGGCCTCAGCAAGGTCACCGCCTCCCAGCTCGTCGAGCGGCTCGAGCAGCGCGGTCTGGTCCGCCGTATCGGTGAGCAGGCCGGCGGCCGTGGCCCCAACGCCCAGCTCTACGCCGTCACCCCCGACAGTGCCTATGTCATCGGCATTCATATCGGGCCGGACAAGGTCGCCGCCGCCTGCGCGGACATCACCGGAGCCGTCCTCGGCCGCGCCGAGTACTCCACCAGGAACGCCGACGACCCGGTCGGCGTCGTGCAGGCCGCTGTGGTCGACGCGGCCATCACCGCCGGTACCGAGATCGGCTCCATCCGCCGGATCGTCCTCGGCACCCCGGGTCTGGTGGACCCCCGTACGGGCGACATCGCGTTCGCGTTCGACCTGCCGGCCTGGCACCGCGGTCTGCTCGCCGCTCTCCGCGACGGCCTGGACACCCCGGTCGAGTTCGGCAACGATGTGAACCTGGCCGCCGTCGCCGAAGCCAGCAGCGGCGCCGCGAAGGGCGTCGAGGACTTTGTTTTGATCTGGATCGGCAGCGGTGTCGGTCTCGCCACCGTCCTCGGTGGCCGGGTGCACCGCGGCACCACCGGCGCGGCGGGCGAGATCGGCTACCTCCCCGTCGCCGGTGAGGAGATCCCACGCGACGCGCCCCGGCGCGGCGTCAACGGCGCGTTCCAGCAGCAGGTCGGTGCCGACGCCGTCAAGGCGATCGGTAAGGAACACGGCTTCAAAGGCGCCGACGGGGCCGACATCGTCCGCGCCGCCGTCGCCGCCGGGGACGAGGGGGCACCTGTCCTCGACGAGCTGGCCCGCCGCCTCGCGCTCGGAGTCGCGGTCACGTGTCTCGTACTGGACCCGTCCCTCGTCGTCCTCGCGGGCGAGATCGGCACAGCCGGCGGGTTCCCTCTCGCCGAACGCGTCGAACGTGAAGCCTCCGCGATCACCGTCGTCTCGCCACGGGTGACGGTCAGCCAGATCGACGCCGAACCCGTCCTGCACGGCGCCCTGTGGCTGGCCCTCGACGCCGTACGTGACGACGTGTTCGGCTCGACCACGGGGTGACGCGGAATGCCAGACCCTGCGTGGTTGGATGAACGGGTGCCTGAAGTCGCGCCCCCACAACAGATCGACGACGACACCGTCATCGCCCTCGACCGCGTGAGCGTGATCCGCTCCGGCAACCATCTCGTCCGCGCCGTGACCTGGCAGGTCGAGCTCGACGAACGCTGGGTCGTCCTCGGCCCTAACGGTGCCGGCAAGACCACGCTGCTCAGCCTCGTGGGCGGCCGGCTGCACCCGTCCCGGGGCACCGCGTACGTGCTCGGCGAGAAGCTCGGCCGGACCGACGTGAACGAGCTGCGTACCCGGATCGGCCTGGCGTCGACGGCCCTCGCCGACTCGATCCCCACCGGCGAACGCGTCCGCGACGTCGTGGTGACCGCGGCGTGGTCGGTCGTCGGCCGCTGGCGCGAGAGCTACGACCCGATGGACGTGGCCCGGGCCAACACCCTCCTCCAACAGCTCGGCATGGCCGCGTTGGCCGACCGGGAGTACGGCACGCTCTCGGAGGGCGAGCGGAAACGTACCCAGATCGCCCGCGCCCTGATGACCGACCCCGAGCTGATGCTCCTCGACGAGCCCGCCGCGGGCCTCGACCTCGGCGGCCGCGAGGACCTGGTGGCTCGCCTCTCCGAACTCGCGATGGACCCGGACGCGCCCGCGATGGTGCTGGTCACCCACCATGTCGAGGAGATCCCGCCCGGCTTCACCCACGCGCTGTTGCTGCGTGAGGGCACGATCATCGCCCAGGGCCTGCTCGGCTCGACGCTGACCGCGGAGAACCTGTCGAAGACGTTCGGCATGCAGCTCATTGTCGAGCGTCGCGGCGACCGGTACGCCGCACGGGCCGCCTGATGTGCCGCGTTGTCGTCGTCGGCAGCGCCAACATGGACCTCGTCGGTACCGCGCCCGCGCTACCCCGTCCAGGGGAGACCGTGCTCGGCGACGAGTTCGTCATGGTGCCCGGCGGTAAGGGCGCCAACCAGGCCATGGCGGCGGCGAAGGCCGGCGCGAGCTGTGCCTTCCTCGGCACCCTGGGCTCCGACCAGTTCGGTGTGACCCTCAGGGCCCGGATCCAGGCGTCCGGCGTGGACATGGCGTACACCCGGATCAGCTACGGCGCGTCCGGCGTCGCCATCGTCATGGTCGACGACACCGGCGAGAACAGCATCATGGTCCTGCCCGGCGCGAACAGCACCCTCACCGACCTCTCCGCCGAGGAGTTCGCCGCGATCAGAGACGCGGACGTTCTGCTCCTGCAGCTGGAGATTCCCCTCGAAACCGTCATCGCCGCCGCCCGCGCGGCGAACGGCCGGGTGGTCCTGAACGCCGCCCCGGCCCGCGAACTGCCCGATGATCTGCTCGCCGAGGTGGACCTGCTCGTCGTCAACGAGGTCGAGGCGCAGGTCATCACCGGCTCCGGCCGCGAGAACATGCGCGCACTGCTCAAGCTGGCGCCCCGCGTCGTACTCACCATCGGCGCCGAGGGCGCCTGGTACCTCGACCGCGAGGGTACGTCCGTGCACGTCCCCGCGTTCCCGGTCGAGACCGTGGACTCGACGGCGGCGGGAGATGCGTTCCTCGGGGCGCTCGCCGTCGCCTGGGGCGAGGGCCGGGACCTGGTCGACGCGGTGCGATGGGCCAGCGCGGCGGGGGCGGTGTGCGTCAGCAACCTGAGGTCGTCGGTGTCGCTGCCCACCCGGGCCGAGATCGATGCCCTTTACAAGGCCCAGCGCTCGGGTAGGTGACCCGATCGCCGGGGCGGTGCGCGACCAGTAGCGCCTTGTCGAGCTCCGGCCGGCGGGCGAGCTTGCCGGACGGTGATCACATCACGCTATACAGCAGGATGCTCGTCCCTATTGCAGTGCCGGTGGGAGGTTTTTCATGGGTATGCAGCTTCCGGAGTGGATGCGCACGATGTTCCTGGTCGCGTCGGGTGATGGGTGGCCGGAGGCCGACGAGGACCAGCTGTGGGCGTTGGCGCGCGAGTGGGCTGCTCTCGGCGATGCGATCGATGCGCTGCAGGTCCAGGCGGTTGAGCCGGTGCGGGCCACGCGCCGCACCGACTGGGATGGCCCGGCGGCGGACGCGTTCGCCGTGGCCGGCAACGGGCTGGGGGGTCAGCAGTTGTCGGGTTTGGGGGCCGGGTCGCGGAACGTCGCGGGTTTCATTTACCGGACGGGCGTCAACGTCCAGTACATGAAAATCATCGTGCTGGAGGAGTTGCTCATCCTCGCCGCGCAGATCGCCCAGCTGGTCACGATGGCCGGTCCGAGCTTCGGCGCCTCGCTGGCCGCGGCGGCGGGGTTGAAGGCGTTCGGTCGGTACCTGGCCCGCGCGGCTGTCACTGGGCTGAACGCCTTCATCGCTTCCCTCGCGATCAGTGAGGGGCTGCAGCTGGGCGTGGATGCGATCGGCCAGACGGTGCAGCTGGCGCTGCGCACCCGTCGACACTGGGACCGCGCGCTGACCGTGGACGCCGCGATCGTGGGTGCGGTCGGCGGGGTGCTGGGGCCGGTGGTGCACCACGGCGTCGGCGCATCCCTCGCCATGATCAAAGGCGGGGTCGGTGCGAGCCTGAGCGGGATTGTCGGCAACGCCTCGCACGAGTATCTCACCTCCGGCGTGTCCGGTGCGATCACCGGCCGGGGGTGGAGCGGCACCCCATGGGACGTAACCGCCGGTGCGACCGAAGGCACAATCGAGGCCCTGACCCGCCGGCGGAGTCACCACGGCGCGCTGCCCGCCGACCCCACCCTGGACATACCGCGGCCGTGGGCGCCGGTCGACACCGTCAGCGCCACACCGGGAGATCGGTCCATCACCGGGCCCGCTGATGGACCCGTCCGGCGCGACGCCCCGCTGACCGGCGAGGACCGCAGCGGGCGGCCTCCGGGTGAGATCGGGGCTGCTGAGTCCGTGCGTCCCTCCGCGGATCAACCCGGCGGCGGGCAGCAACCCGACCCACAGCCGGTACGGCGGCTGCGGGCCGACGCGGCCCAGGCGCAGCCGGGCCCGGCGCACACCGTCATCGCAGCGGCGCCGCAGACACAGCGCGTCGAAGCGTTCGAGATCAACGCAGGCGGTCAGGTCCACCGCCTCGAGGGCCCACACGTCGACCCGGGCGCGGTTTCGCCCACCGCCGCACCGTTCTCGGCCGCTCCCGCATCCGGCTACAGCGATCAGCCGAACGACTCCGGACCCGGCGCCGCCGCGGCACCGGCCCGGCGGCAGCCCGAGCAGGTCCAGCAGGAGACGGATCCGGCGGGCTTGGACACACTGTGGGGGCGCCTAGCCGGACCTAAGGATATCAAGGAGGGCGAGTGGGACGACAAGGGTGATATCCGGCTTAATCCACTGTGGTACCGCTTGAGCGATCTACCGGCGAACCTCGTGCTGAGCCGTCCTAACGGAAAGTGGCAGTACACCGTCGGGGCGGACGGCGAAATCCGCATCGGCGCTGTGAAGATCGAAACGCTCCTCAGTGATGAAGAGTGGGCCGGTCTTGTCGTTAACATGCGTGGCACGGAGCGCCACAGCAACCTCACCGTTGAAGCGCTCAAGTCGGCCGTGGGAACGCAGGGGCATCCCACGATCGCCGCCGGATTTACCGACACCGGAAGGACCGTCGCAGCACCGGCGCGAATCAGTGGTGAGCTGGTCTGGAACCCCGACACGACGCGTTGGGAACTCAACGACAAGTCTGGCCGGTACATGAGGCCCAAGGTCCGACCAGGCATCTTTACCGACGAGGTTCGCTTGTGGCTCACGAGCGTCGCCGCCCGGTTGACTGAGCATCTCGGTACAGAGGTCGTACCCGTCGCTCCCAAATACGGCAGCGCTCGTCCGCTCCCTGGCGAGCCGCACAGGCCCGCCACCGCCCCGGAGATTATCGCTGGGGATGCGGGCCGCGGGGTTGAGGCAGATCGGTAGAGCGGTTAGCGCCATTAATGATCTTGGCGTGGGTCTGCCGTGGCGTGGTACATCGTACGTTGTTGCGCTGTGCTCGTGGAGTTCTTGTCTGATGGGTGGACATCCCACGGCGTTTTCGGAAGGGGTGCTGAAATGCAACGTCGATTCGCCGAGTACCGACCGGCGTCACGCTGGCGTGCACGTCTTGCCGACGTCCGGCTGTTCCGGAGTGTGCAGCTGAACCGTGTCGGCTGGGCAGTGGTCATGGCATTGTGCCTGAGCGGCGCCGCGCTCGGGTACGTCGGCTGCCGCCTCCTGCATTTGCCCGCCAAACCAGCAACTCTCGGTGGTGCCTTGATGGTCTTGAGCTGTCTGGTCGTACTCGATCGACGACGGCACGCTCGGCTCGGATAGCGGGCCGTCCGCGAGGCCGAAGACCGCGAATGGCCCGACGGCCAACACCTGGGAAGCCGGACCGGACGCGCTGCGGTTCCGGGCCTGTACGACCCGGTCGAGTCAGCTGAAGCCGACGAGGACGACGACCACGCACCCCTCGACCTCCAAACCCGTGTCCGCGCCGTTGTAACGCTCTCCGATGTTAGCGATACAGCTGATGAGTGCGGGGAGCCACCCAAGCGCGGGGCTACAACGGCTGACCGCCCGGGTTCAGCCTTCGCGGGCCACCGTGGGCCGGCTCTGCGTGTTCGACGGCGCGTTGCAGGGCCCGGTAGATCCGGCCGAAGCGCAGCCGGTCGTCGGTGCCGAGCAGGAGGGTGGGGGTACCGCGTACGTCGGCCCAGATCTCCAGCCTGCGGGTGCCCCGGTCGTACGAGCGGTCGAGGCGGTCGAGAAGGAAGTCGGCGAGCGGCAGCGCGGCGAGTCCGAACAGGATCGCGCCGCCGATCAGCGCGATCGTGGTGGCCGTCGAGGCGTCGATCGTGATCGCGAGGGTGATGGCGACGATCGCGAGGGCCACCGGCACGAGCATGGCCCCGCCCAGCGCACCCCGACCCGCGAGCGAGGACCAGGAACGGTGGCCCCGCTGGTGCCAGATCCGGGCCAGCTCCGCCAGCCGGTACGCGCGCCCGTCCACCCGGATCACGTCGGAGGTCACCCGTACCTGCGGATCGCGGTAGTACTCGATCATGTCCATCCCTGTCGCCCGGCGATGCGGTTCACTGTACGTACCCGGTGAACCCGGGCCTCACGCATGAAGGGGGCCGATGTGGGCGAGTTCGTACGGCTGGACAGTGGCGGCGGTATCGGTACGATCCGGCTCGACCGCCCGCCGGTGAACGCCTTGAACGAGCAGGTCCAGGAGGAGATCCGGGCCGCCGCCCACGAAGCCGCCGCGGATCCGGCGATCCGGGCCGTGGTCGTCTACGGGGGCGCGAAGGTGTTCGCGGCGGGTGCGGACATCGCGGAGATGCAGCAGATGACGTATGCGCAGATGGTGGCCCGGGCGGCGGCGTTGTCGTCCGCTTTCGACGCGGTCGCGAAGATCCCGAAGCCCGTGGTCGCGGCGATCACCGGGTACGCCCTCGGCGGCGGTTGCGAGCTAGCTCTGACGTGTGACTGGCGGGTCGTCGCCGAGGACGCCCGGCTCGGCCAGCCGGAGATCAAGCTGGGGCTCATCCCCGGGGCGGGCGGGACCCAGCGTCTCGCCCGCCTCATCGGCCCCGCCCGCGCCAAGGACCTCGTGTTCTCCGGCCGGATGGTCGGCGCCGGGCAGGCCCTCCGGATCGGCCTGGCGGACGCCGTCGTACCGGCGGGGGAGGTCTACGACACGGCGGTCGAGCTGGTCAGACCGTATGTCGAGGGTCCGGCGGTCGCCCTGCGGGCGGCGAAGCTCGCGATCGACCAGGGCCTCGACATGGATCTGGCGTCCGCGCTCGCGTGGGAGTCGCAGCTGTTCGCCGGGCTGTTCGCCACCGAGGACCGCAACGAGGGGATGGCGGCGTTCCTCGCGAAACGCCCGCCGCGTTTCATCGGCGGATAACGTCGACGATCTCCCGTTGAGCGCCATCTTCTCGTTGATGCGTTCGCAGGCGGAGCGCATCCGGGTGGACATCCGGCGTCGTGGACGGGGCGGAGGGCTACCGTCCTATGTGCGCGGCCTCAGAGCTTAGCCCACTCGGTCGGGTCATCGTCGTCCAGAGTCTCCAACCGGATCACCCAGATCTTTGACCCGGGATAGTGTTGGTGTCGTGCACGTGCCCGGGCATCGCCGCCGAGGTCCAGATCGGTAGCCCGTC
>CBIHNN010000038.1:0-44568 GCA_966211315.1 uncultured Micromonosporaceae bacterium | reverse complement strand
GGCCCGCTGAAGGGCAAGCGGTTCGCCACGATCAACCGGATCGAGACGGCGATCGGCCGTCGGGCGCCGAAGCCGAACCTGAACGCTGAGGGCCTCTCGGCGTGTTCGCTCAACCAGAACGGTGGGGCGTCGGCACGGCAGTCGAACAACATCAAGGTTCGTCAGCCTGGCCAGAACGCCACCGGCACCGGGCCGGCCCCGACGGTGAACTGTCCACAGGTGCAGGTCAATGTGGCCGTTCCGCAGCAGGCGCAGGCTGAGGTGACGAGCAACCTCCAGTTGTTGGAGAAGCAGAAGGATGAGGCGAACAACCGGCTGCGGACGTCGGTCGGCGAGGGTGGCCCGAACTTCATCCAGAACGCGATCCTGGGCCCGCTGAAGGGCAAGCGGTTCGCCACGATCAACCGGATCGAGACGGCGATCGGCCGGAACGCGGCCAAGCCGAATCTGAACGCCGAGGGCCTCTCGACCTGCACCCTCAACAACCAAAACAACGACAACAACGACAAGGGCAACAAGGGCAACAACGACCAAAACGGTAACAACGGTGGCAACGGTGGCAACGGTGGCAACGGTGGAAACGGTGGAAACGGTGGAAACGGCGGCAACGTCCCGACGGTGAACTGCCCGCAGGTGCAGGTCAACGTGGCGATTCCGCAGCAGGCGCAGGCTGAGGTGACGAGCAACCTCCAGTTGTTGGAGAAGCAGAAGGATGAGGCGAACAACCGGCTGCGGACGTCGGTCGGCGAGGGTGGCCCGAACTTCATCCAGAACGCGATCCTGGGCCCGCTGAAGGGCAAGCGGTTCGCCACGATCAACCGGATCGAGACGGCGATCGGCCGGAACGCGGCCAAGCCGAATCTGAACGCCGAGGGCCTCTCGACCTGCACCCTCAACCAGTGACCTTCTGAATCGATCATCGGGTGTCCCGGTTGAGGCGCGAGCCGCCGGGGCACCCGAAGGCGCGATGGTTGGCGGCGGCAGATCGCGACGTTCAGGTCACACTGATCGGATTGCTGAGTGCCGCCATGTGCCCGCCCGGGTGGCGTACCTCCACCCCGGACGAACGCTGAGTGTTTGCTGGTGCTCCACTCCACGGTGCATGATCACCGGCACCCATGCCTGCGAGGATCGTTTGCCGGTGTCGTACCCGAGCGACGGCGCAGTCTCCGTACGCCGCAAGGGATTGATCGCGACTGATCAGGCGCGGCGGTGGCGGCGTATGCCGTGTCTCCGGTACGCGCGGGCCAGGCGGCGGCGCCGCCACCAAGACCAGCTGAGGACCGCCCCGCCCAGGAGTACGGCGAATCCGGGAACACCGACCCGGTTCGCGAGCCTGGTGAGGTCGTGCAACGGTCCGACGGTGTTCTGTGGTGTGGCGACGGCGACGTCCGTGCCCGTGGATGTCCGGACGGGTGACGGCGGCGGCCGTACGTCGTCCGGTCCGGTGATCTGGTGGATCCAGTCGCTGAGTCGTCGAGCCCTTGACCGGAGTTGGCGGCTCACAGCCTGCGTGCCTGGGGTCACGTCCCGGGTCCGGGTGGTCCATCTCTGGGCGAGTCGATGGCGGGGTCGACGGCCAGCCGCAGGCCATCGTCCGCCCGACGAACCTGATCGTGTCCAAGCGTTTACGGGGGGTTCGGGGGGCGATTCAAACCGCATCGATAAACGTAAGGCCCTGGCCGGCATTTCTGCTGGTCAGGGCCTTACCGTGGTCGGGGTGGCCGGATTTGAACCGACGACCTCTTCGTCCCGTCACTAGCTGAGCGAGACCCACCAGTTCTTGGTGCTGAGGTTGCTCGGCAGAATTCTTTGTTCAATACCCGTGAGGGTCTGGCACTGGTCGTCGCTATACAACTTGACGTGAACGATCGTGTTCACACCAAGGGACGAACGATGTATGGTCTTTCCGCTGTTCCGGTCCTGGCCCGTCTGAAGCTTGGAGACGCAGCCACTTATCGTGTTGACGGTGAAAAGGGGGAGCATGTCGACGCTCCTCACATTGGCGGGAATCTTGTCACCGACAAACATGATGTTGTACGAGGAGGCGGCGGCTTGCGCCGACGGAGCCACGAGGAAAGCACCCGCACATAGCGCCGCCGCAGCAGCGACAACGGCCGAAATTCGCCTTATTGACGTCACGGGGTTAACTCCTAAAGCGTGTCTTACCAAAATGAGGGGGCGTTAAGTGCCCTTGCGCTTGCGGCACTCGAACACGAAAAGCGCATTTCCCAACACTTTGCATCGTTCACTGTTGGCATGGACACATTACGGGATGCCCGAGCCGGGAACAGCAAATCCTGCTTAACTCTTCCTTAAGTTCTGTACGGCGGTGGGTACCACGCCATGCAGGATTCCATACCGTTACAGGGTCGAGACGCAGGGTTCCGACAAGATGGGGGATATGGCGGTTGCGGACGTTTACCGGTGGTTTGTTGATGTCGGATCTGGGGTAGGGGGCTGCCATCCAGGAGTTGTCCATCCGGGTTGTGATCGGTGATGACTGCGCGTCGTGCCTGCCCTCCGGCACCGGGGCCGTTGGAGGAGTACGCGGCCTGTTTCGATGATCTGCTCGTGTCAATGGCGCAGCGGCGCGGGTTCCGGGAGTACCCGGCCGGGCTGCTGCCACCGCGCGAGCGCAACAAGACGCTGACCGCCCTGGCCGGGGCCGAGCCGGTGGTGGGAGCCCGGCAGGCGGCGGTGCAGCGGTTGCAGTTCTTCCTGTCGGAGGCGACCTGGGACGCCGACAGGGTCAACGACCGGCGGCTGGGGCTGCTGGCCGTCGACCCGGCGACCGGCCCGCACGAGGGCGGGGTGCGGGTGGTCGACGACACCGGCCACCGCACGGACGGGCATGCCACCGCCGGGGTGGGCCGGCAGTACCCGGGCTCGGTCGGCCTGCCGCCGGGCGACCTTGGCCCGGGTCTGTCAATTCAAGTCGAGGTAAGGCTAGCGAGGCAGGTCCCCCGCCTCACGGATTGCGCTCGATCGACTTCGGATGGTAAGCGTGGGGGATGGCGGTCGATCCAGTCAATGATCTGCTCGTGGCGTGCGTGTCGTTCGTCGGGGCTCAACGAAGACTGATCGACGCCCTTGCCGATGCCGGGAGCTGTCGTGACGCCGTCGGGCTCGCGATGACCGCCGAACTGGACCAACTCGCCGCCGCCGTCCGGCAGGCGCAGCAGCACCTCGTACCGCGCCGCCGTGACGACCCGGGCGCCTGAACGCCCACCGGAAGAGATCTGCGGCGGCGGTAGGCCGGCCGACGGCGCGACCGTCAGGATGCCCACCGCCGCATTGCCGCCGGTGTAGCTGACAGGTGGGTAACCGGACTAACCGTCATATATGACCCGTTGACGGGCTTGACTGCCTTTGGGGGCTTCTCCAACTACTGGGGGACCGAAAATCCAATCCGTCCGACACCGTCCGAAATGCCGGTTAACCTACGTCTGCGCGGCGATCCCTGTTCGGGGACACCGACAGCGACGGTCTAGTACGTGACAGGATCGGAGGGACGGCACCAAGGTACGCCAAGAGTGCGGACAGTGACAGCGACTGGACTTCCACGGGGGCGAGGGGTCCTACGCGGCGGCCGACGGTCGCGCGAATCCCGTACGGCTCGGCAGACGGGCACGACGTCCCCGATCGGAGTCCGAGTTCGGCTCAACGGCCGGCTCGACTACACAGCATGACCCAGAAGCGCCACAGCCGTCATCGGTGTGGTGTGGCACAAACACGCCCGGATCAGGGCGTGCAGGCACCAGGAACGACCGATCGGCGGAGACAACGACGGTCGCTCGATTTGTCCAGCACCACCCTGGGCGTCGTCCACCGATGGCGTTCAGGCGGCCGTCGAGCGCGGCACCCCCGAAATGGCAAACCCGTCGCAAGGCGGGGACGCAAAGCCAGGGGCCTTCGTAGGGAAGGCAGCCCAGCTGCCGAAGGAGAGACTGAGGAAAATGCGACCACGATCCAAGCCTTCCGGCGAGGCGTCGCTACAGCGGCGCATCCGGGCCGTACGCCGTGTGGCGTTCAACTCCGTGCTGGCGGCAACCCTGGGCCTCGTCCCGGCCATCGCCATCACGGCCACTCCCGCGTACGCCGCAAGCGGCGACCTGCACATCACCGTGAGCCCGAGTGCCGCCGAGGGCGGCACCCTCACCTTCCACGTTGTGCGTGAGGGCGACGCCGACGACCTGGCGGCCACCACGGTCCGGGCCTCGACCGGCAACGCCGGGGACACGGCGACGGTCGCGGACAACGACTACACGCCGCTGGTCAACCTGCAGCACGCCTTCCCCGGCACTGCCGACGACGAATCTTTCGACTTCGAAGTGCAGACGACCGGCGACTCGAAGTACGAGCTGGACGAGACCATCACACTGACCGTGACCGAGGTGGGCAACTCCGCCAACTCGGTGAACGAGCAGGGCACGATCACCAACAACGACGCGCTGCCGACGTTCTCGGTGGCGGCCACGCCGAACCCCGTGGGTGAGGAGGCCGGTACCACGACGGCCCGGGTGACGCTCTCGAACCCGTCGTACCAGGGGATCGTCGTTCCGCTCGCCATCACGCCGGATACGGCCACCACGGCCGACTACACCCCGCTCGCCGACAACGCGAGCGTGACGATCACCGCCGGCGCGCTCTACGCCGAGCAGACCGTCAACATCACCTCGGACCAGCTCGACGAGGTGAACGAGACGTTCGACGTGGTCGCGGGTGGTTCCGTGGCGCCGGTCGGCACGGACGGCAACACCGCTAACGGCGACCCGTCGGACACCACCACCGTCACCATCACGGACAACGACGCCCAGCCGACGATCAACCTCGGTGCCGGTGTCGTCGAGGCGACGGAAGGCGACGATCTGGTGTTCCCGGTGACGCTGTCGGCGCCGTCCGGCCAGACCGTCACTGTGCGGGCGCAGACCGTTTCGGGCGGCACCGCGACCGCCACCGACGACTTCACCCCGGTGGTGGCGCAGACGCTGACCTTCCAGCCCGGTGACACGACGCCGCAGACGCCGTTCACCGTTCCGACGGAAGACGACGACACCTTCGAGAACGCGACCGAGACCGTCAACGTCTCGATCTCCGCTCCCCTGACCGGCGGCGCCCTGCTGGGCACGACCACGACCGCGACCGGCTCGATCACCGACGCGCAGGCGGCGCCGGACCTGGTCGTTCCGGACCAGGCGGTCGCCGAGCCGGACAACACCACCGTGCAGAGCGCCCTCGCGGACGTGACGCTCAGCGGCATGTCGAACGCCCCGATCGTCGTGGACTACGCCATCGTGGCGGACACCGCGACGTCCGCGGACGTGACGCTCGGCACCGGCCAGCTGACCTTCAATGCCGGCTCGCTCACCGCGACCACGGCGCTCAACGTCAGCATCATCGGTGACACCATCGACGAGAACCCGAACGAGACGTTCAAGATCACGTTCTCGCCGCACGCGGGCTCCGTGATGGGCGGCGGCGGTGCGGTCGGAACGGCCGCCACCATCACCATCACCGACAACGACGCGACGCCGACGTTCACCCTGGACGCGCAGTCGGACGCCGAAGGTGACTCCGGCGCGACTCAGGTGACGTACACGGTGACGCTGTCGAACGCCAGTTCGCACCAGATCGACCTGGCGGTCACCAGCGCGGACATCACCGCCGTCGAGGCGGTCAACCTGGTCGGCGACGACGACTTCGACGTGACCAACGCGACCGTGTCGATCCCGCCGGACTCGCTCACCGCGACGTTCGACGTCAGCATCGTCGGCGACACCATCTACGAGAACGCCGAGACCGCAACGATCAACGTAACGCGGGAGGTCGGCGAGACGGACGTGGCCGCCGGTACCCAGGGCAACACGCTGACCATCACGAACGACGACACCGCTCCGTCGGTGGCGCTCAACAGTGAATCCGGCTCCGAGGGCACCAACGCCGCGATCGACGCGACGGTCAACGGCCAGTCGCAGCTGCCGTTCGCGGTTTCCGTGACCGCGGCCGGCCTGGCCAACAACGGCTCGAACCCGGCCGACACCGGTGACTTCGTCAACCCGAGCCCGTACACGCTGAACGTGGCCCGCGGTGTGACCGGTGCAGTCACCGGCACGACGTTCCGGCTGAACAACGACACCATCGACGAGCCGAACGAAACCATCAAGCTCACCGGTGTCGAGCACGTCACGGCGTACGGCGTGGTCGTGACGCCGGGCTGGATCACCATCAACGACGACCCGGGCGACCTTCCGCCGACCGTCAGCATCGACGACGCGGTCACGGTCGACGAGGACAACGGCACCGCCGAGGTCGCGGTGACGTTGAGCTTCGACGGCGACACCACGAGCACCGAGCAGGACGTCACGGCCGCCTACATGACCACCGACGGCTCGGCCGTGGAGGGCCACGACTACACGGAGGAGACGGGCACGCTCACCTTCACGGCGGGCGGTTCGCTGGCCCAGGACATCGTCGTCGACATCGAGGACGACGACCTCGACGAGGCGGACCAGGACTTCGAGGTCCGGCTGGGCGCTGTCACGCCGAGCGGCACCACCAAGGACAACACCGTCGCGACGGTCACCATCACCGACGACGACGCCACGGTGGCGCCGGTCCTGAACGCCCCGCCGTTCCGTTACGGTGTCGGCTACATGGGCGTCGGCGGTGTGGCCCGCGAGGGTGCGACGGTCCAGCTGTGGGTGACCCCGGTCGCCGGTGGCGCTCCGCAGCACGTCGCCAACACCACGGCTGACGTCGACGGCCACTACCGCTTCGTCCGGTGGATCAGCCAGGGTTACAAGGTCGCCACCAAGGCGAACAGCCTGCTGTCGACCACCAAGACCGTGTTCGTCAAGCAGAAGCCGGTCATGAAGTTGAACTCGGCCCGGCCCGGCATGGTCAACGTGTTCGTCACGGCCGACCCGGCCCAGTCCGGCCGGAGCGTGCTGATCCAGCGGTGGCTGAACGGCCAGTGGCGTACCGTCGCCGCCCGGACCACGAGCAGCAACGGCATGACGGGGGCGACCCTCATCGGCCAGGGTTCGGGCAAGTGGGTGTCGTACCGCGCCTTCGTGAGCGGCACCCCCTCGCTGGGCATCCTCGCCAACTACGCGGTGATCCAGCAGATCAAGGTCAAGTGACCCACGCGGTACGCACCATCTGACCCTCAAAAGTAAGCTCCGGGGTGGCCCTGAACAGGGCCACCCCGGAGTCTTCTGCGCCGGAGCCGCTACTTCGCGGCCGGGCCACCCGGCTGCACGACGCCGTTCACCGTCAGGGTGTACGGGGCGTACTGCTGGACCCCTTCGGTCGGCTCGTCGTACGCGACGATCGCGACGACCTTCGGGTACGCGGCCAGCTTCGCCAGGTCGGCCTTGCCGACCGTCACCGAGCTCTGGCCGTTGTACTCGACCTGCCAGGCGTTCGCGTACGCCTCATCGATGCCGACGAGTCGTACGTTCCAGTTGGCGACGGCCGTGGGGAGGATCTCGGTCGGCGACTTGAACGGGGTCAGGCTCGACCCGTCGCTGATCGGGGTGCCGTTGATCGCGATGTCGTCGATACGCAGGCCGCCGTTGTTGACACCGCCGTCGCTGACGTACCGGAATCCGAGCAGCACGGTCTTGCCCGCGTACGCGGACAGGTCGAACGTGTGCGGCTCGAAGCCGTTGGTCTCGCCGTTGAGCGCGGGACCCCTGGGCGTCGAGATCGTCTTGTCACCGGCGATGGCCGTGTACGTCTTGCCGCCGTCCGTGGAGACGGTGACGTAGCCGTAGTCGTAGCCCTCCTCTGCGCCGTACTTGGCGAGGAACGTCAGCTTGGCGCCGGCCGGAACGGCGACGGAGGTGACCGCCGTGGCGTCGGTGTTGTTCCCGTTGCCGGAGAACAGCACGGGGTTGCCGGCGCGGTCGGGTTCGTCGGTCTTCACGGTCCAGGCGAGCGGCAGCGCGGGCAGGCCCTTGGCGCCGTCGAACGAAATGGTCTTCAGGTCCCTGCCGCGCAGCACCTGGCCGCCGGCCTTCTGTAGCTGCACGTAGTCGGCGCCGTTGGGCGCCGCGCCGGGGTCCTTGTTGGTCTCCGGGTTGGCCAGGTTCACGGTGGAGCGGACGCTCTTACTGGTGACCCGGTACTTCGGCACACCGACCATGACGCCCCAGCGGACATCGCCGACGATCTTGTCGACGAGCGTCATCGTCTGATAGTCGTGCACCAGCTGGTACACGTCGGTGACGCCCTTGGCCTTGGCCAGCTCGGCGAGGCTCGCCAGCCCCTGCCGCTCACCGTCGCGGTGCAGCGCCGACATGAAGTCCGTGCCGTACCGGTCATAGAGGAACAGCATGAACTGGTACGCGTTGCCGTAGTCGGCGAGGACCGCGTTGGGGTTGTCCTTGTCCTCGCCCCACAGGGTGAGCGAGTTCTGTGGACCGCCACAGTCGCGCGGGTTCGAGTTGGACGGTGTCCTCACCGGGCCGAAGCCCTGGTAGCAGACGATGTGCGAGTCGAACGCGCTGTCGTTGACGCCGGTGGTGGCGTCGACGTACCCGACGAGGGTCTGCGCGAAGTCGGACAGGCCCTCGTTGACCCAGGAGACCTCGTCCGGGTCGGTGTAGTACTGCAGCAGGTGCTGCCACTCGTGCGCGAACGTCCCCTCGTAGAGGCGCGGCCGGGCGGCGCGGCTGGTGCACAGGTCGGCGGTCGGCTCGTTGGGCGGTGCGGCACCGGTACGGTGCGCCCAGTCGTACGCGTCGATGGTCATGATGTTGCGGTCCATGATCTCGTTGAAGGACGACGAGAAGAACCCGGCGGTGTACGTCGGCGCTGCCGGGAACGTGTAGTAGTTGTCGTCCCTCACGTTGTCGATCAGCGTGACCGTGCGGTCACCGGCCCCGGTGAAGTCGAGCCCCGGCGGCTGGTCCTTGACCGGGCGCGCGTGTGTGCCGTCGCGGTCGGGCGGCGTGCTGAAGGCCGCCGTCTCCTTCGGGAACATGTTGGTGTCGAACTCGTGGATCAGATCCGTCACCTGGGCGTCGGTCACGGTCGTGGTGTCGGCGATGGCGTTGCGGCAGTCGTTCGCGGGGAACGCGGTGTCGTTGGCGACCCATACCTCGATCTTGTCTCCCACGCCGCGGAGCGTGAAGTCCTTGAGGTAGTTGCCGTTGACGTCGTCGGAGGCATACCACTTGCGGACGGTGCCGACGGGTGGCGTCTGCACTGCGGCCCTCGCACCGTGGGCGCTGAACCGCCGCTCGAACCTCCTCGGTACGTCGACCTTCTTGCCGTCGATCGTGAAGTCACGCGGGACGTACTCGCGGGTGTCGCTCGTCGGTCCTGCCGGTGCCTTCGGCGGTGCCTGTCCCGGGACGGCGGCGGAGGCCGTTCCGGGGACGAGCACGGCGACCAGAGGCAGGGCGAAAATGCTGGCGGCGGCCGCGATGACGCGGTTGCGTGCCATGGATCTCCCTTCGGGTGCGCACAAGCGTGGCCGCAAGGGTGTGGCGGCCACGATATTTGGCGGCGTCAATCACCCGCCGGGGCGTGACGTTACCTCCAGACGGCTGTCTCTACCTCATGCGAACGGCCGACAGGCCGGTCGAGCCATGGCCTGTGGCCTCCGGCCGTGTTGGAGACACGGGCGTGCCGTAGCCGGGGTGCAGACGGCCCGCATCCCCGGTCGATGAGAACTGCCGCCTATAGTGCGACGAGGCAGATCGGCCGGTGGGGAGACATGATGACGACCGGAGCGGACACGGCGGCGCGGGTCGTACGGCAGTCGGGAGCGAGCGCGGTGGAGGACTGGTCCATCCGCCCCAGCGGCCTCTTCGAGGACGCCTCCAACTTCGAACAGCGGTTCGTCCGTGACTATGCGCGCATCTCCGAGATCGTCGACGCGCTCCGCGTCCTCGGCCTCGGCGTGGTCCTGACCAGCGGGACCTTCGACATCCTGCACGAGGGACACTCGATGTACCTGGAGGCGGCCCGCCAGTTCGGCGACTTCTTGATCGTGGGCGTCGACAGTGATGAGAAGGTCCGCGCCCGCAAGGGCCCGTCGCGGCCCGCCGTACCCGAGCTCGAACGGCTGCGCATGGTCACCCACCAGCGCGGCGTCGGCCTGGTCACGGTCAAGCCGGCCGCTGACACGCGCTGGTCGCTGATCCGCGCCGTGCGGCCCGACGTGCTCGTCGCTACCGCGGACACCTACACCGCCGCGGAGATCGCCGACCTTGAGGCCGACTACTGCGGTCGGGTGGAGGTCCTCGACCGGATGGCGACCGTGAGCACGTCGGCGCGGCTGCGGCTGCTGCAGCTGCGGCTCGGCAAGCGGATCTCCGAGGGGGATCCCGAGGCCATCGCCGCCACCGGTGAGTGAGCAGGTCCTTCTCTGGCTGCCGGTGATCCACGCGGGCTACCTGGACTTTCTGCGCCGCCACGACACCGCCGAGATCCTGCTGCTCGGCGACAGCTTCGCCGTCGACCACAAGGTCATGGCCAAGGAGATCCGGGCGCTCAAGGCCGAAACGGCCGCGGTGTTCGTGGGTGGCCGGGTCGTCGAGCGCGGCGACCTGCCGAGGGCGGTCACCGGCGAGCTCGTCGTACCTGACGAGCAGCTGATGCGCGACGTCGTCGCCGCGTACGGCCTGAGCGCGACCTTCGAGTCCACCTTCCTGCGCTGGGACAGACCCTGGGCCCAGGCAGGACGCCCGGCGAGCTGGGACGGCCGGGTGGCGGCCGACGACCTCTCCCGCTCGCTCATGGGTACGGCGACAGCATCGGCCCAGCACAGTAGCGACTGGTGGCGGCAGGTCGGTGCCGTGGCGGCCCGCGACGGCGAGGTGCTCGGGGTGGCGTACAACCACCATCATCCGACCGAGTACGCCCCGTACCTCGACGGCGACCCCCGCAACGAGTTCAGCCGGGGCCTGCGCTGGGACCTCTCCACCGCCGTTCACGCCGAGGCCAGCCTCGTCGCCCGCGCCGCCCGGGACGGACTGTCCCTGAACGGCGCCGACATCTACGTGTCGACGTTCCCGTGCCCGGCGTGTGCACGGCTGGTGGCCGAGGTGGGGTTCCGGCGCTGCTTCTTCGCGGGCCCGTACGCCATGCTCGACGGCGACCGGGTGCTACGCGAGGCCGGCGTCGAACTGATCTGGGTCGAGTTCTGACCGGGGCGGCTGCGCCAGCTTCACCTTCACCGGTGGCCCGGCCGGGTCGCCCACGATGACGTGCGCGTGGACGTGCCGGATCGTCGCGCCCGTGTAGGCGCAGTCGCCGCAGCGGGCTGCGAGCCCGTAGTGGGTCAGGCCGTGCCGGTCGCGGACCCAGCGCAGTGCGGTGAAGACGTCGGCCTGGGCCTCGGCGGGCAGGTCGAGCAGATCGGTCACGTGCGCGTGCGGCACCAGCAGCAGGTGCAGCGACGTTCCGGCGTACGGGAACTCGTTGGGGGTCACCGCCCAGTGGGCGGTCTGGTGCAGCACCGGCTGGTTCGCGGCCAGATGCTCGGGACAGAACAGGCAGGCGTCCAGCGCCTCCAGGCGCCGCATCTCCGCGAGCTGCTCGGGCGTGCGGAAGTTGGGCAGGTGGTACAGCGACATCAGCGGCGGTCGTACGTGCAGAACGTGACGGGGACCTGGTCCCTGTGGCTCTTCTCCGCCTCGACCAGCGTGAACGCGTCCAGCCAACCGTCCGGCATGGACACGTCGCCCTGCGCCTCGATGTGCACCCGGGTCAGGTGCACCCGGTCCACGTACGGCAACGCCTGCTGGTAGACCGTGGCCCCGCCGATGACGAAGAGTTCCCCGCGGCCGGTGAACTCCTCGATGCTGCGGGCCACGGTCATCGCCGACGCGATGTCCGGCTGGCGGAGCAGCCACGGGGCGGCGGGCAGCGCGGTCTGCCGCGTCACCACGACCGTGAACCGGCCGGGCAGCGGGTGCCCGAGCCGCCGCACGATCGAGTCGTGGGTGAGCCGGCCGGTGACGAGGACGTGCCCGTTGGTGAGCTGCTGGAACCGGCGCAGGTCGCTCGGCAGGTGCCACGGGAGGTCGCCGTTGCTCCGCCCGATCAGGTCCACCTCGTCCGCGGCGACGATCAAGGAGGTTCTCACGGGGCCACCGGGATCCGGGGGATGCTCGGGTGCGACTCGTAGTCGCTGAGTTCGAAGTGTTCGGCGCGGAAATCGTGGATGTCGGTGACCTCACGGCCGGCGTCGGTGAGCTGGACGGTCGGCAGGCGGAGCGGTTCCCGGCCGAGCATCTGCCGTACGGAGCCGACCTGGTCCGCGTAGATGTGGGCGTCCGAGATCGTGTGGTAGTACGTCGCCGCCGGGATCTCGGTGAGGTGTTCGAGCATCAGCAGGAGCGCCGAGTACTGGATCATGTTGGACGGTACGCCGACCGGCACGTCTCCGGACCGCTGGAACATGTGCAGGTGCAGCCGACCCCGGATCACCCGTACGTGCACCCAGCCGTGACACGGCGCGATGGTGGTCTGCGGCGTCTTGCCCGCCCCGCGGACCTGGTACTGCGGGATCCATGGGGAGACGAAGTGGGTCCGGTCGGCGGGCAGTTCCCGGATCTGCTCGACCAGGTGTTTGAACTGGTCGAAGCCCTTCCCGTCGACGGTCGGGAAGTCATGGAACGCGCCTCCGTACGATCCGGGTCCGATGTCACCGGGCGGGAGTCCGCGCTTCGCCGTCTTCGCTTCGGTGGCCCAGGGCTCCCACCAGTCGCAGCCGTATTTCCGCAGTTCGTCGAGGGTGGTGGCGCCGTTGATGAAGGCGCACAGCTCCCCGATCGGCTTGCGCCAGAACGAGCGGATGCTGCGGTCGGCGATCACCGGGAACCCGTTGGCCAGGTCGAACCGCATCGACTGCTGCATCAGGGTCAGAGCCGCCGGTCCTTGCCGGGTCGGTACCTCCTCGCCCTCGTCGAGGATGCGCGCCAGTAGATCCCGGTACTGATGGTCGGGGACCCTCTTGTCGAACGGGACGTATTTCACCGCGCACCTCCTGCTCGCCGATCCTAGGTCAGCAGGTCGTACGCGCCGCGTCCAGCTCCAGCTCCTTGCCGATCGAGCTGAGCCCCAACGACTTCGACATCGGGCAGTACGCGTTCGGCGATTCGGCGTACTCGGCGTGGAAGACGGCCTTGCCGGCATCGATGAACGGCTTGAGGCCGTCACACTCGTCGTATGCGGCGCATTCCTCGTTGATCGCGAACTCGAAGTGGTCGACCAGCTGCGGCACCTGCTCGACGTCGTTCTTCAGGCCGACCGACAGGCCGCGGGCGTGCGCGAGGTCCGCCACCCACCTGTTGAAGGTGAGCTGGTGCTGGGCGGTGATCGGAAAGCCGGTGTCGTTACCGAACGCGTCCATCAGGTCCGGCTCGATGCCGTCGAAGCCCTTGTCCCTGCACATGTCGAAGCGTGCGGCGATGACAGGCCGGAGCTTCTCCGGGTTCCGGATGTCGACCCAGCGTTCGCCCTCCCACCCGTTCGTCTTGCCGAGGACCTCCTGGGGCCATGCGGTGTAGTCGCTGCGGAAGTTCTCGGCCGACCCGACCTCGACGTAGCAGATCACCTTCCTGCCGCGGTTGTGCAGCTCACGTACGGTCGCCGCGGAGGTGCTGAACCCGTCCACGTCGAAGACCTGGGCGTTGACGTCGACGTCGACGGGCCCGTTCAGTTGCCATTGCCAGGTTGTGCCGGGCGCCGGTACCCAGCGGGCACCGGCGGCCGGTGGTGGCGCCGGACGGGACGATGTGGACAAAGCGGGAGAAGCGGACCCAGAAGGCCGCGCAACGACGGGGCTTGAAACGTCGGGAGACGGCACAGTCCGAAGTGGACCGGGTGCCGGCGATGACGTCCGCCTGTCGGCGGAGCAGGTCGCGAGCAGGACGACGACGAGGAGGAACAGCACGCCGGCCGCCAGCGCAAGCGTTGTGGGGCTACGGCGGACGTTCAGCATGCGCAGGCCACCCGGTCATGGAAGTACGTCGGAAGCCCGTCCCAGGGATTGGCGCCCGTACGGTCGGTGATGTAGAGGGTGCCGACGTGGTTGGCGTCGGCGCGCCCGAGCACGTCGTCGACCTCGCAGGCCGGGGTGTCGTACACGAGGTGCCAGAACTTCTCGGCCGGCCACCGGCGTACCCATTCCGGCGGCTTCACCAGCGAGTATGCCGTCGCGGGGCCCTCGAACGTGACGAGCGCGTCGGCGATCGCCGCGTACGCGGGATCCGGGTGCACGCCGTGGTTCAGCACGACGCTCGTGGCACCGCGCCGGCGGGCGAGGGCCACCGCGTCCGCGCATCGGGTGAGGTGACGGCGGTCGGAGGCGACGCGGTCGAAGAAGATGCCCGTGGTCGGGTACCAGGCCTGGTAGCGGGCGATGTCAGCTGCGACGTCATCGGCGGGTCGGCCACCGAATCCACAATCGACATAGCCGAGCAGCGGTACGGAGATCCGTCGCGCCACTGTGGTCAGTGCCAGCTCGGGTGCGGCTCCCGGTCCACTGTCCACATTGAACACCACGGCTCGCACGGCATGCCCCGCCTCCGCCAGCGCGCGCCAATGCGCCTCGGCGACCGCCGGATGGAAGTACGCCGGAATCCCTGGACGCCTGGGCTTCTGGATCACGTCAGTCCACGTCCGACAGACGACGCGGAGGTACGCGAAACCATGTCCACAAGGGATTCCTCCCACGAGATCTCCGGCGACCAGCCCACAGTGGACGAAATGGCCGTGAGGTCGGCCTGCTGCCAGGAAACGGTCGCCGACCGGGCGCTTCCGAGGGGTGCCGTCTCCGTGGGCGGTGCGACACCGGCGAGTTCGGCGGCCAGGGCCGCGAAGTCGCGCAACGCCACCGCCCGGCCACCCGCCACGTTCAGGATGCCGCCGCTCGTGGAGGTCGCGGCGGCGAGGACCGCCGTGGCGACGTCCCGGACGTCGACGAAGTCCCGGTGGCCGTCCAGCGAACCCGTCGTCGCCGGCTCACCGGTCACCGCGGCCTGCCGCAGCACCGCGACCAACCGGCCCGGCAGCAGGTACGCGGGCGTACCCGGCCCGAGCGGGTTGAACACCCGCAGCACCGTCGCGGGAAGCCCGCGGTCGTACGCCGCCCGGACCAGCCCGGTGCCGGCGAGTTTGCTCCACCCGTACCCCGACATGGGGTTGGGTGGGGTGTCCTCCGTGACGGGCCGGCCGACCTGGACCGCCCCGTACTCCGCGGCCGAGCCGAGGTGCACGAGCCGTGCGCCGGGCGCGTGCCGCTCCCACGCGGCCACCAGGTCCGCCACCGCCACCACGTTACCGGCGGTGAGCTGCGCGGCCGTGCCGTCGGTGACGCCCGTGCAATTGACGATCGCATCGGGCGCGACCGCGTGGATCACCGAACCGATGGCGTCCGGCCCGGACGTCAGGTCGAGCGTGGCCCGGTCGGGCGCGACGACCGCGCCCGCACCGGTCAGCGCGCGGTGCACGTGCCGGCCGAGGAAGCCGGAACCGCCGAGCAGAAGGAACCTCATGCCGTCGGCTCCCGCAGCAACAGGGGTTGCAGCAGCTCGAAGTCGGCGTTGGCGCGGTCGTAGTCGTCCGGGCGGCCGATGTCGAGCCAGCGGCCGTCGAAGCGGTAGTCGTTCGGGCCGACGCCCGTGGCGAGCATGTCCAGGACCAGCTCGTCGAAGCCCAGCGGCAGGCCCGGCGTGTAGCGGTCGAGCACGGACGCGGTCATGCCGTACACGCCCATGCTGACGTTGTAGTCCATCGTCGGCTTCTCGGCGAAGTTGACGATGCGCCCCCGCTCGCTGGTCAGCACGCCGAAGTCGATCTGCACCTGCCGGGCGTACGTCGCCACGGTCAGCTGGGCACCCGAGTCCCGGTGCCGGGTCAGCAGGTCCGCGTAGTCCAGGTCGGTGAGGACGTCGCCGTTCATGACGATGAACGTCTCCGGCAACCGGTTCCGCAGGTGCAGCAGTGGCCCGATCGTGCCGAGCGGGCTCTGCTCCACGGCGTAGTCGACGCTGTCGAGCCCCCACTGCGTCCCGTCCCCGACGTATGCCCGGATCAGGTGGCCGAGATGTCCGATGGCGAGCGTGGCCGTCCGGAAACCGCACCCGGCCAGCTGTCGCATGATGATCTCGAGGATGGAGTATCGGTCGCCGATCGGAACCAGGGGCTTCGGCAGGGACGTGGTGTACGGCCGGAGCCGAACCCCCTTGCCACCGGCCAGGATGACCGCATGCATGGCAGATCCTTTCGCTAGGCGGGCGCCGAGAGCGTCGAGCAGTGGCGGACGATTACCGTGTGTACGTGTCCGTGCGGTAGCGGGCCAGGTTGGCCGGGTCGAGGAACCAGTCGATGGTCGGCTTGAGTCCGTCGGCGAGGGTGAACTCGGGAGCCCACCCGGTCACCGACCGGAGCTTGGAGCTGTCGCAGACGAGCCGCATGACCTCGGAGTTCGCCGGGCGCATCCGCTCGTCCTGCGGTTTCACCGGCACCGCGCGGCCCATCAGCGTGCCGATCAACTCGGCGAGCTTGCCGATGGAGATCTCGTCGCCGGTGCCCGCATTGAAGGTCTGACCGAGCACCTGTTCCGCCGGGGCGTTGCCGACGGTGACGAAGGCGTTCGTGGTGTCGGCGACGTAGGTGAAGTCGCGGGTCGGGTCGAGCGCGCCGAGCCGGATCTCCTTGGCGCCCGCGGCGAGCTGGCTCACCACGGTCGGGATGACCGCGCGCGCCGACTGCCGCGGCCCGAACGTGTTGAACGGGCGGAGCGTCACGGCCGGCGTACCGAACGACAGGTGGTAACTCTCCACCATCTTGTCCGCGCCCACCTTCGACGCCGCGTACGGCGACTGTGCCTGCAGCGGGTGCGCCTCGCTGATCGGCACGGTGCGCGCCGTCCCGTACGTCTCGCTGGTGGAGGTGTGCACGAGGCGGCCGACGTTCCCGGCCCGCACTTCCTCCAGGACGTTGAGCGTGCCGACGACGTTGGTGTTCACGTACGAACGCGGCGCCCGGTAGGAGTGGGGGATCGCGATCAGCGCGGCCAGGTGGTAGACGACCTCGGTGTCCTTGACGAGCTGCGCGACCGTGGCCGGGTCCTCGACGTCGCCGGCGACGATCTCGACGTCGGCCAGCACGTCCTTGCCGAGAGTGTCCAGCCAGCCCCACGTGTCGAAGGAGTTGTAGAGCACCATCGCGCGGACCCGGTGCCCGCGGCTCACCAGGCGCTCGACGAGGTGGGAGCCGATGAAACCGTCGGCGCCGGTGACCGCGACCGTCGTGGACATGCGTTGCTCCTTGGTTCGAGGGGACGGGGTTGAAGGTTTACAGGTGCCGGGTTGCTCGGCCGAGGGCGAAGATGGCGTAGCCGAACAGTCCGACGGAGAGGAGCGTCGTCGCGCCCAGCTGGAGGAGTTCCGGCTCGTACCGGCCGTCGAGGCAGAGGAGTTCCGCGGCGGCGGCCGCCGCGCACGCGACCACGGCCACGATCCGTAGCCGGAACGTGACGAGGGTGAGGGCGAGGAACAGCGCACCACCGAGGGCGAGGTAGCCGAGCATCGCCACCGGGTTGACCCGGTGACCAGGAACCTGCCCCACGATGACCGCCGCGATCGTGCAAGCCGTGGCCAGGGCGACGAGGTACCCGACGACGGCCGCGCCGAGCGCCGCACCGGCCCGTACCGCGAACCCGCCGAGTGTGCTCGCCTCCTGTAGGGCCCGGTGCGTCCAGGTGCGGTAGCGGATCAGCAGCCACTCGGCCAGACCCATGGACAGCGACAGCGGCAGGAACGCGGCCAGGTCGGCACCGGCCAGTCCCGCCGTGGTGTCGCCGTCCACGGTCGGGACCGCCAGCAGGGAACGGCTGACGGGGACGTAGAGCAGCAGCGCGCCGACGGCGACGCCGAAGAGCGCGTGCGGCGCTGCCGTCCAGAGTTCGGACCAGGTGGGCGCGCCGGGCCGGACGCCGCGGGTCGCGAATCCGGCCACGACGACGCAGGCCACAACCGATACCGCGGCCGCGGTCACAACCGGCGCCGACAGCACGGCGGTGCCGCCGACGGACAGTCCGATCGCGGTGGCGACCACGCCGGGCGCGAGCGCCGCGAGCAGCCACCATTCCCAGCCCAGGACCAGGGCCACCGTCGCGGCCAGCAGATAGATCACCTGCGCGCCCGCGACCAGCACAACCCCGGACGGTACGCCGAGCACCAGCCCGGTCACGGCGGTCCCCGCGAGGACGACGCCCGTGCCGACGATCAGCCCGCCCAGCAGCACCCGGACCGCCCCGGGCCGGTCCTGCCAGCCCAGCCGTACGTGTCCCAGGTAGGCCAGCACCTGGCTGACCGCCCAGGAGAGCAGCACCGACACCACCAGGACGGCGACGGAGTCGGCGTTTCGGATGATGTCGGAGACGGCGACGTAGCAGAGCGCGGGCAGCGCGAACAGGACACCGCGCAGCAGGTGCCTCACGCCGCCGGACCGCCACGGGCTGGGGGCGGGCGGCGTCGCCGCCGGCCGTCGCAGGGTGATCCGCCGAAGCCGTTCGGCGAGAACGAACACGTCGGGGAAGCCGTACCGGCTGAGTGCGAGGGCATCGGTGATCCCGTCGGACTCCAGCACCGCCGCGATCTCCATGACGTCGACCGCCTCGACGCACACGGGTCGCATGCGCTCGACGAGCTCGTCGAACGCGTTCAGCCTGTCGGTCGTCTCGATCCGTACGCTCACCAGGGATCACCGTCCCTGCGGCCCGCGATGACCGGGACGGAGATCCTGACGGTCTTGTCGTCGGACTGACGGGGCAGCACCATGGTCCGGTCGTCGGACTGACGGGGCAGCGCCATGGTCCGGTCGTCGGAGTAACGGGGCAGCACCATGGTCCGGTCGTCATCGAACCGGGGCAGGACGACCGTGGCGTCGGCGGCTACGTGTGCCAGCGCCGCCGCCAGCGCCTCGTCCGTGATCCGGGGCCAGGGCGCGGCCGCGCCGAATCGGTGGTTGGCGGAACGGTAGACGCCGGCCTTCACCTGCTGCGGCACGAAGGCCCGAGGCGCGTCGACGAGGCGCCGGCGGCCGAGCTGGTTGTAGATGCCGTCGAAGGCCTCGATGGCCTGGTCCAGGGTGAAGAGCTGTAGCGCCCGGGCGCGCGCGTTCATCCCCAGGCGCAGTCGCTCCGTGTCGTCGCGCAGCAGCCGTACGGCGGCCTCGGCCATCGCAGCGGGCTCCCGCGGTGGGACGACGACACCGGTGTCCCCGGCCGCCTCGGCGACACCGCCGACGTCCGTGGAGATGGTGGCGCGGCCCGAGGTCATGGCCTCGATCAGGGTGTACGGGAACCCCTCGGAGATGCTCGACAGCATCACCACGTTCCCCGCCGTGTACGCGTCCCGGATGTCCGCGACGCGCCCCTCGAACACCACGTCGTCGCCGACGCCGAGCTCGGCCGCGAGAGCGACGCAGCGCTTCTGGTAACCGCGGCTGCCGGCGGGTGTACCGCCGAACAGGCGCAGCCGGCAGTCCGGGATCTCCTTCTTGACCAGTGCGAACGCGCGGATCAGGGTTTCCAGATCCTTGATCGGGTCGACCCGCCCGGCCCAGGTCAACGTCGGTACGTCAGGTTCGGGGCCGGCGTGCGGGAAGTCGGCCGGGTCGACTCCGTTGTAGACGGTCCGGATCCGTTCCGGTGCGGCCCCGAAGCGGGTCTCCCACCGGTGGTTGTACTTGTTGCCGGGAGTGATCAGATCCGAGGCCCGGTACGCGATCGCGCAGAGCAGCCGCTGGAACGCCAGGAGGACGACCTTCACCGGCCAGCTGTAGTCGACCGTACGCAGGCCGAGGTAGCGTTCGCGCAGGTAGACGCCGTGCTCGGTGAGTAGCAGCGGCACGCCGTGCTGCCACTTCGCGGCCAGCGCGGGCAGGGCCGCCAGGCCGTTCGTGACGGCGTGCGTGATGTCGGCGACGAGCGTAGGGCGCAGCAACGGCCGCAACCAGTGACCGATGATGTCCACGCAGGTCATGGCGTCCAGGATGGACGGCCGAATCGCCACCTCGGTGGCGAGCGGGCTGGCCTGCCAGGCGTTCAGCAGCCAGCCGACCGGCGCGTCGCCGGTCGTCGCGGGAATCGGCCCGTCGGCGGCGAGCGCGCTGAGCCGTTGAAGGGCCGCCGTGAACATCGGCACCCCCGCACCTCCGGGTGCGACCAGCGATTCGAGCAGCAGCCGGTACGCGTCCCCGATCTCCGCTCGCCTGCCGCGCCGCGGGGGCCGCACCGGCGGCCCCCACAGCGGTACAGAGTGGACGGTCACGTTGGACGGAAGCTCCCAGGCGTGCGGCTCCTTGCCCGTGACGCCGATGGCGTACACGTCGAAGGTGTGCGGGTGCAGGCCGCGCAGCAACTGGTCGCACCACACGCTGACGCCGCCGAACGCCTGGGGGTAGGTGCCCTCCGTGACCATCGCGATTCTCACGGCACGGTCACCATCACGGGTTCGAACGCGTTGATCCAGGCGGAACGCTCACCGGCGTACGACTGACCGAAGGCCTGACCGCCCACGGTGCTGCCCTCGGGCACGGTGACAGGGACCATGACGCCCCTCGGCGCCTCGACTGTGACGACCCCGTCCTTGACGTACGCCGTGACCTGGCCGTCGTGGAGTGCCTGATTCCACTCTCCCTGCCGCTTCAACACCGCGCCGTTGGCGGACATCCGCTCGTTCACGATCGGCGCGTTGTCGTTCAGCAGCGACCGGTACCGGTTCAGCACCCCGTCGAGGACCGGGTAGAGCAGCCGGTCCTCGGTGAGGTTCGACTGGTGCACGAAGTGCGGTCGCGGGTCGTTGCCGAGGACGCGGGACAGCGCGCTGCGGATCTCCAGCGGCACGATCGCCGTCGTGAAGCCGGTGGCCGGGTCGAGCGGCGTGATGCAGGTGGTGGTCGCGGGGTGGTCCTCGCAGATGCCACTGCCGCCGTCGGCCCGCGACGTGTAGATCCAGTTGTACTCGTCGGTCTCCTCGGCGGCGGTGGCCACGTTGAAGAAGACGTTGAGCGGATACCGCGGCACGGTGTAGGCGTTGCCCACCTTGAACTGGTTCGGCATCCGCGAGTTGTCGGCGGCGAGCCAGCCGATGCCGGTGTCACCGATGGCGGGGGCCAGGTTCGGGTTCTGGTTCGGCTGCTGCGGCAGCACGCGCAGTCCGGAGTGCTCGCCGGTGACCAGTTCGGACGGGTCCAGCCCGATGCCGTGCGCGAGCGCCCAGTCCCGGTTCGTCGTGATCTCGGTGCGGATCTCATCCTCGGTCACGTACCGGGTGGCACCGGTCACCGGGTCGGTCGCGCACGTCCACGGTACGACGGAGGTGTCCTGCACGCAGCCCAGGAACGCGTGGGTGTACGTGTGGTTCGTCCACCGGAACGAGTCCTTCTCCGCGAGCAGCGCCTGGGTCAGCGGGTCCGGCGTGCCCTGCGGGTTCTGGTCCGTCTTGGTCGCGTCCACCGCCTCGTCGCTGCCGGCGGCGTTGTAGACGAGATCGAGCTTGAAACCCTGCCGCTCCTGCCACTGCCGGAGGTTCCGCACGTCGGCCGGGGTCATCCGGATGTCGGTGGTCGTCTCGCCGTTCCTGCAGTCCTCGCCGGGGGTGCAGTTGCCCGCGACGTGCCAGCGGGAGTCGCCGACGAACACGTCGTCGACGTGCACCGAGAGGTAGTTGCGGTGGTAGCCGAGGTGGGTGCCGCGGGTCGCCCAGCTGACGATGCCCGGCGCCAGGAGCCGGAACTGCTGCTGCGCGGAGTTCGCGGAGAACGTCAGGACGAGCTGCTCACGACCGTCGCCGCGGAACTCGCCGACCAGGACGCCGGAATGGGTCCCGTCCGGTGCGGTCGCGGTCACCAGGGGGGTGAAGTCCGTGGTCACGGGCTGGGAGAGGAAGCCGTACGTCTCCCAGACGGCGGGATCGTCGTCCTCGAACGGCACCTGGCCGCGCAGGTATCCGAACGGTCCGGCGAGTCCGGCGTCGGTGGCCGCACCGGTCGTCCCGTCCAGCTGACCGGAGTACGCCGGGTAGTCCAGGCCTACCGCGGGGGTCGGCCACAGGTACGCGTCGACCTGCCGGATCCCGTACGTGCGCTCGTAGTCGTTGACGGCGGTGGCCTCGGCCGGGTTGGTGAACGGCGCGTTGTTCGGCACCACGATCGCCTGGTACCTGGCCCGGATCTCCGGCCCCGACGTGTCGGCCAGGAAGCCCGCGTCGATCGAGGGGCGGCCCGCGTCGGTGAGGTCGACGGTGTCGAACGGCACGCCGTCGGTACGGAGCTGGTCGGCGATCGCAGCGGTGCTCGGTCCTCCGTCGGTGACCACCAGCACACGCAGGTCCACGCGCACCCCGGCGGGGGCCGCGACGGCCGGTCCGGCCGCGGCGACACCACCCACGAGTAACGCGCTGACCAGCGCGGCGGTGAGCCGGTGATGATTCATTGCTTCTCCCGATGCCGTGCTACTGCACAATGGACGTGTCCGCGAACGCGCCACAACAGCACGCCTCCGGTCGGAGGATGCGTGCTGAATAGGCGGTGAAGAAAGGATCTGAGAGCCGAGGGTGGATTCGGCAGGAGCTTTACCGTGGCGCCCGGGGGCACAGCGATGACGTCACCCGATACCCGATGCCATGAACACCTCCGCCGCCCGCTGTCCCCGTGCCCGTCCTACGGGCGTCGTCCCACAGTGGACAGGTTAGGGACCGGCGGTTGGTTTTGTGAATACGTCCGATGGTCAGTCGACATTCTGTCAGACGTGTCACCAGTGATGGACCCGGGCGTCGATGCCCTATGACGAGCATATATCGACGGCCGGGAATTAGGCGCATCGTCCGTTCGGCCCCCGGCGACGGTTCTGACGTCTGCACGGCGACGTGCATTCGGTTTGACTTCCGCGCCGGGTTCGCCGCGTCACATGGCACCAGATGTGATGTTCGTGGTGTCGGCGGGGACAGGTGTGACCGTCGTGGAGTCCTGCCGACGGCCGGACCAGGCGGCCCGAGCGGGACCGGCCTGCACAGCAGGACAGCACATGGATTAGGGCCGTCACCCGTTCTCACAGGGGTGACGGCCCGCAGAAATGGAACGTGCCGATCGTGTGCCCAGCGACGCGCTGAGCGACGACGGCGAGGACGACGCTACTCGTCGATCAGAGCCGGATAGAACTGGCGTGCGGCCGTGGTGTCGTATATCTGGCGGACCTCGGTGATCCGGCCCCCGCCCACCTCCAGGAACTCGGCGAACCGGACGATCCCGAAGACGCCGGCGCAGTCGTACACCAGCGCGGCCCGGTCGCCCACATAGCTCTCGCTGACCAGCAGGACCGCGCGCGAGCAGGCGGCGATCCGGTCCAGCGTCTGCACCAGCTGCTCGTCGTCGACCGGCGCGTCGAGGTTCCACTCGATCTCGGCGTACGGGGCGATCACCTGGCGAACGCTGGCCGGATCGCCCTGAGTCCACGCGTCCGCGTAGAAGCGGGCCACGGCACGGGTGTCGGTTTGCATGCGTACCTCCAGATTCTGTGTTGGTGACACGACCGCGGGCGCCCTCGACGGGCGCCCGCGGCTTCCGCGTGCTGGTGTCAGCTGACCGACGAGGCGGCGGTGACGAAGGTGTAGCCCTTGCCCTTCACGCCGGTGACGAGCTCCTTCAGGTACGTCGTACCCAGGTACGGGTGGTAGAAGAAGCTGGCCACGCCATCCCGGACCACCAGGTTGCGGTCGGCCGACGCGATCAGGTCGCTGGGCAGCCGGGCCGCGTGGTTGTTGAACGCCTCCGGCTCCACATTGCCCAGGTTCTCCGGGACGACGACCGTGCCGTAGACGTCACGGACCGAGTAGGGGAAGAACTGGCCGGTGGCCCGGGTGTAGTCGATCGTCTTCCCGGTGAGCACACCCGGGAAGTAGATACCCCGGTCGTAGCGGGTGGTGAACAGAGAGTTGATCGTCCGGTAGTCGATGGCGCTGGCCGCGTAGTGCGGGAACTCCCAGATCGTCGGCTGCGTCAGGCCGGCCCGGGTGAAGTCGGCCTTGGCGCCGAGGACGCGGGACTGCGCGTACGCCGCGGAGTCGGTGGGAACCGGGCCGTCGTAGATCACATTGTTGTTCGCGTCGATGTGTGCCGCGTAGAACTCGAAGTCGTTCGCGCTGACGCCGTCGTACGGGTTCGCGACGTTGCCGTACTGGTGGGTGTAGCCGTGCATGATCAGCGTGCCGCCCTTGGACTGCATGTACTTCAGCGCGGCGACGACCAGCGGCTTCGACGCCAGCGAGTAGTCCTCGGCCTTGCCCCCGTTGTTGATCCCCTTCGGGTCCCGGTAGCGCGAGTAGACCGCGACGCTGAACGGGACCTTCTCGGCGTACAGGTAGTCGGCGACTGCGCGCAGCTCGGCCGGGTCGGAGTCCGGGCCGACGTCCTCGATGCGGGCCAGGGCACGGTGGCGGGCGGTGGCCTGCGGGGCGAGCGAGTCGAACAGCAGGTCGGCGAAGGCGAGGTAGCGGTCGTCCCCGGTGACGTACGAGAAGGGGATCTCGCCGACGTAGGTCAGGTTGCCGGAGCGGACGGCCCACGGCAGGGTCGTGCCGTCCGCACGGACGGCGTCGGCCAGCACGGTGGTCTTGGTCGCGTCGGTGATCGACAGGTCCATGATGCCGCCGGCGTTCAGGACGTCGCGGGTCAGCGCCTTGCCCTTGTAGTTGACCGTCTTGATCGTCGCGAGGTCGAACTGCCTGTACGTGAATCCTCGGCTCGCGACGAAGTTCGCGTCCCGGGCGGTGAGCTGCCAGATGTTGTCGTACATCCAGGTCACCGGGGTCTTGCCGGCGGTCACGTCGTCGAGGAACGCGACGGGCAGCGGCTCGTCGTAGGTCGAGCCGACGTAGATCACCGCGGAGTACGCGGACATGTCACCGGCCTTGTAGTTCGCCACCGGGGCGGCCGCCCAGGAGCCGAAGTGGGAGGAGAGGTTGGCGGCCTGGATGCCGTACACCTCGCCGAGCCAGCCGTACGGGCCGGTCGTGTCGTACAGGACGAGCGTCTTGCCGGTTCCGGCACCGGGCACCCCCTTGCCGGTCGCGAGGGGGGTCGGCGCCACGGCCGCGGCGGTCGATTTCGCGGCTGTGGTCGGCGTGCTCACCGCGGCGGTAGCGGACGTGGCCGGTGTCGGGGACGCGGCCGTGGTCGTCGTCTTCGCCGCGGCGGTAGCGGACGTGGTCGGCGTCGGGGACACGGTCCTGGTGACCGTCGCGGTCCCGGCCCGGGTGAGCTGTGCCAGTACCTGCTGCACCGGGCGGATCCGGGCCGGCGGCGGCGGAGACGGGAGCGTCTGCTCGCCGTTGTTCTCCGCGTTGGAGACGGAGGCCGAGGCCACGGCCGACACGACCGCGGCGACGGCGGCGGGGGTGACGACCGCGACGCCCGTGACGAGCAGGGAACCGGTGGCGACGGTGGCGGCGACCCGCCGGCTGAGGATCTTGTTGGTACGCATCAGACGGGTGCTCCAGACGTGGCGGAGGCGGCGGAGTCGGGGGCCGGCAGGGGGGCGGGCATGTCGGCGAGCCCGAGCAGGGCAGCCGTGGCCTGAGCGGTACGGGCGGCGGCGTGGCCGTCGCCGTACGGGTTGCCGGCGGCGGTCATCGCGTCGCGACGGCGGCGGTCGTCGAGCAGGGCGGACGCCTCCTTGACGATCAGGTCGGTGTCGGAGCCGACCAGCCGGGCGCAACCGGCGTGCAGGGACTCGACGCGCTCGGTGACGTCCCGCAGCACCAGGGCGGGCACCCCGAACGACGGGGCCTCCTCCTGGATGCCGCCCGAGTCGGTCAGCACCAGGTACGCCTCAGACAGCAGCCGGGCCAGGTCCGGGTACGGCAGCGGGACGGTGACGGTGATCCGCTCGGTGTCTCCGAGCGCCGCGTCGATCTGTTCCCGTACGGCCGGGTTCGGGTGGCTCGGCAGGATCACCTCAACGTCCGGGTAGCGCCGGACGAGGGTGCGTACGGCGGTGAGGATCCGGTCGAGCGGGGCACCCCACGATTCACGCCGGTGGGCGGTGACCAGCACGAGGCGTCGGCCGTGCGAGGCGGCCCGGGCGGCGGCGACGTCGGCGTTCTCGTACGGCAGCTTCTTGGCGGCGACGGCGAGGGTGGCGTCGACGACCGTGTTGCCGGTGATCAGTACCTCGTTCGCGGGGACGTTCTCGTCGATCAGGTTCATCGCGGCAAGCGACGTCGGCGCGAGGTGGACCTTGGCGATCTGCGCGACGAGGCGGCGGTTCGCCTCCTCCGGGAACGGCGACTCCAGGTCACCAGAGCGCAGCCCGGCCTCCAGGTGGACGACGGGAATCCGGCGCCAGAACGCGGCGAGCGCGCCGGCCAGGCTGGTCGTGGTGTCCCCCTGGACGATGATCGCCGCGGGGTTGCGCTCGGCGAAGAGTCCGTCCAGCTGCCGGACCATCTCGGTGAGCAGTTCGGCCTGGCTGCCGTTGCCTCGCTCGACCTGTAGGACCACGTCGGGCGTGAGGTCGAAGGCGGCGAGCGCCTGGTGGACCATCGTCGGATGCTGACCGCTGGCCACGAGGACCGGCTCCAGCAGCCCGGCCGCCTTCAGTGCGGTGGCGACCGGCGCGAGCTTCACGGCTTCGGGGCGGGTGCCGCCGATGAGGTGCACTTCGGGTCGGTTCATCAGGGGAGCCTTTCGGAGGGGGAGGGGGGTGGATCAGGCGGCGAGTACGACGTCGGTGCTGACCGCCGGGATGGGCTCCTCCGTGAGCCGTTCCGTCTTGGCCCAGGCCTGCTTTCCGGTGGCCTGACGGGCGATGGCGCGGTACGTGGCGACGAGGCCCAGGACCAGGAAGGCCGGGTACGCGAGGGCGGCCTTGACCAGCCGGCCGGCCTCCTCGTCGCCGAGGCGGTGCTGGTGCACCAGGATCCAGACGAAGCCGGGGAAGAAGGTGACGGCGAGCCAGATCTCCCCGGTGGTGCGCAGGTCGGACCAGTTCTGCAGGTACGCGACCGGGTGGTGCAGCGCGAGTCCGGCGGCCGCGACGGCGACCATGCCGAGCAGCACGACGGTGATGACCGCGTTCAGCCAGGGCGAGATCAGGTAGTGCAGCACCTCGGCGAGGGCCGGCTTCGAGATCTTCGGCGAGCTGACAAGCTGCTTCAGGTACCGGGCGCACTGCAGGTTGCCCTGCGCCCAGCGGGTGCGCTGCCGGGTGAGCCGTTTGAGGTCGACAACCGCCTGCTGGGTGACGCTGGCGCGGGCGGTGTAGCGGATCCCGATGCCGTTGAGGTGCATCCGCAGTCCGACCTCCAGGTCCTCGACCAGGCAGGACGACCAGGGGGCGTCGCCGAGGGCGATGAGGGCGGAGAGCCGGCTGAACTGGCCGTTGCCGCCGAGCCCGACGGTGTCGAGCCGGTCGCGCAGACTCTGGCAGGCGTTGACGATCGCGCCGAACTCGAGGTCCTGCACAGCACCGAGGAGCTTGTTGCGGTTGCGGATGCGTACCTGGCACTGCACGGCGCCGATCCGGGCGTCGCGCATCAGCCGGGAGACCTCGAGCAGGATGTTGCGGCTGCCCTGGCCGTCGCCGTCGATGATCCCGACCACGACGTCCGCCGGGTCGGCACCCTCTGCCGCGGTCACGGCCACGATGTGCCGGTACGCGGCGTTCAGTGCCTCACCCTTGCCCTGCCGGGCCTCGGGGAGCTCACGGCGCAGAACCTGGAGCCGCGGGTGCTCGATGGCGGCGAGCGCCTCCGGCGTCCGGTCGTCGGAGCCGTCGTCGATGACGAGCACGCGGGCCAGCGTGCCCCCCGGGCCGCTGAGCGTGAGAGCGGCGTTGACGGTGTTCGCCACGACGACCTCCTCGTTCAGCGCGGGCACGACGATCCAGAACGTCGTCGGCGTCGAGCCGGTGCCGATGAACGCCGGCTGGGTGTCGGCGGCGATGCTGCGGTGCGAGGCGACGTAGCGGACCGCGAAGGAGACCAGCGCCAGCGTCGAGAGCGGCCAGGCGAGCATCAGCGCGTAGGCCGCGACGACGATGTACCAGCCGTCCGTTGCTGACATCGCGGTCCTCCTACTGATTACTGTGCGTGTTCCTTCGGTGCCAATCGTGCCGCGCTCTTGGGCGTAATAGGACAATACGAGCGCTACTCAGCGTCACACAAGACCGCGCGTCCAAGTGCCATCGGATACTGGCCAATCGGCCCATGTCAGACATCTCAGTCGACCCAGAACACCGCAAAAGGGCCGAATGTACCCACTACTGTGCGTGGGTACATTCGGCATGAAGGATGACAAGGCTCCACGAATGTGGAGGGTTGCGTGACGTGCATCTACAGAACGTGACGTCGGTCGGACGTCACGGTGCACCAGCCGGAAAGCATTCGGGCCATTACGCTGTGTTGCTGGCATGGAGCTAACAGGCCCGTACGGGCCGCTACTCACCGTGTATAGACGGTGCCGAAGTAGACGTTGTGGTCGGACAGCGACGTGGCCTGGGCCGACGCGCGCGGCGATCGGAAATGCCGCTCGGAGGCGAACAGGTAGTCGATCTTCTGCCCCGTCGAAGAGAACGTGACGACCCCGGCGGCCCGGGAGCTGCTGTCGTCCATCTCCAGGAAGCGCCCGGTCCCGCCGCCGGACGCCGAATAGAGCCGGTTCAGTGCCGCGTTGCCGGGGGTGACGTTCAAGTCGCCGCCCAGGATCGTCGGCATCGCCGCCGCCTTCGTGTTCAGGAATCCCCCGAGCGCCGAGAGTTGCGCGGTCAGGCCCTGGGCGGCCGACGGCGACGTGTGCGCCACGGCGACGAACGTCTTCCGGCCGCCGATCGTAGCGACCGCGCCGAGCATGATCCTTTTCTCGGCGCCGCGGCTGACGGGGAGTGCGCGGACCGTCCGGCCGGTCATCCTGCCCTTGACGAAGATCGCGACGCCGAATCCCGTACCCGTCTTGCGGTCGTACCGGGCGCACGTACCGGCCGAGGTCTGCGCGGCGTAGAGCGCCGTGTAACCCTTCTTCTCGACCAATGACTTGATCTTGCGGTACTGGCCGTAGCAGATCTCCTGCATGAAGGCGACTGCGACCCTGTTGTTGAGGATTCGCCTGGCGGCGTTCGTGCCGGTCGCATTGATCTCGCCCGAACGGCACTTCACCCCGCAGATGTTGAACGACATGGCGGTCACGGCAGTCGCCGCCTCGGCGTGCGGAGCCTGCGCGGCGAGTACGCCGAAGCCGGTGATGACGGTGCTGGCCACGGTGGCGCAGTGCTTGAGCCAGTTCAGGGTCGAACGGGGGAAGGGCTTCATGGTCGTTCCTCACGGGGGGTCGCAGGAACCAGCGGGGTGGTCGGACCCTAAGGAAATTACTGAGAGTTACGCAATATCTGCCGTCGAATGGCCGGGCCGTACTGACCGAATGGCGTACTACGTACGGCGTACGAGGCCCGGCAGGGCGCAAAGCGGGCGCGTTCGGGGCTCGGGGACCGACCCGGTCACCACTCGCGATAGTTACGTAGAGTATTCCACTGATAACCCACGGAAAACGGCGTTGTGGGGAGTCCAGGCACTTACCCGGATCATTCGGGCGATTGGCGGCCAACCAACCGTGCGACGGTGACGACGCGGCACCGGCCGGCGCCACATCAGGCGGACCTGAGGGCTGTCAGCCAGGCGGCTGCTGAAGCAGGGTCGGGTCCTCGCGGAGCAGCGCCGCCAGCCGCTTCGCGGCCAGCTCGGTCTCCTCCGGCTGCTTGACCTGCAGCGGGATCGGACGGGCCGGCGGCAGCGGCTGGAGCGGCTGGTGAGCCGGACGCTGCTCCGGCGGTACCGGGGGCCGCGGTGCCGGGGCGGGGACGTACGGGCTCGGGGCGAGCAGGACGGCGGAGCGGCCGGACGCGACCGGCTCCTGCTCGATCTCGTCGTCGCCGCCGTCGTACGGGTCGAGGTCCTGCTCGCCGCCGGACCACTCGTACGCGTGGCGCGGTTCGGCGGGGCCGTCGGCCGGGGGCGACTCGTCGACGTCGGCGTCGAAGTCGAAGTGGGCCACGGTCCCGTCGTCCCGTTGCGGCATGGCCTGGACCGGGTCCTGCGCGGTGACGCGGACGACGCCGTCCTCCAGGGCGATGTGCAGCAGCTGGGGAGACCCGGCGCCCTCGACGCCGATGGTCAGCTGCAGGTCGGGGTTGCGGCCGAGTACGTCGGCGACGGCTTCCACGAGCTCCGCGACGGCAGGCGACGGCCCGCCCGTCTGTTGACCGCTACGGCGGCGCATGCGGTCCCGACGCGCCAGGCGTTCGAGCGCGTCGTCCAGTCCACCACGCACGTCATCGACCTCCCGTCACCACTCTGCCCGTCGGGCGGCCCCGGTGCAAACGCTTGCCGGTACGGTTCGGCCTCTTGCGGGTGGAACACGGCCGATGGTGAACCGACTGTCCGATGTGCACAGTGAAGACGGGAGGCAATGAAACGACTTCCATTTTGTCCATATCTGCATGTGCGGTGATGAAGGCATCGACCCGTTCACAGGCGATCGAGCGCCTTGCGCAGCGGATCGAGGCCCAGCGAACCGAGATTCAAGGCGTCCCGGTGAAACGTCCTGAGATTGAATTCAGGGCCTTTGCGGACCTTCGCGTCGTCTCGGGCCTGCAACCAGATCCGCTCGCCCACCTTGTACGACGGCGCCTGTCCCGGCCATCCCAGGTACCGCTTCAGCTCGAAACGCAGGAACTCGTCCGGCACCCGGCTGTACGCGCGCAGGAACTCCCAGCCCAGCTCCGGCGTCCACCGCTCACCCGGATGGAAGCCGAACGGGTTGCCCTTCGGGATCTCCAACTCCAGATGCATGCCGATGTCCACGATCACCCGCGCCGCCCGGAACGCCTGCATGTCCAGCATCCCCAGCCGATCGCCCGGATCCGCCAGGTAACCGAGGTCGTCCATCAGGCGCTCGGCGTACAGGGCCCAGCCCTCGCCGTGGCCGGAACACCAGCACAGCAGGCGCTGCCAGCGGTTGAGCAGCTCCGCCCGGACCTGTGTCTGGCCGACCTGGAGGTGATGACCGGGTACGCCCTCGTGGTACACCGTCGTCACCTCCTGCCAGGTGGAGAACTCGGTGACGCCCTCCGGCACCGCCCACCACATCCGCCCGGGGCGGCTGAAATCCTCGCTCGGGCCGGTGTAGTAGATGCCGCCGTCGCTCGTGGGTGCCAGGCAGCACTCGATCCGGCGTACCTCGTCCGGGATGTCGAAGTGTGTCCCGTCGAGTTCGGAGATCGCCCGGTCGGCGAGGGACTGCATCCAGTCCCGGAACGCCTCCTTGCCCTGGATGCGGCGTACCGCGTCGGCGTCGAGGAGCGCCACCGCGTCGTCCACGGAGGCGCCCGCCCCGGCGATGGCGGCGGAGACCGTCCGCATCTCACCGACCAGCCGGTACATCTCGTCGAAGCCCCACGCGTACGTCTCGTCCAGGTCGATCTCCGCCCCGAGGAAGTACTGCGAGGCCAGCTCGTACGTCTCCCGGCCGGCGGCCTGCTTCTCCCGCCCACGCGGCGCCAACTCCGTCCTCAGGAACTCGCCGAACCGGGCGGTCGCCGCGGTCGCCGCCGCGGCATTGCGGTGCAGCTCGGCCTCCAGCGTCCCGGATGCGCTGAGCCGGCCGACCAGGCCGTGGAAGATGTCGTCGCGCTCCGGGTCCGTCCAGGACCCGCACTGCTCGGCGACGGCTACCAGCTGAGCCCGGGCGCTGACGTTGCCCGCGTCGGCCGCCTCGCGCAGCGTGCGGGTGTACTGGTCGAGGGCGCGCGGGACCTGCCCGAGCCGGGTGACGATGTTCGCGACCGCCTCCTCGCCCTCGGTCGGCATCAGGTCGAAGACCATCCGGAGGCCGTGCAGCGGGCTCGAGATGACGTTGACGTCGCTGGCCGAGAGCCCTGCGTCGTAGCGCGCCAGGTCGAGGCTGAGGCGTTCCAGCATCGCATCCTTGGCGACGTGTTCGGACGCGGTCTCCGGGTCGGCGGCGTCCAGTTCGGCGATGGTCCGCCGGGTCAGTTCGGCGGTCGCCTCGAAGCCCTCGGGGGAGAGATCGTCGATCTTGTCGTCGTACCCGCTGATGCCGACGTAGGTCGCGCCGGTCGGGCTCAGCGGGGCCCATTCGGCCACATAGTGGTTGGCGAGGTCATCGATGCGTCCCACCCGCCGACCTTACGTGACCGACACGGATCCCGTTCACCGAAATTGGCTCGCGACAGCGTCGTACCCCTGAGGCAGAGTGTCCGGGGTGACCACCGCGACCACTGCTCACCGGTCGGCCCGCGCCTGGCTTCCGGCCTTCGTCGTGCTCGGCGTCATCTGGGGCACGAGCTTCCTGTTCATCAAGGTCGCCGTGCACGAGGTGCACCCGCTGTGGCTGACCTTCGGCCGGGTGGCGACGGGCGCGGTGACGATGCTCGTGGTGCTGCTGGCGACCCGCGACCGCCTGCCGCGCGACCCGCGGCTGTGGGCGCACCTCGTCGTGGTCGCGGCCGTCGGCGTCGCGATCCCGTTCACCCTTTTCGGGTACGGCGAGCAGCGTGTCTCCTCCGTCCTCGCCGGAATCTGGAACGCCGCCACCCCGCTCGTCGCGCTCCCGCTCGCCGTCGTCGCGTTCCGCACCGAGAAGCTGACGGCCCGCCGCGCCGTCGGGCTGGCGATCGGGTTCCTGGGTGTCCTCGGCGTGCTCGGCGTATGGCGCGGGGTGGGCGGCTCGCAGCTGACCGGGCAGGTCATGTGCTTCGGGGCGGCGATGTGTTACGCCGTGGCGATCCCGTACCAGAAGCGGTTCATCGCCGGGCGGACCGAGGCCGGCGTCGCGATCGTGACCGCCCAGCTGCTGGTGGCCGCCGCGCAGCTCGCGGTCGTCGCGCCCCTGATGGCGGGAGCGCCGCCGGTACCCACGCACCTGTCCGGCCGTGCCGTGCTCAGCATCGTCCTGCTCGGCGCGCTCGGCACCGGGGTCGCGTTCGTGCTCAACTTCAGGGTCATCCGCCTCGCGGGCGCGAGCACCTCGACCTCGGTCACGTACCTGATGCCGCTGGTGTCGACGCTGGTCGGCGTGGCGATCCTGCACGAGCGGCTGACCTGGAACCAGCCCGTCGGCGCGTTGGTGGTGCTCGCGGGCGTGGCCGTCTCCCACGGCCTGTTCGTCCGGCGCGGCGCCGCGCCGCAGGAACCCGTCGACGACGCCGAGTCAGCCGTCGCCGCAGCCGCCGCCTCGCCACCGGGCCCGAGCTCGTCGACCACCCGATGAAGCCATCGTGAGCAACCGCTCAGGACGGGACGCGGACCGCCGGGATCGATCAGAACGCGGCTCAGGCGTGCGAGGCGGTCCAGGCGAGGAGATCGGCCGCGGGCATCGTGTTCACGATCCGGTCCGCGGGTACGCCACACAGCGCCGCCCGCTCACAGCCGTTGCCCAGCCAGTCCAGCTGCCCCGGCGCGTGCGCATCCGTGTCGACCGAGAAGCGGCACCCCGCCTCGTACGCGACCCGGAGCAGGCGCTTCGGCGGGTCCAGCCGGTCCGGCCGGCAGTTGATCTCGACGGCCTTACCGAACTCGGCGCACGCCGCGAAGACCGCCTTGGCGTCGAAGTCGCTCGGCGGACGCGTACCGCCGCCGCGGTGTGCCCGGTCACCGCCGGACCCGCCCGTCGAAAGCTTCCGGCCGGTGCAGTGCCCCAGGATGTCCAGGTGCGGGTTCTCGATCGCCCGAAGCATCCGCCGGGTCATCTTCGCGCCCTCGTCCCTGAGTCTGCTGTGCACCGACCCGACCACGACGTCCAGCTCGGCCAGCAGTTCGTCGACCTGGTCCAGGGAGCCGTCCTCCAGGATGTCCACCTCGATACCGGTGAGGATCCGGAACCCGTCCGGCAGCGCCTCGTTCAGGGCGGCGACGTGGTCGAGCTGTTTGCGCAGACGCGCCGCCGTAAGGCCCCGGGCGACCGTCAACCGTGGCGAGTGATCGGTGAGCACCATGTACGCGTGCCCGATGTCGACCGCGGCGAGGGCCATCTCCTCGATCGGTGAACCGCCGTCCGACCAGTCGGAGTGCAGATGGCAGTCGCCCTTGAGCGCCGATCGCAGCGCCTGCGCGGCCTCGCCGAGATCGGTGCCCTCCGTCGCCGCCATCCGGCGCAGGTAGACCGGCTCCTCGCCGGCCAGCGACTCGGCCACGCAGCGTGCCGTCACGTCGCCGACGCCGTTCAGCTCGGTCAGCGTCCCGTCGGTGACCCGCCGGATCAGCTCGTCCGAGGGCAGTGTGCCGATCGCGGCGGCCGCCGATCGGAACGCCCGGACCCGGTACGTCGCCTCACTCGCCCGTTCCAGCAGGAAGGCGATGCGCCGCAGGTCGGCGACGGGATCCCGGTCAACGGCCATACGAACACCCTAAGACCTGGTAAATAGGAGTTTGGGCCATCGCGGCATGATGTTGCGGCAGCCGCTCGTCGTCACGGACGGTACGCCGCATCGGTTGATTCAGGAAAGCGTCCGCTCGACCGTCCACCCGCGGTGCAGCACCACGAAGGTGGTCTGCCCGGCAAGTTCGGCCACGATCCGGCGGTTCTCCGGTTCGCCAGCTGATCCTGCCGTCGGGCCGGTCCGCCGCGCAGTCGGCGCGTTCCAGCCGTTCGACCCAGGTGCATTCCACCTCGTTGCGGCAGTTCACGATCGAGGCGCGGGCGCGAACCGGTCGAAGAATTGCAACTGATCGGCACCCGGACAAGCAACCAGCGGGCAACTTGGGCTGCTTGGATTAGCAGGCGCGCCCGCCTGTCGCTAGGAGACAACATGACCTCACGTCTCAGGACGCCGCGCCCCCGCGCGTGGAACGTGTACCTGGCAGCCTATATGGCAGGTTTGGTGCCCTATATGCTGCTTCCGTACGGGCCGGCGCAGATGGTCTACTTCCAGGTCCTAGCCTGGTCCGGCGTCATCCTGATGGCCGGTCGCCTGCTCCGCGACCGTCCGCGTCAAGCGGGCATCCTCTGGCTGCTCACGGCCTGCGCGGTACTGTGGGTCCTCGGTCTCCTGGTCCTTGTCGTGCTCGAGATACCCCCGCCAGGCCCGCAAGACGTTCTGTACTTGCTGGGGTGCGGGTCAGGCATCGTCGCCATGGTGTTGCTGGTACGACGGCGGGTCCCCGGACGCAACCGGGAGACCCTGCTCGACGCGGCGATCGTCAGTTGCGCCCTCGCGCTCCTGTCCTGCATCTTCCTGATCAAGCCAGCAGCGACCGCGGCCGGGTCGACCGCCGGGGCGCTCGTCGCGGCCATCTACCCGGTGGTGGACATCTTCGTGCTCGCGCTGCTGGTCAGCTTGCTGCTCGGTGGCGGTCTGCGCAATCCCGCCATGCGGATGGTCGCCCTCGCGTATCTGGCCGCTGCCATCATGGACGTCGGTCTGGCGCTGATAGGCACGAATATTGGGTCGCTCCTCGGCCATGTGGTGAACGCGACGGGATTACTGTTCTATGGCCTGCTCGGCGCGGCCGCGCTGCACCCGAGCTTCACCAGCATCGTCAGTGACGCCCCGCGCGGAGAGTCGGCCCCGTCGTGGCTGCGCACGCCGCTGGTGTGGACGGCCATCAATGCCGGCCCGGGCGTGCTGCTCCTCGAGGCGTGGATGTACCACCTGACGGTCCCCGACGCCGTCGCCATCGCATGGGGTTGCATAGTGATCTTCGGTCTCGTCGTCGTCCGGCTTCAGGCCCTCGTCCAGCGGGTCAACCACCAGTCCGTTGAGCTCGTCGAACAAGCCGAGCGACTGAACGTCCTCGCCTCGTTCGACGAGCTGACCGGTCTGGCCAACCGGCGAACGTGGGATCGGACCCTCTCCAGCGCGTTGCAGCACTTCAAACCAGGCGACACCATGACCGTCGTCCTTATCGACCTGGACTACTTCAAGAGGTACAACGACACGTTCGGTCACCAGGCTGGCGACCGCCTACTCAAGGAAGCAGCTGCGGCCTGGACCGCCCAATTGCGCGGCACGGACATCCTGGCCCGCTACGGCGGTGAAGAGTTCATCATGTTACTTCCCGGATGCGGGGCGACAAAAGCGGCAGACGTTCTTCAGCGGCTACGCTCGGCCACGCCCGAGGGGCAGACGTTCTCCGCCGGCATCGCCACCTGCGACACCGGCGAGAGCCCCGACCACCTTGTGGCGCGCGCCGACATCGCCCTCTACCAAGCCAAGGATGGGGGACGTGACCGATGGATCGTTGCGGAGATCGACCTGCCCGAGCACCCCTCTGTCATCGATGAAGGGGCAGAGCCGGTCAAGCCCTTGTTTAGTGATCGGTCCGCGTCGCACCTCGATGTCGGACTCGACTTCGGCGGATACACCTCCCGGTCGATCAACGCCCGGCCCCGAGACGAGGCGTAAGCCAGGAACGTGCCGATCTGGCAGTTCTCGACCTTGCCGACCGTGCCCGAATACTGGCGCTGCACGCCGGCCGGACGGGTGCCCTTTTCACGAACCCGGTCTCGTCGGCGATCAGGACGCCGTCCGGATCACCCCAGATGCCCTATCTGATAGGCGCGCACGTCGTCACGTACCAGGGTCGGATCCCAGCACGGGCTGCACGCATCTCCTGCACCGCGTTCGGTGACTGCCGACCCGGCATGCTCCGCGATCGTCTACCCGTTAGTAAGGTCCACCCGTGCGGACGATCGACTGGGTGGACGGTGCTGTCGAGATCATCGACCAGACGGCGCTGCCGGGACGGCTCGACGCCCTGCGGCTGACGACGGTCGAGCAACTCGTCGACGCGATCCGGGTGCTCGCGGTACGGGGCGCTCCCGCGCTGGGAGTGGCCGGGGCGTTCGGGGTGGCGCTCGCCGCCAGGCAGCACTCCGCGGATTCGGAGGCGCTGCAGGCGGCCGTACTCCTCGTGGAGAAGGCGCGGCCGACTGCGGTGAACCTGGCCCGCGGTGCGCGCCGGGCCGCGGCGCTGCTGCCCGACGGTCCTGACGCCGTGCTGGCGCAGGCGTGCGCGGTGCGCGACGAGGAGATCGCCGCGTCGGCGGCGATGGCCGCGCTCGGCGCGGATCTGGTGGTGGAGCTCTGCGGCGACCGGCCACGGGTGCTGACCCACTGCAACACCGGCGGCCTCTGCGCGGTGGTCGGCGGCACCGCCCTCGGCGTGGTGTTCGAACTGCATCGGCGGAGGTCGCTGGCCGGGGTGATCGCCAGCGAGACCCGTCCGCTGTTGCAGGGCGCCCGCCTCACGGCGTGGGAGCTGGGGCAGCGCGGCATCGGCTTCCGGGTCGCGGTGGACGGCGCGGGACCGTTCCTGATGGCCCGCGGCGAGGTCGACGCGGTCATCGTCGGCGCCGACCGGATCTGCGCGAACGGCGACACCGTCAACAAGATCGGCACCTACGCGCACGCCCTCGGTGCACGGCGCGCGGGCGTGCCGTTCATCGTGGTCGCGCCGGAGTCCACCATCGACCTGGACACACCCGACGGCGCCGCGGTCGAGATCGAGGACCGCGGCGCGGGCGAGGTCGTGGCCGGCCTGCCCGCGGCTAACCCGGCCTTCGACGTCACCCCGTACGACCTGGTCACGGCGATCGTCACGGACCGCCGAGTGATCCGCGGCCCGTCACGCATCGTCGTCGGGTAGCTGCGGCTCAGGTCGCCGGTTCCCAGGGCTGCATCCACGGCGACGCCGGCCACTTCTCGGCGGCGGCCATGATCGGGTACGCGGTCCCGCCGTCCACGGCCTCGCGGATGATGTCGGCGTGCCCGGTGTGCCGGGCGGTCTCCTGGATGAGGTGCAGCAGCACCCAGCGCAGGGACCAGGCGTCGACGTCCTTCGGGTTCCACGGGACGCTGTGGTCGACGGGCACCGGGTGGTCGAGGTCGAGGCTGGCGACGACCTTCTCGGTCTCGGTGGCGATCGCGTCGTAGCGCGCGATGACGTCGTCGAGGGTCTCCCCGTCGGCGAGCTGGAAGTTGGCCTCGTACGCGGCGTAGTCGACGCCGTCCGCCGTCCGTTGCAGGACGATGTTGATCCAGTTCTCCTCGGTCGAGGCGCAGTGCTTGATGAGGCCGCCGACGCTGAGCGGGCTGACGGTGGGGGTCGCCCGGAGCTGCTCCGGCGTGAGGCCGAAGCCGGTCAGCTTCAGCACGTACCGCATCTGGGCGAGGTACTTGAGCAGGCCATCGCGCTCGTCGGTGATGGGGCCGACCTGACCGGGCATGTCGTGACTCCTTCGTTCGTGGCTGTCCCGAACAACGCTAGAGGGATCAGCGGTCACTGTCCGGCCGCAACGGGCGGACCACCGAAATCGTCCGGCGGTTCGGGGCTACCTCGGTGACCCAGCCGCCTTCGCGGCCGACCTTGAGCAGCAGGTCCGCCCGGGCGGGCAGTTCCTCCGCCGGACCGGGTGCCGGCGGCCAGGCCCGTCGGGCGGCGTTGCCGGGCGCGAGCCACGGCCGCAGTCCGCCGACCGGATCCGGGCCGTCGAGCAGCTCACGGGCGTCGGCGAGCCGGGCCAGGACCGCGTCCAGCATCGGTCCGACGGCCGCTGCGTTGCCGCCGCACATCGCCGCGACCAGCTCTGGCCGGCTCGCGGCGACGCGGGTGCCGTCGCGGAAGGACCCGGCGCCGAGGGTGGCGGCCAGCGGATCACCGGCCGCGCCGGCCGCGAGTGCGGCGGCCAGCAGATGGGGTACGTGGCTGACGGTCGCCACCGCCCGATCGTGCTCGGCGGCCGTGGCGGGTACGACGCGCGCCCCCAGCCCGGTGACCAGGGCGGCCAGTTCCAGCCAGTCGGCGAGGCTTGTGCTCTCCGGTTCGAGGCACAGCACCCAGGCGCAGCCGGTAAAGAGTTCCGGGTCGGCCGCGCCGAAGCCGGAGACCTCCCGTCCCGCCATCGGGTGTCCGCCGACGAACCCGGCGATCGCGGGCAGGTGTTCGGCGGCCAGGTCCCGGACCGGCGTCTTCACCGAGGTGACGTCGGTGACCAGCCCGGCGTACCCGGTGGCGGCGATCTCGGCCAGCACCCCCGGTACGGCGGGTAGCGGTACGGCCAGCACCACGAGATCGGCCGTCTTCACGGCGTCGCGGAACGTCCCGGCGATCTGCCAGCGCGTTCCCGGGGCGGCGAGCGCGGCGGCGGTCCGGGCGGTGGCCCTGGTGGCCGGGTCGGTGTCGAACCCGAGGACGGCATGGCCGCCCGCCGCGAGGGCCCTGAGCAGGGAACCGCCGATCAGACCGAGGCCGAGCACCGCGACGTTCACGTCCGTGACTCTCGCACACCGGTGAGGTCAGCCGTACGGCCCATCGTACGGGCGCCCGAACTCGTGGGAGCCGTGTCCGTTTCGACACTGGATAACCGAGAAAAGCCCGGATAACGTAACGGCGTGATTCCGGACAACTTGCGCCAAAGCGTCCTCCGCGGACTTAAGCGGACCATCATTGCCGCCGGTCTGGGCGGCGTCGTGCTAACCGCCGCATCGCCCGCCCAGGCGGTCGTCTCGACGGATCCCGACACGGTCCCGTCCTTCAACGGTGTGGTCACTGCCGTCGCGTACAGCGGCAGCACCATCTACGTCGGCGGCGACTTCACCGCGGCGATCGTCAACGGCAAGCAGATCGCCCGGAGCCACCTCGCCGCCGTCGACGCCGACACCGGGGCGCTCACGTCCTGGGCGCCGAGCGTCAACGGCCGGGTCAAGGCCATCGCGGTGAGCGGGTCGTCGGTCTACATCGGCGGCCAGTTCACCTCCGTCGCCGGGCGCAGCCGGGACAGCCTGGCCCGCCTCGACGTCGCCACCGGCGCCGTGTCCAGCACGTTCAAGCACACCATCACCGGCAACGTGTACGCGCTCGCCGCCGGCAACGGTCGGCTCTACGTCGGCGGCGCGTTCACCGCCGTCGACGCCTCCACCCGGACCCGCCTGGCCGCGTTCGACCTGACCAGCGGCGCGCTCGACGGCTCCTGGAAGCCCGCCGCCGACGACCAGGTCGAAGCCCTCACCTACGCATCCGGCAAGGTCTATGTCGGCGGCAAGTTCCACAAGATCGCGGCAGCCAGCGGGCACGACCGGCTCGCCGCCCTGACCCCGACCACCGGGGCGATCGACAACACCTTCAAGGCCAAGCCCACGTACATCACGTACGGCATCGCCGTCACCTCCGACGGTGTGTACTCCGTCCACGGGGGCCAGGGCGGTCGCGCCGCCGCGTGGACGACCTCCGGCACGCTGGAGTGGACGGCCACGTTCGACGGCGACGCCCAGGCGGTCGGTACGGTCGGGGACACCGTCTACGTCGGCGGGCACTTCGACAAGGCGTGCCGCTCGTCGCGTACCGGCAGCCAGGGTGTCTGCATCGACGGCTCGGACGTCCGGATCAAGCTCGCCGCTCTCGACAAGGAAAGCGGCGACCTGCAGGACTGGACCGCGAACGCCAACGGCATCGACGGTGTGCTGACCATGGCCACCCAGAGCGACCGGTTCGCCGTGGGCGGAGCCTTCACCACGATCAACGGCAAGTCCCAGAAGCGACTGGCTCAGTTCAGCTGACCTGCTCCCGCACGGAAGAGGGCACCCGGTTCGGGTGCCCTCTTCGCGTTCACGCCTGACAGTCGTGATCCTTCGCCCAGGCTGCGGCCTTGTCGACTGGTTGGGTCGAACCATTCCTGCGCCACGAGTCCAGGTACGGCGCCGGCCAGATCACGCCGCGGCGGACCTTCCAGTCGCCGACCTTCGCGCACGGCGGCGAGATGCCGAAATGCAGGTGGCAGACGTTGTTCGCGTTTCCGGTGCGGCCGACATCACCGAGCTGCCGCCCGGCCTTCACCGTGACGCCCGCGCCGATGCCGTCGGCGATCCTGCTCAGGTGTGAGCCGTAGTAACGGACGCCGTCCACGCCGAGGATCGACACCGACAGGCCGCCGTTGTTCGGGCCGTCCGGCTCACCCTTCACGTACACGTCCTTGCGGCTCACCTCCAGAACGGTGCCGTCCGTCACGGCCAGCACCGGCGAGCCGCAGTTCGCGAAGATGTCGGTCGCCGGGTACTTGCTGTGCGTCGGGTGGTACGACGCGTTGCTCGCCTTCACCGGAAAGACGTACCTGCCCGGTTCGGCCGCGGCCTTCGTGGCCGACGGGCTCGCGCTCGGGTCCGCCGACGCGGTCGCCGGGCTGGGGTCCGGCGCGGGACCCCGCGCGGCTGCGTTCACGGGACCCGGCGCGGCTGCGCTCGCGACCGGCGTGGGGGCGGCGGGGCTGGGCGGGACCCAGGTGGCGGGTTCCGGAGCCCGCCCGCTGCATCCGGCCAGCACCGGAACCAGCAGCGCGACAGAGACCGTGAGCGCTCGTAGCCGGGGCATCGGGCCATCCTGACAGACCTCGGCGCGCCGCACGTTCCCGGTAGGCTCGACTCAAACGTGTACGGAGATGGGGCGTCGATGCCGGAGCAGCAGGACCTGTGGTCCGGGAGGATTCCGCCGCCGCCCGGATGGCTGCCGCCGCCCGCCGTACCCCCGTCGATGTCGTTCTCGCCTCAGCGGCCGGTATACCGCGAACCGCATCCGGTACGGGTCGCCGGCGTGGTGTCCGGCCTGGGCGCCGCGGTGGTGTGGCTCACCGTGATCGGGTTGCTCGCCCGGGACCTGCGTGCGTACGCCTGGTTCACGCTGCTCGGCGGTCTCGTCGCCTGGACGGTGTCCGCGCTGCTCGTGCGGCTGGGTGACCGCGGCGTCGCCGTCGGGATCGCTGTCGGTACCGCCGTCGGGTGGGCGGTCGCGGCCGGTGCGGTGGCTGTCCGCTGGACCGTGACCGGTGATTGGCCGATGTGGTGAATGTCCGCTCTGGGCGGGGTGTCCTCGACACTGCGTAGGCGACTCGTAGCGTTATGCACTCGGACTTGACGAAAACTTAAGGCGTAGGCAAGGTCGGGGCCATGGCATGGTCACTGCATCGGCTCGACCCCGACCGCCGACGTCGTCGGTTGCAGCTGCTCGCCGCCCTCGCCGACGCCAAGACGATCCGGGTCCGCTCCCAGCCCGAACACCTGCGCGGTGTGCGCCTGCGGGAGCTGATCGCGAACCGTCGCCGCGTCAACGGCTGACCTTTCCCGTCCCGGTCCTTCGTCACTTGGTGCAAATCTCGTGAGCGTGGCGTCTTCCCTGGGCCGGTCCATTCGCTACCGTTCCGCGTAGCGAGAGCGTTGGGGGGACCGTGTCGTACTTCGCTGCCGCCGTTGCCCGTGGAAAGAACGGTTGGACGGCGTCCGAGCTTGACCTGACCGGCGTGGCCGACCTGGACGAGGTCGCTGACCGGCTGCGCGACGTCGAGCTGGACGCCGACACATCACTGCTGTTCGTCGAGTCGGACGACCAGTACCTCGTCGTCCTGCGCCTCGACGAGGGTGAGGACCTGCGCGTGTTCGGTTCCGACTCCGCCTTCGCGGACGAGTCACGGCTCGGTGCCCTGCTGCTCGCCGACATCGAGGCACCCGCCCTGGAGCTCGACGACCTGGCCCCCGAACCCGGCCCGGTCGAGCCCGACGAGGTAGCCGACTCCGGCGAGGAGGAGCCACCGGTCGCCGACCCGGACGCCGATCCCGTCGGTGACGCCGAGCTGCTCGCGGACCTGGGTGTCTCCGCGCACCGGCTGCTCGCCCTGTGCAGCTCCGACGGCATGCTGCCCGCCGACGTCACCGCCGAACTCTGCCAGCGCATCGGCTGCGGCGACGAGCTCGAGGAACTCCGCGACGCGTGACGCGGCACGAGCTGTGGATGCGCCGCGCGCTCGCGGTCGCGGCCGGCTCGGGTGCCGACGTCCCCGTCGGCGCCGTGCTCTACGGCCCTGACGGCGCCGAACTAGCCACCGGCCACAATGAGCGGGAAGCCACCGGGGACCCGACCGCGCACGCCGAGATCCTCACCCTGCGTCGCGCGGCCGAACGCCTCGGCCGCTGGCGCCTCGACGACACCACCCTGGTCGTCACCCTCGAACCCTGCACGATGTGCGCGGGCGCGATCGTTCTGGCCCGCGTACGCGTCGTCGTCTTCGGCGCCTGGGAACCCAAGACCGGCGCCGTCGGCTCCCTCTGGGACGTCGTCCGTGACCGCCGCCTCAACCACCGACCCGAGGCGTACGCCGGCGTCCTCGAGGACGAGTGCGCCGCGCTGGTCCGCGACTTCTTCCGCGGCCCGCCCACAGTCTGTGGATGACGTGGGCTCTCCGCTCCTCTCGCCGCTGTCGATCAGCTAGGCGACCGCCGTGTCCAGCCCGATCTCCACCATGCGGCCGAAGCCCTGCTCCCGCTCGTGGGACTCCAGCTTCTCGCCCCGCTTGATGTGATCGCTGACGGTCAGAACCGTCAACGCCTTGGCCCGGTACCGAGCCGCGATCGTGTAGATCGCCGCCGACTCCATCTCGACGGCCAGCACCCCGTAGTCGGCGAGCGTGTCGTACAGGTCTGGCCGGTCCGTGTAGAACGCGTCGGCCGCCAGAATCGGCCCCACCGTCATCTCCACGCCACGCCGCTGCGCCACCTCGACCGCCGTACGCAACAGCCCGAAGTCGGCCACCGGCGCATAATCCACCAGCCCGTCGAACCGCACCCGGTTCATGTTCGAATCCGTGGCCGAGCCGATCGCCGCCACGACGTCCCGCAACCGCAACTCGTCGGTCAGCGCCCCGCACGAACCGATCCGGATCAGGCTCTGCACGCCGTACTCGTTGATCAGCTCATGCGTGTAGATCGACGCCGACGGCATCCCCATCCCGGACCCCTGCACGGACACCTCAACGCCCTGCCACCGGCCGGTGAACCCCAGCATCCCGCGCACCGACGAATAGCAGACCACATCCTCCAGGTACGTCTCCGCGATCCACTTGGCCCGCATCGGGTCCCCCGGCAACAGCACCCGCTCCGCGATCTGACCCTTCTCCGCCCCGATGTGCACACTCATGCTCGTGATCCTGCCAGCCCGGGCCGGTCCGCCACGGGTTGCGGCGCGCCGCTTGATACCGGTGGGCGCGGGGGTGAGGTGGTCGGGTAACGTACTCGCCGGTGGTGTGTCCGAGTGGCCTAAGGAGCACGCCTCGAAAGCGTGTGAGGGTGCAAGCCCTCCGCGGGTTCAAATCCCGCCGCCACCGCCATCCAGCAGGGCAAACGCCCGGCAGTCCCCCGCGGAACTGCCGGGCGTTTCCCGCATGGTCTCATTTCCGGTCTCAGTTCGACTTCTGCGGAGCGTTGTCCCGCCCGTTTGCGACCGGGTGCGGTTCGGGCGGCCCGTGCGGCGGTGCTCTCACGTGGAACGTGGGAAGGCGGAGCCGATACAGCTGCCCGGGTGATCGGGCGGCGAGAGGGAGCGTTCTCGACCGGTAGCTCCGGAAGGAGCTGAGTACCGATGCGGCGACGCCGGCGGACTGGCCCGTAGTAGTGGTGGTGAATCTCCTGCTTGACGCGGTGGGGGTGGAGCCAGGGCGTTCGCAAGGTCGAGATATGACCGGATGGCCGGTTGTGGGGTAGTCACG
>CBIHNN010000037.1:0-46260 GCA_966211315.1 uncultured Micromonosporaceae bacterium | reverse complement strand
AGCGTAGAACATCGATTCGCACTCGGTGACGGGACGCGGGCCGAGCACGCAGTGCGGCCGGACCCACAGCCCCGCGCTCACCGCCTACCCCGTGGTTCCGCAGGAACGATCAGTCATGCACGACTTCAGCAGACTGGGCGACCAGCAGCTCCCCCAAGCTTTGAGGTCTTCCGGCGCCAGGACCATCCGCAGGGAGCCCGCGATCTGCGCCGAAGTCTCCCCCAGCTGACGTACTGCGCCGACGACGACCCTGCTGCGAGCATCCTGGGCAGCCCCGCGCGAAGGCTCGGGGCAGATCCTCCGTGGACAACGACTTGGGGTCGAGGAGGATCGGCGCAGGATTGAACGCTGGGTGTGGATGGACCTGGCGGCGGGGTTTGTCTATGGCCGCGTAGGTTGTCGCCCCGTGCCGGTTGAGTTCCTTTCTGATGGTCAGGCCGCTGCGTACGGACGGTTCGGTGGCGTGCCGTCGCGGGTGGAGCTGGAGCGGTACTTCTTCCTGAATGACGCTGACCGGTTGCTCGTCGAGAAGCGGCGGGGTGAGCACAACCGGTTGGGCTTCGCCGTGCAGCTGGGCACGGTGCGGATGCTGGGCACGTTCTTGTCGGATCCGTTGGATGTGCCGTGGCCGGTGGTGGATTACCTGGCGGTGCAGCTCGGTGTGGCGGACGCGTCGGTGGTGAAGCGGTACGCCGAACGGTTGCCTACCCAGCATGAGCACGCGCGGGAGATTCGCGACGTGTACGGGTTCCGGGAGTTCTCCGACGTGCGCGCCTCGGGCCAGCTCCGGGAATTTCTGGATGGGCGGGCGTGGACGCACGCCGAGGGGCCGTTGCGGTTGTTCGAGCAGGCGGCGCCGTCGCTGCGGTGGGCGGACCCTGCTCGACGGCCCCGCCTGGACGGGGTACGCCGGGAGGTCCTGGCCGGGCTGGTCCTGGACGAGCCGGTCGAGGTGCACCTGGCCGGGCTGACTACGGCGTTGGACGCGGCGTGGCGGCTGCTGGCGCAGCGCATGGAGGAGGCCGGCCCGGATGCCGGCGTGCGGATCGTGCCGGCCGGCGCGGACGGGCGGGTCAAGCTGGCCGTCGACCGCCTCGACGCGGTGCGTGAACCGGCGTCGTTGACCGAGCTGCGCACGGCGGTGGCCGACATGCTGCCGCGGGTGGACCTGTCGGAGTGGCCGCTGAGATGATCACGTCGGCGGCGTCGAAGGCCGCGGTCAGCTGCCGGTCGTTGTGCGCTCGCAGCGGCACGGCTGCCGCCGGCAGGTCATGGCGCAGGGCCTGCCACGCGTCCTGCGGGTCGAGCAGTTGTTCCTCGTGCTCGACCCACCGCAATACGCCGGCGGCGGCGAGCTCGTCCGCGGCGGCGCGTGCGGTCGCGGCGAGTGCCCGATCGGTGGGGGCGTAGCCCAGAGTGGACGACCAGATCGCCCTGATCGGCCGCGGCGGTCCGGCGACCACGGCGGCTCGCAGGTTCGTGCCGAGGACGGCGTCGAGATAGGCGGCGGCGTCGCCGACGGTGCCGGCCAGGGGACCCGGCGCGTTGAGCTGGGCGCGGTCGGGCGCCGGTAGCAGCCCGTTGGTGAGCTTGACGCCGACGATGCCGCACCAGGCGGCCGGGATGCGCAGCGAGCCGGCGCCGTCGTTGCCGGTGGCCAGGGGAACGAGACCCGCGGCGACGGCGGCGGCCGAACCTGCTGAGGAACCGCCCGGGGTCCGGTCGGCCCGCCACGGGTTGACCGTGGGGCCGCGGTCGGTGTGGCCCCAGGTCTGCCAATTCGTGCCGCGGGGTACGGAGGTGGCGCCGACGGGGATGCACCCGGCGGCGATGAGCCGGCGCGCTTGCAGCGAGTCCAGCCCTTCGGAGGCTTTGATCCCCAGGGGCACCCCGGCCAGGGGCAGCCGTCGACCGGCCTCCAGTGCCCGCTCCACGTCCCTGGCCGCGGCCCGGGCCTGCTCAGGCCAGAGCTGTCGGAAGGCGCGCAGGTCCCCGTCGTCGCGGTCGATGCGGTGCAGCGTGGCCTGCACGACGGCGCCGGGCGTCAGCGTTCCCGAGTTGACCAGGCCGGCGATGTCCCGAGCGCTGAGGCCCCGCACATCTGTTGATGCTGCGGACATGCTCATCGGCGGGGATCTCGTTCCGGCCGCGACGCCGCCGGGGTCCGTGCCCGGCGCTGGTGGTACCGCACGGCCCGGGCGCGGCGGGTGGGAACGCCTGCGCGGCGGACCCCACCCTCTTGATCATCGAGTCGACGAACCGCAGCCCACCCCAGCCGGGATGCCACACCGGGCCCTCGCCGTGGTAGGCGACGGGCCGGTCACCTGCTCCACATCCACCCGGTCCTCCTGACCTCGGATCGTCAACCGTCGCTCCTACGGCGCAACCGTCTCACTTCCAGGCCCGTGCCCCCCGGCGATGATCCTGCGCCGGACGCGCCACGTCGCCAGCGCCTACGAGTGGCCTCTACCTCGAGCAGCCTTCAGTGAAACGCAGCCCGCCGGAGACACATGCCGCCATGTCCCGCGAGGTCGGCGATTCTGCGGCCACGAGGCGTGGTGTCGCGGGGGTCGGGTAGAGATCGGGCATGGAATCGGTTCGGTGGCGATTCGACCACGGCGCTCCGGCGGCAGGGGCACGCCGCGTCGTTCGTGACACCCTGTACGCGTGGCGGGTCGAGCACCTCGCCGACGACGCCTTGGTGATCACTACCGAGTTGGTCCAGAACGTCACACAGCACACCATCAACGGCGGCGAGCTCATTCTCAGCCTTCAACCTGACGTGATCCGCATCGAGGTCGCGGACTCCGACCCCGCAGCGCCGCGTCCGCTGGGCCACGACGCACGCCGCCCCGGCGGCCGAGGAATGCAGCTCGTCGCCGCGATGGCCCGACGTTGGGGGTCGCGCGCCCTGGAGTGGGCCGGCCATCCCGGCAAGGTCGTCTGGGCCGAGCTTGTGATCGACACTGGCCGCGCTGCCGGGACCGCGGGGCGGACGCCGTTCACCGCCGCCTGACCTTTCGGCCTCCGCACGCGCGAGCACCTGATCTCCGCGCCCGCCAGGTTGTACGAGGTGTCCGCCGTGTTCGGTCGCGTGCTCGGCGGCATCAGGGCACCATCGTGGCGATGTCCGGCATGCCTGTCATCCGCAAGACCCGACGGGTTATGGGCGTCGGATGGCACAGGAGCAACTCGGCCTGCGGGAGGTCCCGATGTAGACGGGCCAGGAAGTTCGGCAAGACCGAACCGGTGAAGGTGACGGCAGTGAGATCAACATGAAGACGGGCGGGCCGTGCGGCCGTCAGGCTGGCCACCGCGCTGGACAGAACGGTGCCTGCCGCAAGGTCGACCTCACCCTCGAACCTGACGTGCGCCGGTGCGCACCGTGCGGCGCGCAGTTTGACGACGAGCCATTCGCTGGAGAACCGGCATTCCCGTTCGAGTGTTGGTGGCACAACGACGCCCCTCGGCAAGTCGACACATGCCAGGGTCCGGGGCAGCAGCCCACAGCAGACCGCATCCTCGACGCTACGCCTGCACCGGCACGCTAGTCGAGTACCTCGTTTCCCCAGCCTCGGCGACGATGCACCGCCGGGCGGAGGAGTACGGTGAGATCGTTCGGAACTTCGGGTCTACGCTGCCCTGACCTCGGTGGCACCAGCAGCGGAAGGTGCGGCCATGTCCAGATCACCCGATAACGACGATGGACCGAACGTCGGGTGCGAACATCATGAGTAACCCAGGCGACCGCGCCACCCTTGTCCGAACCCTGATCGCCGAGCAACAACTCCATGAGGGTGACATCGGGTTTCTTCATCGGGTGTGCAGGGCCGCGGCAGGGGCGCTGTCCGCGTGCGGTGCGGGGGTGAGCGTCATGACGGCCGACGGAACGCGAGGGATCAGCGCGGCGTCCGACCCCGTCAGCGAACGCGTGGAGGACCTCCAGTTCGTCCTCGGCGAGGGGCCGTGCATCGACGCGTACGCCTCCGCTCGTCCCGTACTGATCGCCGATCTCGCCGACGGCGCGATCCAGCGCTGGCCGACGTACGCCCCGGTCGCCCATCAGCGCGGCCTTCGGGCGGTGTTCGCGTTCCCCCTGCAGATCGGCGCCGCCCGGCTCGGTGTCCTCGACCTGTACCGCGACCGCGTCGGACCGCTGACCAGCGACGAACTCGCCTGCGCACTCACCTTCGCCGACGTCACCATCCACGCGATGCTCGACCAGCAACAGGACGTCGACGAGACTGGAACGATCGGCGCGGTCGCACATCGCGCGGAACTGTTCCAGGCCCAGGGCATGGTGATGGTGCAACTGGGCGTACCGATCGGCGAGGCGATGGTCCGCCTGCGCGCGCACGCCTACGCCGAGGACCGCCCACTCGACGACGTCGCCCGCGATGTCGTCGCCGGCCGGCTACGACTCGACCGCTCATGATCATTCACATGTCACGTGACGATGCCGGGAGGCAGCATGACCACCATCTCCGCTGACCGCCTGGCGGCAACGTTCGTCGACATCGCCGACACCCTCGTCGACGAGTTCGACCTGGTCGAGTTCCTGCACATGCTCGCCGACCGGACGGCTGACCTCACCAGCGCGGCATCCGTCGGGCTGCTCCTGGCCGACGAACGCGGGAACCTCGAGTTCATGGCCGCCTCGGACGAGAACACCAAACTTCTGGAACTGTTCCAGTTGCAGACCCGCGAGGGCCCGTGCCTGGATGCGTTCCACACCGCCCGAGCGGTGATCAACGTGAACCTGGCAGACGCCACCGACCGGTGGCCGAAGTTCGCCCCGCGGGCGACCGCAGCCGGATTCCAGTCCGTGCACGCGTTCCCGCTGCGCCTGCGCCAGCAGGTGATCGGCGCCCTGAACGTGTTCGGCTCCCCCACCGGCGGAAACTTCGACGAGGCCGACGTACCCATCGTGCAGGCCCTCGCCGACATCGCCGCCATCGGCCTGCTCCAGGAACGCACCATCCGCCGCGGCGAGATCCTCACCGAGCAACTCCAGGGTGCATTGAACAGCCGCGTCATCATCGAGCAGGCCAAAGGTGCTGTGGCGCATGCCCACGGCATCAGCGTGGACGACGCGTTCACCACCATCCGGGCCTTCGCCCGGCGGAAGAACCGTCGGCTGACCGACGTCGCTCAAGCGATCGTCACCAATCCGGCAACCCTGAACGCACTCACCTCCTGACCGATCGGCGTCGATGGCGCCGGGCAAACCGCGCGCAATCGGCATGCCGTCACGTTCACCCAGGCACACACCACGGGCGACACTCGCGCCGGTCGATCCCCACGGCACCAGCGAGGGGAGCCCCTGACGTGGACCGTCGCCTACCGCTGGTACCCACCGACGCCCGGCGCGCCATGGCCGTCTCGCGGATCATGCCCGCACGCAGGGGCCCCGGTTCCCGTACTCCCAGAGTCTGTTGACGTTGATGTCGTTGAGGTCGCGGCCGGCATCGACCCGCGCTGCGAAGGGCCGCGCGGTGGTGGCCGCCGGCGCCCACGGTGTCGTCGTGTCGAAGCCCGCACCCAGCACGCTGTCGCGGATCACGAGCTGCCCGTTCGGGGTTATCCCCGGCAGGTAGCCGGTCGAGCCGGCGCCCTGGTCCCAGGCACGGCCGAGGTAACCGGTCGGCGCCGCCCGGTAGCTCTCGTCGGCGGTGATCAGCGACTGCGTCACCAGGAAGCCGTACGGGTGATGAGGTGCCGTGTTCGGCGCGAAGATCACCCCGCCGGAGTTCTTGCGCGTCGATACGAGGTGGAAGTGGGTGTGCGCGAAGACCGCGCTGGCCCGCCCGAAGACGAAGTCCGTGTCGCCCTCGATATAGCTGTCCCGGACGGACACGCGGGCGATACGCGACACGTCGTTCGCGTTGGCCAGGAACGTGTCCTGGCGGCTGATCAGTCGCATGTCCTCCAGCTGGGTGCGGTCGGCGTCGGTGCGCAGCGCGAGCGCCTGGTGGGTGCCGCGGTCCACCGTATCCAGCAGCGTGTTGGTGATCGTCAGCCCCTTCAGCTGCAGGTCGGTACTCTGAGCCCAGACGACGGCGGCACAGAGGCCGGCCGTGGCGCTGGTCCGCGTCGCGCATGACTGGAACATCTCCCAGGCCGGGTCACCCTCGGCGTACCGGCCGTCGGCGTTGACCAGCGCGGCCCACGCGGCCGGCGTGACCGTCGCGTCCACCGTGAACTCCAGCCGCACCTCGCTCGCGCGCCCCACCCCGTAGAGGGTGAGCGGTGGGGACCCTGCTGGGATGAAGACCGTTCCCGTGTACGTGCCCGGGGAGATCGCGATATAGCGGCGGGCGGTGCCGCCCGCCTTGAACGCCGCGTTCACCGCCTCCTGCACGGTCCTGAACCCACGGATTCCGACCCGGAGGTCCGCCCGGCGGGCCACGATCGGCTTCGGGCGCCACGGATCTGCCACCGGCGCCTCATATAGACCGGACCAGCGCAGATGGTTCTCCGGTACGAACGGCGCCGCCTCCACCGCCGACAGGATCGGCCGCGTCGCGGTACCGGGTGCGGTCCGCGCCGCAGTGCGCTGCCCGGCCCACGCCGGTGTTCCCGCCAACACAGCGAGCGCGATCGCCGCGGTCATCCACGGTCCAACCCTCATCGACATCTCCCCCTGGGAATGCGCTTACCTCGGATACTCTACGCATAATAGGAGTGACGTGCGTCGATCTGCCTCCGGTGGACACGCGGCAACGAGAATCCGCCGGACAGCGAGCACACGAGCCGGCCGGCCGAGAGAATCCTGCCCGCCACCGACCTGACCTGTCCGGTCCTCGACAAAGGTGTTCGTGGATGTCGTATAGCGTTCAACTCTTGTCCGTCAGAGGGTGGAGGATGGGCGTTCAGTGTCCGTCAGCTGGCCCGGCCAGCGGCGGAGCCCGGAGCCCTGTTTCGTGTCCACCTGGAGGTCGGGTCCGTGTCCCGTACTCTCATCCGGCGAGTCGCCATAGCGGCGTTGTCGCTGTCCATCGTGGGTGCCGCCAGCTCGCTGGCCGCCGCCCCGGCGTCCGCGAACCCGGCCGGCACCGCGCTGGTCATCAGCGAGGCGTACGTCAACGGCGGCTCGTCCGGGGCCAGCCGTCTCAACAAGTTCATCGAGTTGTACAACCCCACGGCCAGTGCCGTGTCCCTCACCGGCGACACGCTGCAATATCGCGCGGCCACCAGCACGGTCGTGCCGAGCGCGTCGCAGGTGTTCGCGCTCTCGGGGACGGTGGCCGCCCACGGCCACTTCCTCATCCAACTGCCCAGCAACGGCGCCAACGGGACCGCACTGCCCACGCCGGACCTCAGTACCGGCGGCAGCGTCAACCCAGGGGCGGCCGGCGGCACCGTCTACATCGCGGCCAGCACGACCGGTGTGCAGCCCACCGACAGCACGGTCATCGACAGGATCGGGTGGGGAACCAGTAACTCGCCGGAAGGCGCCGCGCCGAGCGGCAACTCGGTCGTCCTGAGCTACCAGCGGTCCCCGACGGGCGCGGACACCGACAACAACGCGGCCGACTTCCACGTCGCCACCCCCGCCCCGCAGAACGCGGCCTCCGACGCGGCTACAGGCTCCGTCGTGGTGACAAACCCCGGCACGCGGAACGCCACCACCGGCACCGCGATCGAGCCACTCACGCTCGCTGCCTCGGGTGGCACCACGCCGTACGCGTGGACCGCGACCGGCCTTCCGGCCGGCCTGGCCGTCTCGGCCGACGGCGTCGTGACCGGCACCCCGTCAGCGGCCGGCACCTCCTCGGTGACCGTCACCGCGACCGACTCCACCGGCGCGACCGGCTCCGCGACGTTCGGCATCATCGTCGTCGCCCCCGCGCTCGTCCTTCCGATCGCCGCAATCCAGGGCACCGACACGGACACCTCACCGTACGTCGACCAGAGGGTCACCACGGAGGGGGTCGTGACCGCGGCGTACCCGACCGGTGGTTTCAACGGCTTCTTCCTGGAGACCGGCGGATCCGGCGGCACGCCCGCCGGCGACAAGACACCGGGAGCCTCCGACGCCGTATTCGTCTTCGGTTCGATCTCGGCCGCCCAGGTCGCCGTGGGCGACAGCGTCCGGGTCACCGGCACGGTGCGGGAATTCTCGGGCGAAACCGAGATCACCGGCCCGACGGTCAGCCGGCTCGACACCGCGCTGCCGACGGTCACCCCGGACGTGATCCCGTGGTCCAGCCTCGACACCGACGCGGAGAAGGAAGCGCACGAGGGTGAACTCGTCGCGCCGCAGGGCACCTTCACCGTGTCGGGCAACCACGACGCGAACTGGTACGGCTCGTTCACCCTGGCGGCCGGCGACACACCGCTGCGTCAGCCGACCGACGCCGGGACGGCCGGCAGCGCCACGGCGCAGGCCGTGGCGACCGACAACGCCGCCCGCACGGTCACGCTCGACGACGGGTCGAGCTGGAATTACAGCACCACCACGTACGCGAGCCGGCCGCTGCCCTGGCTCACCCCGGACAACCCGGTCAGCGTCGGATCGGCGGTGACCTTCCACGCGCCGGTGATCCTGGAATACCGCTACTCGCTGTGGAACTTCCAGCCGCAGCACCAGATCACCGACGACGGCGCCGCGGTCGCGACGTTCAGCGATACCCGTGCCGGCAAACAACACCCGGCGGCGGTCGGCGAGACCAGCCTGGCGACCTTCAACGTGGAGAACTACTTCCCGACGACCGGGCAGGAATACGTCGCCAAGGGCCTGGGCACCTGCACCTATTACAGGGACCGGGCCGGCAACCCCATCGGCGTGAACACCTGCACCGGCACGAACGGCGGCCCCGGCCCGCGCGGCGCGGCGGACGGCGCGAGCTTCGCCCGCCAGCAGGCGAAGATCGTCACCGGGATCAACCGGCTCGGCGCCGGCGTCGTCTCGCTGGAGGAGGTCGAGAATTCCGCCTGGTTCGGCGAGCCCCGCGACACCGCGCTCGCCGGACTCGTCGATGCGCTCAACGCCGCGGCGGGCTCGACCGTGTGGGCGTACGTGCCCTCGCCGCCCGCCGGCAAGCTACCGCCGCTCGACCAGCAGGACGTGATCCGTACGGCGTTCATCTACCAGCCGGCGGACGTCGCGCTCGTCGGATCGTCGATCGTGCTCACCGCCGCCTCAGGCCCCGGCCAGTCCTTCTCCATCGCCCGTGAGCCGTTGGCACAGGGCTTCAAGAAGGTGGGTGCCACCGACGCCGACGCCTTCGTGGTGGTCGCCAACCACTGGAAGTCGAAGGGCCCCGGCACCCCCCTCTACGACGGCGACCTCGAGGACACCTCGTCGCCGGCTGTCAACCAGGGTTCGTTCAACGCGACCCGCGTGCACGAGGCCCAGGACACGAACGCCTTCGCCAACCAGGTGGCGGCGAGCCTCGGCACCAACCGGATCTTCCTGGTCGGCGACTTCAACGCGTACACCCATGAGGACCCGATGGAGGTCCTGTACGCGGCCGGCTACACCGATCTGGGCAGCATGCTCGACCCGTCGGAGCAGACGTACTCGTTCGACGGCCTGCAAGGCTCCCTCGATCACGTGCTCGCCAACGCCGGCGCCCGCGCGATGGTCACCGGGGCGGACGTCTGGCAGATCAACGCCCAGGAGGCGATCGCGTACGCGTACAGCCGCTACAACTACAACGCGACGCTGCTCTTCGACGGCACCGACCCGTTCGCCGCCTCCGACCACGACCCGGTGATCGTCGGCCTGACGCTGCCGTCACCGCCCGCGTGGTCCCGCTGGCAGTTCTACACCTTCGGCGACCGGGTCTACGACAACGGCTCCACCTGGCGGGCCCGGTGGTGGACCCTGAACCAGAGGCCGGGTGACCCGGCGGGCCCGTGGGAGCAGATCCTGACCACCCAGGACGGCACGGCGGTCTGGGCCCCGTCGCGCATCTTCGTGGCCGGTGACGTCGTGGCCTACCAGGGCAAGCAGTACGTCGCCCAGTGGTGGACCCGCAACCAGGCGCCGTCCGGCCCGCCGTACGGCCCGTGGAAGCTCATGGGGTGAGTCATCGGGCCGCCTTCCACGTCGCCGGAGCGTACGAATCAGCGCGAACCGGACAAGCATGCGGCTCTCATGACGACCCGGCGTATCGCCGCGACCCATCCCCTGGCCGCCGGTACCGGAACCCACCGGCGGCCTCGTGGTGGTGGTCGCGGACGGCACCTCAGCGAATTCGGCGAAACGTCCGCGCCGGGCACGAGCCGGGCCGGGCAGTGGTGGACACCTGCGGTCGGATCCGCGGGTCTCCACAAGCTGAGAACGCCCAGACCACCCATGAGATGATGTTGCCGTGCGTGTGTTGCTGGTCGAGGATGACGACGCCGTAGCCGGGTCCCTCGCGCGGGCGCTGACTCGCTACGGATTCGATGTGCAGTGGGTGCGAACCGGTCGCGCGGCGCTCGAAGCCCCCAGCCCCCGCCTGGTCCTGCTCGATCTCGGCCTGCCGGACATGGACGGCCTGGACGTGTGCCGGGCACTGCGGGCCCGCGGTGCGGTACCCATCATCGTGATCAGCGCGCGGGCTGATGAGGTGGATCGGGTGGTGGGCCTGGAAATCGGCGCCGATGACTACGTGGCGAAGCCGTTCGGCGTACGCGAGGTCGTTGCCCGCATCCGGGCGGTGCTGCGCCGCACGGCCCATGTCGACCCTGACGAGCCGGCCACCGCGGCGCCACAGGAGTCGCTCTCGCCCCGTCTGTTGATCGATCAGCGGAGCCGGCGGGTGAAGCTCGACGCGACCGAGATCTCCCTGGCGCCGAGGGAGTACGACCTGCTCGTGTTCCTTGCCACCGAGCCGGGGACGGTCTTCACCCGGGAGCGCATCATGGAGGCGGTGTGGGACGAGAACTGGTTCGGCCCGACCAAGACGCTCGACGTGCACGTCCGGGCGTTGCGCCGCAAGCTCGGTGACGCCGTCGCCATCGACACCGTACGGGGTGTCGGATTCCGGTTGACGGTCTGATGATCGTCCGCCAGCTCGTCGCGAGCTACGTCCTCCTCGTGGCCGTGGCCATCGGGGCGTTCACGATCCCGGTGGCGTTCATCCTCTCCGCCCAGCTCCACGCCGACACGGAGGACACCGTCCGGCGGGAAGCCGATGTCGCCTCTCGGCTCCTGTCGCTGGACGACGTCGCGCATCGCGAGGCGTTGGCCAGCCTGGTCGACGCCTTTGAGCGGGAGACCCCGGGTCGAATGGATGTGCTGCTGGCCGGGGGTCGCGCCGCGGCTCCGCTGCCGCTGCCGGCGGCGACCGACGACCCGGCGTTCGCGACCGCACTGGCTGGTCGGGACTGGCACCGATGGGGCCGGGCGTGGGTCCTGGATGCGGACGGTCTGGTGGTCGCGATTCCGGCGCGCGATCGACTGGGCCAGGTCGTCGGTGCCGTCCGCGTCAGTTTCCCCGCGGCACCGATCAACCATCGGAGCAGCCAGATCTGGCTGTACCGGGCCGGCCTGGCCGCAGCTGTCCTGGTCGTGGCGGGCGTGCTGGGCCTCCTGCTCGCCCGGCGCCTGACCATGCCGCTGCGGCAACTCACCACCATGGCGACCGTGCTACGCGACGGCGACCTGAGCGCCCGCGCCGTCGAGACCGGGCCGGCTGAGATCCGAACGCTGGCCCGCACGTTGAACACGGCGACCGAAGTGATCGACGGCCTGGTCCGCTCTCAGCGCGTCTTCATTGCCGACGCCTCGCACCAGCTCCGCACGCCGCTGACCGCACTGCGGCTCTCGCTGGACAACATCGCCGACGACGTCGAGGACCCGTCGACACAGGAGGACATCGACCGGGCCGCCGCCGAGGTGATCCGCATGACGAATCTGGTCAACGGCCTGCTCGCCCTGGCCAAAGCCGAGGCAGACGGCGCGGCGAAGCGACCGACGACCGATCGGGTACGGGTGGACCAGGTGGTCACCGAACGGTTCGACGCCTGGCGGTCCGTTGCCGAGGAGAAGGGCGCCGGCCTGCGGCTCGAGTCCGCGGCACCCACGTACGCACAGCTCATTCCCGGGCATCTGGAACAGATCCTGGACAACGCCCTGTCGAACGCACTGGACTTTTCGCCCCCCGGCGGCACGGTGACCGTGATGGTCCGCACTGATGAGCGCACCGTCACGATCACCATCACCGATGACGGCCCCGGCATCGCCTCCGCCGACCGGGAACGCGCCTTCGACCGGTTCTGGCGCGGCGGGAACCCCAGCGGCCGGACCGGCTCAGGGCTGGGGCTCGCGATTCTCAGGCAGCTCGTCATCGACAACAGGGGCACGGTCACCCTGGCGCAGGCACCCTCCGCGGGGCTTGCCGTGCACATCACGTTGCCCTCCGTATAGGTACCGGAGCGACCCGCCCCTTCGGTTAACAGCGTCATGGGTGAATGTTTCCCGTCACTTCTCCATCCCTTGTCCGGTCACTTCACGGCCTTCCCCCATAGTGAATACCGACAGGCAGCAATCGAGGAGGCGACATGGGCAAGAAGACACAAATCGGCATCATCGCGGCCGGGTTGGCCGTGACGGCCGGCGTGGCCGCAACCATCAGTGCGGCGGCGGTCGCCTCGCCGGACAAGGAGAGTGAAGAAAAGCCCAGCAAGGCGGTCGTCGCCGCGCTCTTCAACGAGTGGAACGCCAGCCTGGCCACCGGAGACCCGCAGAAGGTCGCCGACCGCTACGCCCCGGACGCCGTCCTTGTACCCACCGTGTCCAACCAGGTACGGACCGACCGCGCCGGAATCGTGAACTACTTCCAGGAATTCCTCAAGAAGAAGCCACAGGGGAAAATCACCAGCTCCTTCGTCAACGTGCTCGACGATGACGACGCCATCGACACCGGCACGTACACCTTCTCCCTCACCGTGGACGGCAAGCAGAAGACGGTGCCGGCCCGCTACACCTTCGTCTACGAACTTCGCGACGGGAAGTGGCTGATCGTCAACCACCACTCCTCGGCCATGCCGGAAAGTTCGTAGTATTCGGCTTGCGAGCGGACGGTGGCCAATCCTGTACGGCGACGTGTCGTCGCCCATGGCCCCGTCCGCTTGTGACCACCCACCCGGCGACGGGCTCGGCCTGACCACCGGGATCGCCGCGCCAGCGCCTGGAGCCCGGTCAGCCGCCCGCCATGGCGCCGATGACGAGCAACGGCTCCTGGCCGGTCACGACCTGATCGGGAAGGGGTGCGTCCGGCGTCTCGTTGGACAGGTCCTCCTGGCACGCGTAGAACCGGACGAACGCCCGCCGCCGCCCGGTGCGGTAGTCCCGGATCGTGCCGCGCAGCATGGGATATCTGGCCTCCAGGGCGTCGAGGACCAGGCGTAGCGTGACCGGCCCGACCACGTCGAGCCGTACCTCCCCGTTGACCCGGGCGAGATTCTTCAGGTGCGCGGGAAGCACGACCCGGATCATGGCAAGACCTGGACTTCCACGGACAGCACCGCCGGGAGGTCCCGCACGATCGGTGCCCAGGTGTCGCCGCCGTCAGCCGAGCGGTAAACCTGACCACCGGTGGTGCCGAAGTAGATGCCGCACGGGTCGAGCGTGTCGACGGCCATCGCGTCGCGCAGCACGTTCACGTAGCAGTGCGCCTCCGGCAGGCCCGTGGTGAGCGGCTCCCACTCGTTGCCGCCGGTGCGGCTGCGGTACACCCGCAACCTTCCCTCCGGCGGGAAGTGCTCGGAATCGCTCTTGATCGGCACGACGTAGATCGTCTCGGGTTCGTGCGCGTGCACCGCGATCGGGAACCCGAAGTCGCTCGGCAGGTCCCCGCTGATCTCGCGCCAGGATCCGCCGGCGTCGTCGCTGCGCATGACGTCCCAGTGCTTCTGCATGAACAGCACGTGCGGTCGTGACGGGTGCATGGCGAGCCGGTGCACGCAATGGCCGACCTCGGCGTCCTGATCGGGGATCTGCGCCGACCGCAGGCCGCGGTTGATCGGCTGCCACGTCTTGCCGCCGTCGTCGGTACGGAACGCGCCGGCGGCGGAGATCGCGACGAACATCCGTTCCTGGTTCGTGGGATCGAGGATGATGGTGTGCAGGCACATTCCGCCTGCGCCGGGCTGCCAGCGGGGAGCGGACTCGTGGGTACGCAGTCCCGGCAGCTCCTGCCAGCTGTGGCCGCCGTCGGCCGAGCGGAAGATCGCGGCGTCTTCACCCCCGGCGTACACCGTGTCGGGGTCGTTCGGGGCCGGTTCCAGATGCCAGATCCGCTTGAACTCGAACGGGCGTGGTGTGCCGTCGTACCAGAGGTGCTCGCCGGGCTCACCTTCGTAGGCGAACTCGTTGCCCACCGGCTGCCACGTCCGGCCGCCGTCGTCGGACCGCTGGATCACCTGCCCGAACCATCCGGACGACTGCGACGCGTACAGCCGGTCGGGGTCCGCCGGCGATCCGTTGACGTGGTAGATCTCCCAGCCTCCGAAATGCGGACCGTCCACCTGCCAGTTCCGGCGGCTGCCGTCCGCGGTGAGGACGAACGCGCCCTTGCGCGTGCCGACCAGTACCCGTACCCCGCTCATCTCGTACCCCTCTCTCCGCCCATCCGATCTCTGCCCATCCGATCTCTGCCATCCGACCGTTGGCCGCGAAGCGACGGCAGGTCACCCCGCATCGTCCGGCACGCCTCTGACAATTCCGTACGCCGCTGCGTACGCCAACACCCGAGACGGCCGTGTTCCACTCGACGGGTGGACCCACCGGCACGACCCACAAGTTGATCAAGACACTCCAGCGGCATGACCAGGGCCATACGGCCGTCCACCGGTGTCGGCCTCACCACGACCTGGCTGCCCGCGGGGGGTCGTCGCCAGCCGGTACGCCGCGACACGATGAGCACCGTCACGGCCTCGGCGACGGCGTCGATCTTCGCTGTCCGCGCGTTGGGCCGCAGGAAAGTAGCGTCAAGTCCGCCGTGCTCGCGAAACACGAGACACGCCTCCGACGAAACGTCGACGGTCAGCGCTGCCGTCGTGGGCGGCTTCGACGTTGGCGGCCGTCCGGATTCGGGCCGGAACGCTCCCGGTGCGCGCTGCGCGTCACCGCGCGATCCCGGCGAGCGGAGTCACCGGGATGACGAGATCCGGACCGATGTCCGAGACCGCGGGCAGGCCGGCGAGGGACATGGCGCGTTCGAGGTCCGCGCGGTAGAAATCCAGGCAGGACCGGACCCCGGCGGCTCCACCCGCGGCCAGCGCCCAGAGCACGGGCCGTCCGATCAGGACGGCGCGCGCGCCCAGCGCCAGCGCCGTGAGCACATCGTGCCCGTCCCGCAGGCCACCGTCCACGAGCACCGGGACGTCGGCCGCGACGGCCGCGACGACGGGCGCCAGCGCGGTGGCGGTCGGGACGGACCGGTCCAGCTGGCGGCCGCCGTGGTTGGAGACGATCACCCCGGCGGCACCGGCCGCTACGCAGGCGGTCGCATCGTCCGCCCGCAGCACGCCCTTGACCAGCACGGGCAGGCCGGAGCGCGCCGCCAGCCAGCCGATGTCGTCGAGGCTCAGTGCGGGATCCTGCTCGCGGCCGGGCGGACGGCTACCCGGCGTCACCAGTTCGGCCGCCGGACCGACCACCGGCAGGGGCATCGTCACGCCGGCGCGCGGATACACGTACGGCGCGTCGGCGGTCAGCACCAGCGCGCGTGCGCCCGCCGTCACGGCACGATCGACCTGCTCGCAGGTGATCGCGCGATCCCGCAGCACGTACACCTGATACCACCACGGCCCGGCCCCGGCGGCCACCGCCTCGATCTCCCGGCCCGACCGGGAGGACAGCACGAGCAGCGAGCCGGCGTCCGCGGTCGCCCGGGCGGTGGCGACCTCGCCTTCCGGCTCGACCAGCGTGTGCAGGGCGGTCGGTGCCACGAGAACCGGAGCGGAGAGGGGCGTACCGAGCACATCCGTGGCGGTGGACACCTGGCGGACGTCCCGAAGGATGCGCGGCAGGAAGCGCCAGGACCGCCAGGCGGCCTGCGCTTCCGCACGGCTGACCTCGGCGTCGGCCCCACCCGCGTAGTAGTCGTACACGGCCGGGGGAAGCGCGGCGCGGGCGGTCGACTCGAATTCCACGGCGGAGGGCGGTCGCACGCAGAGCTCCTTCCCGAGGGATCGAAGGCGATCCGGAGTCCGTCGCGACCCCGACAGGACCGGCCGACGGTCGACCGCGTCTTGCCCGGACGACTACGCTGACCGACGGATCCGTGAGGCGACTGTGGTTGGCATCCGGGCGGAATCCGCTCACCACGACGGCGAAGTGAACCGATCCCGGAGAGAGATTACAGTGGACTTTTGGGACCTCACCGTACTCATATTTCGGCGGTGGAAGGTCGCGCTTCCGTTGCTGTTGCTCTCGGTCGGCGTGGCAGCGTTCGTCGCGGTGACCGCGAAGCCGGACTACACGATGACGTCCTACGTCCAGCTCATCCCGGTACGGGTGGACCCGGCCGACAATCCCACCAGTGCCGCACTGCGTAACCCCTGGAACCAGCTCGGGCTCAACACGCTGGGCCAGGCGTCCATCTACACCACCCAGGACCAGCAGTTTCTCGACACCCTGAAGGCCGGCGAGCACACCGACACCTTCACCCTCACGATGACCTACCCGAACCCGATCGTCACGGTGGAGGTGGTCGGTACGTCACGCGAAAGCGCGCGGGAGACCACTCAGCTGGTCATCGACCGGCTGCGGCAGTCGGCGGTGACCCTACAGAAGGGATCCGGCGTCAGCGACGCCGACCTCATCGCCACCCAGCGGCTCGACCAGGGGCAGAATCTGCAGCCTTCGAGCAGCAAGGTCAAGCGGGCCATCCTCGCCGTCGCGGCGGCGGGTCTGGTACTGACCGCGGGGGGGACCGTCGCATTCGACGCGTACGCGCGCCGCCGCTCTCGCCGGCGCGATGAGCCGGAACGCCCGTTGTCCGGTGTGCGCCCGGCGCGTCTCGCCGCAGGCCCCGCCCGGCCGGCGGCACGCTCCGCAAAGGGGGCACCAGCCGGGCGGACCATCATCGCGCGGCAGCGTACCGTGCGGGTCCTACGACGTCGGCCGACCGCCCCGACGCCCCGACGCTCCGACGTAGCCGTGCGCCCCCCGGCAAACGCCGCGAGCGGCGCGGCCGCCGACGCCGCCGCTCCCGCCGCCGAGAGCGGCGCGGCCCCGGTCGACGCCGGCACACGCATCACCCTGTGAACGGAACCGGGTACCGCTGTCGGCTTTCTTGCAGCCGTCGCCGCGGGTCCGGTGACACCACTAGGTTGATCCTCAATACGGCGGATGGGGGGCGTGATGATCGCAGCTGGCTGCCGACTGTGCGGTGAGCCGTTGGCAGTGACCTTTGTGGACCTCGGCATGTCACCACTGTGCGAAAGCTACGTGACGGCGGCCGCCCTGGACGCGGCGGAGACGTTCTATCCGCTGCACGTCCGTGTCTGCTCGGCGTGCCTGCTGGTGCAACTGCCGGCGTACGTGCGGGGCGAGGACATCTTCTCCGACTACGCGTACTTCTCGTCGTACTCCGATTCCTGGGTGGCGCACGCCGGGCGGTACGCCGACGAGATGATCGGCCGCCTCGGGCTGGGCGCGGACTCGCTCGTCACCGAGGTGGCGAGCAACGACGGCTATCTCCTGCGACACTTCGTCGCGGCCGGAATCCCGGTGGTCGGCGTCGAGCCGGCGGCGAACATCGCCGACATCGCGCGGGCCGGGGGGATCCGCACCGAGAACGACTTCCTCGGCGCCCGCACCGGTGCCGAGGTGGCCCGCCGGTACGGTCGGGCCGACCTCGTCGCGGGCAACAACGTCTACGCGCACGTCCCCGACCTCCGCGACTTCACGGCCGGTCTCGCCGCGCTGGTCAAGGCGACCGGCCTGGTCACGCTCGAATTCCCGCACCTGCTGCGGCTGATCGAGCGCAAGCAGTACGACACCATCTACCACGAGCACTACCAGTACCTGTCACTGCTCACCGCGTCGCGGGCGCTGGCGACCGGTGGTCTCGTCGTGGTCGACGTGGACGAGTTGAGCACGCACGGCGGGTCGCTACGGGTGCACGCCCGCCCGGCGGGGGCCGCCGGGGAACCCTCGGCGAACGTCAAAGCGGTGCTCGCCGCCGAGGAGGCCGCCGGTCTGCACACGCTGGACGGACACGGTGGGTTCGCCGAGGCGGTGTTCGGCATCAAGCGGGACCTGCTGTCGTTCCTGCTCGCGGCGCGCGCCGAGGGCAGGACGGTGGTCGGCTACGGCGCTCCCGGCAAGGGCAACACGCTCCTCAACCACTGCGGCGTCCGGGCCGACCTACTGACGTACACGGTCGACCGTAGCCCGCACAAGCAGGGCCTGTTCCTGCCGGGAACGCACATCCCGATCCACCATCCCGACCGCATCGCGGTCGACCGCCCCGACTACGTACTGGTCCTGCCGTGGAACCTGCGCACCGAGATCAGTGAGCAGCTGAGCTACGTACGCGAGTGGGGCGGCCGGCTCGTGTTCCCCATCCCGACCCTCGAGGTGGTGTGACGTGAAGGTCGTGCTGTTCTGCGGTGGCCTCGGCATGCGGATGCGGGAGGGCCCGGCCAGCGCACCCAAGCCGATGAACATGATCGGGGACCGTCCACTGCTCTGGCACGTGATGCGCTACTACGCGCACTTCGGCCACACCGACTTCATCCTCTGCCTCGGCTACGGCGCATCCGCCGTCAAGGACTACTTCGTTCGGTACGACGAGACCCAGTCCAACGACTTCACCCTCGTCGGCGGTGGACGCGGCATCGAGATGCACCGGACCGACATCACCGACTGGAGCATCTCGTTCATCGACACCGGTCTGCACTCGACCATCGGCGAACGTCTGCTACGCGTGCGTTCCCTGGTGGAGAACGACGAGATGTTCCTGGCGAACTACGCCGACACCCTCACCGACGCGCCGCTGGGACAGTTGGTCGACCGGTTCCGACGGTCGCCCGAGGCGGTGGTGAGCATGCTCGCCGTACCGCCGGTGTCCACCCACCACGTGGTCGAGATCGCCGACGACGGTGAGGTGACCGGAGTCCGCGCGATCACCGATCTCATGCAGTGGGAGAACGGCGGGTACTTCGTCATGCGTCCCAGCATCTTCGACGTGCTCCGCAGCGGCGAGGACATGGTGCCGGACGCGTTCGACCGCCTGATCTCCCAGCGGCGACTGCTCGCCCACCGGTACAGCGGCTTCTGGCGCGCCGCGGACACGTTCAAGGACCGGGCCGAGCTGGAGGAGATGTTCCACCGCGGGCGATGCCCGTGGATGCTCTGGGACGCCCACCACGGCAGTCCGGCAGCGCTTCCGGTGACCGAGCCGGTCCCCCACCCCGCCCTCAGCGCGTAGCCGCGTGCTCAGCCTGTCGATGGCCGGGGTCCGGTCGCTGGTCGCCGTGGGTGCGCATCCCGACGACATCGAGATCGCCGCCGGTGGCCTGCTGCTGTCGCTGGCGGAGGCGAGCCCCGCGGTACGGGTGCACTACGTACTGTGTACGGGCTCGGCCGAACGGCATGCCGAGGCGCGCGCCGCCGCGGACGCCTTCCTGCCCGGCGCGGAGCTCTCGTTCGCGATGCACGGGCTGCCGGACGGCCGGCTCCCGGCGCACTGGGACGCCGTCAAGGAGATTCTGCACGAGGCCGCCGATGTCCTCGTCCCGGATCTGGTCGTCTGCCCGGCGCCGAACGACGCGCACCAGGACCACCGCCTGCTGGCCGAGCAGACGCCGAAGGTTTTCCGGGATCAGCTCGTGCTGCACTACGAGATCCCCAAGTGGGACGGCGACCTGGCTCGGCGCAACCTGTACGTGCCGCTGTCGGACGATGTGGCCCGCCTCAAGGTGGGGCTGCTGCACGAGTCGTTCCCGTCGCAGAAGACCCGGGACTGGTGGGACGACGAGGTGTTCCTCGGCCTCGCCCGGCTCCGCGGGATGGAGTGCCGGTCGCGCTACGCCGAGGCCTTCGACTGCGCGAAGGCGACCGTCCGGTTCGGGTGAACGCGCCCCCTCACGCGACCACCAGTTCGGCGTCCACCCCGAGCTGGCGCAGCTGCGCGGCGACCTCCGTGCGGTAGGACGGATTGGTGATGATGACCGCTTCCGGCCGCAGCGCGGTCAGGGTGTCCGGCGGAGTCACCTGGTGTGCGGTCAGCGGCAGGTAGCGGCCCCACTTGCGGGGGTTCACGTCGACCACGGCGGCGAGCCGCCGGTCCGCGTCGGCGAACGTGAGGAACTGCACGCCCCGGGAACCGGCTCCCCACAGCACCGGGCGGGCGCCCTGCTCGACGAGGTCACCGATCCGGTCCCGCCAGGCGGCCCGCTCCGCCTCGTGGCGTTGCTGAAAGCCGGCGATCGCGGCGAGCTGCCGGTCGCGCTGCGCCGGACCCGGGAGCTCCTGGCGGCCCCGGCGCGGCGTCGCCTCGGCACCCGCCGACATCTCGATGAAGCGGAACATGCCGCCGAACAGGGTACCGGTGTCCTCGACCCGCCAACCGGCCCGCTCGACGACACGCACCAGCGACGAGGCGTCGAAGTACGACACGTGTGGGTAGATGACCTCCCACCCCGCGGTGGACAGGTCGTAGCAGGCGTCGGGTACCTCCAGGTAGCCGTACGCCTCGCGGGTGCCGACCCGGCGCCGCAGGTCGTGCAGGAAGTCGTACGGGTCGGCCAGGTGCTCGAACCAGTGGCGCGAGACGACCAGGTCGAAATCGGGTAGCGCCGAACCCCGGGGCGCGTGCCCGCGGTGGAACGTGGCGCCGGACGCGTCCGGCCCCTCCGCTCCCGCGTACATCGCGTCGTACCCGGTGCCGGTGCAGCCGGCCGTGTGGCACAGCTCGCGCAGGAACTCACCCTGTCCGCAGCCCACGTCGAGCACCCGCTTGCCGGCCGGCCGGTAGCGGTCGTCCAGGTGCTTCACGAGTTCGGCCGAGAAGGCCTGGAACGCCGGGGAATGGTGCAGGTTGGTGTCCATGGTCGTGTCGTAGACCAGGGCGGCCGGGTCGAACGCGACGTTACGCACGTACGCGCAGGACGGGCAGTACGCCAGCACCATCCGCCCGGCGGGACTCGCCATGGCGGCCTCGGCGTCAGCCCAATGGACACCGCAGAGCACCGGGATGTCGCCGAGGTCGGCGAAGGGTACGAGCGTGGCCTCGGCACACGCGTCACACGATCGGGACAACGGTTCTCCTCGGTCAGGTGCCGACAGGGGGTCAGATGCCGACAGGGGTCAGATGCCGACAGGGGTCAGGTGCCGACAGGGGTCAGGTGCCGGCGAGGCGGGCGACGACGGGTGCGAAGGCGGCGGGGTCTCCGCCGATGTGGATATAGTCCAGCCCGAGTTCGTCGCGGCGACGCTGCAACGTCTGCACGCAGAACGCCACCGTCCCGTGCAGCGCGGCGGGCGACCCGGCGAGGACGGCCGGGTCGGTCGCGGTCGCGGTCGCGGCGAGGCTGGACGCCCACGGGCGGGATCCGGGTACGTCGGTGAGGTGCATCGAGAGGATCGGGATCTGGTACCGCAGGGATGCCGGGTCCCGGCCGGCGGTCCGCGCGGCCGCCCGGGCGAGGGAGATCTTCGCGGCGACTCGCGCATCGGTGAGGTCCAGCAGCGCCTGTCCGGTGGCCGCGCCCGCGCGCAGGGAGGCGTTGATGCCCACGATGTCCGCCCTCGTGCCGGCGAGTTCGAGTACCCGACGGCCCCCGCCGCCGATCAGCACCGGCGGATGCGGCGCCTGTACCGGCTTGGGCAGCCCGGGAAGGTCACTGATCTGGTAGTGCTTGCCCCGGTAGGACAGCGGTTCCGGGCCGAACAGGCCCGTGATGACGTCGACCGACTCCGCGAGCCGGTCCACCCGTACGCCCGGCGGGTCGAACGGGATGTTCGCCGCGGCGTAGTCGCTGTCCATCCAACCCGCGCCGAGACCGATCTCGACGCGGCCCCCGGACAGGACGTCGAGGGTCGCCAGCGCCTTGTGCAGCAGCGCCGGGTGCCGGTAGTCGTTGCTCAGTACCAGCGGCAGGATCCGCAGCGTGCTGGTGGCTTCGGCGGCGGCGGTCATCGCCACCAAGGGTTCCATCACCCAGCCGCGGGTGAAGTGATCCGAGATCGCCACCGACCAGTAGCCGAGGTCCTCGATGCGCCGCAGGTCGGCGCGCCACGCGGCGACCGACCCGGTGAGCCGCGGCATCGCCGCGCTGAACCGGAACTGTTGCGGCATGCCACTCCCCTGGCTCAGTGGGCGCTCCCCTGCCTGGCTCAGTGGCGCTCACCTGGCTCAGTCGGCCGGAGGCGTCGTGGATCGGAGTCGGCCGGAGGCGTCGTGGACCGGACAATCGGAAACCAGGAGCGGAGGTCGTAGCGGGAGCCTATCGTGGCCGTCGCGACGCGGCCGTGTCTGACGCATTGCCGACAACTGGCTCCGGGACCGTGCGTCCGGTGCGTGGATAGGGTCGCGGGCATGCGTGCAGAGCAGGCCCTGGTCCGGCGCAGAGCGCTGATCCTGGGTGGAGCGTGCGTCGTCGGGCTGGCCGCCGTCTACGTACTCGCCGTGCGTACGGCCGCTGGACAGCGCTTCGAGGACGCGGTGCTCCGGTCGGCCGACCTGTCCGCCGGAAGCCTCGTGCACGTCCGTGCCCTCGATGTGCTTGCGGCGATGACCGTACCCGCGGTCGGCGTCTCCGTCGTCCTCGTGGCTCTGATCGGCCTGCTGCGGAACAGGCCGATGCTGGGCCTGCTGTCGGCGGGCACGGTGATCGCGTCCGTCGCCACCACCGAGGTGTGCCGGCGTCTCCTCGATCGGCCGGTGCTGTTGGCGCACGGTGACCGCCGGGAGGACCAGAGCTTCCCCAGCGGCCACGTCACCGTGGCGATGTCGCTGATGTGCGCGGTCGTGCTGGTCGTACCGTACCGGTGTCGCGGGGTGGTCCTCGGACTCGCCTCGCTCCTGGCCACGGGCGTTGGCATCGCGACGGTGACGACAGGTTGGCACCGGCCGGGCGATTCCCTCGGTGCCGGCTTCGTCGTCGTCGGCCACGCGTGCGCCGCCGTCGCCGTGCTGGCCCGATCCGGTAGGGTACGCGTAAAACCACTGTGGACTCGGCCGGTGAGCACACTGCTCGCCGGCGCGTACGTCACGGTCGCTGTTGCGGGGGTCGTGGGCTGCGTCGCGCTCACAGCGTCCGGCGGCAGCGGTGGAGGCGCCGCTCCGCTGCTCGCGGGTTGCTCGCTGGTGCTCTGCGCGACCGCGGCGGTCGCGGCGGCGGTGCTCGCACTGGTACGCCAGATGGACCTCGGTACGCCACCGGCGGGCCGGGCCGACGAAGGGAGCCCCGATGTCGCACCCGGGCACACTCGTTTCCATCGGCCTTCCGGTCCGTAACGGGGCCGACCGGGTGGCCGACGTCGTGCGGTCCGTCCTCGCGCAGGACCACGAGAACCTCGAACTGCTGATCTCGGACAACGCGTCGACTGACGCAACCGAAGCGGTCTGCCGCGACCTGGCGAGGTCCGACAGCCGGATCACGTACCACCGGCAGCCGCGAAACGTCGGGTTGCTGAACAACTTCGTGTACGCGATCAGCGCGGCGAAGGGGACGTACTTCCGTTGGATCGGCGACGACGACCGGCTGGAACCCGGGTTCGTCACCAGCTGCCTGGACGCGTTCGAGGCGGACCGGCGCCTCATCCTGGTCACCACGGGCATCTCGTACGCCGGACAGGACGGCCACCCGCAGAGCGCCGCGTACCCCGACACCGCGCTGGCCTCGGACGACCCGGCGGACCGCTTCGTCGAGATGCTGCGCCTGCTCAACGCGAGCCACCTGTTGATCGACCCGCTCTACGGCATGGTGCGACGCGACCGGGTCGTGGCCATCCCGCGGCGCAACATGATGCGCGAGGACGAGGTGTTCGCGGCGAAGCTCGCGCTGGCCGGGCCCTGGCGCCACCTTCCCGCGATCCTCGCCCATCGCGTGTGGAAGCACGAGCGGCCCAGCGTGGTCGGGCGGCGTCTCGGCGTCCCGGCGTGGCAGTGCCGGGTCTCGTCCCTGCTGCAGGCCCGGGAGATGCTGCGCTGGTTGCGGCTGGTGGAACTGAGCGACGACCAGCGGCGGCGGGCACGGTCGGCCGTACACCGCATGTACCTGACCCGCCAGTCGCGGACGATCCGGCGCCGCGCCCGCAAACTGGTGCGGCTGGCTACCTTTCGCTGAGCGGCTCCGCTGTCGGGACGTCGCGACCCGGTCCGGCAGGCGCCACCGGTGCGGCGGCTGACAGCGGTGCCGGGTGACGTGCGAACCGCACGCGCAACGCCTCCCGCAGCGCCGGCCAGCTCCGGTACCGCTGGAACGGAGCCTCGAAGACCGCACTGAACCACCACGCCGCCAGGACGGACACCGGTACGGCCAGCGCCAGCGTCGCGCCGAACCTGGCCGGCCCGGGTCCGACCCGGGGGGCCACCACCGTGGTACTGAGCGCCACGACGATCGGGGCGTGAATCAGGTAGAGGCTGTAGGAGAACGAGCCGAGCCGGCGGATCGGCCGGGTGTCCAGCAGCCACCGCAGTGACCGCGCCCGCCCGGTCGCGACCGCGGCGAGCAACAGTGCGACGGCCGGGCCGACGGCGAGGTCCATCCAGAAGTGCTCCCGTTCCCACCACTGTGAACCCTGGACAACGACGGTCACAACCACCGGCACCAGCGCCATCAGCGCGAACCACTGCCACGGTAGCCGCCGGACCCGGTCGGACGCCCGCACCGTCCCCGCGGCGACGACGCCCAACGCGAACAGCGCCGCGAACTGCGGCGTGAGCCGCATCAACAGGCCGACCTCAGGCACGCGTGGGGCGAGCAACCCGATCACTGCGACGAGCACGGTGACCCCGGCGACCATGACGACGGCACCGGCCCGGCGCAGCACCAGCAGCAGGAGCGGAAAGACCAGATACAACTGGGCCTCGACGGCAATGGACCAGAAGGCACCGTTGGGCACGGGTGACCCGAGGATGTCCTGCAGCAGCAGACCGTAGACCACGATGGTCTTCCCGTTGGGCGGGGCCGAACCGGGCTGCGGCACGACGGTCCAGGCGACGACGAGGCTGAACACCAGCGCCGCCCAGTACGGCGGAAGGATCCGCCAGGCCCGCCGGTACCCGAAGCGGGCCTTGCCGCCGAGTCGCCATCCGTTCCGGGCGGGCGCGACCGCCAGCGAGAAGCCGGACAGCGCGATGAACACGACGACGGCGACGTGCCCGTACAACAGCCAGCCGAGCCAGGACGGGCCGGTGTTGTCCGGATACCCGGGGTACGACATCAGATAGCAGTGGTGCAGGACGACGAACAGCGCGGCGAGGCCGCGAATCCCGTCCAGACCGGCGATCCGGCGGTCCCGTGACGCATCGACGTTCATCGGCCCCGCCGCGGCCGCGAGCGGCTATCCTGACCTACGTGAGCGAGGCGGTAGTCAGCATCGTCATCCCGGCGTACAACGAGGAAGCGGTCATCGCGGCGAACCTCAACCGGTTGCTCGCGGGCACCGCACCCGGCGAGTTCGACGTCATCGTCGTCGCGAACGCGTGCACCGACGGCACCGCCGCGGCCGCACAGCAGGTGGACGGCGTACGGGTCGTCGAGACACCGGTACCCGGCAAGCCGCACGCGCTGCGGCTGGGTGACTCGGCGTGCGTCACGTTCCCGCGCCTGTACCTCGACGCCGACGTGGAACTGGACGCGGATTCGGTACGTGCGTTGGTGGCGGCCTGCGAGCAGCCCGGCGTACTGGCCTGCGCCCCGGTGCCCGACCTCGACCTGACCGGTGCCGGTCGGCTGGTCGCCCGCGTGCATCGGGTGCACCAGGCGCTGATCGCCGCGCACCGGGGGCTGGCCGGTGCCGGCGTCTACGCGCTCACCGAGGACGGTCACGACCGGGTGTTCCCCATGCCGGACGTCATCTCGGACGACGGACTCGTGCATGCCAGTTTCGCCCCCCATGAGCAGGTCGTCGTGCGGACTGCCCGGTCACTGGTGCGACCGGCCCGGACCGTCACCGCCCATCTGAACCGGCGGGTACGGGTCCGCCGCGGCAACCGGCAGCTCGCCGAGTTCGGCCGTGGCGCCCCCGAAGGACGGCTGCGGCTGGGCGACCTCGCGCGGTTGGTGCGCACCGGTCGGATCAGCTCGTTGGACGGGGGCTGCTACCTGACCGTTCTGGTCCTCGATCGGGCGCTGACGCGGCTGCGCCGCGACCGTCCGAACGCCTGGGGCAGCGACGCGAGCAGCCGCGTCGTACTGTCGGGGGACTGACGCCGCACCGGGTGATTCCGCGGGGACGTCGACGTCGTGGCCCGGCGCCCGTGGGCCGGGGATCGACGGCTCGGCGCCGATCGCGGTCGCGTAGGCGGCCAGCAGCGCTGCTTTCGAAACCTCCCAGGACAGCGGGCCGCTGACCCGAGCCCGGCCGATCTCGCCCATCCGGCGGCGCTCGGCGGGATCATCCAGAAGGGCCGCGATCAGCTCGGCGAAGCGGGACTCGTCGTTGGCGGGCGCGTACACGGCCGCCTCGTCCGCCGAGACCCGCGCCTCCTTCAGATCGAAGGAGACGATCGGCCGGGCCATCGCCATGTACTCCATGATCTTGTTCATGGTCGACACGTCGTTGAGCGGGTTGAGCGGGTCGGGCGACAGGCACACGTCCGCCGTGGACAGGTACCGCAACAGCTCCTCGTCGGAGATCCGGCCGGTGAACTCGACGCGGTCGGACAGCCCCAGCTCGGTGGTGAGCGCGACCATCGCGTCGAACGTGTCGCCGGCGCCGACGAACACCGCGTGCCAGTCGCCACGACCGTACTCGTCGCGGAGTTTCGCCAGTGATCGCAGCGCGTAGTCCACGCCGTCCTGCGGGCCCATCACGCCGAGATAACACAGCAGGTACGGCTTCCCGCGGCGGACCGCCGCGTCCGGCGGCACCTGGCGGAAGCGCTCGACCGTGGGCGCGCTACGGACGACGAACACGTCCTCGGGCCTCTTCCCACCTCGGGTGAGCGCGGCCGTCCGGTAGCTCTCGTTCGTCGCGATGACCACGTCGGCGGCACCGTACGTGCACCGTTCCAGCCAGCGCACGGCGCGGTACAGCACGTCCTCGCCCCGGTTGAACCGGGACAGGTACAGCTCCGGCACCAGGTCGTGCTGGTCGAACACGAACCGGGCGCCCCGGCGTCGGAGCCACCGCGCGACCAGGAAGAGGAGGTCCGGCGGGTTGCACGCGTGCACCACGTCGACCGGCCCGATCCGGCGGGCGAGCCGGTACGTGTGCCACAACGCAGAGCCGTACTCCCGCAGGTAGCCGAGCGGCCCACCGACGGCCGCCCGCAACGGATACCGGTGGATCCGCACGCCGTCGATCTCGGCGTACGGCTCGGCGTCCCGGTTCGTGCCCTGCGGGCAGATCACGTGCACCTGCCAGCCCGCGTCGTGCAGTGCGCGGCACTCCTGCCACACGCGCCGGTCGAACGGCACCGAGAGGTTCTCGACGAGGATGAGTGCCTTCTTACCAGCCAAGGCCCTGGTACCCCCCGTTCGCCCGGCGCTCGTCGGCGCCGGGAAGGCGGACGAGGTCGACGACGAGCCGGTCACCGGGCGTGGCGAGCACGTCCAGGACGGCCTGATCCCGGCAGGCGACGACGCAGATCTCGGCATGCGCGAAGACCTCGTCGGCGGAGTTGCTGAGCAGATCCCCGATGTGCGGCAGCCGGCTCTCGATGAAGTCCCGGTTGGCGCCCATGAGTCGGGACAGCGCCACGTTCGCGTCGTAGATGCGCAGGTCGTAGCCCTTGCCCAGCAGTCGTTCGGCCAGTTCGACCAGCGGGCTCTCGCGCAGGTCGTCGGTACCCGGCTTGAACGACAGGCCGAACAGGCCGATCCGGCGACGGCCGCTCAGGGTGACGAGGTCGAGCGCCCGTCGCAGATGTTCCTCGTTGGAGGGCAGGACGTGCGACAGCAGCGGCACCGACACGTCCGCGCGGTGGGCGGCGTACACCAGCCCGCGCAGGTCCTTGGGCAGGCAGGATCCGCCGAACGCGAAACCGGGCCGCAGGTAGGCCGGGCTGACATTGAGTTTGCGGTCGGCGAGGAAGACGTCCATCATCCGGTGCGAGTCGACGCCGAGCGCCCGGCAGACCGCGCCGAGCTCGTTGGCGAACGCGATCTTCAGGGCGTGGAAGGAGTTGTCCGCGTACTTCGTCATCTCCGCCACCGCGATGGGTACCCGGAACACTTCGCCCGGCAAGCCCGCGTACATCGCGGCGACCTGGTCCGCGCTGGTGGGATCGAGCTCGCCGATCACCGTCTTGGGCGGTTCGAAGAAGTCGCGGACGCTGGAACCTTCGCGCAGGAACTCGGGGTTCACGGCGACTCCGAAATCCACCCCGGCGGTCCTGCCGGACGACTTCTCCAGGATGGGGATGAGCTGCCCGACGCAGGTGCCCGGCAGCATCGTGCTGCGGAAGACCACCGTGTGCCAGCGGTCCAGGTCGGCGAGCACCGCGCCGATCTGCTCGGCGACCCGCTCCAGGTACGTCGTGGCAAGGCTGCCGTTGGCGGCGCTCGGCGTCCCGACGCAGACCAGCGAGACCTCCGTCGTCGCGACCGCCTCGGCCACGTCCGTGGTCGCCCGCAGCGCACCGCTGCGCACGACCTCGGCTGTCAGCTCCCCGATGCGCTCCTCGACCACCGGTGCCCGGCCGCGCGTCAGGAGCTCGACCTTGGTCCGGTTCACGTCGACACCGACGACCTCGTGCCCTCGTGCGGCGAGGCAGGCGGCGGAGACGCTGCCGACGTAACCGAGTCCGAAGACGCTGATCCTCATGGACTTCCCCCCTGGCGGTTGAGTGCGCGGACGCTGCGCACGACGCGGCGCAGCCCCGGTCCGAGAGCGGACGATGTGGCGGCGGCGATCACCGTGTCCCGTGCGCGCCGCACGGCCCGGGACGCGCCGCCGCGGGCGACGACGCCCTGGCTGACGACGACCTCGCCGGTCTTCGCGCGCCGCTTGTACTCGTCGTCGCCACGACCCAGGTCGATCCGGGTGATGCCGAGCGCCCCCGATGCCGCGACCAGCTCGCGCAGCAGGATCCAGCCGGGCGCCAGCGCGGCGAACTGCGGGTCGTAGACCGGGAACCACCAGTGCAGTACCGATCCGGAACGGATGCCGAAGTGCGCGGCCAGCAGGTGCGGTCCGGCGTACAGCGTCGACAGGACGCCACCGAAGTCGGTACCCCGGGTGCGCAGCAGTCTGGTCAGCAGAGCCGCGCGGTCCGGCCCGGCGAAGTAGTCCCGGGCGCCGGTCGCGGCGTACTGGGCCCGCTTGAGCTCGACGACGCGGCGCAGGTCGTCCTCGTTGAGCACGTCGGCCGCGAACCGGACCGGGCCCAGGTCGCGCTCCGCCCGGGCGGTACGCCGCCGGGCCTGCCCCATGTTGTCCCGGCCGCTGCGCGACGCCCGGCCGAGGTACCCGCCGAGCCCACCGCTGGTGTCCAGGAACGGCGACGGGCGGCTCGAATCCACCCAGGGCGCGAATTCCGGGCGGGGTTCGAGCAGGTGGTCGAAGGCGAAGCGGCGGACCCCGCCGGTGAGCAGGTGCCGCGGTGCGAGAACCGATCCCGGGGCCAGGATCGGACCTTGGAAGTCGGCGCCCGGCCAGCCCACCGGGCGCAGCAGGGCCCGCTCGCGGTGCACGGGCAGCAGGGCGCAGACCGCGCCCCGGTCGTCCCGTCCGACCACGACCTCGACCGGCCGTCCACCGGCGTGCAGGGCCGCGGCGAACCCGGGATGGAAGTAGGGGCTGTCCAGCGCCGGGTTAGCCACCCGCAGCCGGTGCCAGGTGTCGAGCTCCTCGGTCCCGAGCGTGTCGAACGCGACGGCCCGTACCGTCGCGGTTCGGGCCGGCGCCACGGCGGTCGGGTCGGCCCCCGTCACCCGGGCGCTCCGGCGATGGAGGTGATCAGCATCCGGTGCCGGGACGGACTGACCAGCGCGACGAGCGCCGCCCGCGCGGTGCGGCGGCCGGTCAGGGCGCGGACCACCTCGCCGAGGACGACCGCGAGGTGGTACGCGTACCGGGCCGGTGCGCGATGCCGACGGTGGAACAGGCTGACCTTGTTCGCCACCATCAGCGCGTAAAGCCTCGGATCGGTGCCGGACTCACCACCGATGTGCACCACCTCCGCCGCCGGGTCGTACCAGAGCGTCCAGCCCCGGTCGGCGGCCCGCAGGCAGTATTCGGTCTCCTCGCTGTACAGCAGGAACGATTCGTCCCACGGACCGAGATCGCGGATCGCGTCGGTGGACAGGAGCATGACCGCGCCGGTGACCCACACCACCGAACCCGGCCGGTCGTACTCGCTCGGCCTCACGACCAGCTCGCCGAGTGTGCCGATCCGCCCGGCGAGGCCGCCGCCGATGACCGCCTCGGCGAGCGCCCGACCGACGGTGGGGGTACGCCGCAGGGACGGCTGCAGCGTGCCGTCCGGGTTGAGGAGCCGCGGCGCCGCGATCGCCCGGCCCGGTTCACGCAACGCCGCGGCGAGACGGTACAGGGTGTCCGGGCGCAGGCGGCAGTCCGGGTTCAGCACGAGTACGGCATCGAGTCCGTGCAGGTCGAGCGTCGCCATGCCGGCGTTGATGGCCACGGCGTACCCGGCGTTACGGCCGAGCTGGACGACCTGGATCGGGAGTTCGGTAGCGGCTTCGGCGATCGGGACGCTGCCGTCCTCGGAGGCGTTGTCGGCGACCACGACGGCGCGGACCCGCACGCCGGTCTGCACCGTGAGCGATTGCAGGCAGTCCGCCAGCACCTCGGCACTGTTGAAGGTGACGATGACGACGGCGACGCGGGCCGTGTCGTCCCCGGGGAGGGCGGTGTCGTCTGGTCCGGTCACGTCGTCTCCCGCTCGTGGGTGCTCACCGGATCAGCCACGGAACCGCTTGACCGTACGGGCGGCGAGGTTCCGGACCCGCATGGGCAGGGACGGAACGCCGTCGACGATCCGGTCGAGCCGGGCGGCGTCAACGTCACGACGCAGGCTGGTACGCGCCTGGACGACGGCGTCGGGGCGGGCGCGGCCACCGTCGCTCGTGTAGATCCGGGCGGTACCGGCGTCCCGTAAACGCCGCAGCACGTGCCGGTCGTACGATCCGAACGGGACGGACACCGCCGACACCGGACCGCCCGCGATCTCCTCGAGCAGCCGGCGCGCCTCGGTCATCTCCTCGGGCACCCGGTCCGGTTTCAGCCGCCGCCAGTCGCGGTGGGCCCAGCCGTGCGACCCGATCGACATGCCTGCCCGCACGAGCTCACGCACGGCGTCCTGGCTGAGCCGTCCGGGGAGCCCGAGCAGGCCCGCGGGTACGAAGAACTGTGCGGTGAGTCCCCGCTTGAGTAGGTGTGGCAGGGCGATCTCGAGATCCGACTCGTTCCCATCGTCGAAGGTGACCCGCACGTCGGGGCGGTGCTGGACGACGTCGAGCACGTCCTCGAACTGCTCGACGGTGATCCAGACGGCGTCCTCTCCCGGATCGAGGTCCCGCATCGGTGTGCCGATGCCGTGCACGGTGAGGTTGACGATCGATGTCGCGGTAGCCACCGACGATGCACCCGCCGTTCGCGTTGTCGATGTGGGTCGATCACTGGCTCCGCCATCGTCGGTCGCTCCGTCGGCACAGACACATCGGTAGTTCGGTTGAACCCGGGGGCATGCCGAACAACGCACTGCTCAACGCGGCAGTGCTCCAGTGTCGGCATCCCGACTCAACCGTCCACACGCGACCTGTGGCCCGCCTGAGGAACCCGGAGGCGGTCCTTCCATGGTGGAATGCTGTCGCGCCTTCCGACCTGGAACGAACGTGGACAGGGTGTGAGCCATGGTGACGCCCAGCGCAGCCCGCACCGCCGGCCCGGCCTACCCGGGGCGGTCGCCGCTGTACGAGCCAACCACCAGATCCCGCCGTGGTCTCACCTACCTGGACGCCGCAGTGCTGCTGAGTCTGCTGGTCGTCATGCTCGCCGTCATTCCCGCCCGGCTCATCGTGCCGGGTGCGACGGACCTGGGCCGCCCCGCGCTGATCGCCGGTTTCCTGCTGTTCTTCTGGTGGGTGGTCACGCGGTTCAGCCCGGGCCTGGCGGCGCCGGGCCCGCAACCCATCCGGTGGGCGTTCTTCGCCCTCTTCGGTGTGCTCCTGCTCGGGTACGCCGTCGGGTTCCTGCGCGGGTTGACCTCCATGGAGGCCAACGCCGCCGACCGCACGATGCTCTACTTCTGCGTGTTCGGCGGCGCGGTACTGACCACGGCGGACGGCCTGCCCGACTGGGGCCGTGTCCGGAGTCTGATCACCGTGCTGGTGGCCTGTGCGACGTTCGTGGCGGGGTTCGGCATCGTGGAGTACGTACTGCACCGGGATCTGAGCGAGTATCTGGTCGTCCCCGGGCTACAGGCGAAGGGCTGGCTCCCGGTCGTCCAGGAACGCGGCAGCAGCATCCGGGTGGCCAGTACGACATCGCACTACATCGAGATGGCCGCGTACCTGGCGCTGGTCCTGCCGTTCGCCGTCCATCGCGCGCTCTTCGCCCGGCGCCGCCGCGGGATCGCCGCCGTGGCGGCGGTCATCATCGCCGCCGGCATCGCGTCGACCATCTCCCGGACCGGGATCATCGCCGTGGCCATCATGGTCGCATCGCTGGTGCCGCTGTGGACCTGGCGGATGCGGTACAACATCGGGGTCGTCCTGACCATCGTGGTCGCCGGGGGCGCGGCGGCGAGCCCGGGCCTCGCCCACACCCTGCTGCACCTCTTCGACACCCCGACCCAGGACTCGTCGATCATGGCGCGGTACGCCCGGTACCCGCTGGCCTTCAGGTACATCACCGAGCGACCGTGGCTGGGCCGCGGCACCGGCACCTGGGTGTCTCCCCAGTACCAGATCATGGACAACCAGTGGCTGGAGACGCTGCTGTCCAACGGGATCCTCGGCGCCGCCGCCTACGCCGGCCTGCACCTCACCGCGCTCGGGGTCGCCTGGACGGCGCTGCGGAGATCGCGCGAGCCTGAGGTACGCCACCTGTGCGGGGCGCTGATGTCCACCCAGCTCATGGGCCTTGCGGTCGCCGCGACGTTCGATTCGCTGGCCTTCCTCACCTTTGCGACGACACTCGCGCTGACCGTCGGACTGTGCGGGGCGGTGTGGCGGTTGACCCGCCCGGCGCGGACCGTGCGTACGCCCGCAACACGACGGCACGTGTCCGAGTCGACGACACAGATGGGCGGATCGCCGTGAACGGTGGGTTCATCGACCGGCTCAACAATCTCTGGTGGGAACGTCGGCTCGGCGTGTCCACCCGCGGTATCGTGCCGACCGACCACCCGGATTCGGTCCACTACGCCACGATGGGATACGCGACCATCCGGGCGATCCTGCGGCGCCTCGACCTTCGGCCGTCCGATGTCTTCGTCGACATCGGCAGCGGCAAGGGCCGCGTCCTGTGCTGCGCCGCCCGGCATCCGGTCCAGCAGGTCGTCGGGGTGGAGTTGTCGGACACCCTGTGCCGGCAGGCCCGCGCCAATGCACAACGCCTGTGCGGACGCCACGCGCCGATCACGGTCGCGAACACGCCGGCGGAACAGTTCGACTACTCCGCCGCGAGCGTGGTGTTCCTCTTCGACCCGTTCGGGGAGGCCACCCTGCGTCCGCTGCTGAAGCAGATCGGCGAGGACACCCGGGACCACGAGGTCCGGATCGCCTATGCGAACCCGACCCACGACGTCGTGGTCCGGGAGCAGCCGTGGCTGCATGGACGCGAACTCCGGTCGCGGGAGGACACCGGCTGGGAGCACGACGTCACGTTCTACCGCAGCCGACTGTAGGGGACGTCAGCGGTCACCCGGCGCCGCAGGGCGACAAGCCATCGGCGGGCCTGCTTCCGGGGCACCGCGACCACGACGTAGAGCAGCAGACCGGCGCCGCCTGCGACGGCGAGCCGGACCGGCGGGTGCGGGCCGGCGAACCGCGCGAGCAGGAACGCGACCACCCCCGCGAGGGCGGCCGCCAGCACCGGGCGCACGAGAGCGGCGGCGACCGGTGCGAGCGCGACGTTCGCCCGGCGCAGCGCCACGGCGGCAAGGGGTACCGCGACGAGTGCGCCGACGGCCGTCTGGGCGATCGCCGCGCCGCGGATGCCGTCGATCCGGGTCGCCCACCACAGCGTCGGGATCAGCACCGCCGTCCAGCCCACATTCAGCCACAACGTCGCCCGGGTGGCACCGGCGCCCATCAGGGCGTCCATGGACAGCCCGGTCACCATGCGCACGAGCGTCAGCCCGGCGAGGATGCTCAGCACCGGGGCGGCCGGCGCCCAGGGACCGCCGTACAGGAAGGCCACCAGCGGCGCGGCGAGTACGGACGTGAGGGCGACGATCGGCGCCACCACGAGAACCATCAACGGCATCGACCGCTGCACGCCGTCCGACAGGGCCTCGTCGTTCTGTTCGGACAACCGCGAGAAGCCGGCGACGGAGACGTACCGGATCGCCTGCCCCAGGATGGTCTGCGCCCAACTCGCGACGTTGAACGCGAGCAGGAAACAGCCGAGCTCGGCGGCGCCGGTGAGTCGTCCGATGACGGCGAACTGGACGTTCGTGACGACCGCCTCGACGCCGAGGCTGGCCGCCAGGGGCAACCCGAAGCGCATCAGCCGGCGCGCGATCGCCGGGTCGAAGCCGTACGTCAACGGAACCCGCGCGAAGGCGAAGACGAACACCCCGGCGACGGCGGCTCCGGCCACCTGCCCCCAGGCGAAGCTGAACGCACCGGCGCCGCCGACCGCCAGGATGATCGCGGTCGCCGCGTTCGCCACCAGGCCGGCGGCGTTGGCGACGACCAGCCGTCCCTGCTGGAAGGTGCGCATGAGTGCGCCGCTGCGCACCGCGGTCACCCCGTCGATCACGATGATCAGCGCAAGCAGACGGAGCACACCGGTCGCGGCGGGGTTGCCGGCGGCACCGGCGAAGGCCGGTGCCGCCAGGAAGAAGAGACCGTAGATGCCGGTGGCGGACACGACCGCCAGCGTGGCGGCCGTCGGCGCCATCTCGTCCAGACGGCCACGCCACTGGACGGTCGCGGCGATCAGGCCGACATCATTCACATGCATGAGTACGGCCGTAGCGGCGATCGCGATCGCGTACACGCCGAAGTCGGCGGGGGTGAGCAGTCGCGCCAGCACCAACCCCATGCCGAACGAGCCCATCTTGATGAGCACGGTGCCGATCAGGCTGAGGCGCAGCCCGCGTCCCGCCTGCCGGCCGATCGACTCCGTCACCGCCGTGCCGGCGGTCATCGCACCCCCGCCGTGTCCACGTCCGGCGCGGTACGCGCCGCGGGCGCCACCTTCTCCAACCAGATCTCCCGCCAGTACGGTGTGATCGAACGCGGGCAACTCGCGTTGAACGCCCCCTCGCAGATGATGCCCTCCAGCACCAGGCACGGTGAGCGCATGTGCAGCATCTGCCCGGTGCGCTCGTCGATGATGGAATCGATCCGGCGCGCCACACGGGCGGTACGCCCGCAGAACCGGGCCATCTCGGCGTCGAAGCCCAGCCCCCGGTTCTGCAGCTCGGCGTTGAGCGTGGGCGCGATCTCCTCCTTCGACCTGATCCGGACGATGTCACCGGGTTGCAGCCCCGCCTGCACGGCCGGGGTCTTCACGGCCGTACCCCGCAGGTCGCCCCAGTGGCGGCCGCCCCGGATCCGCAGCGGCCGGGGCAGAACGTCCTGCAGACGGTTGTAGAACCCGACCAGGAGAGCCCGGGCCGACCACAGCATGCCCACGTTGCCGGTGCGGACGTCGGCGGCGTACTGGCGAAGGTCGCGGACGGGTAGGTGCTGCGGTGTCGCCCGCAACATCTCGGTGGCCTGGCACCGGTACCGCGGCTCGCCGTCCTCGGCCGGGGGACGCCGGCTGGCGACGGTCAGTAGCGGCAGCAGCCGGGGCTCCTGCGCCGGGGATGACGTCGTCAGCGGCTCCCGCGCCGGATCCACCGTGCGCAGCCAGGCGTGCTTCCAGAAGATCATGCACGCGGCCTGGCATCCGCCGTGCGCGGAGCCGTCGCAGCGCAGTCCGGTCAGGTGTACGGCGTTCGCCATCCGCCGCATGCCGGTACGCGCCAACGTGTCACACGCCTTGTGCGCGACCTTCCCGACGGTCAACCGCTGGCCGCAGTACCGGAGCATCTCCGGCATGAACGGCAACGAGTCCAGCTCGCCGTTCTCGTCGAGCGTCGCAAGGATCTCCGCCTGGCTGCGAATCTCCACGACGTCGCCGACCCGGAGCTCGAGGGTGGGGCTGTCGATGGTCGGCATCAGGCCACCGTCGTCCACCGCAGGGCGGCGTCGATCCGCCCGGCCGACCGTAGTGCGTTGATCCGCTTGAGCCGCTGGTGCCGTTCGCCCATGAGATCGTCCAGCCGCAGTCCGTGCCGCTCGTACGCCTCGGTGAGCTGCTCGATCCCCTTGCGCAGGGTCCACTGCGGGCGGAACGACGGCACCTCCTGCGCGATCCGCGCGCAGGAGACGCGGTAGTTGCGGGCGTCCGCACCGGCACCGTCGGCGAACGTGACGTCGCCGCCCACGATCTCGCGTACCAGCTCGGCGACGTCACGGATCAGGTAGTTCTCCGCCGAGTCACCGACGTTGAACGCGCGCGCGTGCACCGTCTCACGCGGAGCCTGCAGCAGCGCGAGGAAGGCCGAGGCGATGTCGTCGGCGTGCACCAGTGGGCGCCAGGCCATGCCGTTGCTGCGCAACCGTACCTCGCCGGCTCGCAACGCGGTCCCGACCAGGTCGTTGACGACCAGGTCACCGCGCAGCCGGGGGGAGAATCCGTAGGCGGTGGCATTACGGAGGAAGACCGGCGAGAAGTCGTCATCGGCGAGCTCACCGAGGTCCTGCTCGGCCCGGATCTTCGACTCGCCGTACGGGGTGAGCGGGGCGAATGCGGCGTTCTCGTCAAGCGGGGTGTCGTCGGTGCCGGCACCGTAGAGGCTGCACGAGGAGGAGAACAGGAACCGCGTCACGCCGGCGGCCTTGGCGGCGCGCGCCAGCCGGAGGGTCGAGCGGTGGTTCACGTCGTAGGTGAGGTCGGGGTCGAGGTCGCCCAGCGGGTCGTTGCAGAGTGCGGCGAGGTGCATCACCGCGTCCGGGGCCACGTCGGCCAGCTGGTCCGCGGTGACGTCCCGCAGGTCGACCCGCAACGCCGGTACCGGTTCGGGTGCCGGACCGAGGACGCAGTCGCCGAACAGTGCCGTGTCGAGGCCGACCACGTCGTGGCCGGCGGCGACCAGGCGGGGCATCAGCACACTGCCGAGGTAACCCTCGTGGCCGGTGACGAGAACACGCATGCAGATACTCCAGAACTCGGTGGATGAGCTGAGAACAATTCAGGCGGCGGCCCCGAGGTCAGTCCACAGTGACCGCCCGCATTGTCGCGTCCCAGACATTGTTCGTCACCGCTGCCGCCTTGGCGCAGTACGCCCACGGGCCGTACGCGCCCCCCTTGGGCGAGACCAGTGTGCTGAATCTGTTGCCGATGACGCGGAAATTGGTACTCGAATCCTGCGGACAATAGAGTGTGTACGCGCCGCCGGACATCAGATTGCCGGAGACGAGAACGTCGGAGTTCCCGCTGCGCGGGGTGTGGATCGCGGACGTGCCGGTGGCAGCGGATATCGTGTTGTGAGTGATGGTGATCTGCGCGCCGGGGTTGAGCTGGATGCCATCGGCGTGATTCTCGGCGGTGCTGTACAGGTCGTGGATGTACGAATCCCGTACCGTGATCGTATTGTCGATGTCGAGACCGTTCTCGCAGCCGTGGATGTTCACCCTCACCGCTGTCAGGCCGTACGATCCGATGCCCGTGCCGTCGCTGTTCTGGCAGTCGATCTCGACGTCCTGCACCAGCGCTCTCCCGCCGGCGTAACGCTCGGCGAAACTCGCCACGACGAAGAAGTCCCGACAGGCGATCCGGGACCGCCGAATGGTCACGTCAGGCGCGGCGATTTCAACGCAGCCGCGGATGTCCTGGCCGTCGATGACGGTGCCGGCCGCGGTGATCTTCTGATTACCCTCCCGCACGGCCAGTTTCGTGCCGGTCGGCACGCCGGTGTTGGTTCCGTCGGGAAAACCGCATCCGCTCGGCCGCGAGGCGCAATTCGGCTGCCGCGGATCGGGCGGCCCGCCCGCCGTTGGGCGGCCGGGCGCCGCGCTGGCGGATACGGCGCCGGGGGACGTGCCGCTGACGGATGCGGCGCTGGCGGATGCGGGGCTGGCGGAGGTGTACGGGGATCCGGACGGCACCCGGCTGTCCCACGGCGACGGCCACGGTGTCGGCGGAGCGGGTCGCGGCGCGCCGGCGGTGGTCGAGCGCGATCGCCATGGCGCACCCACCAGGACGGTCCCCCCGACGACCACGACGACGAGCACGCCGATCAGCCACCATCGACGCCCGGTCGGCCGGCGAGACCACCGAACCCCGGACGGCAGCGGCGTGCGCCCCGAGCCTTCCGGCAGGTCATGCGCGGACATCTGCGGGCTCCCCTTCCATTCGCGGGACAGGCCCAGCGGCTCAGTACGCCCCGGCGCTGCGGACGACGGCGCTGAGGGTGCGGACGAGAATGGCAAGATCCATGGCGAGTGACCAGTTCTCCACGTAGATCAGGTCGAGCCGGATCGACTCCTCCCAGGAGAGGTCCGAGCGGCCGGAAACCTGCCACAGGCCGGTCAGCCCCGGTTTGACGACGAGCCGCCGGCGCATGTCGGCCGGGTACCCGGCCACCTCGGCGGCCAGCGGAGGGCGCGGGCCCACCAGCGACATGTCGCCCTTGATCACATTCACCAGTTGCGGGACCTCGTCCAACGAGAACCGGCGCAGCCAGCGCCCTACGGGGGTGACCCGGGGGTCCTCGCGCATCTTGAACAGCTGACCGTCGGTGTCGTTGAGTGCCCGCAGATCGGCCAGCCGTTCCTCGGCGTCCACGCGCATGGTGCGGAATTTGTAGAGGGTGAACGGCAGGCCGTTCTTGCCCACCCGTTCCTGCCGGAACACGACCGGTCCGGGAGCACCCGGCATAACCATGACCAGAGCTGCGATGACCGCCAGCAACGGTGCGGCGACGACCAGCAGCAGAGACGCGCCGACCCGATCGAAGATCTCCTTGACGAACCGGGCGCCGCCCTTGAGACGGGGGTGCTCGACGTGCAGCATCGGCAGGCCGTCCACCGGACGGATCGTGGTCCGGTCGCCCGCCACGTCGACCAGCGTGCTCGCCACGATGAGTTCGGTGTCGTCGCGTTCGAGCTGCCAGGCGAGCCGGCGCAGCGCGGCACCGTCGATCTCCGTGCAGGCTAGGACGACCACGCAGTCCGCGTCGAAGCGTCGCACCGCCGACGCGACGTCGTCGAGGGCTCCGAGGAGGGGCGGCAGTCCGGTGACGTAGTCGTCCGTGCGCACGCCGGGGGGCAGACACGCGCCGATCACGCCCAGGCCGTGATGCCGCTCGTAGCGCAGCCGCCGGGCCATGTCGGCCAGAGCGCGCTCGTGGCCCACCAGAATGACCCGGTTGAGCCGCTCGCCGCGGGCCCAGGAGCGGTGCAGCCACTGCCGCAGGATGTATCGCGCGGCGATGTCCGCGACGGTGGCCAGGGGCAACGCGATAATCACGTATCCACGAGCCAGCCGCAATTCGAACGCGAAGGAGAAAATAGCCAGCCCCGCCGTCAACCCCATGCCGGAACGGAAAACCCGAGCGTATTCTTCGGTGCCGACGAAAAGATGACGGGACTCGTACGCACGGTTGATTGCCAGCGACAGCATCCAGGCAAACGGCAATATCAGCGTCAACAACAGGTAGTCGTGCACCTGGGGCCGACCGTCGTACGGACCGAATCGCAATGTCAGGGCCAACGCGGCGGCACCCAGGCCGACCAGGTAGTCGATGAGGCAGAGGGTCGCGGCGTACCGATTCTTCCACCGGGCACGGACGGTGGTCGCCCGGATAAGGGGCTCGGGATTCCTCCTGAGCTGCGAATCCACTCGGCTCAGGTCAGGAGCCGCCCCCGGTTTGATCGTTTCCACGCTTTGCCTCCGCTATCGAGCACGGCCAACCGTCGGCCGGCTCGCACTCAATGCTGGAACGCACGTGCCGGTCACTTCCGTCCGCTCGGCGGCGTACCGCCGACGCAAACCCGTGGGCCCACCGGAGAGATTGCTGGAATGCGGCCGCGCCGCGCTAGACCTTTCCGATCATTACCCAACGACAGTCGGCTATGCGACAAACGAAAAGCATGCAAGATTCACACATCGGGCGAACGACCTCCGCGAGTGGAGACATCGACGAAGCGACTAACGTTGCCGTCCAAAAGCGACAATCCGCCTCCGCACCACACCGGGACCACCCGTGCCTGAGTCACGACAGGCGGGATGATTCGATGTAGGCCAGGCAGTCGTCGTACCGCGGCAACAGACCGGCCGCGCAGGCTTCCGCCAGTGACGGCGCGGCCGCGTCCTTCTCCGACAGCAGGGGGGCCGGGACCGGCCAGGCGATGCCGATGTCGGGATCCAGCGGGTGGATGCCGTGCTCGTGCCCGGGCCGGTAGGTGCTGGAACACAGGTACGCCACCGTGGCACGCTCGGTCAGGGCGCAGAAACCGTGCCCCAGCCCCTCGGCGAGGTAGACGGCACGCCGTTGCTCGTCGTCGAGCCGCACGGACTCCCACCGGCCGAACGTCGGTGAGCCGACGCGAATGTCCACCACCACGTCAAGCACCACGCCGGCCACACAGGTCACGTACTTGGCCTGTCCTCGGGGTACGTCGGCGAAGTGGATGCCGCGCACGACGTCCCGCGACGACACCGAGAGGTTCGCCTGGGCCAGTTCCAGCGGATGCCCGACCGACGCGGCGAGCGTGTCGAACCGGTACCACTCCAGAAAGGTGCCACGGGCGTCGCGGTGCTGAGCGGGCACGACCTCCCAGGCGCCGTCGACGGACAACGGCCGGATCTTCACCAGTGACCGCCGTACCGGTCGCCGTCCAGCAGGCGCAGCAGGTAGTCACCGTAGCCGCTCCTGGTCAGCGGCCCAGCGAGCTCGCGCAGCCGGTCGTCGGAGATGAACCCCAGACGCCAGGCGGCCTCCTCCACGCATCCGATCTTCAGGCCCTGCCGTTCCTCGATCACCCGGACGTACTCCGACGCCTGCACGAGCGACTGGAACGTGCCGGTGTCCAGCCACGTCGTTCCCCGGTCCAGGACGGTCACATCCAGCTGACCGCGGCGCAGGTACTCGTCATTGACCGCGGTGATCTCCAGCTCCCCGCGGCCACTCGGCCGCAGGCCCTCGACGATCCGCAGCACCGTACGGTCGTAGAAGTACAGCCCGGGTACGACGTACGTCGACCGGGGCTTCTCCGGTTTCTCCTCGATGGACAGCACACGGCCTGCATCGTCGAGTTCCACGACGCCGTACCGGTGCGGATCGGCCACCGGGTAGGCGAAAATCCGCCCACCGACCGGCTTGCCGTGCCGGGCCAGCTGCCGTCCGAGGCCCACCCCGTGGAAGATGTTGTCCCCGAGGATCAGCGCGACCGGCTGATCGCCGATGAAGTCCGCGCCGATCAGGAACGCCTGGGCAATCCCTTCCGGACACGGCTGAACCGCATAGGAAAGCGCCAATCCGAGCTGCTCGCCGTCGCCGAGCAGCCGCCGAAAGTGCGGCTGATCCTCGGGCGTCGTGATGATGAGGATTTCCCGGATGCCCGCGGAAACCAGCGTGGTCAGCGGGTAGTACACCATCGGTTTGTCGAAGACCGGCATCAACTGCTTGGACATAGCTTTGGTGATGGGCCACAGCCGCGAGCCGGTGCCACCAGCCAGCAGGATTCCGCGCACAGCAGGAGCCTAGACACCAATGGCGTTCCGACTACACTCGCCAGCCGTGAAGATTTTCGTGACCGGCGGTGCGGGCTTCATCGGTTCGGCCTACGTCCGCGGCGTTCTGCACGATCAGTACCCGGCCCTGACCAGCGCCGCCGTGACAGTTCTGGACCTGCTGACCTATTCGGGCAACCGGGCGAACCTGCCGGTGACGGATTCCCGACTCACCTTCGTGCACGGAGACATCCGGGACGCCGACCTGCTGCGCGACTGCCTGCCCGGCCACGACGCGGTCGTCCACTTCGCAGCGGAGTCCCACGTCGACCGTTCGGTCACCGGCGCCGTTCCGTTCGTCAGCACCAACGTGCTGGGAACCCAGGTGCTGCTCGACGCGGCCCGCGCGGCCGGCGTCGAACGGTTCGTGCACGTGTCCACCGACGAGGTGTACGGCTCGATCGAGCACGGCTCGTGGACCGAGGACTGGCCGCTCGCGCCGAACTCGCCGTACGCGGCCTCGAAGGCGGGTTCGGACCTGTTGGCGCTCGCCGCGCACCGGACCCACGGGCTCGACGTCGTCGTCACCCGCTGCTCGAACAACTACGGCCCGCACCAGTTCCCCGAGAAGGTCATCCCGCTGTTCCTGACCAGCCTGCTCGACGGCCGGAGTCTGCCGCTGTACGGCGACGGCGGCAACGTGCGCGACTGGCTGCACGTCGAGGACCACTGCCGGGGCATCCAACTGGCTCTGGAGAAGGGCCGCCCGGGCGAGGTCTACCACATCGGCGGGGGCACCGAGCTGTCCAACCGGGACCTCGTGGGGCGGCTGCTCACCGCCTGCGGCGCCGACTGGGACCGGGTCCGGTCGGTGCCCGACCGCAAGGGCCACGACCGGCGCTACTCGCTGGACATCACGAAGACCGGTAAGGAACTCGGGTATGCGCCGCTGATCGGCCTCGACGACGGGCTCGCCGCGACAGTCGCCTGGTACCGGGACAACCGGGCCTGGTGGGAGCCGCTCACGACCCGGACCGCCGGCTGATGCGCTGGCTGGTGACCGGGGCCGGCGGGATGCTCGGCCACGACCTGTGCGCCGTGCTCGCCGAGGCCGGTGACTCCGACGTGGTGCCCGCGACCCGGTCGACGCTCGACATCACCGACGTAGCGGCGGTTCGCGACGCCGTCGCCGGGGCGGACGTCGTACTCAACGCGGCCGGCTGGACCGATGTGGATGGTGCCGAGGTCGCCGAGGCCGCCGCGACCGCCGTCAACGGGCATGCGGTGCGGTCTCTCGCCGCGGTCGCCGGCCCGCGCCTGTTCCACATCTCCACCGACTACGTCTTCGACGGCACCTCCACCGTCCCCTACCCGGAGCACGCGGAGCCGGCACCGGTCAACGCGTACGGGCGCGGAAAGCTGGCGGGTGAACGGGCGGTCCTCGCCTCGGGCGGTTGCGTCGTACGGACCGCCTGGCTGTACGGCGCACACGGCCACAACTTCGTGCGTACCATGCTGCGACTGGCCGGGCAGCGGGAAACCGTCGACGTGGTGGCCGACCAGGAGGGGCCGCCCACCTGGTCGTACGCGCTGGCCGGCCAGGTGGTCGCCCTGGCCCGCGCGGCGGTGACCGGACACGCCGCGCCGGGCGTCTATCACGGCACGGCGGCAGGACAGACGAGCTGGTACGGCCTGGCCCGTGCGGTCTTCGTGGAGGCAGGACTGGACCCGGACCGGGTACGCCCGACGACCAGTGACCGGTTCCCGCGTCCCGCCCGGCGTCCCACGTACAGCGTGCTCGGCCACGAGCGCTGGCTCGGCACCGGTGTCGGTGCGCTACCGCACTGGAGGGCGATGCTCAGCACGGCCATGGCGAGCATGCCCGCCGCCCGGTAGCAGGCCGGGCGCGGCAGGAGCCTAGCCGGTGTGACGGCGCACGCTGACGATCGCCTCCGGTGCGGCGAAACCGTTCCCACCGTCGACCGTGCGCCCAGCCGTGTCCCGGGGCGACCCGCCCGTCGCGGACAGGTCAGTTGCGCCCGCGGCGGCGCCGCAACGCTCCTTCGATCTCTGCGGCTCAGCACATCCACCGCGCCGCACCGACACGACATGGGCGGCCAGGCCGGGGAAGCGACGGCCGGTAGGCGACGTCCCTGTCACACCCACGAGTCCGAAGACCTGCCAGCGCGGGCGGCGGACCAAGGCCGCCCCTCGCCCGGACCGGTAACCCGAACTCGACCGACACCGGCGCGTGGATGGATCAATCCGGGCCAGGCCCAGCCTTGCGCTAGCCGGGCCTCGCCGATGAGCCGATCACCAGTGGCCTGCGCTGACCCCGCTCCTGTGTCGTGCACCCGGTGGTCACGGCCCTGTGCATTTTGCGATTCCGGCGCTCCAAGATGGGTACGCGGTTCCTGTGCCGAACCCCTCGTACGCCCTGATCAACCGGAGCCGGACGAGATGGGTAACAGACCACCGCAGAAACGAGGCGACAGATGCCCAAGTTCTTGTTCGAAGCCTCATACACGGTTGAGGGTGTCAAGGGCCTCCAACGCGCAGGCGGAAGCAGCAGACGCGACGCCGTGGCCAAGGCCGCCGAGAGCGTCGGGGGACAGCTCGACCGCTTCTACTTCACCTTCGGTGACCATGACGCCTTCGTCATCGCCGACCTTCCCGACAACCAGAGTGCCGCTGCCTTCGCCATCGCCGTCAGCGCGGCGGGAGGCGCCAGCGTACGCACGGCAGTGCTCCTGACGCCTGAAGAAGTCGACGCGGCCGTGAAGCCCTCTGTCGACTACCGGCCCCCCACGGAGTGGGATGAACCTCGCCACTTCTGAAGGGTGCCCTGCCGGTACGCCGTTCAGCAGGAACTCCCGGACCGTCCGCAGGCCGGGTCAACTGGATGGCGACGACCATGGGTGGTTAGCTCCATCTGGGATGCCCATGGCCATCCACGCTCCGTGACGCCTGGCTCGCATCCGAGAACACGGCCACCGAACCCCGTCGAGACCTTGGAGAAGCGTCATGCGTGGTGTTGTCCTGTACGCCCCCGGTGATGTGCGGGTGGAGGAGCGTGAGGATCCGCGGATCCTCGCCCCGACGGATGCGATCATCCGGTTGTCCGCGGCTTGTGTCTGCGGTTCGGACCTGTGGCCGTACCGCGGGATCGAGAAGATCGCCGGGCCGACACCGATGGGACACGAGTACGTCGGCGTCGTCGAGGAGGTCGGCAGCGACGTGCGCACCGTGCGGCCGGGCCAGTTCGTGGTCGGCTCGTTCTTCGCCTCCGACAACACCTGTGAGATCTGCCAGGCCGGCTATCAGTCTCGCTGCGTGCACGCCGAGCTGATGGGCAGCATCGGCACCCAGGCGCAGCTGGCACGGGTCCCGCTGGCCGACGGCACCCTGGTCGCCACGCCGGACGCCCCGTCGGATGAGTTGATCCCGTCGTTCCTGGCCGCCTCCGACGTGCTTGGTACCGGCTGGTTCGCCGCGGTGGCCGCCGAGGCCGGCCCAGGCAAGACCGTCGCAGTGGTCGGGGACGGCGCGGTGGGGCTGCTCGGCGTGCTGGCGGCCAAGCAACTCGGCGCCGAACGCATCATCGCGATGAGCCGGCACGAGCCCCGCCAGAAACTCGCCCTCGACTACGGAGCCACGGACATCGTCACCGAGCGCGGCGACGAGGGCGTGGCCCGGATCAAGGAGCTGACGAACGGTCTCGGCGCGCACTCGGTGATCGAAGCGGTCGGCACGAATGAGTCGATGATGCAGGCCATCCGCTCCACCCGCCCCGGCGGGCACGTCGGCTACGTAGGCGTCGCCCACGGCGTCGAACTGCCCGGCATGGAGCTGTTCTTCTCCGGGGTGCACCTGCACGGCGGGCCCGCGCCCGTACGCCGCTTCCTGCCCGACCTGATCGACCTGATCGGTAACCGGCAGATCAACCCGGGCACGGTGTTCGACCTCGAACTGCCGCTCGAGCAGGCCGCCGAGGGCTACCAGGCCATGGACGAGCGCCGCGCCATCAAGGTGCTGCTGCGCCCGTAACCCATCCCAGGGTCTGTCCAATTGACGGCTCTGGCGCAGAAACGGTGGTCAGGGTGATCGGCCGGAAACTGAGATCATGGTTCCGGGGTTCAAGTCCTGCTGCGGAGCCGGCGGCGGACGACTGGCGACTCTGAGGGTTGGCGAGGACGATGAGTCGAGGGGTGCTCGCTGCTCACAGGCCGGGTTCGCATGACGACCGGAACGTCGTGGCGACGGAG
>CBIHNN010000036.1:0-47417 GCA_966211315.1 uncultured Micromonosporaceae bacterium | reverse complement strand
CCCCCCGGCCGCCCAGCCCCCCCCCCCCCCGGCCCGCCCGCCCCTCCCCCCGGGTTGGGGGGCCCGGGGGCCCCCCCCCGGGGGGGCCTTCGGCTTTCCTGGTTCCGGTGACATCGAGGCGCGGTGCCGGTGTACCGGAAGGCCGATCTCGTCAAGGGCGGCGGTGATGCCGGCGGGCGTGATGCGGGCGGGCGAGGTGTTTGTACCGACAGATGGGCCAGCACCGGACGCTAGGACAGCAGCGGGCGCAGGGCCGCGACGATCGGGGCGTCCGCGGGCAGCCAGTGCACGTCGTCGAGTTCGTCCGCGGTCAGCCAGCGTATCGCGGCATGTTCCAGGGCCTCCGGTACGCCTTCGTCGAGCAGCCGGGCAAGGTACACCCGGAGGACCGCACGGCCGTGAGCCAGCGGTACGGACGGGCCGATCTGCTCACCGACCTCAACCTTGACGGCGAGCTCCTCCGCGCATTCACGGGCCAGCGCCACCTCGTCCGACTCGCCGGGTTCGACCTTGCCACCGGGGAACTCCCAGCGCCCGGCGACCTCGGGTGGCGCCGTACGTTCGCAGGCGAGGACGCTACCGTTGTGGATGATCGCGGCACCCACGACGACGCGCTGTTGTCCGGTTCGCACAACGGCACAGCATGCCACGAAATATGAGCCGAACGGGTTGCCCGAGCCGTCCTGTCTGTCGCAAGAACACTAAATGTGGCCGTGGACACGCACGTCGATGAGCACCAGGATGGGTGGCACCGGACACAGTGCGGCGACAGTTTGGCCACAAGCCGGCAACGACGCCTAGGAGGTGTGGCAATGCGTGCGCGGTGGACGAGCAGGCCGCGGCCCGACTACCTGACCGACGCGTTGGGGCTGCTCAACGGGTGGATCCGAGACGGGACGCTGATCAAACGCAACCTCGTCATCGACGACTCGCAGCATGCCGCATTGACGGAGCGCATCAAGGTGGCGGCGGACGCCCTGCACCTTCGACCGGAGATCCGTCGGCTGGACGGCCACACCCAGATCTGCCTAGGTGCACAGGACGGCGGAGTGATCACTGCCGGCGAGGTCACCCTGGCGGCCCGGATCGAGGACGCGTACCGCACGGTCACCGCGGCCTCCTAGCGTGTGACCGATAACCTCGTCGGCATGGCGGATGTCGTGTACGACCACAAAGATCAACTGAAGCAGGTCCAGAGCGGGCTGCTCGACGGCGAACAGGTGATCGCCGTCTACGACGCGATCGGCGTCGGCACCGGCTTCATCGGCCTCACCAACCGTCGCGTGATCATCCAGGACAAGTCCTTCGTGGGCAAGCGGGTCGCCATCACCAGCGTCCCGTACTCGAGGATCAGCAGCGTGAGCGTGGTCAGTAACAAGAGCTGGGCCGGTTCGTTCTTCTCCAGCGGCACCATCGCCATCAACGTCGGCACGCACTCGTACGAGGTCGAGTTCCGCGGGGACGAAAAGACCCACCACGTACACAACGTGATCATGCACTACATCTCCTGAGGCGACGTCGCCTCCCGCTCCGGCTCGGTTACCTGGTCTGGGTTTGCCGGTGATGGTCTCGCCCAGGTAGGTGCCGCTCGTGGGCACGTTGTATTTCCCAGCCGGTCCGGTCGCCTTACGGGTGCGGGTCTCAGGTCGGCGTCCGCCCGCCCGATGTCCTCGATAGCTGCGGCCCGCCGGAACGGCTCCCCCTCCGGACCGGCGGGCCGGCGCAGCGCATCTCGCAGATCGTCCGCACGACCACCCGCTACGCCGCAGCCGCCGATCCTCCACCGCCGGCACGGCCGCCCGGTACGAAAGGCTCATCCCTCGCCTGCCGCGCGACTCACGGGGCCGATAACGTGTCGATGGGTAGGCGCGTTGCCAGCTGTAGCGGCCGTGCGTGCGCGCCGCCCGCCCTGACCGCTACAGGGAGAGGCGTGGAAGGCCCCATGACGACGGATGCTGTCCTGCCCATCGGTGAACAGCTCGCCCGGGCGCGAGCCATGGCTGGCCAAAGCCAGGAGGAGCTCGCCGAGCGGTCGGGGGTGAGCGTCGATGTGATCCGCAAGCTGGAGCAGGGCACCCGTAGCACCGCCCGTCTGGCTACCCTGCGCGACCTTGCCGACGGGCTCGGCGCCGACCTCTCGGTGCTGATCACCCCTCGGCGGACCCTGTCGCCCGTCGAGGGCCAGCCCGGCGGCACCCTCGAGGACGTCCGCCAGGCGGTAACTACCGCTGGCCTCGAAGCCCTCGCGGACCTGGCCGAGCCCTCGGACCGTCCAGACCTCGCCGCCGTCGGTGAGTCAGCCACGCACGCCTGGCGGGTATGGCAGGCCGGCGATTACTCCCTCCTTGCCGCGGTGCTGCCGACTCTCATTGCGGACGCCCGTCACGCCACTCGGGGCCTGCGCGGCGAGGACCAGTTGGCCGCGTACGGGCACCTCGCCACGCGTACGAGGCGTCCGCCGGGATCGCCATCATGCTCGGCGCTGAAGATCTCGCCTGGCTCGCCGCCGAGCGTGCGCTCGGCGCCGCCGGCCTGTGCGGTGATCCGGTCAGCGTGGCTTCTACACAGCACTGGGCGGCATGGATCCTGCGCCGTCGGGGCCGGTACGCCGAATGTGTCACGGTGGCGACCCGGGCCGCGGAACGGCACGAGCCCTCCCTCATGCGAGCGTCAGCCTCGGAACTGGCTGTCTGGGGCGGCCTTCTCGTGAACGCATCCGGCGCTGCCGCCCGAGACGGCAACCTCGCCCAGGCCGACGAATTGCTCAGCTACGCCCGCGGCGCGGCCGGACGGCTCGGCACCGACCGCACCGACCGTTGGACGGTATTCGGGCCCCGCCTCGTCGAGCAGACGGCCGTGGTGAACGCCACTGAGGTCGGCGACGTCGAGCTCGCCGTCCGGCTCGCCGCGAACGTCGACGCCATCGGCGGCCAGCTCCCGCCCACCTGGGAAGCGCGCTACCTACTCGGGCTTGCCGCCGCGCAGGTCGAGGTCGGCCACGACGGCGACGCCACGTCGACGGTGGCCCGTGCGATCGAGGTGGCGCCGGAGTTCGCCCGCTACTACCGGCTCAGCCGCGACGTCGTCACCGAGCTCCTGGTGCGCGCCGGCAGCCGGCGGCCGCCGGTGCTCGAGGATCTCGCCCAGCATCTCCAGCTGGCTGTGCCGAGCAGGTAGGACACCGCGTCCTAGAGGCGATCTTGCATGTGTCCGACCTGGACATCGCGGCCCTTCTGACCGCTCGGCGTTCTCCGTACGGTCGTGTCCAGGCGGGTGGCGGTAGCTGCATTACCCGAGGCGCTGCCGCCTCTCGCCCCCGATTTGATGCGGCGCGACCGGAGGAGGCGACAAGTGACCGGAAGGGCGACGCCCGATGGCCCTGTGCAGGTCCGATACGAGCTACCCGCGGTGGGCGGCAGACGTCCGTGGTGGGGATGGCTGCGGTCGGCGAACCGGCGAGAGCGGCTGCACGACGCGCGTGCAGCGGCCGAGGCGATCCAGCAACGCGAGCGCGACGCGGCCGTGCGACGCATTCTCGAAGATGACCGGCGCCGCGAGGCTCCGGATTGGCAGGGTGCCACGTTGCCACTGCCCGTATTGCTGACGCGGGGACTGGCGTGGCGGGGTGACGGCGGTCGTCACGGGCGCGCGCGATGAATGCGGCGGTGGACGGGCCCCTGGGGCGCCGGAACGCCGCTCGCCCGACACCTGGCCGACGGGCAGAGGACGCGTACCGCTGGCATCAACGGCCTCACACCGCCACAAGCCGGACCCGGTCGCCGCAGAGCTTGACCATGTCGTCGATGTCGGAAGTCAGCATGACCACAGGGCGATGCTGACGCAACGCGGCCTCGGCAACCGCCGCATCAATCGCGTACTTGTGCCCATGCAGACCAGCGTCCATCAACAGCTTCGACGCTGCCCTCGCTTCCTGCTCGCCCACCGGGACCACGCGTATCCCGGAGAGCACCCAGTTCAGGCGAGCCTTAGGTGTGCGGGCGTGAACGGCCTCGATGATGGTGAGTGCGCTGATCACAGCCTCCATGCCACGCGAGCGCGCCTCAGCTGTCATCGCCACTACCAGCTCGTCGTCGGCGAGCAGCTTTGAGAGACCCTCGCTGTCGAGAACCAGCGCTCCCTCGTGGATCAGCGTGCGGCGGGCCATTCGCCCTCCTCGGCGAACACCTCGTCGAAGACGTGCCGCGCCCGCTGACGAGCCTGGTCGGAGACGGGCCCTTTGCGGCTCTCGTAATCCGCCAGGTACTCGTCAAGCACCTGCCCGCGCAACTCACGCTCGACCGCTTCGGCAATGAACGCGGAGAACTGCCGCTTGCCCACCCGTGCGCGGATCGCCTCGGCGGTCCCCTCCGGCAGCGACAGGCTCACCCGTGTCGCCGGCCCTTCCCCGATGCGGTACGCCCCTTCACCCATCGCCCCAGTGTGTCAAACGAGTAGGAAAAGCGCCACGATCTGCACCGCCGACCGGCAACGGGCACCACAGCTCGGCATGGGAGCGATCAGGCAGGCGGAGCCTGAATGGAAGACGCTGGACCGGAATCAGACGTTAAATCTGAATTCCACGACGTCGCCGTCCTTCATGATGTAGTCCTTGCCCTCCATGCGGACCTTGCCCGCCGCCTTCGCCGCCGCCATCGAACCGGCCGCGACCAGGTCGTCGTAGCCGACGATCTCGGCCTTGATGAAGCCACGCTGGAAGTCGGAGTGGATGACGCCCGCGGCCTCGGGGGCGGTCGCGCCGACCGGGACGGTCCAGGCGCGCGATTCCTTGGGTCCGGCGGTCAGGTACGTCTGGAGGCCGAGCGTATTGAAGCCGACGCGGATCAGCTGCTGCAGGCCGGGTTCGGTCTGGCCGGTGGACTCGAGCAGTTCGAGGGCCTCGTCCTCGGGGAGCTCGATGAGCTCGGACTCGATTTTGGCATCCATGAAGACGGCCTCGGCGGGGGCGACCAGCGCGCGCAGCTCGTCGAGGAACTCGGCGTTGCCCAGCTCGGCCTCGTCCACGTTGAAGACGTAGAGGAACGGCTTGGTGGTGAGCAGGTGGAGCTCACCCAGCAGGGCCACGTCGATGCCGGCCTTCGCGGCACCCTGGTGCAGGGTCGTACCTTCGTTGAGCAGCTCGAACGCGGCCTCGGCCGCGGCGACGACCGGGGCGCGGTCCTTCTTGAGCTTCGCCTCCTTCTGCAACCGCGGCAGCGCCTTCTCCACGGTGGCTAGGTCGGCCAGGATGAGCTCGGTGTTGATGGTCTCGATGTCGTCGGCGGGTGAGATCTTGCCGTCGACGTGCAGCACGTTCGGGTCGGAGAACGCGCGGACGACCTGGCAGATCGCGGTCGCGTCGCGGATGTTCGCGAGGAACGCGTTGCCGCGGCCCTGGCCCTTCGAGGCGCCGCGGACCAGGCCTGCGATGTCGACGAACGACACCGGCGCCGGGATGATCTTCTCCGAGCCGAAGATCTCGGCCAGCTTCTCCAGCCGGGAGTCCGGCAGCCCGACCACGCCGACGTTCGGCTCGATCGTGGCGAACGGGTAGTTCGCCGCGAGGACGTCGTTCTTGGTCAGGGCGTTGAAGAGCGTGCTCTTGCCGACGTTGGGCAGGCCGACGATCCCGATGGAGAGGCTCACGACGGGCCAGTCTACGCAGCGCCGTGGGAATGTCAGACGTGGTGGGTAACGTGCCCCCGGTCGACGAGCAAAGGAGCTTCACGATGACCGACGACACCGCCAGGCCCGACCACGGCCCGACCGCCGCGCAGGTCAAGGCCGTGATCGAGGGGATACGCGACGACCAGCTCACCGCTCCGACACCCTGTGAGGGCACCCCGGTCGCGCAGATGCTCGATCACCTTGTCGGCCTCACCTTCGCGTTCCGCCTCGCGGCCGAGAAGGACACCGGCGGCCCTACGTCGCAGGCCCCCCGGCCGTCAGCCGACGATCTGGACCCCGAATGGCGCGAGAAGTTGCCGCAGCTGCTCGACGAGCTGGTCGCGGCATGGCGCAAGCCGGACGCCTGGGTCGGCGAGACGCAGGCCGGCGGTGTCACACTGCCCGCGCAGGTGATGGGCGCAGTCGCGTTGAACGAGCTCGTCATTCACGGCTGGGACCTGGCCCGAGCCACCGGGCAGGCCTATCAGCCCGACCCGGCGGCGCTCGCGGTGAGCATGAGCATGTTCCCCGAGGGCCAGAACGAGGGAACGCCGGGCATGTTCGGGCCGCCGGTTCCCGTACCGGCGGACGCGCCGCTGCTCGACCGGGTGATCGGTGCCAGCGGCCGCGACCCGGGTTGGACGCCTACGGCATAGCCATGTCCGATTCCCGCGAGCCAACGGCGGTGTCGAGGGGCAGGATCGGTGGCGTGGAGTTGGACTTCGAACGGTGCTACCGGGCAGTCGACAGCCGTGACCAGCGGTTCGACGGCTGCTTCTACACGGGCGTACGGACGACGGGGATCTACTGCCGGCCGTCCTGCCCCGCAGTCACCCCCAAACGGCAGAACGTCGCGTTCTACCGGAGCGCGGCCGCCGCCCAGCGCGCCGGCCTGCGCGCCTGCCGCCGCTGCCGCCCCGACGCCGTCCCCGGCTCCCCCGACTGGGACGTCCGCGCAGACGTCGTCGGACGGGCCATGCGACTGATCGGCGACGGTGTCGTCGACCGGGACGGCGTAACGGGGCTCGCCGCCCGGCTGGGCTACACGGAACGGCACCTCGGGCGGCTGCTCACGGTGGAGCTGGGCGCGGGGCCACTCGCGCTGGCCCGGGCGCAACGGGCCCAGACCGCGCGGATCCTCGTCGAGTCCACGGAGCTGGGGCTTGCGGAGATCGCGTTCGCGGCGGGGTTCGGCAGCGTCCGGCAGTTCAACGACACGCTCCGCGAGGTGTACGGCTGCGCCCCGTCCGTCCTGCGCGAACGCCGTCCGGCGGCACGCGGGACGGACGACGCTCTGGTCGGTGGGCGGCCGGGTTCGATCAGCCTGCGGCTGGCGTACCGGGCGCCGATGATCGCGCCGTTCGACTTCCTGGCAGCTCGAACCCTGCCCGGCGTCGAGGAGTACGACGGACGGACGTACCGGCGCGGGCTGCGGCTGCCGCACGGACCCGCCACGATCGCCCTGACCGCGGCCGAGAAGTGGATCGCGGCCACACTCGACCTCGCCGACGTCCGCGACCTCGCGCCCGCGGTGGCCCGTTGCCGCCGGTTACTCGACCTGGACGCCGATCCCGCCGCGGTCGACGCCACACTCGCCGAGGATCCAGCGCTGGCCGCGGCGGTCGCGGCCGAGCCGGGGATACGCGTGCCCCGGGCGGTGGACGGCTTCGAGACGGCGGTCCGGGCGATCGTGGGACAGCAGGTCAGCGTCGCCGGCGCACGCACCACCCTGACCCGCCTCGTTGCCGCAACCGACCTGATTCCCCGGGTCGGCAGCGACATCGGACCCGGGCCGGCGGTCCGGCCCGGTGGCGAACTACGCGGGTTTCTCACCCCGGGTGAACTGCTGACACTGCCCCACGAAGCGTTCGGGATGCCGGTTACCCGGAGGAGGTCGTTGCTGGCGCTCGCGCGGGCCGTCGAGGACGGGCTGCTCGATCTGGAGCCGGGGGCGGATCCGGCCGCCGCGACCGCCGGGCTGCTCGAACTACCGGGGGTCGGGGCGTGGACCGCGGGCTACGTGGTCATGCGGGCGCTCGGTGATCCGGACGTCTTCCTCCCCACCGATGTCGCCGCCCGGCGGGGGGCTGCCAACCTCGGCATCACCGGCGAGCTCGCCCGGCACGCCGAACGGTGGCGGCCATGGCGCAGCTACGCCCTCGTACGTCTGTGGCGCAGCGCGTGACATCGCACGACGGACAGCCCAGGAGGGCAGAGATGAACCACTCGACCATGAGCACCCCGGCCGGCCCGCTGACCATCGTCGTGAGCGACGACGGATCGGTACGCGCCGCAGGTTTCACCGAGGATGTCGGTGAGCTGCTCCCCCTCGTACACCCGGCGTTGCGGGAGGAGACGACAAGGGTGAGTGACCTCGGGACCGTGAGCACGGCCGTGCGGTCCTATTTCGAGGGTGACGTCGTGGCGCTGGACGGCGTGCCCGTCGAGCAGCGGACTTCAGGCGCGTTCATGGAGCACGCGTGGAAGGTCATGCGGGACATCAAGCCGGGAGAGCCGGTCACCTACCGCGGGTACGCGGCCCTGGCCGGGCGGCCCGCGGCCGTACGGGCGGCGGCGGCCGCGTGTGCCCGGAACGCCGTCGCGTTGTTCGTGCCCTGTCATCGGGTGCTGGGGACGGATGGGACGTTGCGCGGGTACCGGTGGGGTCTCGACGTCAAAACGTGGCTGCTCGCACACGAGGCGCGGCCGTAGCATGCGGGGATGACCGATACGGGACGAAGCGCCTTTCCCGAGCGGCCGTCGCTGGACGGGCTCGAGGCGAAGTGGGCGCGCAGGTGGCAGGAGGAGGGCACCTACACGTTCGACCGCTCGAAGGAGCGGCAGGACGTGTACGCGATCGACACGCCTCCGGCGACCGTATCGGGTTCCCTGCACATGGGCCACGTCTTCTCGTTCACCCATACCGACCTGATCGCGCGGTTCCAGCGCATGCGCGGGAGGACCGTCTTCTACCCGATGGGCTTCGACGACAACGGGCTCCCCACGGAACGCCGCGTCCAGAACGTGTACGGGGTCCGCTGCGACCCGTCGCTGCCGTACGACGCCGCGTTCGAGCCGCCGGGGCCGTCGAAGACGGAGATCCCGATCTCGCGGCAGAACTTCGTGGAGCTGTGCGTGCGGCTGACGGCCGAGGACGAGAGGGCCTTCGAGGAGCTGTGGCGGCGCCTCGGGCTCAGTGTCGACTGGGGACTCGCGTACACGACGATCGGTGATCATGCACGCGCCGCGTCACAGCGGGCGTTCCTGCGCAACCTCGCGCGGGGGCAGGCGTACACGGCGCAGGCACCGACGCTGTGGGATGTCGGGTTCGGCACGGCGGTCGCGCAGGCCGAGCTGGAGGATCGGGAGCGGCCGGGCGCGTACCACCGCCTGCGTTTCCACGGCCCGGACGGGGCCGTCCTGGTCGACACGACGAGGCCGGAGCTGCTGCCCGCGTGCGTCGCCCTGGTCTGTCACCCGGACGACGACCGGTTCAAGGACCTGGTGGGCACGACCGTCCGCACCCCGCTGTTCACCACCGAGATCCAGGTGTACGCGCATCCGCTCGCCGACCCCGACAAGGGCACCGGCATGGCGATGGTCTGCACGTTCGGGGATCTGACGGACGTGACCTGGTGGCGGGACCTCTCCTTGCCCACCCGGGTCGTGGTCGGCCGCGACGGCCGCTTCCTGCCCACGGCGGGCGAGGGGCTCGCCGGCCTGACGGTCAACGCCGCCCGGCGTGAGGTCGTCCGGCGACTGACAGAGTCGGCGGACATGATCGGTGAGCCGCGGCCCATCACACACCCGGTGAAGTTCTACGAGCGCGGCGACCAGCCCCTGGAGATCGTCACAAGCCGGCAGTGGTACATCCGAAACGGCGGCCGGGACACCGGCCTGCGCGAGGAACTGCTCGCGCGCGGCCGCGAGCTGCGCTGGCTCCCCGGCCACATGCGGCACCGGTACGAGCACTGGGTGGCTGGCCTGACCGGGGACTGGCTGATCAGCCGGCAGCGGTTCTTCGGCGTGCCGATCCCGGTGTGGTACCGGCTCGACGACGCTGGCGAGCCGGACGTGGAGAATCCTCTCACACCGGACGAATCGTCGTTGCCGATTGACCCAACCTCGTCGTGTCCCCCGGGCTTCTCCCCCGATCAACGCGGCGTCCCGGGCGGGTTCGCCGCCGACCCGGACATCATGGACACCTGGGCCACGTCGTCGCTGACCCCGCAGATCGTCGGCGGATGGGAACGCGACCAGGACCTTTTCCAGCGCGTGTTCCCGATGGATCTGCGGCCGCAGGGCCAGGAGATCATCCGTACCTGGCTCTTCTCGTCCGTCGTCCGCTCCCACCAGGAACACGGCGTCCTACCGTGGCGCGACGCCGTCCTGTCCGGCTGGATCCTCGACCCGGACCGCAAGAAGATGTCCAAGGCCAGGGGCAACGTCGTCACCCCGACGACATTGCTGCACGAGTACGGCTCCGACGCCGTCCGGTACTGGGCCGCCTGCGGGCGCCCCGGCACCGACCTGGCGTACGACCCGGCCCAGATCAAGGTCGGTCGGCGGCTCGCGACGAAGCTGCTCAACGCGTCCAGGTTCACCCTGGGCCTCGGTGCGGCCGACGCGCTCCGGCGACCCGTCCCGGATCCCCTGGACGCCGCCATGCTTGCCCGGCTGGAAACCGTCGTCACCGCCGCCACCACGGCGTTCGACGGCTACGACCACACCACGGCCCTGCATGCGACCGAGTCGTTCTTCTGGACGTTCTGCGACGACTACATCGAACTCGTCAAGGAACGGGCCTACGGCACCGGTTCCGGCTCGGACTCGGCCCGGGCCGCGCTCGCCGAGGCGCTGTCGATACAGCTCCGGCTGTTCGCGCCGTTCGTGCCGTACGTGACCGAGGAGGTGTGGTCCTGGTGGCGGTACGGCTCCGTGCACCGCTCGACCTGGCCCACCGTCTACGAGATCCGGCGCGTCGCGCCCGGCGGCGACGCCAGCCTGCTCGACGTCGCCGGTGACGCGCTCGGTCAGATACGCCGGGCCAAGAGCGAACGGCGGCTCTCCATGAAGACGGACGTGCCGCTCGCCGAAGCGCTCGGGCCGGGCGCGATGCTGCAACAGCTGGCGCTGGTCGAGGACGACGTGCGGTCGGCGGGCCGGATCGGCAAACTCGACCTGCTGCCGGATCGGACGCCCGAACTGGTCATCGCCTGCGCGTTCTGAGCCCGCCCCGGCGCTGGAGCGCCCGGGCGGCCCGCCCCACCGGGGATCGGTCAGAAGTCTCCGCCGAAGTCTCCACCGTCCCAGTCGCCACTGCCCCAGTCGCCACTGCCGTCACCGCCGTCGAAACCCGCACCGTCGGCGAAGCCCTCCTGGTAGCCGTCGCCGTAACCGATGTCGCCGAAGCCCGGCGAGAACAGCGCGTCGAAGATCAGCATGCCGCCGAGGACACCCGCGCCCGCGCCCAGCGCCTGCCGCCACACCGGCTGCGAGTACCAGCCCGACGGCACCGGCCGGCCTCCGACCCGGCCACCCGGGTAGTAGTACGGCGTGTCGGAGCCCGGCCGCGGCCCTGCCTTGTAGTGCTGCCCGTTCACGTCGACCTCGCGTTCCTTGGTCAACTGTCCGGCACCGCGCGCCGCCGCCAACGGCGGGAAGTCCGGCCCCGGGTCGATCCCCATCGCCTCCCGGGCCGCCCGCACGTACGCGAGACCCTCGAGCGCCGACTCCCGGGCCAGCTCGTACTGCCGCACCGACGTCGCCTGCTGCAACTGCCCGCCCGCCGCGTTGTACCGCTCGCCCGCGTCGGACAGCGCCTGCCGAGCCGCCGGGTGATCGCCGACCAGGTTCATCACCTGGCCGCCGAGCCGCTCGTACCAGCGCTGCGCCTCCGCCCGCGCGTCCGCCAGCTGCCGCTTCTCACGAGCCTCCGCTCCCCGCCTCCACGCCACCGCCAGCAGGCCGACGATGACCAATACCACCAACAAGACCAGCAAGGCGCGTCCCATGAATCCGACGGTACCCGCGTTGTCACGTCGCACCCCTCTGGCAAGCTGCGGTCGTGACTGTCTCGACGGTGGCTGTAGTACTCCTGTGTCTCGTTGTGGGCGTCGCCCTCGGATGGTTCGCCGCCCGATCCCGCACCGGCGCCGACATCGCCCGGCTCGAGGCGACCCTCCAGGCCACCCGCGAGGGTGAGGGCCGGCTCGAACAATCCATGCGCGCGTTGTCGTACGAGGCCACCGCCCAGTCGCAGGAGGCCGTCGCCCGCGCCGTCGCCCCGCTGCACGACACGCTGCGCCGCTACGAACAGCGCGTCGCCGAACTCGAGCACGAACGCGTCGACGCGTACGCCGAGTTGCGCGAACAGGTCCGCACCATGGGCGCCGTCTCCGGCGAGCTCCGCACCGAGACGAAACAGCTGGTCGCCGCGCTGCGCGCCCCGCAGGTCCGCGGCCGCTGGGGCGAACACCAGCTGCGCCGCATCGTCGAGGCCGCCGGTCTCCTCGAACACTGCGACTTCTCCGAACAGGTCACCGCCGCGACCGACTCGGGCACCGTCCGCCCCGACCTGGTCGTACGCCTGCACGGCGGCCGCTTCGTCGTCGTCGACGCCAAGGCTCCGCTCGACGGATATCTGTCCGCGATGGAGGCCCGCGAGGAACGCGCCCGCGACACCCATCTCGCCAACCACGCCCGGCACCTGCGCGGACACGTCGACGCGCTCGCCGGTAAGACGTACTGGTCGGCGTTCGACCAGTCGCCCGAGTTCGTGGTGCTCTTCGTGCCCGCCGACCCGTTCCTCGACGCCGCCCTCCAACGTGACCCGACGCTGCTGGAGCACGCGTTCAGCCGCAACATCGTGCTGGCCACACCGGCGACGCTGGTCGCGCTACTGCGTACGGTCGCGTACACCTGGCGGTCCGAGGCCCTGGCCCGCAACGCCGTCGAGGTGCACGCTCTAGCCCGCGAGCTGTACGGCCGCCTCTCCACGCTCGGCGACCACGTCGGACGCCTCGGCGGGGCGTTGAGCGGGGCGGTGACCGCGTACAACCGGGCGGTCGGGTCGCTGGAGGCACGGGTGCTGGTCAGCGCGCGCAAGCTCGCCGAGATGGGCGTCTCCGACGACCCGATCGAGACCCCGGCTCAGGTCGAACTGACTCCCCGCCAACCGCAGGCGCCCGAACTCGTCGACGCGGCTGAGTTCACCGGCCCAGCGGGATTTACCGGCCCAGCGGGATTCGCCGACCGGCCGGGCCTGATGGATCACGCCTCGCCACCGCGGCGCAGCGCCGAGCGCTGATCCGGCGGGTCAGACCCGCCGGACCGGTACGGGTGCGGTGGGCGGCTGAGGGTCGCCGGTCCGGCCCCGCCTCTGCTGGGGACAGCCGGTCTACTGGGAACAGCCGGGCTGCTGGCCGCTGTAGCTTTCCGGCGGTGTCCACGCTGCGGTAGGTACTTCACGGATCAGCTGCGCAGCGCGGCGGCCTTCATGTCGCGCTTGAGTTCCTGCGGAAGGGAGAAGGTCAGCCGCTCGTCGGCGGTGAGGAACTCGGTGACCTCGCCGAAGCCCCGCGCCGCCAGGTGGTCGAGGACCTGCATGACCAGATCGTCCGGGACGCTGGCGCCGGACGTCAGGCCGACCGTGGTGGCACCGTCCAGCCAGGCGTCGTCGATCTCGCTCGCGTAGTCGACCAGATAGCCGGCGTTCGCACCGGCGTGGACGGCGACCTCGACGAGGCGTACGGAGTTGGAGGAGTTCCGGGAGCCGACGACGATCATCACGTCGCACTGCGGGGCGATCTCCTTGACGGCTAGCTGCCGGTTCTGGGTGGCGTAGCAGATGTCGTCGGACGGCGGGGACTGCAGCAGCGGCAGCCTCGTCTTCAGGCGGGCGACGGTCTCCATGGTCTCGTCGACCGAGAGCGTGGTCTGGGACAGCCAGACGACCTTCGCGGGGTCGCGGACGACGACCTTGTCGGCACCATCGGGGCCGTCGACGAGCTGGATGTGGGCGGGCGCCTCGCCGGCCGTACCGATGACCTCTTCGTGGCCCTCGTGACCGATGAGCAGGATGTCGTAGTCGTCGGCGGCAAACCGCCTCGCCTCATGGTGCACCTTCGTGACCAGCGGGCATGTCGCGTCGATCGCGCGCAGTGACCGCGCCCTGGCCTGCTCGTGCACCTCGGGGGCGACGCCGTGCGCGGAGAAGACGACAGTGGCGCCCTCGGGCACCTCCTCGTTCTCCTCCACGAAGATCGCTCCCTGGGCCTGCAGGGTCGTGACGACGTGCTTGTTGTGAACGATCTCCTTGCGGACGTAGATCGGGGCGCCGTACAGCTTGAGCGCCTCCTCGACGGTCTGCACGGCACGGTCGACGCCAGCGCAGTATCCGCGCGGCTTGGCCAGCAGCACACGCTTACGGGTCTCGGTCACCCGGCCATCGTACGTGCCCGCGTCGTATCCGGACCGGGCTGCGACGGGTGCCACAGCCGCCGCGGTAGCAGAAGGAGCGGGACGGCAGCGCGCATCGCCATCGGAACCCGCACGAAATGGACGAACCGACATGATGGCGCAGAAGACGCCCGACGAGATCCGGTTCCCGTCACGGTCGCGGCGGATCGTGCGCGGCAACGTGGTCACCGATGATCACCGGGATCGACCGGCGGGTCTCCGCAACGTCGTGAGCGGCACCCGGCCGAGCCGGGATACTCCAGGCGTGGAGACTGCCGAGACGGTACGGGTGCGACACGTCATGGGCCGGATGGCGCTGTTGGCCGGGGGCGCCTCGGCGATGATCGTCGGTCTGCTGATGCCCGCGGGCGAACTGGCCCCTGGCGACGAACGAGACTCGACGTTCGTGCTGGCCGGGGCGATCCTTGCGGCGGGCGGCGCGGCGCTGGTGTTCCTGCATCGGCTGCGGCTGCGGCCGTCACCGGCCGGAGTCATCGCCACGGTCGCCGTGGCGCTGGCGGGCACGGGCGCCGGGCTCGTCCACGTCAGCGAGAGTCTGTGCTGCATGTTCGCCTACCTCGTCGGCCGCGGGTACCCGTTCGAGTGGCTGCGCCGCGGCCACACCGCCGAAACGGCTTCGGCGGCGAAGTCCCAGGCCCTGCAGCAGGCCTGGACCCCGAACTGGCCGTCCTTCCTCGCCGACGTCGCCTTCTGGGCAGCCGCCGGGGTGCTGCTGGTCGTCGCGGTGGCACTCGTGCGTCGCACGATGCGCCGCCGTCGTTCTCCGGGCCGTCCCGGCGCACGGTGATCGAACCCGCGCCGGCCGTACGGTCGATGTTCTGCGAGCCATGTTCTGCGGGGCGGTGGGCGCGGTGCCGCCGCCCGGCGCGCCGGAGGGACGGTTGCACAAGCGGCCGTAGGCTGGCCGGATGGGTCAGCCGGAGGAGCCGCGCAGCAGCGCCGACGAGCCGTGGCCGGTACGCGTCGTCAGCCAGAAGGTCGGGGCGTGGATCGCCCGGCTCGGCTGGGTGTGGGTGGACGGCCAGGTCGCGCAGATCTCCCGCCGGCCGGGCACCGCGGTGGTCTTCCTGACACTGCGTGATCCGTCCGCTGACCTCAGCCTGACGGTGACGGCGCACCGGGACGTGCTCGACGCGGGGGCGCCCGAGCTGGAGGAGGGCGCCCGGGTCGTCCTGCACGCCAAACCGGAGTTCTACCCGGCGCGCGGCACGCTCAGCCTGCGGGCGGACCAGATCCGGCAGGTGGGGATCGGCGAGCTGCTCGCCCGCCTGGAGAAGACCAAGAAGCTGCTCGCCGCGGAAGGACTGTTCGCGCGGGAGCGCAAGCGGCGGTTGCCGTTCCTGCCGCACCGGATCGGGCTCATCACCGGACGCGCCTCTGCCGCCGAACGGGACGTGCTGATGAACACGAAGCGTCGCTGGCCGGCGGTCGACTTCCGGACGATCAACGTGGCGGTGCAGGGTCCGACGGCGGTGCCGCAGATCCTGGACGCGCTGAAGGTGCTCGACCACGACGACAGTATCGACGTCATCGTGATCGCCCGCGGTGGCGGCAGCGTGGAGGATCTGCTGCCGTTCTCCGACGAGGCGCTGTGCCGGGCCGTCTTCGGATGCCGTACCCCCGTCGTCAGCGCGATCGGGCACGAGACGGACGCCCCCCTGCTGGATTACGTCGCGGACCTGCGGGCGTCGACCCCCACGGACGCCGCCAAGCGGATCGTGCCGGACCTGGCCGAGGAGTCGCGCCTGATCGAGCACGCCCGGCGGCGGCTGGACCGCGCCGTCGGCGCCCTGCTCGACCGGGAAACGCACCGGATCGAGGCGTGGCGGTCGCGGCCGTCGCTGGCGCGGCCGGAGCTGCTGGTGGAGCAGCGCGGGGCGGACGTCGAGGCGCTGCGCGGCCGCGCCGACCGCAGCCTGGTGAACCGGTTGCGGTCCGCCGGCGAGGACCTGCGGCACACTCTGGCCCGGCTCCGCGCCCTGTCGCCGGCCGCCACCCTGAATCGCGGGTACGCCATCGTGCAGCGCGCGGACGGCCACGTGGTCCGGGCGGCGTCCGACGTGGACGACGGCGATCTGGTCCGGGTACGCCTCGCCGACGGCGAATTGTCAGCAAGCGTTAAGGAGCACCGTTGACGGACGAGAAGCTCAGCTACGAGCAGGCGCGCACGGAGCTGGCGGCCGTGGTGGAGAAGCTGGAGTCGGGCGGCACCTCGCTGGAGGAGTCCCTGACCCTCTGGGAGCGCGGCGAGATGCTGGCCGACGTCTGCCAGCAGTGGCTCGACGGTGCCCGGGCCCGCATCGAGACGGCCCGCCAGAACCGCGAGGCGGACTGACGGGCCGTGTCGATACGGGGCGGCGTTGACCGGTCGGTGAATCTGCCCCGGGGAGCGCCGCGACGTTCACCACGGACCTACGTCAAGGCGGCGGCCACCTCGGCGAGCTGCTCCGGTTCGGACTTGCCGATGACGATGATCGTCCGCCCCGGCTCGAGCAGGACGAGGGCGGCTTCGTTGCGGAGCGTGTCATATCGCTGCCAGGTACGGCCGCCGACGGCGATGTCGCCGCTGGGGTGGGCCCCGGCGCCGAGCTCCGCCGGGAAGAGCCGGTCGACGGTGATGTTCGACTCGACGAGCTGAGCGGGGTCCTGGTCCGGGCCGACGTAGCCGATGCGCAGGGTGGCGCCTTCGGCGCTGCGGCGGAACGTGGCGCTCGTGGGCCGCCAGTGCTCGGGCAGGCCGGTCGGCTCGGCGACGGTGAACGCGTTCGCGGCGCGGGCGTCGGCGACGGCTGGGCGCGTGTCGACGACCGCGGGCTCGTCGGCGCCGAAGACGAGCCGATAGAAGGTGATCAGCACGGCGATCGGGACGAGCAGCACGGCGAGCGACACCGCCATGTCCCGGGGTGAGCGTTCGGCCCGGCGGGCGGGCTCGGGGGACGATGCGGCGGGTTGCGAGGATTCCACGCACCCATCCTGACGGATGCCGCCGGACGAACCGTGCCAGGATCTGGGGAACGCCGGAGCGCGTACGCCCGGTGATGGACCCGCACGTACCGCGTGGAGGCCGCCATGACAACCCGCATCCCTCAGGATCTCGACCGCAACATCGCCCTCGAACTCGTCCGGGTCACTGAGGCCGCGGCCATGTCCGCCGGCCGTTGGGTGGGTCGCGGCGACAAGCCGGGCGGCGACGGCGCCGCCGTCGACGCCATGCGCAAGCTGATCAACTCCATTCAGATGCGCGGCGTCGTCGTCATCGGCGAGGGCGAGAAGGACCACGCGCCGATGCTTTACAACGGTGAGCACGTCGGCGACGGCACCGGCCCGGAGGTCGACGTCGCGGTCGACCCGGTCGACGGCACGACGCTGATGAGTAAGGGAATGCCCGGCGCGGTCGCCGTCCTAGCGGTCGCCGAGCGCGGCGCGATGTTCGATCCGAGCGCGGTGTTCTACATGGAGAAGATAGCGGTCGGCCCGGACTGCGCTGACGTGGTCGACATCGACGCCGGTGTCGCGGAGAACCTGCGGCGCATCGCCAAGGTCAAGCGATCGTCGGTGTCCGACGTCACCGTCTGCATCCTCGACCGGCCCCGGCACCGGGGCCTGGTGCAGGAGGTCCGCGCCGCAGGGGCGAACATCCACTTCATCTCCGACGGCGACATCGGGGGGGCCATCTCGGCGGCTCGGGAGGAGAGCGAGGTGGACGTCCTGATGGGAATCGGCGGTACGCCCGAGGGCATCACCGCCGCCTGCGCCCTCAAGTGCATGGGCGGGATGATTCAGGCGAAGCTCTGGCCGCTGGACGACTCGGAACGCGAGAAGGCCCTGGCGGGCGGCCACGACCTGGATCGCGTCCTCACGACGGACGACCTGGTGGCCGGGGACAACTGCTTCTTCGTCGCCACCGGCGTCACCTCGGGCGACCTGCTCAAGGGCGTCCGTTACCGGGCGGGTGGGGCGTACACGCAGTCGATCGTCATGCGTTCCAAGAGCGGGACGATCCGGGTCATCGACTCGTACCACCGGCTGGAGAAGTTGAAGGCGTACTCGGCGGTCGACTTCGACGGACGCGGATGACGGATGACGGATCCGAAACGAATCTCCGGCGTCGCCCTCGCGGTCGCCGGCGGTGTCGCTCTGCGGTGCGGACCAGGATCAACAGCGGGCCGGCGCGGTCAGATCCCGGTCAGGGTGACGTCCGGGTCGACGTGGGCGGTGGGATGCTTGGCGCGGAAGATCACCGCGGCGACCATCCCGGCGACGAGGCCGATCAGGTGGGCCTGCCAGGCGACCGCCTGGTTGGTCGGGAAGATGCTGGAGAGCTGCCACCAGTAGAGGAGCCCGACGAGGGCGGTGACGCCGAGGTTCCACCAGCTGCGTTCGACGAGGCCGCGGGCGAAGAGCAGGCCGAGCCAGCCGAAGATCACGCCGCTGGCGCCGACCACGACGCTTCGGGAGTCGCCGATGAACCAGACACCCAGCCCGCTGACGATCACGATCAGGACGGTTGACCAGACGAACCGGCGCCAGCCCGGGGCCAGCGCGAACGTGCCGAGAAGGATCAGCGGGACGCTGTTGCCGTAGAGGTGGTCCCAGCTGGCGTGCAGGAACGGCGCGAAGACCACGCCGTCGATGCCCTGTACGTGCCGCGGGATGATGCCGCCGAGGGTGTCCAGGTCGAGGCTCAGCCACTGGTCGAGAGCCTCGATGACGAACAGCACCGGCACGACCGCGCACAGGGAGACGAACGCGCGGCCGAGGGATGCGTAGAACGCCTCGGTGCCGAACTGGTTCACGGCCGGGAATCGGGCGGTCTGACTGTCCATACGTCGATTGCATCAGGCACCCGCTCCCGGCGCCAACCCGAGCAGTCTCAGCCGAGCTTGCGCGCGGCCTTCGTGATGGCATCACGGAACGTGGACACCTGGGTGTAGACGCCGGGGTACGCGCGCCGCCCGCAGCCGACCCCGAAGCTCACGATGCCCACCTGCACCCAGCGGCCACTGCCGTCCTTGCGGACCATCGGCCCGCCGGAGTCGCCCTGGCACGCGTCGACGCCGCCCCGGCCGGTGTCGCCGGCGCAGATGGCCTCCGGCTTCACCAGGTCGACGCCGGCCTTCGCGTACGCGGAGGCACAGGGCTTGTCGGCCACGTACGGCACCTTGGCGAAGCGCAGCCGCTTCTGCTGCGTATGGTCGTTCTCGCTGGTCTGGCCCCAGCCCATGATCGTGAACGTGCCGTTGTCGAGGCCGGTTCCCGGGGTCAGGGCGAGCGTCGGCAGGCCGAGGGTGCGGTCGAGTCCGATCAGTGCCCAGTCGTCCCCGTAGATCTCTGCCTTGTATCCGGGCGCGCGGCTCACCACCGCCGAACGGGCGTTGACCGCCTTGCTGGAGCCGAGGTCGGCGGCGCCGGCGACGACGCCGATGCCGGTGTTGCGGCCGCTCGGGCCGACGCAGTGGGCGGCGGTCAGTACCACTCGGGGCGCGAGGAGGGCACCGGCGCAGCCCATCGAGAGCCGGACGATCCACGGGAACTGGCCCGCCGCGGCGGCCTGCCCGCCGACGATCTGGAGGACCCGGCCGCTGCCGGTGCGGTCACCGTTGCCGTCCTGGGCGAGCGCCGGCGTGACGGCGATCAGTGCGAGTACCAGGCTCAGCGCGGCGATTTTGCGGGCATTTCGGACCATGCGGATATTTGACCAGCTCGGCGGCCCTCGCCCACGCAAAAGGGGTACGAGTCGTGAACTCGTACCCCTTCGGTGCTTGCCTGCTGGTCTAGTACCAGCCGCTGCTCTGCGAGTGGGACCACGCCTTGCAGGGCGTGCCGTACCGGCCCTTGATGTAGCCGAGACCCCACTTGATCTGGGTCGCCGCGTTGGTGGCCCAGTCGTCCGCAACCGACGACATCTTGCTGCCCGGCAGCGCCTGTGCGATCCCGTACGCGCCCGAGGAACGGTTCTTCGCCTTCGGGTTCCAGCCGCTCTCCTTGGTCCAGAGCTTGTCCAGGCATCCCATCTGATCCAGGCCGAACCCGGAGTCGAGCAGAATGGCGCAGCCGGTCGCCCGGTTGCCCGAGAACTCGCCACACGAGGCCGGGATCGGCCCGTCGTACGGCTTGAGCGCACCGTCCTTGGCGGCTTTGTCCTTGGCCGCCTTCTCGATGGCGGCCTTCTTGTCCTTCTCCTGCTGCTTCATGGCAGCTTCCTCGAGCCTGTGCGCCTTGTCCGCAGCGGACTTGACTTCAGTGGCGGCCTTACCGGCCGCGTCCGCCTGGGCCTTGCGCTGCGGGGCACGCGCTGCGGCGTGCTCGGCGTGCCGCTCCTTGAGCAGGTCCAGCTCGGCCTGGTCCGCCTGGTTGACCAGATCCACCTGGGCCGTGCGCTGCCGAACCTCCCGGTCCTGGCCGAGATAGACGCCTCCCGCAACTCCCGTCAGGAGCAGCGCGACGGACGTCGCCCGGACACTGACCCGGCTCCACGGCCGACTCACGAAGTGGTCCCTTCGTCGGGGGCAAGGACGCGGCCCACCGGCGGCCCGAACGGGCGACCGATACACCGCGAGCACCCCGGCCGGTGACAGGCCGTGCTCCCCGATCCGGTCGGATCTTTGGAAGGCGGAGCCGTCGGCTTCCGACGGATCAGCGTGGCGGCGCTCGTCAGTCACCATGGCGCACCGTGAAGGCGATGTGAAATAACCGCGCCTGGATGTGAAATGGATCACATCACCTTTCATGGCAAATCGGAAACAAACGCCTACCGCTGTGCCTCAGAGCGGGATGTCCTCCAGGAGATCGGTGACCACCTCGGCGATCGGAGATCTCTCGGACCGGGTCAAGGTCACATGCGCGAAGATGGGATGACCCTTCAGCGCCTCGATCACGGCGGTCACACCGTCGTGCCGACCGACCCGCAGGTTGTCACGCTGAGCGACATCGTGGGTCAGTACCACCCGGGATCCCTGACCGATCCGGGACAGCACCGTCAGCAGCACACCCCGCTCCAACGACTGCGCCTCGTCGACGATCACAAACGCGTCGTGCAGGCTCCGGCCCCGGATATGGGTCAGCGGAAGCACCTCGAGCATGCCCCGCGAGAGGATCTCGTCCATCACGTTGTCGTGCACCACCGCGCCCAGCGTGTCGAAGACCGCCTGCGCCCATGGGGACATCTTCTCGCTCTCACTGCCGGGCAGATAGCCCAGCTCCTGGCCGCCGACGGCGTACAGCGGGCGGAAGACGACGACCCTCTTGTGCCGGCCGCGCTCCATCGTCGCCTCGAGACCCGCGCACAGTGCCAGGGCCGACTTACCCGTACCGGCTCGACCGCCCAGCGAGACGATCCCGATCGACTCGTCCAGCAGCAGATCCAGCGCCACCCGTTGCTCCGCCGAACGTCCCCGCAGGCCGAACGCCTCCCGGTCGCCCCGGACCAGCTTCACCGTCTTGTCCGGCGACACCCGGGCCAGCGCCGAACCGCGTGACGAGTGCACCACCAGACCGGTGTGCGCCGGATATCCGGCCGCGTCCTCCACCGTCAGCTCGTCACCCGCGTACAGCCGGTTGACCTCCTCCTCGGACAACTCCAGATCCGCCATGCCCGTCCAGGTAGGGTCGCTGGCCTGGCCGAAGCGGTACTCGTCCGCCGTGAGGCCCACCGAAGCCGCCTTGACCCGCAGCGGCATGTCCTTGCTCACCAGGGTGACCTCGCGGCCGTCGCGGGCCAGGCCGATCGCCACCGACAGGATCCGGGCGTCGTTCGACTCGTTGCGCACGCCGAGCGGCAGGACGCTGTCGTCGCCGTGGTTGAGTTCCACGCGGAGCGTGCCGCCCGCATCGTTCGCCGGCACCGGCTCGTCCAGCCGGCCGTGCTTGATCCTCAGGTCGTCGAGCATCCGCAGGGCCTGACGGGCGAACCAGCCCAGCTCCGGATGATGCCGCTTGCCCTCCAGCTCGGAGATCACCACGAGGGGCAGGACCACCTCATGGTCGGCGAACCTGCGGAACGCCGCCGGGTCGGACAGGAGGACGGACGTGTCCAGCACGAAGACTCGGCTGGATGGGACGGGCTCCCCGGTGGCCAGTGCGGAAGGGGTACGCCTCGCACGGCTGGTTGAAGCGGTGGATCCCGGGCCCTGAGGCGCCCGGACGTCAGTGCGGCGAGTTGTCACAGGCCTGCTCCATCGAGCGTGCACCCGGACCCGCCCGTGTCCGCCACGTCCCGGCGCCCTTCACAGGCACGGGGTCGGATGCAGGCCCCGTGGCGCATACATCGCAGGTCCGGGCCGGCCGGCTGGCTCGGGATGTCCCCGTGCCATGACTAGAACGCTAGCGGCAGGACCCCAGCTGTCGCTAGTACACGCACGGACCACGATTCGGACCTCGGTTTCCGGGACGTTTCCGACCGCCGCGAACCGGCCGCAGTGCAGGTACGCTGACGGGGTGCCACAGTCACCCGCCAGCACCGCGCGCACCACACCGCCGCTGACTGTCGCCGAAGCCTGGCAGCTCACGGCCGACCGCGCCGACGAGTGCGCGCTGTTCTTCGACTTCGACGGGACCCTCGCGCCCGTGGAGGACGACCCGGACGCCGTCCAGCCCGTCCCCGAGGTCATGGATTCGCTCGACGCGCTCGCCGCCGTCGTCAGCCGGGTCGCGATCGTCTCGGCCCGCCCGGTCAGCTTCCTGCGCGAGCGGTTCGCCTCCCTCCAGCACGTCGACCTGTACGGCCTGTACGGCTTGGAGGTGCTGCACGAGGGCGAAGTCGTCACCGAGCCCGCCGCCCTGCCCTGGGGGCCCGTGATGGCGGAGCTTGCCGACCGCGCCCGCGCCGAGCTGCCCGCCGGCACCCTGATCGAATACAAGCGGCTCTCGGTGGCGTTGCACTACCGCACCGCGCCGGAGCTCGCCGCGACCGTCGAGCGGTGGGGCCGCGAACAGGCCGAGCGACTCGGCATGCGGGTCCAGACGGGCCGGATGGTCATCGAGCTGAAGCCACCCGTCGACCGTGACAAGGGCATGGTGATCAGTGAGGGCGTGCTGTCGCTCGACTGCGCCTGGTACTTCGGCGACGACATGTCGGACGTCAAGGCGTTCGACGCGCTGCGCGCCCGGGAGGCCGTCGACCCGAACTTCGTCGGCATGTGCGTGGCGGTCGCCAACCCGGAGACGGGCGCCGAGGTCTCCAACGCGGCCGATCTGACGCTGGAGTCCCCGCACGCCGTCGCCGCCTTCCTGGACGCTGCGCTCCTGGCCTTCCAACGTTGACGTCGTTCTGACCGGTTCCTTCCCACGGGGAGCGCAGGCGTACGACGATGGGCGGATGGAGACCGGCTGGACCGCCACTGAGCTGCTCGGACCCGATGCCACCCTCGACGCGCTCGTAGGGCGCCCCGTCGACCACGACTCGGTGGAGCTGCTCGGGGTCGGTTACGACGTGGGCTCCCCCGCCACCGGCGGCCTGTTCCGCGTACGCGGGGTGGACGCCGATGACGAACCGTGGTCGTTCTTCGTGAAGATCCTCCAGCACGTACGGCACTGGCCGCTGCTGCCGATGCTGCCGGCCGAGTTCGCGGAGCAGTTCGCCGCCGAGTTCCCCTGGCGCGGCGAGCTCGACGCGTGGGAGTCCGACTTCGCCGACCGGCTCCCGGACGAGATGCGCCTGCCGATCCTGCATCGGCTCGTCGATCTCGGTGATGACCGGCTCGCCATGTGGATGGAGGACGTCGTTCAGTCCGAGGCGCCGTGGACCCTCGACCGGTACGCGCGTGCCGCGCGGATGCTGGGCCAGCTGGCCGCCGCCGGATCCACCGACGCCGCGCTCGCGGCCTGCCCTCTCGCCACCGGCTTCGCCATGCGGATGTGGGCCGAGCGGGCCCTGCCCATGCGCGGGTTCGCGCCGCTCGCCGACGATGAGCTGTGGGCCAACCCGAACCTGGCTGACCACGCCGACCTTCGTGCCGACCTGATCGAACTGAGCCGGGCCGTACCGGCCTTACTGGACACGCTGGACGCGCTGCCGCAGGCCATGCCGCACGGCGACGCGAGCCCGCAGAACCTGCTCGTACCAGCGGACGAGCCGGACACGTTCGTGGTGATCGACATCTCGTTCCAGAGCCCGCTGCCGCTCGGCTACGACCTGGGCCAGCTGCTCGTCGGGCTGATCCACGCGGGCATGCAGGCGGCGATCCAGCTGCCCGCGGTGCACCTCGTCATCCTCGACGCGTACCTGGCCGGGCTTGAGGACGAGGGGCTGGAGGTGGACCGGGCGACGGTGGAGCTCGGGTACGTCGGCTCCCTACTCATCCGCAGCGGGTTCACGTCCCTGCCGTACGAGCGGCTCGCCGACCCGCACATCGGTCCCTTCTTCGCCGAACGGGTCGCACTGACCCGGTTCATCGTCGAGCGCGCCAAGCCGCTGACGGCTCAGCTCGCCCAGGCTGCGGCCCGGGACCCGGCGTAATCAGGGGCCCAGGCCGATCACTCGGCGAGACCGTGAGTTGGTCAGGTGCTGCGGCCCGCATCGGCTACAAACACTCCAACCCCCGGCAGCGCGCATCCAGCGACCAGACATCGAATTGTTTGAACCTCATCGGCCGGGTACCCCGGGACGGCAACCTTGGAGTCCACCCTCCATGGGGCCGCCCGCGCCGCGGCCTAGGTGCCGAAGCGGCGCTGGCGGGCCGCGTAGCTCCGTAGGGCCCGGAGGAAGTCCACGCGGCGGAAGTCCGGCCAGTTGGCGTCGTGGAAGTAGAACTCCGAGTGGGCCGACTGCCACAGCAGGAACCCGCTCAGCCGCTGCTCACCGCTGGTACGGATGACCAGGTCGGGGTCGGGCTGGCCGCGGGTGTAGAGGTGCTGGGCGATGTGTTCGACGTCGAGGATCTCGGCGAGCTCCTCGATCGTGCCGCCCGCGGCGGCGTGCTCGTGCAGAAGGGAGCGGACGGCGTCGGTGATCTCACGGCGACCGCCGTAGCCGACGGCCATGTTGACCTCGCCGCCGTCGCCGCGGTCCCGGGTGCGTTCCTGTGCGGCCTTGAGGGCGGCCGCCGTCGTGGCGGGTAGCAGATCCAGGGCGCCGACCATGCGCAGCCGCCACGGGTTGCCGTCCTCGGCGAGTTCGGTGGCGAGATCTTCAATGATCTTCAGCAGCGGGTCGAGCTCGGCGGCCGGGCGGCGCAGGTTGTCCGTGGCGAGCAGGTAGAGCGTGACGTGGCCGATCCCCGCCTGGTCGCACCAGCTGAGCAGTTCCTTGATGCGTTCGGCGCCGACACGGTGGCCGTCGTTCGGGTCGACGTAACCCATCTCGCGGGCCCAGCGGCGGTTGCCGTCGCACATGACACCGACATGCTGCGGTACCGGCTTGCCGGCGAGTTTCCCGGCGAGCCGTCGCTCGTAAACGGAGTAGACGAGGTCCCGCAGTTTCATCCCCTGCAGCGTATCGACCCGGATGCAGAGCTCAAGGGCGGATCAGCCCACGGGCGACGCGCCGCAGCGTGCGGGGGCCGAGAGTTCCGTCACCGAGGCCGAGGTCGACGACCTCCGCGAACACCTCCGCGTCGCGGTCGGCGGCCCGTACTGCGGCGTCGACGAAGCGCGGCACACGGCTCAGCCGGGCTGCGAGGCCGGAATGCCGCAGGTGGCGGCCGAGCCGTCGGCGCAGGGCAGCGGCATAGGCCGCGGCCGGTTCGGGGCCGACGGCGGCCGCACCGGCCAGGGCGCCGGAGAGGAGCGCGTACCAGATGCCCTCGCCGGTGAACGGGTTGATCAACGACAGGGCGTCGCCCGCGAGCAGCACCCGGCCACGGCCCGGCGGCGGCCGGTGGGTGGAGAGCGGCAGGTGGTGGGCGCGCACGGCCCGCGGGTGAGTGCCGGGCAGCAGCTCCTGCAACCTTCCGAGGAGGTACGCCCGGCTGAGTGCCCGCCCACGCAGGACCTCGCCGTAACCGACGTTGGCGGACCCGTCCCCGATCGGAAAGGACCAGGCGTACGCGGGCCATTGCATTCCGGTGGTGCGGATCAGCTGCTCGACGGGGCCGGGGAGGGCGTCGGCGTACCCCCGGATCGCGATCGCGACGTGGCCGTCGGGGTTGGTGGCGTACCCCAGACTGCGGCGGACCACCGACGCGGCGCCGTCGGCGCCGATCAGCGCGCGCGCCGACCACCTGCCATCGACCTCGACCCGGTCACCGAGGTCCGCGACCCGGCGAACCGTGTGCCGCCTCTGCTCCGCACCCGCGGACACGGCGGCTGCGGCGAGCCGCGCGTCGAAGATCTGCCGCGGAACCGTGTACGCGGGCCGTGGCAGTGCGCGCGCGACGGCCGCGCCGCCCGGCGCGACCAGCCGCAACGCGGGGATCTGCGCGTGGTCGTCGACGATGCCGGTCACGCCCAGCTCGGCGAGGACGTCGAGGGCGTGCGGCGCGATGCCGTCCCCACACGCCTTGTCCCGCGGGAACGCGGCCCTGTCGAGCAGCACCACGGACGCCCCGGCCCGGCGCGCGGCGATGGCCGCCGCCGCACCGGCGGGCCCGGCCCCTACGACGATCACATCGACGTGCTCCACCCCGCGATCCTCCCCCGGCCGGCCAGAACCGGCCCGCCGATCTTGGACCGCGGGGGTCGCGGTGTCAGGACAGCCGGGCCTTGAGGGCGTCGAGCTCCGTGGCCAGGACGGCCGGGAGCTTGTCGCCGATCTTCGCGAACCACTCGGCGATCAGCGGGAGCTCGGCGCGCCACTCTTGCGGGTCGACCCGCAACGCCTGCGCCACGTCGGCCTCGTCCAGGCCGGACAGGTCGAGGGCACCCGCTGGCGGCACCAGGCCGATTGCCGTCTCCCGGGCCTCCGCCGTGCCGTCGAGGCGGCCGGCGATCCAGGCCAGGACGCGGCTGTTCTCCCCGAATCCGGGCCACAGGAAGCGACCGTCGTCGCCGCGCCGGAACCAGTTCACGTAGAAGACCTTCGGGAGCTTGGCGGCGTCGCCGGCCCTCTTCTCCATGTCGATCCAGTGCGCGAAGTAGTCGCCCGCGTGGTAGCCGATGAACGGCAACATCGCCATCGGGTCCCGTCGTACGACGCCGACCTTGCCGACCGCCGCGGCCGTCGTCTCCGACGACAGCGTGGCGCCCATGAAGACGCCGTGCACCCAGTCGCGCGCCTCGGTGACCAGCGGGATCGTCGACTTGCGGCGACCGCCGAACAGGATCGCATCGATCGGTACGCCCCGCGGGTCGTGGTATTCGGCGGCGAGGATCGGGCACTGCTCGATCGGTGCGCAGAACCGGCTGTTGGGGTGGCTGCTCGGCGTCGCACTGTCCGGCGTCCAGTCCTCGCCCTTCCAGTCGGTGAGGTGCGCGGGTGGCTCGCCCATGCCCTCCCACCAGACGTCGCCGTCGTCCGTACGCGCCACGTTCGTGAAGATCGAGTTGCCCTTGGCCAGGGTACGCATCGCGTTCGGGTTGGTGCGCTCGTCGGTGCCGGGGGCGACGCCGAAGAGGCCGAACTCCGGGTTGACGGCGTAGAGGCGGCCGTCGTCGCCGAACCGCATCCAGGCGATGTCGTCACCGATCGTCTCGACCTTCCAGCCCGGCAGGGTCGGTTTCAACATGGCGAGGTTGGTCTTGCCGCACGCGCTGGGGAACGCCCCGGCGACGTACCTGACCACGCCCGCAGGCGACGTCAGCTTGATGATCAGCATGTGCTCGGCGAGCCAGCCTTCATCGCGCGCCATCACGCTGGCGATCCGCAGGGCGTAGCACTTCTTGCCGAGCAGCGAGTTGCCGCCGTATCCGGACCCGTATGACCAGATTTCCCGGCTCTCCGGGAAATGGGAGATGAACTTCGTGTCGCTGCACGGCCAGGCGGTGTCCGTGTCGCTCTCGGTCAGCGGTGCCCCGACCGAGTGCAGCGCCCGCACGAACGGCGCATCCCTGCCCATCGCGGCGAGGACGTCCGTTCCCATCCGCGTCATGATCCGCATGCTGGCGACCACGTACGGGCTGTCGGTGATCTCGACGCCGAACATCGGTTCGGCGGCGTCGAGCGGGCCCATGCAGAACGGGATGACGTACATGATCCGCCCGTGCATGCTGCCGCGGTACAGCTCGGTCATCGTCAGCTTCATCTCGGCCGGCTCGACCCAGTTGTTCGTCGGCCCGGCGTCGGCCTCGTCGGCCGAGCAGATGAACGTGCGCTCCTCGACGCGGGCGACGTCCCCGGGGTCGGTCCGGGCCCAGAACGCATTCGGCTTCTTGGCCAGCCGCACCAGGGTTCCGGCGGCGACGAGCTGGTCGGTGAGGCGTTTCCACTCGTCCTGGGTGCCGTCGCACCAGACGACGCGATCCGGCTCGGTGAGCTTGGCGATGTCGGCGACCCACCTGGTGAGCGCCGGGTGCTCGATGGGGTGCTGCGGGACTTCGATCCGGCGCGGAACGGCGGTTGAAGTCTGCGGAGGCGGAACGGACATGGCGACTGATCCCTTCGTCGACCTTGCCCCCACGCGTCAGCAAGCGCGGGATCCACAGCCTAAGCATCTGCGGCGATCAAATCATCGGCTTGTGAGGTTTCTGGCCGAAGAATCTTAGGAATGGATGGTAACAGGAAGCAGATTTTGTTGGACGGGAGTCGCGATGAGCGACGTTCCACCTCAGGTTTCTCAAAACGGACTAAACACCATAGGATGACGTATGGTCTCTTTAGGGACCATCAGATCGGGCCAGCGCGCTTTCCTTCCCTGCCGGAGCCAGGAGGCAGCAATGACGATCCCGGGTGGCGAAACGGACACCGACCTGCTCGCCGCCGTACGGGCCGGGGACACCACCGCGTACGGCACGCTGTACGAGCGGCACTCCCCGGCAAGCAGGCAGCTCGCCTTCACCCTCACCGGCGACGCCTCCGACGCCGAGGACCTGGTCGCCGAGACGTTCACCAAGGTCCTCGCGACGCTGCGCTCCGGCCGGGGCCCGCTCGTCGCGTTCCGGGCCTACCTGTACACGACCATGCGCCACGTCTGCTACCACCAGGCCCGCCGGGACCGCCGGATCGAATTCACCGACGACCTGAGCCGGTACGACGCCGGAGTCCCGTTCCACGACCCGGCGCTCGCCCGTCTCGAGCAGGCGTACGCGGCCCGCGCGTTCCGCGAACTCCCGCCCCGCTGGCGGGCGATCCTCTGGCACACCGAGGTCGAGGGCGCCAGCCCCGCCGAGATCGCTCCCCGGCTCGGCCTCAGCCCCAACGCCGTCGCCGTCCTCGCCCACCGGGCCCGCGAGGGCCTGCGCCGCAGCTATCTGCAACAACACGTGGCCGAGGCGGAGCACCCGGAATGCCGGTGGGCGGGCGACCACCTCGGCAGCCACGTACGCGGGCGGCTCGCCAACCGGGAGAGCGCCCGGCTGCGCGCCCATCTCGCGTGGTGTGCCGAGTGCCGTACCCGGCTCGACGAGGTGACCGACGCCGATCCGGCCGGTTACCGTTCGAACACACAACGGCAGCATGCCGGACCCGCGTGTTAAGAGTCGCGAACGAAACCTGGCATCCGTGACGCCGGACGGTAGCCTCGACGCCGTGCCCCCGACCGCCACTGTCTCCGTCGCCACCCGGTTGTGGGACCGCTTCGGGCATCTCGTCCGCGAATTGGGCAGGTTCGGCGTCGTGGGCGGCGTCGCGTTCGCGGTCGACTTCGCCGTCTTCAACGTGCTGCTGCACCGGAACGTCGAGTCACTGACCGCCAAGACGATCTCCACGGTCATCGCGGCAACCGTCGCGTTCATCGGCAACAGGTTCTGGACGTGGCGGCACCGGGAGAACTCCGGCCTCGGCCGGGAGTACCTCCTCTACTTCTTCTTCAACGCCGTCGGTCTCGGCATCGGTTTGGCCTGCCTGGCCATCGGGCACTACGGCCTGGGTCAGCTGTCACCGATCTTCCAGACCACACTGGCCGACAACATCTCCGGTCTGCTGATCGGGACGGCCTTCGGCACGCTGTTTCGCTTCTGGACGTACCGACGCTTTGTGTTCGTGGGTTCCGCACGCTCTGTCACGGGGGACAGCGCTGCGGTTCGTGATCCGCTAGATTCGGGCCCCGCTGACCTGGAGCCGCATCGACCGGGGTGACGTGCCCCCCATCCACAACGGTCGACTCCACCTTCTCCCGTAAGGTTGCCGAATGCGCTTGACCAGCCTGCTGCCGGAACGCGTGCGACACCTCGGTCCCGAGGTGCTCGCGTTCGGTGTCATCGGCGCCGCCAACACCACGCTGTACACGCTCATCACGTACGTCTCGATGGGCATCGGCGTGGTCAAGGCCAACGCTCTCGCCACCGTCATCACGACGACGTTGGCGTACTTCGCGAACCGCCACTGGACGTACCGGCACCACTCGCGCAGCCGTCGCCGCCGGGAATACACCCTCTTCTTCGGGTTCAACCTGATCGGCCTGGTCATTCAGACCGGCGCGGCCACCATCGGCAAGTACGGCTTCAGCCTCAGCGAGAAGACCGACAAGCACCTGCTCATGGGCGTCACCCTGATCGGAATCGTCGTCGCCACGGTCTTCCGGTTCTGGGCATACCGGACGTTCGTCTTCCTCAAGCCGAAGCCGGACACCGACCTCATCGCGCTCGACCCCGCCGCGGGCCTCGCCGAGGTCTCCGCCGAGCTGCACGACGAGGTCGAGCTGGCGCACGCCGCCGGACACCACCAGGACGGCCGGCGGCCGGCCCTGGACGACGTCGCGCTCGAGGCCGAGCTGATCGTCGAGGCCGACGTGCAGCAGCGCAGCTCGCGCCGCTAAACGTCCTCCCGCTCCTCCTCCACCGGCGCGCTCTCGATCAATTCGTAGAGCGTCGTCTGTACGCGCACCACGTGCGGTACGTCATGCAGCACCGCCGGATCACGGTCGCCGATCGAGTCGATCGTGAGCGTGCCCGCGCCGAACAGCCGATCGACGATGCGCTGACCCATCGCGTGGTTGACGATCCGCGCCAGCGGCAGGTCCCGCCGGTCCCGGGTGAGTACGCCCTTCTGCAGCAGCAGCCGCTCATCGGTGAGCACGTAGTGCGTGCAGCGCCAGACGAGGACCGGCCACAGCGCCTTGGTGGCCATGATTGTCAGGCAGACGGCGGCGAGCACCCAGAACGCAATCCAGCCGCCCCGGTCCCGCGGCAACATCACCCATGCAGTGATGAGGGCGGCCGTCATCAGCACCGTGACGACGGCCGGGCGGACGGCGGCCCGCCAGTGTGGGCGCAGGTGCAGGACGACCTGCTCGTCCTCGGCGAGGACGTCCTCGGGAAACGGCATGCCCGACCTTAGCGGTCGTTGACAGGTGACCCAGACGTCACATTCCCGCCGATACCCGGCGCAGGAGAGGGGATGCCACGACCAGCCAGGCGACCACGCCGGTCCAGGCGTCCACATCAAGGACGAAGAAGGGCAGAACGGTCACCGCAGGTGTACGACGTCCCCGGCGTGCACCCGCACCGTTGCGGCCCCCGTCCGGATCACGAGCTGGCCGTCGTCGTCGACAGACTCCGCGACGCCGGTCAGCTCCCGATTCCCGGGAAGCAGCACTCGCACCGTCCGTCCCACCGTCGCGCACCCCGCCCGGTACGCCTCCGCCAGCCCGCATGCCACCGCGTCACCGCCGGCGTCGTACCAGCGCCCATACCAGTCGGCGATCCCGCGCAGCAGCGCCCTGATCAACGGATCCCGGTCGGTGGCCGCAGCCCCGGCCAGCCGCAACGACGCGGCGCCGATCCCGCCCGGCGCGGTCTCCGGCAACTCCTGCGCCCGAGTCGTGACGTTCAGGCCGATCCCCAGAACCACGGCATCGTCAACCACCTCGACCAGGATCCCGGCGCACTTCGCCTCCGGCCCGGCAACGGTGGTGACCAGCAGATCGTTCGGCCACTTCAACGTGGCCTCGACCCGCGCCACCCGCCGTACGGTGTCCAGCAACGCCACACCGGCCAACAGCGGAAGCCACCCGTACGCCCGCCGTGACACGTCCTGCGGTCGCAGCAGGACACTCACCACGATCCCGGCACGCGGTGGCGACTCCCACGACCGCCCCCGGCGCCCACGGCCCGCGGTCTGCCGCTCCGCCGCGACGACGAGCCCCTGCGGCGCACCGGCCGCCGCGGCGGCCAGCACGTCGGCGTTCGTCGACGAGGTCTCGTCCCGCACCTCGACCCGCGACCACAACCCACCCGGCACCACCAGCGCACGCCGCAACACCTCCGGCGACAGGGGCGGACGATCCAGATCGGTGTACGGAGAATCAGGCATTCCCCGAGCCTATTCCGCCGCAGGATCAGTCGGCGGCGTGCCGGCTGACGTACACCGTGCTGCGCTGCCGGTCATCCTCGGCCTGCGGAGTAGGACGCGGGCGAGGGCTGCTGCGTCGCATACCTTCCCCGTCCCGTACCCGCGTCGCCTTCCACGGGCGTCCGGGTTCCCACGGCCCGTCCGTCGCCGTCGACCGCTCGGAGACTTCGACCGGCGGCTCACCGTCCGCAGTGCGGACCACCGGCAGCATCGCAGTCATGGTGGAAACCGCTGGAATGACCTCGGTCGCCGCCGTGATCCGACGCCGCGCCTCCGCCCGTGGATGCATCACCCGTGGCTTGGGCGCCGCCCCATCCGTCGGCACCCCGTCAGCGGCCACCGCATTCCGCCGGGCCGCTTCGCGCCGCCGGCGCGGAAGGTGCTGTCCCGCTCGCTCCTCCTCGGGTACGGCCCACCCGGGCGCCGCCACCGGCCACTCCAGCGGCACCTCGATCCCTTCATCGGTCACCCGGCCGTCGACGGCCTCGCTGTCCTGCACCACCGGCTCGTCGTCGGCCACCACGGTCTCCGGCTCGTACGGTTGCCTCGCCGCCGCCTCGCCCGCGCCCGTCGCGCCGCTGGTGAGACATTCCTGTCCGGACCGTTCCCCGGCGTCGCTTAGGTGATCGGCGCTTCGGCGGTCGTTGTGTCGGCTGTCGGCATCCCCGGGCTCGTGATCGGCCCCGTCGTGATCGCCGCTGCCGCACCTGGCCTGGTCCTCGTGGTCCTCGTGGATTGCATGGATTGCGCGGTCTGCGTGGTCTGCGTGGTCGTGGTCGTGGTCGTGGTCGTGGTCGTGGTCGGCGCCGATAGTCCGGGCAGGCTCGGTGCCGCCATCCCCGGCGGGATAGCCGTCGACATGGTCGTGACCGGAGCTGTCAGAACCCACGCGGTCGTGATCGGCGCTGACGCCGCGGGCGCCGTCACGAACGGCGTCACGGGCGGCGGCATCACGGCCAGTGGCGTCAAAGGCGGCGGCATCACGGCCAGTGGCGTCGCTCATCGGCCGGCAAGTCGGGGGGGTGCTCGTCGCGGCGCGAGTAACCGGCCGCAGGCCTGCAGCCAGCGGAGCCAGCGGAGCCAGCGGAGCCAGCAGCGGGTGGTCCGGGTGGGTGGAGCGCTCGGCCAGGGCGTCGGCGGCGTCGACGACGGCCCGGGAGGCCGCTCCGGCCGGGTCGAAGATCGGGACGATCGGCGGCGGGACGGGTTCGAAAATCAGCGGTTCGGGCGCTGCGGCCGCGGTGGGCGGCGCGACCGGGTCGAAGATCGGGACCGAGGTCAGGGCCGGTACCAGATGATATCCACCAGTTCGGGTGGGTGCAACCGACGCGCGGTGGACCATGGGCCGCCCCAACCCCGATGCGTCCGCCGTCCGGCCACCGGCCTGGTCAACCGGCCCAGGATCGTCCACCGGCCCGGCGCCACCCAGGTCCCGGCCCATGTCCCGGCCCATGCCGCTGCCCACGTCCCGGCCCATGCCGCTGCCCATGTCCCGGCCCGCGTCCCGGCCCATGCCGCTGCCCACGTCTGCGGCCGCACCCGCCTGCACGCCGTGGGTCGTCTCAGCCCCCAGGCCCCGGTCCGCTTCAGCCTTCACACCGGCGACATCCGGATGAGCGGCGCGGACCGACCGGGCGTCCGCGCTGCAGCCAACCTCAGCCCGCACGCCCCCGTCCGCATCGACCGGTACGCCGCCGGCACCAGGGTGCACGGACCCCGCCCGGACACCGTCAGTGCGGCCCTCCAGCCGGCTGATGGCATCGTCGTGGAACGGGAACTCCTCCCGGTGACCCGGTGAGATCCCTGCCCGCTCGTCGGAGGCGTACGCCGATCGGGCGTCGCATGCCGACGTGGGTTCGGCCGCGGAGGCGCATTCCGGCTGACGCTCCGGGGCGGGTTCCACGGGCGGCGCGACGGGGTTCACCTCGTGATCCGGGATGGCGGGCATGATCACGGTGGCGGCCTGCGACAGCGTGGCACCACCGGTCCGATCCATATCGGGGCGCGCGGGGATCGCAGACACGGGGGTGACCCAGTCGATCCGGGGCTCGTACGGCTCGTCGAAGGTCCTGGCGGCGCTGCTCCAGAGTGGGGTCGCTCCGCCGGCCGGCCCGGTGGTCCCGAGGGCGGCCGCGCGGGCGGGTTGCGCCGCAGGGCCCGCGGTAAGAGCGACGCGCACTGGAGCGGCGGGGAGGGCGGCCTGGGTGCCGTGGCGGGCGCGGCGTCGTTCGGCCGCGCGGCCGCTGCGGCGACGGCCGGCGTTCGTGGCGGGCCAGAGCACGTGGCGTGCCCCCAGCAGGATGCCCAGCCCACCCAGAACGAGGGCGATTCCGGCGGCGATCACCGCGTGCTCCAGTTCGTCACGAGACATGTAACGAAACGGGCAACTAGTGCGAAACGCTCATGTCGGATGGGCGGAAATCTGTCTGGCAGCGTCGATACGATCCGGGGACCGCTTCGCTTCGAAGGGCTGCCGAACATGACGGACACCGCGCACACCGACGTCCACACCACGGCGGGCAAACTCGCCGATCTCGTCCGGCGTACCGACGACGCGGTACACGCGGGCTCGGGTCGAGCCGTCGAGAAACAGCACGCGCGAGGCAAGAAGACCGCCCGGGAACGCATCGACCTGCTGCTCGACAAGGGTTCGTTCGTCGAACTCGACGAGCTCGCCCGGCACCGCAGCACCGCCTTCGGCCTGGAGCACAACCGCCCGTACGGCGACGGTGTGATCACCGGCTACGGCACCGTGGACGGGCGGCAGGTGTGCGTCTTCTCCCAGGACTTCACGGTCTTCGGCGGCTCACTGGGCGAGGTGTTCGGTGAGAAGATCGTCAAAATCATGGACCTGGCCGCCAAAATCGGCTGCCCCGTCATCGGCATCAACGACTCCGGCGGCGCGCGCATCCAGGAGGGTGTCGTCGCACTCGGGCTGTACGCCGACATCTTCTTCCGCAACGTCCGGGCAAGCGGCGTTATCCCACAGATCTCCCTGATCATGGGTCCGTGCGCGGGCGGCGCCGTCTACTCCCCGGCGATCACCGACTTCACGGTGATGGTCGACCAGAAGTCACACATGTTCATCACCGGTCCCGACGTCATCCGCACCGTGACCGGCGAGGACGTCGCGATGGAGGAGCTCGGCGGCGCGCGCACCCACAACACCCGTAGCGGCAACGCGCACTACCTCGCCTCCGACGAGGATGACGCGGTCGACTACGTTCGGGCGCTGCTGTCGTACCTCCCGTCGAACAACCTGGACGACCCACCGACGTTCGACGCCCCGGCGGACCTGACGGCGTCCCAGGCCGATCTCGCCCTGGACACGCTGATCCCGGACTCGGCGAACCAGCCCTACGACATGCACACGGTGATCGGGGCCGTCGTCGAGGACTTCCTCGAGGTACAGCCGCTCTACGCACCCAACATCCTGATCGGTTTCGGCCGGGTCGAGGGCCGCCCGGTCGGCGTCGTCGCCAACCAGCCCCTGCACCTCGCCGGCTGCCTCGACATCGCCGCGTCGGAGAAGGCAGCGCGGTTCGTGCGTACCTGCGACGCGTTCAACCTGCCGGTGCTGACCTTCGTGGACGTCCCCGGGTTCCTGCCCGGCACCGATCAGGAGTGGGACGGCATCATCCGCCGCGGCGCGAAGCTCATCTACGCATACGCCGAGGCGACCGTCCCCAAGGTCACCCTGATCACGCGCAAGGCCTACGGGGGCGCGTACGACGTGATGGGCTCCAAGCACCTCGGCGCCGACCTCAACTTCGCCTGGCCAACCGCGCAGATCGCGGTCATGGGCGCACAGGGTGCGGTCAACATCCTCTATCGCGCGGAACTGGCGGCGGCCGACGACCCGGTCTCGGAGCGGTCCAGGCTGATCCAGGAGTACGAGGACCAGCTCGCCAACCCTTACATCGCCGCCGAGCGGGGTTACATCGACGCCGTCATCGCGCCGTCGGCCACCCGCGCCCAGATCGTGCGTGGGCTCCGTGCACTTCGAACGAAACGCGAGACCCTGCCGCCCAAGAAGCACGGCAACATCCCGCTCTAGCCGTCGATGTGGCCCGAGCGGGCCGATGACACGCAGCTCGGCGGACGCCACGCTGGGTGACAGGCACCACAGCACCGCGGCGCTGTCGACGGCAATCGCCCTGACGGTGTTCGCCTTCATGCTCGACTTCGCCCGTGCGATCAACAAGCGGGCGAACGCCGACGACAAGGCGGTGAAGGCGGGCCGCCGAGCCCTCCTGCCGGAAGAACGTGCTGTCGAAGCTGTGAAGGCGGCCCTGCCGAAGCTGCTGAACGGGGGCGACAGTCACGGCGCCGTCGTGAGCTCCGGCAGCCACTGGCCGGCGAGAAGGAAGGCACCGACGACCAGCGCGGCGAGGTTCACCAGACCGAACACGCCCACCCAGAAGATGGCGGGGACGTGGGTAACCCCCGCCAGCTGGTCGGCGTCCGACTCGGGCAGCCGGCCCCGGCGGCGCAACGTCTGCAGCTCCCCCACCGGTCGTACCCCGCCGAGAAGCAGGAACCATACCCCCGCGTACGCGAAGGCGGCCTGTACCTGCGCGGACGTGTACCAGGAGACGGCCAGGACCACCGCGGTCGTGATCACCAGGGAGACGACGCCGAAGACGTTTCGGATCATGACCAGCATGAGCAGGAGGAGGACGACCGCGACCCACAGCAGCAGGGTGATCCGGTTACCGCCGAGCAGCCAGGCGCCTCCGAGCCCGATGAGCGACGGCGCCACATAACCTGCCAGCAGCGTGAACACCATTCCAGGTCCGCTCGGCCGCCCCGCTGACAACGTCAACCCGGACGTGTCGGAGTGCAGCCGGATGCCGCGCAGCCGCCGGCCGGTCAGTACGGCCGCGAGCGCGTGCCCTCCCTCGTGCGCGATGGTGATCGCGTTCCGGGCAATCCGCCACGGCAGGCGAGTCAGCACCACCGCCGCGGCGAGCACGGCGGTGACGAGCACCAGCAGCCCCGGCGGATCCGACTGGGCTCCGAGGAGTCGGTCCCACAGTTCGCTCAGCCCGTCAGTCTGCACAGCCCGGCAGCGTAGCCGACCCGGCCGGGTATGACGGCCCGGCCCAACCTGTCGGCCCCCACCGGCCGGCACCAGGCCGCCAGCGCCCATCGGCCGGCGCCGGGCCGTCAGCGCCGGACGCGTCCCGGTGCGTGGATCGCCGAGTCGACCTGACGAGTCGGGAGGAGGCGGCGTACCGAGAACCCCGGCTGGCGGTGATTGACGAGCAGCCACCCGCCGACCGTCAGGGCGGCGACCACGGCGGCGGCACCGGCCGCGAACAGGACGATCCGTACCCCGATGTTGCCCAGGAGCAGCGTCACGTCGGCTACCGCGATCAGCAACCACAGCGCGATCGTGGGCCGGGTCGCATGGCGACGGCACGACATGTCGGAACTCCTCCCTCGGGTGCCGCCTGATTACCCGGCTCCGAGGGATTCATGCCTGTCAGCCACCTTTGGCCGGGATGAAGCCCTTGTAGATGATGTCGAGGGTGCCGAGGTTCCCGGCCCAGTCGTCCTGCGAGGTGGACCAGTGGATCCCGTACGCGAGGTCGTCGGCGACGACCAGGCCCCGCTTCACCACGTGCAGCGGATTGCCCGAATTGCTGGAGTAGGTGAACTCCCAGTCCGCCGCCGCACGGAAGTAGTTCACGGCGTCGATGCGGATCCGGCGGTAGTCGGCGTACCTGCGCTCCGACTCCTGCTGCGTCCAGTCCGCGACCGGGTCGGGCTTCGGGTGATCTGACGTCTGGATGAGCAGCAGCCGCCCACCTTGACTGCTCGGTTCCCGGAAGTACGTCTCGGTGCCCTTGCGCTCGATCGCCCAGTCTCCCGGAACCGGCACGGACCAGCCCGCCGGATCCTGGTGCAGGTGCCACCCCGCGGGCAGCTGCTGCTGCGGGTTCGCCGTCGGCGGCTCGGTCGACGGCGCAGGGCTGGACGGCGCAGGGCTGGACGGCTGTGCGCTCGCCGCCGCCGAAACGGGCGGCGCCGCCACGGACACGGCCGCGGACGGCTGCACCGACGCCACGGGCGATGCGCCCCGCCCGGCCGGCTTGTCCCCGCCGACGGTCGCGACGAGCACGATGACCAGAACCAGAGCCGCCACGACCGCCACCAGAATGGCGATCCGGCGACGACTCTTCACCAACTCACGCCCGGCGAGCGCCAGCAACGACGGTTCCTTGCCGGGGACAGACCGCGACGGCACGGGTACGCCCACAGCCCGCCTGCCGCTCGTCGGCTTCACGCCGGCGGCCGCAGTGCCCCGGGAGGCGGCCCTGCCAGCAACGGGCCGACCTTTGGTGGAGGTAGTGGTCAGCTTCGCCGCCGACTGCTTCGTCGAGGCGGCTTTGCCCGCCGACGGAACCGGCCTGGCCCCGGGCTTGGGTGCGGTCGCAGCAGGCTTGATCGCAGCAGGCCCGATCGATTCGGGCTTACTCGCAGCGGGCGTTGTCACAACCGGATCGATCGTCGCACCACTGGGCGCACCCACCACCGCGGCGGCGGACTCTGCTCGCGACTCGTCCCGGCGCGCAGCCGCGGCGCGGGCCGCCTTGCTCTTGTGCTTACGGCTCTTGGGACCGCCCTGACGCGGCCGATTCGCGGCGCCGACCATTCCTTTCGCCGACGCCGCTTCGGACGGAGTCGCGTCGTCGACAGATCCCGCGTCGGCGGGCCCACCTTCTTCGGTGGTCGCCGCAGTACCGCCCTCAGACACCGCAACGTCGGAGGCGATCGACGCAGCCGCCGCGGTTCCAGCGGAGGGCGGCGTGCCGGTCTCGTTCCTGCCCGGCGCCGCATTGCTGGACGCCGTGCTGGCGGGTGATGTCGGTGTCGCCGTCACGTCGGCGGAACCGGGCTTCTGACCGCCCGGTTCAGAGCCGCCATCAGGTACAGCGGCACCTGCGCCGCGCTTCGTCGCGCTATCCGAGGACTCGTCAGCGGCGTCGAAGCTGAGGTCCACGCTGCTAGCAGTGGCGTCGAAGCTGAGGTCCGCGCTGCTCGCAGTGGCGTCGAAGCTGAGGTCCGCGCTGCTCGCAGCGGCATCGGTCGTGTCAGCACCGGCTCGGCCGCTGGCGTCCCGGCCCGAAGCCGCCGTGCTCGAACCGTCCGCCCTACCGGGAATGGTGCGGCCGCGGCCGGTCTTCGTGTCTTCGACCGCATCGGTCGGCTGCTCAGAGCGAGTTTGAGCGTCGGTACCGCGCGCCGTCTCCGCGTCTGCGTCGGACCCAGTCGTGGCCGGTTTCGGTATCGGAACGGCGATGGACGCCGCGGCGGCGCGACGTTCGGTCTCCCGTACCGGCGGGCCGTCCGACTTCGGCGGGTCCACGATGTCGACGTCGGCCGGTGGGACGATCAGGGCCGCGTTGCCCTCCAACGCCGGGACTGCCGCTGCGGGGGCTGACGCTACCGGGGCCGGTGCTACGGGAGCCGACGCTACCGGGGCCGACGCCGCCGGGGTGGTGCCCGCTGCGGGCGAGACAGGAACCACCGTGGTCGGGGCGTCGGCTACGGAGGCGGAGTCCGGCTTCGACACCGGCTCGTCGACTCGGGTCGGGGCTTCCGGTCGGCTGGGCTTGGCTTGCGGGGATTTGGCAGGTGGAGGGGTGCTGGCCGGGATCTCCACGCGGGTCTCGGCTGGGGTCGGGCGGGCCGGGGTGCCGAGTGCAGCGGGGCGGCCCACAGTGGCCTTGCCGGGGCGGAAGACCGTGGGGCGGTTGCCGGACACCGAAGACGCGGGCGGGCGCGGACCCGGCACGACCGGGATTCCGCCGTGGACTGTACCGGCCGGGGGCGGCGAACCCGACTCGCGGTCGCGTCCGGCGCCAGGGCGGCGCATGGTCGGATTCATCGTGAAGCCGAGACGGGAACGGCGGCCCGTGACCCGGTTCAGGAGACGTTCTGCCTCGTCGGCGCTGATCCGCTGGTTCGGGTCCTTACGCAGGAGTCCGTTGAGGACGGGTTTCAGGCCTCCTGCGTTCCGAGCCGGAGGCGGGTTCTCCGTGGCTAGCGCGGCGAGCGTGGCGATCGCGGACGGACGGGCATACGGGGAGGCACCCTCGACGGCGGCGTACAGGGTTGCGCCGAGGGACCAGAGGTCGGCGCCGGGGCCTGCGGTGCCGTCCTTGGCGCGTTCCGGGGCGATGTACGCGGGGGACCCGAGCACAAGACCCGTACGGGTGACGTTGGGGTCGCCGGGGACCGTGGCGAGGCCGAAATCGGTGAGGACGACCCGGCCGTCGTCGCCGAGCAGCACGTTCGCGGGTTTGACGTCGCGGTGCACGACGCCCGCCCGGTGCGCGGCGCGGAGCGCGTTGAGCACGCCGAGGCCGATCTCGGCGGCCCGTTCCGGGGTCACGGGGCCGTCGGAGGCGAGGACGTCGTGCAGCGAGCGTGATGGCACGTACTCCATCACGATCCACGGGTCGGCGTCGGTGCGCAGCACGTCGAAGACGCGTACCACATTGATGTTGTTCAGCCTGGCGATAGCACGGGCCTCGCGCAGCGAACGCTCGCGCATCTCCTGCCGTTCCTCGATCGTGAGGCCGGGCGGCGGGACCAGCTCTTTGATCGCGACTTCGCGGTGCAGGACGACGTCGGTGGCCCGCCAGACACGACCCATCCCGCCCTGACCGAGCGGCGCGATCAGCCGGTAGCGGTCAGCGACAACGGGGGGCGGGGCGGGAGACATCTGGCAAAAAATACCCGGTGGACGCAAGCGCATACTAATCGATCAGCCGACGGTGGGACGCGTGTCACCGTCGTGACCTAGTGTTGCCGCATGGCGGATGAGCTGCTCGTCAGCGTGACGCGGGGCCGACCGACCGACGTGGAGTTGGCAGCCCTGCTGGGGGCTCTGCTCGCGGTGCGGCGGATTCCGGAACCAGCACAGCCGGGAAGCTCCTGGTGGAGTACGTCGACCCGGCCGGGCGGCGAGGGGAAACGTCGGTGGGGACCGGTAACGTGACGAGCCGTGCACACAGCTGAGAATCCGCGACTCGTCCTGGCGTCGGCGAGCCCCGCCCGCCGGGCCCTGCTGCAGGCCGCCGGCATGGACGTGGACATCGTCGTGAGCGGCGTCGACGAGTCGACGGTGGACGCGACGGACCCGGTCACGGTGTCCCAGGTTCTGGCGCGGATGAAAGCGCAGACCGTCGCGGACCGGCTCCGCGCCACCGGCAAGGACGGGGGAACCCTCCTGCTGGGCTGCGATTCGGTGCTGGCGTTCGACGGGGAGGTGCTCGGCAAACCGGGCGACGCAGACACGGCGGCGCGCAGATGGCGGGCCATGCGCGGGCGTACCGGGGTGCTGCACACCGGACACCACCTGATCGATCTGGTCAGCGGCAAGGACGCAGAGGCCGTTGCCTCGACGACCGTGCACTTCGCCGACCTCTCCGACGCCGAGATCGACGCGTACGTCGCAACGGGCGAGCCGCTGTGGGTGGCGGGGTCGTTCACGATCGACGGGCGGGGCGGGGCGTTCGTCGACGGCATCGAGGGCGACCACGGCAATGTGATCGGCGTCTCACTTCCGCTGCTGCGCCGACTACTCGCCCAGCTCGGCGTACCCATCACAGCCCTGTGGCGGAAGGAAGACCGATGACGTACAAGCCGTTGCCGCTCACACCGGAGTTGCACGCGTACCTGCTGGCCAACAGCACACCCGCGGACGCCGTCGTGGCAGACGTCATCTCCGAGACCCGCGAGACCCTTCCCGGCGAAGCCGGCATGCAGATCGCCTACGAGCAGGCCGCGTTCCTGACGATGCTGACCAGCATCGCGGGCGTCCGGCAGGCCGTAGAGGTGGGCACCTTCACCGGCTTGTCGTCGCTGTCCATCGCCCGGGGCCTCGCCGCGGGCGGCCGGCTGACCTGCTTCGACATCTCCGAGGAGTTCACCGGGATCGCCCGCAGGTACTGGGAACGCGCCGGCGTCGCCGACCGGATCGACCTGCGCATCGGCCCCGCGGCCGCCGGGCTGGCCGAACTTCCGGCCGAGCCGTACCTCGACCTGACCTTCATCGATGCCGACAAGGAGAATTACGCGACGTACTGGGCGGAGCTGGTGCCGCGGGTCCGGCCGGGTGGGTTGCTGCTGGTCGACAACACGCTGTGGAGCGGCCGGGTGCTCGACCCGCAGCACGAATCCGACCACGCGATCGTCGCCTTCAACGACATGGTCCGTCGGGACGAGCGCGTCGAGACGCTCATTTTGCCTATCGCCGACGGGCTGACCATGGCACGCAAGCGATAGGTCCAGCTCGGACCGGTCCAGCTCGGACCGGTCCAGCTCGGACCGGTCCAGCTCGGACCGGTCCAGCTCGGGCGAGTGGGCTCAGCCCGGCCGGGGTGGGGGCTGGCCGCCGTGGATCCGACCCGCCAGGCCGTATATGTAGCGCTCTGGACCCCGGTGGACCGAGGCCGCCCAGCCCTAGGGCTTGATCTTGATGGGCGGGCAGCACGCTAACGGACGCTGCGGGCGAAGAGACGGGCCGCCCAGAGGATCGCCGCGACCGCGAGCACCGCCATGATCAGGAGGCCCTGCCAGACCGCAGAGCTTCCCAGATCCCCGGCGAACAGGGCGCGGGTGCCGTCGACCGCCCAGGAGAACGGGTTCCAGGCGGCGATGGCCTGAAGCCAGCCCGGCGCGAAGGTCAGCGGCAGCAGGATGCCGGAGAGCAGCAGGACCGGCTGGGCGACCGTGTTCATCAGCGGGGCGAGTGCGTCCTCGCTCTTGACCAGGAGCGCGACGCCGTAGCTGACGGCCGAGGTCATGAGCGAGATGAGGGCGAGCATGAGGTACGCGAGCAGCAGGTAGCCGATGAATACTCGCAGGTCGAACAGGAGCGCCAGTAGCGTGATGATGACGGCCTGGGCGATGAGCGAGACCATGTCGCGCAGGGACCGGCCGAGAAGCAGAGCGATGCGGCTGACCGGGGTGACGCGGGAGCGTTCGATGACACCGGCACGGAGTTCGGCGATGAGGCCGAAGCCCTGGAACAGGCCGCCGAAGATGGCGAGCAGGACGAGCAGCCCCGGGACGAAGACCTCGTACGCCTGGGCGTTGGTACGTACGCCGAGCGCGGGTTTGAGCAGTGGAGCGAAGAGCAGCAGGTACATGACCGGCTGGAAGACACCGACGAAGACCCAGACCGGGTTGCGCAGCAGCAGTTGCAGCTGCCGCTCGAAGATGAGATAGGTGTCGCGGAGCAGCTTCATTGGCTCAGCTCTCCCGGAGGGTGCGGCCGGTCTTGGTGAGGAAGACGTCGTCGAGGCTGGGGCGGTGCAGTTCGACGGCGCCGAGGGTGATGCCGGCACCGTCGAGCGTGCGCAGGATCAGCGGGATCGCAGCGGCGCCGTCGTCGACGTAGAGCCGGACACTGCCGTCCTGCACTTCGAGCTTGTTGACGAGCGATTCGAGGACGGTGGCGGCGGCTCCGGCGCCTGCGGGCAGGCCGACGCGGACCACATCACCGGAGATGTCACGCTTCAGCTCGTCCGGTGTGCCGGAGGCGACGATCTCGCCATTGTCCATGATGGAGAGTCGATCGCAGAGAGCGTCGGCCTCGTCGAGGTAGTGCGTGGTGATGAAGACGGTCATGCCCTCGGCGCGCAGGCGGCGGACCTCGTCCCACATGTGGGCGCGGCTCTGCGGGTCGAGGCCGCTGGTGGGTTCGTCGAGGAAGACGACCTTCGGCTCGTGGATGATGCCGAGCGCGATGTCGACGCGGCGGCGCTGACCGCCGGAGTACGTCTTGCAGGCCCGGTCGGCGTACTCGCTCAGGTGGAAGGCGTCGAGGACACGCGCCGCGCGTTCCCTGGCGAGGGCGCGGGAGAGACCGTACATGCGGGCCTGCAGGACGAGCTCCTCGCGAGCGGTGGACTCGTCCCAGGTGCTGCCGCCCTGGGCGACGTAGCCGATGCGGCGACGGACCTCGGCGGGGTCGGCGCGCAGGTCGACGCCCGCAATGGTGGCTTCGCCGCCGTCGGGGGTGATCAGGGTGGCCAGCATCCGCAGCGTCGTGGTCTTGCCGGCGCCGTTCGGGCCGAGGAAGCCGAAGATCTCGCCCTCGGCGACGGTGAGGTCGACGCCGCGTACGGCTTCGACGACCTTCCTCTCGCGTCCCTGACGGGAGGTGAAGGATTTGCGCAGCCCCTTCGTGGCGATCATATCGTCCAGCGTAAACGCCACTCGGCCTCGCCCAGTCGACGGCGAGCTCCCACATCCAGCCGACGAACACAGACGATGGACGGATGCCGCCTTCATCCTGCGCGACCCGGCTGACCGCGCATGGGTGTTCACCGCCTTCGCGAGGCGTGCCTCATGCTGCGTGCGCACCGGCTGTTTCGGCGGGTTGCCGGAGCAGACTGGCGGGTTGCCGGAGCAGACTGAGGAGCTCTGAGTGAGCGGAAACTTGTCGTACCGATCAGTAGGGTGAGGTCCGTGCGCACGATTCTCATCGCCAACCGAGGCGAAATCGCCGTCCGGGTCATCCGAGCGTGCTCCGACGCGGGCCTGACGAGCATCGCCGTCTACGCCGACAGCGACCGTGACGCCCCGCACGCGCGGCTCGCGGACGAGGCGTACGCCCTGGACGGGGATGCGGCGGCCGACACGTACCTGCGCATCGACAAACTGCTGGCGGTGGCGGAGAAGAGCGGCGCCGACGCGGTGCATCCCGGCTACGGATTCCTGTCGGAGAACGCCGACTTCGCCCAGGCGGTGATCGACGCGGGACTGACCTGGATCGGCCCGAGCCCGCAGGCCATCCGGGACCTGGGCGACAAGGTGACGGCCCGGCACATCGCGCAGCGGGCGGGCGCGCCGCTCGTACCGGGGACGGCCGAACCGGTGCGGGACGCGGCCGAGATCGTGGCGTTCGCCGAGCAGCACGGGCTGCCGGTCGCGATCAAGGCCGCGTTCGGCGGCGGCGGCCGGGGGCTGAAGGTCGCGAGTTCGTTTCAGGAGATACCGGCACTCTTCGAGTCCGCCACTCGCGAGGCCGTCGCGGCATTCGGGCGCGGCGAGTGCTTCGTCGAGCGCTACCTGGACAAGCCCCGGCACGTCGAGGCGCAAGTGCTCGCGGACCGGCACGGCGGCGTGATCGTCGTCGGAACCCGCGACTGCACGCTGCAACGCCGGCACCAGAAGCTCGTCGAGGAGGCGCCCGCGCCGCACCTCACGGACGCACAATGCCGCGCCATCCACGACAGCGCGAAGGCGATCTGCCGAGAGGCGGGCTACTGCGGCGCCGGCACGGTCGAATACCTGGTAGGCGCCGACGGCACGGTGTCGTTCCTCGAGGTGAACACGCGGCTCCAGGTCGAACATCCGGTCACCGAGGAGGTCACCGGCATCGACCTGGTCCGGGAGCAGTTCGCGATCGCTGCGGGCGAGCCGCTGCGATTCACCGAGGACCCGCAGCCACGCGGGCACGCGATCGAGTTCCGGATCAACGGCGAGGACGCGGGCCGCGGCTTCCTTCCGGCTCCGGGCACCGTGACGCAGCTGCGCTGGCCGACCGGCCCGGGGGTCCGCGTGGACGCGGGCGTCGAGGCGGGAACCGTCATCGGCGGCACCTTCGACTCGCTGCTCGCCAAGATCATCGTTACGGGCGAGACGCGTACCCAGGCATTGGAACGCTCCCGGCGCGCCCTCGACGAGACGGTCGTCGCCGGACTGGCAACGGTCCTGCCCTTCCACCGCCTCCTGGTCCGGGATCCGGCCTTCGTCGACTTCACCGTCCACACCCGATGGATCGAGACCGAGTGGGCCGGTGGCGTCCCACCCGCGGAACCCGGCACGGTCTCCGATGCCCAGGACCGCGCGTCCGTCGTGGTCGAGGTCGGCGGCAAGCGCCTTGAGGTCCGCGTCCCCGCCACCTTCCTCGGCGGTACGGCCCCGGCCTCAACGCCCCACGCCCCCGCCCGCCGCCGGGTGCGGTCCGCCTCGGCCGACGGCGGATCCGACGCCCTGACCGCCCCCATGCAGGGCACGGTCGTGAAGCTTGCCGTCGCGGACGGTGACACGGTGGCCCAGGGCGATCTGATCCTGGTCGTCGAGGCGATGAAGATGGAGCAGCCGATCCACGCCCACAAGGCGGGCACGGTCACCGGGCTGGCGCTGGAGGTAGGCGCGGTCGTGCCGACCGGCTCGGTCATCTGCACGATCACCTGACGACCGGCCCGCGTCACGGCGTCCAGTGCCCATCCTCAAACAGCCCAGTGCCCCATCCTCAAACAGACGTGGGTACCGGGCCGCCGATACGGGACCAACCGGTCCGATCATGCCGCTACGCTGCGGCTTCTCCTGCGTCGGAGGAGTCCAGGCCGTCATCAGGCCGTGAGGGAGGCTCGTAGCCGAAGGCCTGGTCGATCGCCTTGCGCGTCCGTTCCTCGCTGCTCGGCATCAGATGCGTGTAGGTACGCAGCGTGAAACCGGGGTCGGCATGCCCGAGGTAGTTCGCCAGCGCCTTGATCGACTCGCCTGCGTCAAGCAGCGTGGAGGCGTAGAAGTGGCGCAGGGCGTGCATACCGTTCTTCCGGTCCTGCGGGATGCCAGACTTGGCGGCGGCGGGCCACCAGACCTTCTTGTTGAGATCGCCCCGATTGATGGCCCCACCATGGACCCCATAAATGATCAGGTCTGCCGCAACCGGCTTACCGGTCGGCATTTCCCACGGCAAAGAGATCGATCTTGGCGGAAACTCCGCGATGTGTTCGCGGAGCCGTTCGGCAACCGAGGAGGGAAGCGGAACGTCGCGGGTCTTGCGGCCTTTATACGGCAGCCGCCATTTGCCAGCTGACCAGGGCGTATTCGCGTGCGAGTCGGGTGCGTTGGTGGAACCAGCGTGCTCGGGCTTGGTGGCGGCGTCGCCAGTTGCGCCAGTGGGTGTCGTGGT
>CBIHNN010000035.1:0-48194 GCA_966211315.1 uncultured Micromonosporaceae bacterium | reverse complement strand
CGACAAGCTGTACTCGACCGTCGAGGACGGCCTGGCCACCGCCGCCGCCCTGGGCACCGGCGAGAAGGGCCGCTACATGACGGCCCTCACCTTCGGCAACGTGCACGGCGTCTACAAGCCGGGCAACGTGAAGCTGCGTCCCGAGATCCTCAAGGAGATCCAGGACGCGGTCGGCGCCAAGGTCGGCAAGGACAAGCCGTTCGACCTGGTCTTCCACGGGGGATCCGGCTCGCTGCTGGAGGAGATCCGCGCCGCGCTCGACTTCGGCGTCGTGAAGATGAACATCGACACCGACACCCAGTACGCGTTCACCCGTCCGGTGGCCGACCACATGTTCCGCAACTACGACGGTGTGCTGAAGGTTGACGGCGAGGTCGGCAACAAGAAGGCGTACGACCCGCGTGCCTGGGGCAAGCTGGCCGAGAACGGCCTGGCCCAGCGAGTCGTCGAGGCCTGCGAGCACCTGCGTTCGGTGGGTACCAAACTCGGCAAGTGAACTGACGTCTCACGGCCGGTCACCACTCGTTGGTGACCGGCCGTATTCGTCCTGGCCCGTGCGCTCTCGTAGGATTCTGTGCGAGGAGGTGCCGGGTGCTGGGGATCGAGGGGTATGAACCCCAATGGCACCATGACGCGGACGTGCTGGCCGCCGTACACCGGCACCGGTTCAGCCGCGTCATCGGGCGCGAACTGCTCGCCGGCTGGCTGATGTGGGACGTCAGTGAACGGGGCTGGTTCGCCGACGGTCCGGTGATCCTCGGTTTCGGTGATACCAACGTGGAGATCACCCACCGTAAGTTCGACGAGTGCGCGATCAGCTGGGACCAGGTCGACATGTCCGCGGCGATCGACTGGGCCGGCACGGACATCCAGCTCGACTGGCGCGCCGACCCGCATCCGGCGCTGCGGAACGCCCGCGGCCGCCGCCTGCACCAGGTCAACATCATCGAACGCGTCACCCCGGCCGAGTGGCGGCCGCGGGTCCTGCACGCCGTGGAGTTCCTGTTTGCCGGGGCCCGGCTCGCGATCTACAACGCGATGGACGAGAACGGCCTGGACGACATCCCCGAGTTCGACCTGCCGGTGACGTCCTGGCGCCGCGTCCGGATCGCCTGACTCAGGCGCTGCTGCTGCTTCCGCTGTCGGAAGACCCGCTTCCGCTGTCGCCGCCCCAGCCGCTCGACCCGCTGTCGCCGCTCCAGCCGCTGTCGCCGCTCGACCCGCTGTCGCCGCTCCAGCCGCTGTCGCCGCTCCAGCCGCTGTCGCTTCCCGACGAGGTGTCTGCGCTCGTGTACGAGCTACCGTGGAAGAAGGATGACGATCGGTGCCGGGTCCGCGAGGAGCGACCCGAACCCCGGTTGTCACGCGAGTTGACGACGGCGACGAGCACCAGAACCATTACGACCAACACGACCACGATCCCCAAGTGGATCACCTCCGTGTGCAGTGTGCGGCACGCCCGCAACATCGCGGAAAGCACCTGTGCGGTGACCTGCGGCACGCCGATTTCGATGTCCGTCGTTCAAACGGCGAGCGCGCTGAAGGCCTCCTCGACCGAGTCCGTCACGGTGATCAGAGCCGACTGGTCACCGTGCGGCGAGGTCGCGAGCAGGGGTCTGAGCAGGGCTTCGACCGGCAGTGACGACCAGTGCTCGGTGTCCAGGAAGACGAACGGCCCGGACGGGCCGTCGGTGGCGTAGAAAGTCTTCGTCGCGGCCTGGAAGACCTCCTGCACGGTGCCCGCGCGGCCCGGCGCGAAGACGATGCCGCCACGGGACAGTCGCAGGATGGAGTCCTCACGGACCGCATTCGAGAAGTACTTCCCGATGCCGCCGGCGAAGAGATTCGCCGGTTCGTGGCCGTAGAGCCAGGTGGGTAGCGCCAGACCGCCGCGCGCCAGATCAGGGCTTTCGGGGTACGCCTCCCGTACGGCGAGCGCCGCGGCGGTGAACGGGTCGTGATCGGCGAAGTGGGGGGTGGCCGCCAGCGTGTCGATGGCAGTCGTCAGCTCCTCGGCGCTCCGGCCGGAGAAGTACGCGCCCAGGTTCGCGGCCTCCATGACGCCCGGGCCGCCACCCGTCACGACCAGCCGGTCCGCCTTGGCCAGGCGCCAGGCCAGGGTCGCCGCCATCCGATACGCGGACGAACCGCGAAGCTCGGCATGGCCACCCATGATGCCGACCGCGCCGGCGGTGCCGTGGTCGCGGACCCAGTCGGCGAGAGCGCCGCCCAGCGCGTTGTCGATGCCGGCGTCGTGAAGGCGCTGCGTGAGCGCCTCCCGCAGATCGGGGGCGGCGCCGCCGTGCGCGACGAAGTGTGTGAACACGGTCGTGTCGTACATGCCCGCGAAGCCGTGGTCGGTGAAGCCCGCGGCGAGATCCTCGGGTACGTAGAGGCGACCCGGGTGCGTCGGGTACGGCAGGTCGAATCGCGGCAACACATGGGCGCCGCGCAGTACGAGCTCCGCCTCGACCGCCTTCGTCAGGAACCGGCAACCGACGAAGAGCGTGTCGGTCACGTCCACTTCGGACAAATCGGAGGTGAGGTCGAGGCCCTGCACCGTCAACTCGGCCAGGGACCGCTTCGCGAGATGTACGCCCAACTCTTCCGGTGACTCGATCTCGTCAGGGGTGCTGTCGTACGGGGAGTCCGGGTGCAGCAGCGGCCGCAACGGGTCATGGGAACCTGGCATGCGCCCATTGTTGTTGGTCATGCAACGCGCATCGGGTTCCTTCTTCGGTCTCGCGTACGGCGACGCTCTCGGCAGGCCGACGGAGTTCATGCCGTACCAGGCCGTCGTCGCCGAGTGGGGCGTCGACGGTGCCCGGCGCGTCTGCGCTGGTTGAATGAGTTCATGCAGAACCTGTTGCCCGAACCGCCCGCCACCCGGCTGCCCGACGACCCGGCCACCGGTCAGCTCGCCGACGCAGTCAAGACCGACACCGACGAGGCGTACCAGCAGGTCGCCGCCGACTTCCCCGCATCCAGCGCCGCCTGGGGCGCACTGGCCCGGCGCTCGCTCGACGCGGGCGCCCCGGTCACCGCGTATGCGTACGCCCGGACCGGCTACCACCGCGGACTCGACCAGCTGCGCCGCAGCGGCTGGAAGGGGCACGGTCCCGTCCCGTGGTCCCACGAGCCGAACCGTGGCTTCCTCACCGCCCTGCACGCCCTGTCCCTGGCAGCCACCCAGATCGGCGAAGCTGACGAGGCCGCCCGGTGCGCCCAGTTCCTCCGCGATTGCGACCCCGCGGCGGCGGACGCGCTGTAGCTCCACCCGTCGCGCTCCGGGGGCTCGGCATCCCACCGGCCCCCGGGGCGGGCTCCTACAGGCCCTCGGCGACCGCGGCCGCGATCTTCAGCCAGGCGTGCTTCGTAGCGTTGGAAAGGTGGCCGTACCGCATCGGTTCGCCCGAGTCGATCAGCTTCTCATAGGGGGCCAGTACCACGGCCCGGGTCCGCGCGGCGAAGTGCCGCTCGATCGCGGGCAGGTCGATGTCCTTGCGGTACGCCGGCATCGACACGACGCTGATCGCCTGCCGGACGAGGCGTTGCCGCCCGCTCTGTTCCAGGTGGTCCAGCATCCGGGCAGCGGTCTCGGCCGAGTCGTTCCGGGCCGACATGGTCACCACGAGCTGGTCGGTGGCGTCCATGGCCGCCTGCCAATTCTGCGCCCGTACGTTGTTGCCGGTGTCCACAAAGATCAATTTGTAGAACCGGCTGACGATCTCCCGGATCTCCCCGAACGCGTTCGCCGTCAGCATCTCGCCCGCCGTCGCGGACTCGTCCGAGGCGAGCACGTCGAACATGCCTTCGCCCTGGGAGCGAACGTATTGCGACAGGTCACCGACCCGGCCGTGCGAGCCGTGGAACAGGTGCAGGTCACGCATCATGTCGCGGACCGTACGCGCGTGGAAGTCCTGCTGCGCCCGCATGCCGAGCGTTCCCTGAGTTTCGTTGTTGTCCCAGGCCAGCACGTATCCGCCGCGTTTCTGCCCGAACGTCATCGCCAGCAGCAGCACGGCCACCGTCTTGCCGGCCCCGCCCTTCGGGTTGACCACCGTCACCTGCCGCAGTCCGCCGAAGTTCCGCCGGACCATCTCGACGTCCCGCTTGAACTCCTGCTCGCGTCGTCCCGGTGCCATCTTGATCAGGCCACCGGTGCCTCTGCGCACGATCGCCCGGGCACCCCAGTTCGCCACCGGTTCGGTCGGCCGCGCCAATCGACGCCGCGCGAACTCCTCCGCGGTCGGCGCTGTCCCGTCCGACATCCACGGCTGATCGGCGTACCCGTCCGCCGCCGGTCCCGACTGGTACGGGTCCGCAGGAGGCTCCACCCGCGGCTGCGGGGGGACGTACTGCGGTGGGATCCCGTGCTCGGCGTTGTCCGGCGCTGGGGGAAACCCCTGCCTACCCAGCTCCTGCTGGGACGGCGGGAAGTCCAGCGGCTGCGGGATCTGCGGTGGCTGATCCGTCTGCGCCGGCTGGTACGGCGCCTGCTCCTGGTACGGCTGGTACGGCGCCTGCTGCGCGTACGGGTTCGGCTGCAGTCCGGGCTGCTGGTGACCTGACTGATACGGGACCGGCTGCTGAGGTCCTGGCTGGTCGGGCGCCGGGTGGGGCACGGTTTGGTGGGACGCGAACGGGTGTGGTCCCGGCTGCTGCGGTCGAGGGTCGATCGACGGTGGGAACGGCCCCGGGTGCTGTCGAGCGTCGCTGACCGGCGCGGGCGGCGTCGGCCGCTCCCACCGCGTCGGCTGGTACGGCCCTGCCTGCGGGGGTCCTGCCTGCGGGGGTCCTGCCTGCGGGGGTCCTGCCTGCGGCGAACCTGCCTGGAGCGGATCGGGCCGCAGCGGATCAGCCTTCTCCGGTCGGGCGTAGAACGGACCTGCCTGGACCTGACCAGACTGCTGCGACCCCAGCGGCTCCGGTCCGGGCTGGTGCGGTCCGGGCTGGTGCGGTCGGGGTTGGTGCGGCGCCTGGTGGGCCATTGGGGACTGCGGCGCCGGATCCATCTCGGGTACCTGAACCGCGGCCCGGACAGGCGGCACGTGGGTCGCGGCAGGTTCCGCTGCAGCGTCGGACGGGCCGGAGGCGATCGGGTTCGTCCCGCCGGAGTGTCCGTGGCGTTCCCGGTCGGAGCCGTCGGGCGACGGGTCACCGCCGGCATGCCTGTCGGTCGAGCGGCGGGGCGTGATGGTCGGGTAGTACGTGGGCCGCTCGGTGAGGATCGGCGCCGGCATGGAGTCGCTCGTGCGCTGCTGCGGCACGGGTCCGCTTGCCATCGGACGGCGCGGCGGCTCGGTCCACGGCGAACGGGACACCATCGGGTTTGGCGCCTCGTTCGGCACCGGCGGCGTGAGTTCCGGGGCGCGACGGGCGGCGCTCAGATCGACCCACGGAGCGGTGAGCGGATCCGGTTCGGCGGCTGCCGACCCGCCTTCGCCCAAGGAACCGGAAGCGGAAACCGAGGCGGCGCTAACCGGAGTGGCGGAAACCGAAGCGGAGGCCGACGCAGAGGGTGAACCGGACAGGGCTGTGCTCTCGGCCGTACGACGTTCCGCGTTCGTCACGTCCGGTCCGTCGATGGTCGTCGTCGTGACAACCACGGCGGACGCCGGCCGCGACGGGACACCCTGCGGCGCAGGCGGGAACGGCTGCGGTTCCGGGAAGGCGTTCGGCCGGTCGGCCTGCTGCTGGGGCCCCGGCTGATACGGACGGTCCTGCTGGTGAAGTGGCAGCGGCGCAGAGGGCGGCGGAGGCGCAAAGGGCGGCGAAGGTGCAAAAGGCGACGGAGGTGCAGAGGGCGGCGGTGTCGCGACTGGACCAGGCTGTATGGCCTGGCCGGGCTGGGCTGCCGTGGAGCGGCGGCTCGTGCCCTCCAGCTCCTCCGGCGGCCAGAACGGCTCGATGTCCCGTTCGGGATGGGGGGAGTTCGAGCCTGTGCCGTGGGAGCGATCGGGGTACTCGTCCTCCACGGGTTCACCTCCGGCCAATTCGTACCCTAGTTCGTATCAGCGTCGCACAGCGTTCGGTCCGGCGTACACCGCCCAGGCGTTGGGCTCGGTCCACCAGGACCGCTTGCGCGATGTCGTTCCGGCGACACCGTCGTCGAGGAACTGCACGTCACCGTCGCGGGGGAGCACCGACACCGCTCGGCCGCGGGCTCGTCGCACTTCGACGCGTACCCGTGACCTGCGCAGTGGCCGTCTAACCACGACCGGGACCGCCACCGCGACCTCGACCCGGCCGTCGGTCGGATCCCCGTCAGTCAGTAACGGCAGACCGTCGAAGCTCGCGTAGCCGGCCCCGTTTCCGACCACGCAGGCGAGCAGTGGGTCGGCGCCGTCGGAGAGCACGGCGTCGTCCACCTCGATGCGTCCGCGCCACGGTACCGCCCGGCCCGCTTCGTCGCTGCCCCCGATGAGGGCTCCGTCGAGCGTCACAGAGCCGCCGTCATTTCGGAGCAGGTCGACTCGGAGTACGGAATTGCCGAGGACTGCGGAAGCGACCTCGGTGGGGGAGACCGGCAGACCCAGTTGCGCGACGAGGCCGGATGGGGCCGGGTCCAGCGGAAGGATGCCGAGTGCGGGCAGGTCCGGCACGGTGCGGTTCGCCGGCAGATCATCGGGGCGGCGCGACGGTGGGGGCGCGTACCTCCGGACGAGCCGGCGCACGACGGCCCGGAGCTGGCCGTCGGTGGCCGCGGTGACGATCAGCCTGGTCTTGCCGTCGGTCTCCGGCCACGTGAGACCGTCGGGGCGCGGCGGGCCGTCCAGCGCCGCGATGACCTCGTCGATCTCGGCATCGGAGTTCGCGGTCACGGTCGTGACCCGGGCACCGGCTGCGACGAGGGCGTCACTGCATGCAAGGACGGGAACGCGCGGCGCGCACGCCTCCGCCGCGGCGGAGGAGCACGCGCCGCCGCATCCGCCGCACGCGGAAGGAGCCGGCCCTTCACGTAGGGAAAGGATCACCACGTCGTACACGGGGGCGGACTCCCTCTTGTTAGCCTGATGCCTCGGGCCCGCCGACTGGTCGCCATCTGGCGCCCGGGCCCCGGACGGGCGGGTACACAAGATGCCAGGGATCGTGCTCATCGGCGCTCAGTGGGGTGACGAGGGCAAGGGCAAGGTTACCGACCTGTTGGGCGAGCGGGTCGACTACGTCGTCCGCTATTCCGGCGGCAACAACGCCGGGCACACGGTCGTGACGCCGGACGGGCAGAAGTACGCCCTGCACCTGATGCCGTCCGGTGCCCTCTCGCCGTCCGCGATGATCGTCATCGGCAACGGTGTCGTCGTCGACCCGAAGGTGCTCCTCGCGGAGATCGACGGCCTCGCTGAGCGCGGGGTGGACGTCTCCCGCCTACGGATTTCGGGCGACGCACACCTGATCATGCCGTACCACCGGAACATCGACGTCACCATCGAGCGGTACCTGGGCAAGCAGAAGATCGGCACCACGGGCCGCGGCATCGGCCCCGCGTACGGCGACAAGGTCGCGCGGATGGGCATCCGGGTGCAGGACCTGCTCGACCCGGGCATTCTGCGTAAGAAGATCGAACTCGTCCTTCGCGACCGTAACCAGCTCCTCACCAAGGTCTACAACCGCAAGGGGTACGACGCGAACGCGATCGTCGACGAGTACCTCGCGTACGCCGAGCGGATCCGGCCGTACATCGCGGAGACCCGCACGATGCTGTGGGACGCGCTCGACGCGGGCAAGATCGTCCTCATGGAGGGCGCACAGGCCACCATGCTGGACATGGACCACGGCACGTATCCGTTCGTGACCTCGTCCAATCCGACCGCGGCGGGCGCGTGTGTCGGCGCCGGCATCCCGCCGACCGCGATCAGCAAGGTCATCGGCGTGTCGAAGGCGTACACGACCCGGGTCGGTTCCGGCCCGTTCCCCACCGAGTTGTTCGACGAGTTCGGCGAGCACCTCCGCACGACCGGCGGCGAGTACGGCACCACCACCGGTCGTCCGCGCCGCTGCGGCTGGTTCGATGCGGTCATCGCCCGGTACGCGGTCCGCCTCAACGGCATCACCGACCTGGTCCTCACAAAGCTCGACATTCTGTCCGGGCTGGCCAAGGCGCCGATCTGCGTGGGCTACGAGATCGACGGCGAACGCGTCGACGACATGCCGATGACGCAGACGGCGTTCCATCACGCGACGCCGATCTACGAGGAGCTCGACGGCTGGTCGGAGGACATCTCCAAGGCTCGCACCGAGGCTGACCTGCCCGAGAACGCGCGGCGTTACATCGCCAGGATCGAAGAGATCGTGGGTACGCGGGTGTCGGTCGTCGGGGTGGGTCCGGGGCGTGACGAGAACGTGGTCCGTACACCGTTGCTCTAGAGCGTTTCCAGCTCTTCGCCCGCGGCGGCCATCCTGGCGCCTGGGAGGGGTGGTGCTGCTGGGACCTGACGGACCGCCCGACCGGCGGTCCCCGCGGCCTCAGTTATCCACAGGGTTGTCCACAGCTGGAGCGGCGCGGGCCCGGAGCTCGGACGAGATACAGCCTGTCGGCGCGGGGCATCCCGCTGATCAGTCCGGTGGGCGCTCCAGGCGTGCTGTTCGAGGACCGGTGGCCGCCGAACTGGCCGGTCCACGCGGGTGCTCCGGCTGACGTGGGAGAACACGCAGCGCGGCGACGACATCCGTACCTGGTCCGTTCCGCTCTGAGCTGCCCGGCCGCGGGTCGGTAGGATCCGGCGTCGTGCGTGTACTACTCATTGGGTCCGGGGGGCGCGAGCACGCCCTCGCCGTAGGTCTTGCCGCCGACCCGGAGGTGGAGCTGCTCGTCGCGGCGCCCGGTAATCCGGGAATCGCCCAGGTGGCCGAGCTGCGTGACGTCGAGGCGACCGACCCTGAGGCGGTCGCCGGGCTCGCCATCGAGGTCGGCGCCGACCTGGTCGTGATCGGGCCGGAGGCGCCACTCGTCGCGGGCGTCGCCGACGCCGTACGCGCCAAGGGTGTCGCCGTGTTCGGGCCGTCCAGGGCGGCGGCTCGGCTCGAAGGGTCCAAGACGTTCGCGAAGGACGTGATGACCGCGGCCGGTGTGCCGACAGCCCGGTCCTTCACGTGCGTGACCCTCAAGGAGGCGGCCGCCGCCCTCGACTCGTTCGGGGCGCCGTACGTGGTGAAGAACGACGGGCTCGCCGCGGGCAAGGGTGTCGTGGTGACGAACGACCGGGACGCCGCCCTGGCGCACGCCGCGGACTGTGGGCGGGTCGTCGTCGAGGAGTACCTGTCGGGCCCCGAGGTCTCGCTGTTCGTGGTGACGGACGGGACGGCCGCGGTGCCGCTGATTCCCGCGCAGGACTTCAAGCGGGTCGGCGACGGCGACGAAGGACCGAACACGGGCGGCATGGGCGCGTACGCGCCGCTGCCCTGGACGCCGGACGGTCTGGTGGATCAGGTGATGCGGGAGACCGTCGAGCCGACGCTCGCCGAGATGCGGAACCGGGGCACCCCGTTCGCCGGTCTGCTCTACGTCGGCCTGGCGATCACGAAGGATGGTCCGAAGGTCATCGAGTTCAACGCCCGCTTCGGTGACCCGGAGACCCAGGTGGTCCTGGCGCTGCTCGCGTCGGGGTTGGGTGGCCTGCTGAACGCCGCGGCCACCGGCACGCTCTCCGCTCATCCGCCGCTGCGCTGGCACGACGGCAGCGCCGTCACGGTCGTCGTCGCGAGCCACAACTACCCGGGCACGCCGCGAACGGGAGATGTGATCGTCGGCGGCGAACGGCCCGGTGTGATCCACGCGGGAACGGCCCGGAACGCGGACGGTGCGCTGATCTCGGCCGGCGGCCGCGTTCTCAGCGCCACCGGCATCGGCCCGGACCTCGCAGCGGCCCGCGCCGCCGCCTACGAGCTGGTCGACGGCATCTCGCTGGACGGTTCACACCACCGCATGGACATCGCCCTCAGCGCGGTCGAAGGCCGCATCACCATCCCGGGCTGACACCGAGGTTCGTTGACGCCAGCCACCCTTTACGCCACGCCACTTTCCGCGAGCGGCGCCGCTCGCAAGGGGCGCCGTGGTCAGGGGGCGATCCCCCTGTGCCGGGCGTCTCCGAGCGCGACAGGCTCGCCGCACAGGGTGCGGATTGCCGGGTTACGGGCCAGCGCCACGAACCTTGGGGATTGCGACCGTGCGGACCGTGGCGGCCGTATCCGCGTGCCGCGCAGCTGGCCCGATCTGCCCGCGCGACCATCAGATCGCGCGGGCCGACGGGCGTCAGGCCTTGGGGATGTCGAAGAGCTTGGCGATGTTGGCGGCCAGGGCCAGGTCGCCCTTGGCCTTCACCTTGCCGGTCATGAACATCATCATCGGGTTGCCGCCGCCGGAGACGACCTTGAGGAAGTCCGTCGAGGCCATCGACAGGGCGAGCTTCGGGTCACGGGTGGAGCCCTTGTTGACGGTGCAGGTGGCGTTCTCGATGACGGTCTCGTAGACGTCGGTGCCCCCGCCCGGCTTGTCGGTGAGGTTCCACTGGATGACGGTCCGGGTTGAACCGGCCCTGTCTGGGCGGAACAACTGCGGCATCCGCTCGAAGACTGTGTCGAGGATCGTCGTACGGGCGTCGGACTGCATGACCTCGGCGATCTTCGAGTCGGGAGTGGACTTCACCAGTTGGGCGAACTCCTTCGGCTCGATCGAGGCCAACGACTCCGGGGTGAACTCAGTCATGGTGGACCTTTCGGGACGACCGCGATACCTACTGGTGCGTAACCCTATCGAGGCGGGCGGCGTGCGCGTGCGTACCGGATGGTCCTTTGCCGTCGCCCGGCGACGTCCGTCACCTCGCCCTCGGCTTGGGCCGTGATGTCGGAGGCCCGTGGAACAATCCTGCGGTGACCTCGAACGTGCCCAACGTCCTCGCCGCCCGCTACGCCTCCCGTGACCTGGTGGAGCTCTGGTCGCCGGAGGAGAAGATCCGCCACGAGCGGCGGCTCTGGATCGCCGTACTCAAAGCCCAGCGGGACCTGGGCATCGCGCTGCCCGACGGCGTCGTCGAGGCGTACGAGGCGGCGGTCGACCGGGTGGACCTGGCGGGTATCGCCGAGCGGGAGCGGGTCACCCGGCACGACGTGAAGGCGCGGATCGAGGAGTTCAGCGCCCTCGCCGGGCACGAACACATCCACAAGGGCATGACCTCGCGCGACCTGACCGAGAACGTCGAGCAGCTGCAGATTCGTGCTTCGCTCGAGCTGATCCGCGACCGGGTCGTCGCCACCCTGGCGAAGCTGGGGCAGCGCGCTGTGGAGTACTCGGACCTGGTCATGACCGGCCGGTCGCACAACGTCGCGGCACAGGCCACCACGCTGGGCAAGCGGTTCGCGAGCGCGGCGCAGGAACTGCTCATCGCGTACGAGCGGCTCGACGACCTGATCGGGCGGTACCCGCTGCGCGGCATCAAGGGCCCGGTGGGAACGTCCGCCGACCAGCTCGACCTCTTCGACGGCGATCCGGCGTCGGTCAAGGAGCTGGAGGAACGCGTCGCCCAGCACCTCGGCTTCACCCGGACCCTGATCAGTGTCGGTCAGGTGTACCCGCGCAGCCTCGACTTCGACGTGGTCAGCGCGCTCGCTCAGGTCGTCGCCGGGCCGAGCAGCCTCGCCACGACCATCCGGCTGATGGTCGGTCAGGAGCTGGCGACCGAGGGCTTCAAGCCGGGCCAGGTCGGATCGTCGGCGATGCCGCACAAGATGAACACCCGGTCGAGTGAGCGGGTCAACGGCCTCGCCGTCATCGTCCGCGGCTACCTGTCGATGGTCAGCGAGCTGGCCGGCGACCAGTGGAACGAGGGTGACGTCTCGTGCTCGGTAGTCCGCCGGGTCGCACTGCCCGACGCGTTCTTCGCCACCGACGGCCTGTTTCAGACGTTCCTCACGGTGCTCGACGAGTTCGGGGCGTACCCGGCGGTCGTCGCCCGCGAGCTCGACCGGTTCCTGCCGTTCCTTGCGACCACGAAGATCCTCGTCGCGGCGGTCCGTCGAGGGGTCGGGCGGGAGGTCGCGCACGAGGTGATCAAGGAGCACGCGGTTGCGGTGGCGCTCGCCATGCGTGAGAAGGGCGCACCCGACAACGACCTCCTCGACCGGCTCGCCGCGGACGGCCGGCTCCAGCTCGGCCGCGCCGAGATCGACCGGCTGATCGCGGATCGTTCGGCGTTCGTCGGGGCTGCACCTGCCCAGGTCGCGGCAATCGCGGACCAGATCTCGGCCGTCGTCGCGAAACACCCCGAAGCTTCGGGGTACGCCCCCGCGCCGATCCTCTGATCTGGTCTATCCGACCCATCCGACCGGTCCCGATCCAGGTGCGGTCGGCCGCGATGTTCGCGCAGTTGCCGTTGCAGGTGTGACCCAGCCGTAGATCGACGTGGTCGCGTTCACAGGCGGTTCGGTCAGCGGGCCTGCAGGCGCGGCGCACTCGATGATGGGGGTGCCCGTGAACTGGGCAAACGTCATTCGAAACCGGCCGGTGCCGACAGTCCGCGCGACGTCGGGCCCGGCAAGATCCGCGCATTGGGCGCGATTTCCCAGCTCAACAGCCGTTGGTTCGCGCTGCTGGGACCAGCCCGCAAGCCGCTGCCGGACGTCGCAGGGTAGGCTGCACAGGCTCGCCCCTTTGGGTGGCACCCAACTGCGTACATACAGTCAGGGAGTGCCCGTGGCTCGCGTCGTCGTCGACGTCATGCTCAAGCCGGAGATCCTCGATCCGCAGGGCCAGGCGGTCGCGAACGCGCTGCCACGGCTCGGCGTCTCCGATGTCGCGTCCGTTCGTATCGGACGCCGCATCGAGATCGAGTTCGCCGGTGACCCGGATCTCGACCGGGCCCGCGACATCGCGGACAAACTGCTCGCCAACCCGGTGATCGAGGACTTCTCGATCCGCGTCGACGAGGCCGCAGCGACCCCAGAGGGCGCCTGATCATGCGGATCGGTGTGGTCACGTTCCCAGGTTCGCTGGACGACGGGGACGCCGCGCGGGCCGTGCGCATCGCCGGTGCCGAGGTCGTACGCCTCTGGCACGGTGACCCGGAGCTGCACGGCGTCGAGGCCGTGGTCCTCCCGGGCGGTTTCTCGTACGGTGACGCGCTGCGCTGCGGCGCGATCGCCCGATTCGCGCCGGTGATGGAGACCATCGTCGACGCTGCCCGGGGCGGTCTGCCCGTCCTCGGCATCTGCAACGGCTTCCAGATCCTCTGCGAGGCGCACCTGCTGCCGGGCGCGCTGACCCGCAACCAGCACTTGCACTTCCGGAACCGGGACCAGTATCTCCGGATCGTCGCCACCGGCACCGCGTGGACGAACCAGTTCGCCGAGTCGCAGGAGATCCTCATTCCGGTGAAGAACGGCGAGGGCTGCTTCGTGGCCGACGAGCGCACCCTCGACGAGCTGGAGGCCGAGGGGCGCATCGTCGCGCGTTACATCCACGGCAACCCGAACGGGTCGCAGCGCGACATCGCCGCCATCACGAACGCCGCCGGCAACGTGGTCGGCATCATGCCGCATCCCGAGCACGCCGTCGAGGAGCTGACCGGTCCGTCCCTGGACGGCCTCGGGTTCTTCACCTCGATCCTGCGTCACCTCGGTGCGGTGCCCGCGGGCGCGACGCTTGCGGGTGGACAGGGGGCAACTGTATGACCACCCAGCCGGACACGGCCGCGCCCGAGACCCGGTCGGGCTTCGCCGCGACCGACGTCCTGGTCGACGAGTTCGACGGCGGGCCGGACACCGTTCAGCGGGCCGCGGCCACACCGCAGGAGCTGCAGCCGTTCGCGGAGCTCGGGCTCAAGGACGACGAGTACGAGCGCATCCGCGGCATCCTCGGCCGCCGGCCCACCCAGTCCGAACTGGCCATGTACTCGATCATGTGGAGCGAGCACTGCTCGTACAAGTCGAGCAAGGTGCACCTGCGCCAGTTCGGTGAGAAGGCGCCACCCAGCGAGCGGATGCTCGCCGGCATCGGCGAGAACGCGGGCGTCGTCCAGATCTCGGATACGCTGGCAGTGACCTTCAAGGTCGAGTCGCACAACCACCCCAGCTTCGTGGAGCCGTACCAGGGCGCGGCGACGGGCGTCGGCGGCATCGTCCGCGACATCCTCGCCATGGGCGCCCGGCCGATCGCCGTCATGGACCCGCTGCGTTTCGGTGCTGCGGACCACCCCGACACCGCTCGCGTGCTGCCCGGCGTCGTCGCCGGCGTCGGTGGGTACGGCAACTGCCTCGGCCTGCCCAACATCGGCGGGGAGGTCGTCTTCGATCCCTGCTATCAGGGAAACCCGCTGGTCAACGCGCTCAGTATCGGCGTGCTGCCGGTCGAGCGGCTCCAGAACAAGGCTGCCGCCGGCGAAGGCAACGTCGTCGTGCTGGTGGGTGCGCGTACGGGCCGGGACGGCATCGGCGGCGTTTCCGTGCTCGCCTCCGCCACCTTCAACGAGGGCGCAGAGGGGCGTCGACCGTCCGTGCAGGTCGGTGACCCGTTCATGGAGAAGCTGCTCATCGAGAGCTGCCTCGAACTCTACGACGCCGGCCTCGTCGTCGGTATCCAGGACCTCGGCGGCGCCGGCTTGACGTGCGCGCTCACCGAGACCGCGGCGGCCGCCGGTACCGGCATGAAGGTCTGGCTGGAGCGTGTCCCGCTGCGCGAGGCCTCGATGACCCCCACCGAGATCCTGGCCAGCGAGTCCCAGGAGCGGATGCTCCTCATCGTCGCGCCGGAGAAGCTCGACGAGGTACTTCGCGTCGCCGAGAAGTGGGGCGTCTGGGCCACCGCGATCGGCGAGGTCACGGCGCGGGAGCCCGACGGGCTGCCCGGTCGCCTCGTCATCACCTGGAACGGGCACACCGTCGTCGACGTACCGCCCGGCTCCCTCGCCGATGACGGCCCGGTGTACGCGCGGCCGCTGCGCGAGCCCGGTGACTTGATCCTGCTGCAGGCCGACCGCGCGGAGACGCTGCCGCGGCCGTCCACGTCGGAGGAGCTGCGGAAGACCCTGCTGCGTATGATCGCGTCGCCCAACCTGTGCGACAAATCGTGGGTCACCGAGCAGTACGACCGCTACGTGCTCGGCAATACCGTCCTGGCCCAGCCCGAGGACGCCGGTATCCTGCGGCTCGATGAGCAGACCGGTCTCGGCGTCGCGATCGCCATCGACGGCAACGGCCGATACGCCAGGCTCGACCCGTACACCGGTGCCCGGCTGGCGCTGGCGGAGGCGTACCGGAACGTGGTTGTCACCGGCGCGAACCCGGTCGCCGTCACCGACTGCCTCAACTTCGGCTCACCCGAGGACCCGGCCGTCATGTGGCAGTTCGCCGAAGCCGTCCGCGGCCTCGCCGACGGCTGCCAGCAGCTCGGCATCCCGGTCACCGGCGGTAACGTCAGCTTCTACAACCAGACCGGCGCCGCCGCGATTCACCCGACGCCCGTCGTCGGTGTCCTCGGCATCCTGGATGACGTGGCGCAGCGGGTACCGATGGGGTTCCGTCCCACGGCCGGTGAGGGCGATCTGCTATTCCTCCTCGGCGAGACGTCCGCGGAGCTCTCCGGTTCCGAGTGGGCGTGGGTCACCCACCAGCACCTCGGTGGCCGGCCGCCCCGCGTCGACCTGGAACGCGAGCGCGCTCTCGGTCTGGTGATGGCGCGTGTCGCGAAGGCCGGACTGGCGTCCTCGGCGCATGACCTGTCCGATGGCGGTCTCGCTCAGGCGCTTGTCGAGTCCTGCCTGCGCCGTAACGTAGGCGCGCTCGTCGCGCTCCCGGGCGACCAGACGGACTTCGTCTCCCTGTTCAGCGAGTCCGCCGCGCGGGCGCTGGTCTCGGTGCCGCACGGCCAGGAGAAGGCCTTCACGGTGCTCTGCGCGGAGTTCGGCGTCAGCTGTACGCCGCTCGGCGTCACCAGCGCGGCGCCGGTGCTGGAGATCCGCGACCTGTTCTCCGTACCGCTCGACGAGCTGCGTGCGGCGCACACCGCCACCTTGCCTGCGCTGTTCGGGGGCGAGGCGGCTGCCGTCGTCGCCACCGACACCTCCACCGTGCCGGTCTCGCCGGAGCCGGTGGCTTCCGGTGAGCCGAACATCGACGGTGTGGCCGTGGCCGCGGACGGTGTCGTCGAGAACGATGCGGATGCGTAGAGCAGCCTGAGGTTTGCCGCATCAGCGGCCGGACCCCAGCGGTGAACACCCGTGATGATCTCCATGACGGGCTTGGAGATCTTCGACGAGTTGCTCGCCGCTATCCAGAGGGCGACACCGGGCGGGGCGGGCCCGACTCTGATCGGGTCCGACTCCGACGGGGCCCGAGTCTGATCGGTCCCGAGTCTGATCGGTCCCGAGTCTGATTGAGGCCCGAGCGGGCCAGGTCAGCCTGATCAGCTCGAAGCGGCTGCCGACGAGGATGAGGCCGGCGGATTCTGACGCACTCGACCGACCGAAACGGAACCGCCGAAGGGCAGTGACCGCGCGGGCATGAGCCGCGCGGTCGCCGTCAGTCGTCCATCCAGTCCAGCGAACGGCGTCCGCCGCGACCGGCGTTCTCCTGGTCGGCGGGGCGGCCGTAGTCGGTCCGGTGGCCTCCCTGCTGCGGCTGGTCGGACCCGTACTGGTCGTTGCCGTATGCGCCGCCGGTCTGCGGCGCGGAGCGGCCGTACGTGGCCCGCGGCTCCTGACCGGTCGGCTCGTCGTAGCCGCCGCTGCTCGCCGGGGCGCCGTACGCGTTGCCGTTGTCGATTCCACCGGCGGGGACGCCGTAGCTGTTCTGGACGCCGTAGCTGTTCTGGACGCCGTAGCTGTTCTGGGTGCCGTAGCTGGTCTGGGCGCCGTAGCTGGTCGGAGCGGCGTAGCTGGTCGGAGCGGCGTAGCTGGTCGGAGCGGCGTGAATCGTCGGGGATTCGTAGCCGCCGCCCTGATAGCTGGGACCGCCGGAAGTCGGCGGGCGGCTGTAGGAGCCGTCGCGGTGCTGGTCGTTGCCGTACGGCTGGTGCTGCTCGTAGCCGCCGGTGTCGTACGACGGGGGCCTGTGCACGCTGGTGGCCTCGTCGTACCGGTTGCCGGCGGGCGGGGCGGCGACGGGGGAACCGTACGCGTTCGCAGCGTGACCGTACTGTGCCGGGGCTGTAGCGCCGGCGTCGTAGATCTCGGTACGGGCGGCCGGGGAGCCGTAGCCGCTTCCGCCGGGCAGCGGCGCTCCGTACGGATCGGGGAACTCGTCCTCCGCCGGTACCGCCTGCTGGAGCATGGTGGGGGCCTCGGAGAGCGAGCGCGGCATGCCACCGGCTCCGGCGACCATCGTGGCGTCGGCGGGGCGTACGCCGCCGGTGCGGGACGCGACGCGGGTGGCGTCAGCGGCGTACCGGGGGGCGGCGATGGCCGGGGCGGCCGTGGCGACGGCCTCGTCCTTCTCGTCCTCCTCGTCCTGGTCCTTCTCCTTGCGGCGGATGAAGATGAGCACCATCGCACCGATGCCGACCGCGACGAGAAGGCCGCCCGCGATGATGAAGATCACCGAGCTGCTGCCCTCATCGGTGGTCTTGCCTGCGGTGTTCAGAGTGGGCGCAGCCGCGCTGGCCAGGGGCGCGACCGCGGCGGTCGGCTTGGTCTCCACCTGGGACGGGGTGGGTTCGGCGCTGGCCGACCTGCTGGCCGATGGGCTCGCGCTGGCACCGTTCGACTGGAGGTTGAGGGTCGCGTTGACGGATTGGCCGGCGGCGCCCGCGACGTCGACCGGGCTGAACGTGTACCCGCTCTTCGAGGCGGCGAGCCGCAGCTGGCCGGGGGCGATCGGACGGTCGGGCGACGACACGATGCGGAACTCGCCCTTGCCGTTCGAGGTGGTGCTGAACGTACGGCCCTTGTTGTCGCTGCCGCCGATCACGGCGCCGGAGACGGGCTTGCCCTTCTCGTCGCGGACGACGCCGACGATCTCCTTGACCGTGGGTTCGACATCGGCGCCGCGGACGGTGATCGCACGGTCTGCCTTGCCCGTCTCGCCGCCGATTTCAGCACTGACGGTGACGGAGCCGTTACGCGTCTGTCCTGCCTCGACGTTTCCGGCGACGATGAAGACGGAGTAGTCGTGGCTGAGGCCGTTCGCCGTCTCGGTGAAGTCACACTTCTCGCCGGAGCAGCTCAGCTCGTCGCTCGGGTCGACTCGGATGGTGAGGGTGACGCTGCCTTCGTCGGCGGTGCCGGTGACGCGGAACTTCAGCTCCGCCTTCTCGCCAGACTTGAGGTTGCCGTTGGAGAGACCCGTGATCGTGACGGTGGGCTTCGCGGCCTGCGCGGCCGTGGGTAGTATCACTTGTGACACACCGACCACAGTCAGCACCGCCAGCGCGCTGAGCACGCGGGCTCCTGGGTGCTTCTTCACGTCCACCTGCCTTTCCGGTCGCCCGACCCTGTCGGCCCGCGCGGTTGCGTTCCGGAGATCCACGACGACGTACACCGTCGGCCACTATGCCTTGTCACACAGGTCCCGCGCGACCCAGGGGCCGTGCCGGATCGCGAGCCGCCGGGTCTTATCGTCCCGACATGTCGCCTGCGCACAATAAGTCCCCGGCGATCATCGGCGCGTTGGACGCGCTGGCCGCCGGGGGTGAACCCGATCGTCCCGTGTTGCGGGACGCGGTTCGGGAGCTGCTGGCCGAGCTGGCCCGTCGCGCCCCCGGGCGTTCCGTAGAGGTACGCGTCCCGCCCTACGCCGCCGTCCAATGCGTGCCGGGGCCCCGGCATACGCGGGGAACTCCCCCCAATGTGGTCGAAACCGATCCGATGACCTGGCTGCTCCTGGCCGTCGGTCGGCTGGATTGGGCAGATGCCCTCAAAACGGGCAGGCTCCGGGCGAGCGGCAACCGCACGGATCTCTCCGATTACCTGCCGTTGATCTCGCCCGATCCAACCGATCGGCCATAGAACGAAAGCCCGCTGGGCGGCACGCTGGCGTTCTGCCGCCAACGGCGACTCGCGTACACTGGGCGGCTGAATCGCCGGTGGCAGCGACGCACCGTGTCAAAAGGCAAGTCACAGTCAAGTCAGACGCAAGGCCAGCGAACCACAGCACAAGGGAGCAAGCAGTGCCCCGAGGCGACGGCCGGTTGACCGACGATCTCGATCCCCAAGAGCGTGGCCCCCAGGACGCCTGCGGCGTCTTCGGTGTCTGGGCGCCGGGGGAAGAGGTCGCGAAGCTGACGTACTTCGCGCTCTACGCCCTGCAGCACCGCGGCCAGGAAGCCGCCGGCATCGCCGTCAGCGACGGCTCCGGGGTGGTGGTCTACAAGGACCTCGGCCTGGTGGCGCAGGTCTTCGACGAGCCGACCCTGGCGAGCCTGCGCGGCCACCTGGCGATCGGGCACACCCGCTACTCCACGACCGGCGGCTCGAACTGGGAGAACGCCCAGCCCACGATCCGCGCGACGACCGCCGGCACCACGATCGCGCTGGCCCACAACGGCAACCTCGTCAACACCGCCGAACTGGCCCGTGAGGTCGCCGAGCGGGGGATGACCGACACGTCCGCCACCAACGACACCGCCCTGGTGACCGCGTTGCTGGCCAGCCGCCCCGACCTGTCGGTCGAGGCCGCGGCGCTCGAGGTGCTGCCGACGCTGCGTGGCGCGTTCAGCTTCGTCTTCATGGACGAGTCGACGCTCTACGCCGCGCGCGACCCGCAGGGCGTCCGCCCGCTTGTGCTGGGCCGGATGGAACGCGGCTGGGTGGTCGCGTCCGAGACGGCCGCACTGGACATCGTCGGCGCGAGCGTCGTGCGCGAGGTCGAGCCGGGCGAGCTCATCGCCGTCGACGAGCACGGGTTGCGGTCCGCGCGGTTCGCGGCGCCCGAGCCCAAGGGCTGTCTCTTCGAGTACGTCTACCTGGCCCGCCCGGACACCACGATCGCCGGCCGCAACGTCTACTCGGCCCGGGTGCAGATCGGCCGTCAGCTCGCCAAGGAGCACCCGGTCGAGGCCGACCTGGTCATTCCGGTCCCGGAGTCGGGCACCCCGGCGGCCATCGGGTACGCCGAGCAGTCCGGCATCCCGTACGGCGCCGGCCTGATGAAGAACGCGTACGTGGGCCGCACCTTCATCCAGCCGTCCCAGACGATCCGCCAGCTGGGCATCCGCCTCAAGCTGAACCCGCTGCGCGAGGTGGTCCGCGGTAAGCGGCTGGTGGTCGTGGACGACTCGATCGTGCGTGGCAACACTCAGCGCGCGCTGGTCCGGATGCTGCGCGAGGCGGGTGCGCTGGAGGTCCACGTCCGCATCTCCTCGCCGCCGGTGCAGTGGCCCTGTTTCTACGGCATCGACTTCGCGACCCGCGCCGAGCTGATCGCGAACGGCTTGGACACCGAGGGGATCCGCCGTTCGATCGGCTCGGACACCCTCGGCTACGTCTCGCTCGACGGCCTGGTGTCGGCGACCGAGCAGCCCAAGACGCGGCTCTGCATGGCCTGCTTCGACGGCAACTATCCGATCGAGCTGCCGGCCGGCAACCTGATCGGTAAGCACGTCCTCGAGGGGGTCGGCCGCCGAGCCGAATTACCTGAGGTAATGGCGGCGGAGGCGGAACGAACGGTCGACGCCGACCGTCAGAGCACGAAACCGCTGGTCGGAAGTCCTGGCGGGGCGGACGCCCTGCGTCGGCCGTGACCACTGCACGTAACAAGAGCGAGCGAGACTCGACGCGGCCGTCCGCGTGGCACACAAAGGGGAGAACCGTGACGCATGTGTCCGAGCGCAACAGCGCCGGCTCGGATGGCGCCGAGGGCGCCGACCGCCTGCCGTGGACGGCCGGTATCGGCCGGGCAGGCCGCAGGCGGACCGTCACGTACGCCGACGCGGGTGTCTCGATCCACGCCGGTGAGCGTGCGGTCGAGCTGCTCAAGTCGAAGGTGAAGCACACGACCCGGCCCGAGGTGATGGGTGACCTGGGTGGCTTCGCCGGGCTGTTCAAGCTCGACATGACGAAGTACAAGAACCCGATCCTGTCGGCGTCCACCGACGGTGTGGGGACGAAGCTGGTCATCGCACAGCAGCTCGACATCCACGACACGGTCGGCATCGACCTGGTCGCGATGGTGGTCGATGACCTGGTGGCGTGCGGCGCGGAGCCGCTGTTCCTGCTCGACTACATCGCCTGCGGCGAGGTCGTGCCGGACAAGGTCGCCGAGATCGGCGCGGGCATCGCGGACGGCTGCCGGTACGCGGGCTGCGCGCTGCTGGGCGGCGAGACGGCTGAGCACCCGGGCGTGCTGCGCCCCGACGAGTACGACGTGTCGGCGACCGGTGTCGGCGTCGTGGAGGAGAGCGAGATCCTCGGCCGGGACCGGGTCGAGATCGGCGACGTCGTTATCGCCATGCGCTCATCGGGTCTGCACTCGAACGGATATTCGCTGGTCAGGCACGTCCTGTTGGGTGCGGGCCGGATGCGTCTGGACTCGGTCGTGGAGGACCTGGGCCGGCAGCGCACTCTCGGCGAGGAGCTGCTGAGCCCCACCAAGATCTACGCGAAGGACTGCCTCGGTCTGATGGCGGAGACGGAGTTGCGGGCGCTCGCGCACGTCACCGGCGGTGGCATCCCGGGCAACCTGGTCCGGATCCTGCCGGACCACGTGGACGCGATCGTGAACCGTTCGACGTGGCGACCGCAGCCGATCTTCGAGCTGATCCAGTCGAAGGGACGGATCGAGGACTCGGAGATGGAGGCCACGTTCAACATGGGCGTCGGCATGTTCGCGATCGTGTCGGCCACGGACGCCGATCGGGCGATGGCGTACCTGACCGGACGTGGTATCGAGGCGTGGCAGGTCGGCGAGGTCATCGAGGGCACCGGTCAGGTGCAGATGATCGGGCAGCACACGCGCGGGTGATATTCCGATCACCGTGTGAAATGATCCGCGTGCGTCGATGGTGGCGAGCGCGGATCATTTGCGTGGAAAGGACGGGGGTAAGGGTGTGACGGTTGCCTCCGGCATGCGGGGCATCGCCGCCATACCGGCGTACGTGGTCATGCAACCGACGACGTTGTGCAACCTCGACTGCTCCTACTGCTACCTGCCGTTTCGTGGCGATCGCCGACCGATGAGCCTGCCGGTGGCGGACCGGGTCGCGCAGGACGTGAACCGGTGGGCGCGTGCCGGCAGGTTCTCGGTGGTCTGGCACGGTGGTGAGCCGCTCGCCACGGGCCGGGAGCACCTGGGCCGGCTGATGGATCCGTTCGATCCCGCCGTCGAGCATCACGTGCAGACGAACGCGACCCTTATCGACGAAGCGTGGTGCGCCTTCTTCCAGGAGCGCCACGTGCGGGTCAGCGTGAGTGTGGACGGCCCGGAACCGCGCAACGGCCAGCGGGTGAGCCGGGGGCACCGACCGGCTTACGACCGGATCGAGCGCGGCATCGCGACACTGCGACAGCACGGCATCCCGTTCTCCGCGCTCTGCGTCGTCGGTCGCCCGGAGCCCGGCCTGGCGACCGAGCTGTACGAGTACTTCCTCGACGTCGGCTGCGACGTGCTGGGCATCAACATCGAGGAGACCGAGGGCGTCAACACGCGGGCGAACCGGTTCCCGGCGGACCTGGTCCGCGGCTTCTGGTCCGAGCTGGTGTCGGCGTGGCGCCGGAACCCCCGGATGCACCTCCGGGAGGTCGAGTGGTCCCTGCGGTACGCGGCCGCCGTCCTCGACGGCACTGAGGACGCCCTGCTACCGCGCCAGCTGGATCCGATCCCCACGGTGGCGTACGACGGGTCGGTGGTGGTCTTGTCCCCTGAGCTGGCCGGCTTTCATGATCCACGGTACGGGGATTTCACCAGCGGAAACGTACTCGCGCGGCCGTTTCGCGAGATCCTCACCGAGGCGGGTGGAACGCCGTGGGTGGCGGAGTTCGAACGTGGGGTGGAGGCGTGCCGGGCGACGTGCCCGTACTTCCGGTTCTGTGGCGGCGCCCACGCCGCCAACCGTTACTTCGAGTACGGCCGGTTCGATGTCACCGAGACGGACCACTGCCGCAACAGCAAGATGCGGCTTCTGGAAGGAGTGCTCGACCATGCCCGAGACCACCGACCCGCACACGCCTGACGAGGTCAGCCGGCGGGTGTTCGAGGCCCGGGCAGGGCTGACCGCCCTGTTGGCCGAGGCTCAGGATGCGCGGAAGGACCGGGCGGAAAGCGAGTCAGCGGTCTGCGCTTGGAACCATTTCGAGAACATCCCGACGTTCTACAACTGGAACAACCGTCCCCGTTGAGCCTGCTCCTCCACGCGCCGGCCCATCGATGTGGGCCGGCGCACAAGGCAGAGCACGCGGGATGCGCCGCGTGCTCTGGTAAACGTCGACTGGTCAGCGGGCCCGACGGGCCCAGGTGTCCTCGTCGTCAACGTCGTCCTCGTCGTCGTCTACAGGATCTTTGTAGCCGTCGTCGAAGTCGCCGTGCGACTCCCGTGGTGAACCCGCCAACTCACGTTGCAAGGCGGTGAGGTCGGTGTTCGGGGAGTGGTACTTCAACTCCCGGGCCACCTTCGTCTGCTTGGCCTTAGCACGGCCGCGCCCCATGGCTCGACCCCCTCGCACAGAATTCGGGGCAGCCCGAAGGCGGGCCCCGATGACGTCAGGCATCTCTCGTGGCTCTTACGGTACATGGGCAATGCCCCCGCCGACACCTCGGGTTGCCCGCGCCACGCAGCGACCTGCACGACGCCCGTCTCAGCTGAGGCGGGAGCGCTCACCTGAGGTGGATGGTGCGCAGGCGGCCGATCTCCGCCATCCTCCGTTCGGCGAGCCGATCGGCCGCCGCGGCCGGTGGAACACCCTCGTCGTCGGCCAGCTGGAGGATCGTCCGAGTGGTGTCGAAGATCTTCGTGGCACGCAGCCTGGCCCGGTCGAAGTTGAAACCCTCGATCTCGTCGGCCACCTGGATGACGCCGCCCGCGTTCACCAGGTAGTCCGGTGTGTAGAGGATGCCGCGGTCGGCGAGCAGCTTGTCAATGCCGGCGTGCGCGAGCTGGTTGTTCGCGCCGCCGCTGACGATGCTGGCCCGCAGGGCGGGCACGGTCTCGTCGTCGAGCGCGCCGCCGAGGGCGCAGGGCGCGTACACGTCGATGTCCGCGGTGATGAGCGCGGCCGTGTCCGCGACAAGGTCGATCTGGGGGTACGTGCTGCGCGCCCACTCCCGCGCGGACGCGCTGACGTCCGTGGCGACGACCGCCGCCCCGTCCTCGATCAGGTGCCCGGCCAGGTACTTGCCGACCTTGCCCAGACCGGCGATACCGACCCGGCGTCCGGCGAGGGCCGGGGAGCCCCAGACGTGTTCGGCGGCGGCTCGCATGCCCTGGAAGACGCCCCAGGCGGTCAGGATGGAGGAGTCGCCGGCACCGCCGTACTCGACGCTGCGTCCGGTGACGAACCGGGTCTCCCGCGCGATCACGTCCATGTCCGGCACGTAGGTGCCCACGTCGCAGGCCGTGTAGTAGCGCCCGTTCAGCGACTCGACGAACCGGCCGTACGCGCGCAGCAGCGCCTCGCTCTTGAGTTGGGCGGGGTCACCCCAGATGACGGCCTTGCCGCCGCCCAGATCGAGCCCGGCGAGCGCGTTCTTGTACGCCATCGCGCGGGACAGGTGCAGCACGTCGCGCAGTGCGTCCTCCTCGGTGGCGTACGGGTAGAAGCGCGTTCCGCCGAGGGCCGGGCCGAGTGCGGTGGAGTAGATGCCGATGATGGCCTGCAGGCCGGTGTGCCGGTCCTGGCAGTAGACGACCTGCTCGTGGCCGGCGGCCTCCGGGCCGTCCGTAGTGCTGGCGAAGACGCCCATCGTTGCTCCCGAGGTGATCTGTGGCCCTTATGGGGCGTTCTGGTGTCGAGTCGGCGGGGGTGGTGCCGACACGGATCGAGCGTAGTGCGCCGATGCGCCGGGTGTGCCGATCGTGGCGTTCCTGCGCCGTTCATGCTCGTCACTGCGCCAATCGCGTGAAAGGATCGCGGGCGTGCCGTCGCTGTTCGCTTCGTACCTGCGGGTCTATGAGCCGTTGAATGCCTTCGACCGGGAGCGTCAGACGTTCTGGCGCCGGTACGCCCGGGAAGGCCGTGCGGCGGGTCCCGTGGAGGGTCCGGCGCGTCAGCGCACCGCGGTGCTGGAGGCGCTGGGCGCAGGCTGGACCAGGCTGCCGGACCTGCCGGACGAGGCGTACGTGCTGGAGACCGACGACACCCTGCTGGTCTGCCCGTGGAACCTGCGGCTGCGCGTGGCCGAGGCGGCCCTGAACGCGCGGGACGGCGTGCCGTCGGTGCTGGCCGACGCGTTCGTGCCGCCGTTGCTGGCAGGGCAGGCCAAGGCGATCGTGGAGGATTGGCGGTCGGGCGCGAAGGTCCTGGAGCGCGGCGTGCCGCGGGTGCACGAGCAGATCGCCACGTGGGGCGTACCGCTGCGCTGGTTCGTCTTCGTGGACCTGGAGGAGCGGGACCTGAGGCTGGACGAGACGGGCCGAAGCCTGCGCTACCGGACGGCGATCTCGGACGCCCGGCGCCGGGCGCACAAGGGCGTGTCCATCCTGCGTAAGTCGCTGGGCGACGCCCCGATCACGGAGGCGGTCGAGGAGGGGGCCCGCTGGCTGGAGGAGTTCCACCCGCGTTCGGTGGTGGAGCTGGACTACGGCGGCCTGGTGAATCTGCTCGGCGACGACGTGATCAAAGAGGACGACTCGCCAGGTTTGGTGTCGGCCGGCCTACGCGCTCTCGCTCACGGCGACGCCGATGCGGCCAGCGAGGCTTACGAAAAACTTGTCGCCCGTTGGCGTGCTGTGCAGTTGCTTGAGCGCTGCAACTGATTCAGACTTCAAGGGATGGAAAGCGACGAAACCCCCGCGAACGAGGCGAATACTCTTCGTAATCGGGCTCCATCAGAGCGTGATTTTAGGTCCAAATGGGACGCTTTCCGGCGTAGAAAATGGTCTAAAACCGGACATGCTTCGTCCATCCGACTAGGGACGTTAGTCCGTTCGGCCCATGTCCGACATCGGGGACTAGCCGGACCATGAAAGGCGCACCGGCCGGCGGGACCCCGGCCGATGTCTATAGGTACCTGTGGAGGAGTGACCGATGGCATCGCGTACACACGATCCGGAGCCGCTGCTAACACCGGCTGAGGTCGCATCGATGTTCCGCGTCGACCCGAAGACTGTCACCCGGTGGGCGAAGGCCGGAAAGCTCAGCGCCATCCGGACGTTGGGCGGCCACCGTCGCTACCGGGAGTCTGAGGTTCGTGCCCTGTTGCAGGGGCAGATCCCCACCCAGCGGACGGGCGACTGACGCCGCTGACGCAAGACCGGGGGTGGCCGCTTTCGGGTGGTCGCCCCTTCTTCGTATCCGATCACGCTTCATATCCTCATCACGCGGGTGTGATGAGGACGGCGACCGTGCCCCCGGAGCCACGGCGTAGCTTGCTGGCCCACACGGTCAGCCTGCCGAGCACGCCGTACTTCTTGCCGATCAGGCCGCGTACGCGTTCGGTGTCCGCCGCGTCGCCGATCCTGGCCTTCGCCTCGACCACGTCGCCGTGCACATTGCCCCGGACGTCGCACGGCTGCACCGTGACCCGGTCGACGTTCCGGAGTCTCTTGATCTTGCCTGAGTCGGTCGGCGTCCACACCGCCAGCCCGGCACCGTCACCCACCACCCAGATCGGCGTCGGCACTGCACGGCCGTCCTTACGGAATGTCGTCAGCGACACGTACGACTCCGTGGCCAAATCCCCCAGGCCGGTCATGCGGACAGGCTACGGGAGCCGTAGCGTCAAGACATGATCGACCAGCCGCGGATCGGCGACGTGTTCGGCGAGATGATCCGGGACACGTACGCCGTCCACACGGGCATCGGGCCGCGTCCCCTGGCGGGCGGGCGGCTGCCCCGGCCGGTCATCGAGATCATCGAGCGTGACGACGGCCTGATCAACGGCTCTCCCGCCGCACACTACCTCGACGGTCCGCAGGACTGGCCGCCGCACGATCACCGCGCGCTGCACCGGGTCCGCGGGAACGTGCTCGACATCGGGGTCGGCGCCGGCCGGATCGCCCTCGAACTGCAGACCCGTGGCGTACCGGTGACCGGGCTGGACATCTCCCCGCTCGCCATCGCCGTCACCCGGAAGCGTGGAGTCACCGACACCGTCCTGGCCACCGTCGACGAGCACGCCCGCAGCGGTCGCCGGTACGACACCTTCCTGCTGCTCGGCAACAACCTCGGGCTGCTCGAGAGCCGACAGCGTGCCCCCGGATTCCTCGCCGCCCTCGCCGCGATGGCCGCTCCGGGCGCCCAGGTCATCGCGCACGGCACCGACCCGTACGGGACGACCGACCCGGTGCACGTGGGCTACCACCAGCGCAACCGTGAACGGGGCCGGTTCGGAGGCCAGTTGCGGCTCCGGCTGCGGTACCGGGAGATCGCCACTGAATGGTTCGACTACCTGGTGTGCTCGATCGAGGAGCTGCGCTCCCTCGTCGACGGCAGCCCCTGGCGCCTCGCGGAGCTGGACGAGGCGGACCGACCCTACTACCTGGCGATATTGGAACTTCGAACATGACACCCGAACGGACCCGGCTCAGCAGACGGATCGCGAGAATCCTCCGATACGACTCCGGCACGTGCCGGCCTCACCGGTACGCGATCGCCGGGGACCGCATCCTGGCCCGCCGGGGCCCCCACCTATCTCATCTGTAACGCGGGCACCACCGGTCACGCCGGAAGCGGCGACGGGTGCCAAGGGGTGGGCCGAAGCCCGTACGCCGGTCCGCTGCGGCGGTTAGCGTCGAGGTATGGCCCCGGCGGTGCGACGGCAGGTGGTCAACCTGCTCGCCAGTATCATGCTGGCCGGGCTCCTCGCCCTGATCGCCATCGGGTTGCCTCTGCTGGATCGCGCGCTCCCCGCCGAGCGGCCGGTCCCCGACGACCAGCCGTACGACATCGGCGGCGGGGTCACCGTACGGCTGCCGCCGGGAACCTTCGTGGACGTCACCCGGACCAGGCCACGTTCCGACAGTGGCACCGCCCTGTTCCTCATCGGCGCGATCCGGTACGCCGTCGCCGTCGGCCCGTACGCCGGGAACCTGCCCGAGGCCGCCGAGCGGCTCCGGCAGCGGATCACCGGGCAGCGCGGCTACCAGGTCACCGGCCCCGAACAGTCCGTCGCGACCGGCACCGGACTGGACGGGCTGCAGGGCGGTTACACGGCCCCCGGCCGCGGTGGCCGGTACGCCGTCTTCCTCGCCGGAAGGCACGTCGTGGAGGTGACCGTCAGCGGCGAATCCGTTGACCTGGGCCGGGCGCTGCCGGCCGTCGAGGCCACCACCCGCTCCATCCGGTACGGGTCCGTCCCGTGACGGCCGTCCAGCGGCGCGCCGCCGTCCAGCCCACCCCGTTCGGGGCCGACGGCCCGCTGCGGCAGCCCGCGTTCTGGGTCGTCACCGTGCTGCTCGTGGCCGGCGGCGTCCGGATGACCGTCATCGGCGCCGGGTACCTGCGGGCGTACCCGGTCGCCACGCTCGTCGCCGTCGCCCTCTTCGCGATCTACGCGGCCTGGTTCTGGGTGCTCCTCAGCGAGCTGGACTTCCTCGAACCCGAACCGATGCGACTACAGGTCACCGCGTTCGCCTGGGGCGGGCTGGTCGCCACGTCCGTGTCCATCGCGGGTACGTCCGCCGCGCAGAACATCGTCGCCAAGCTCGGCTCACCCGAGCTCGCGGCCAGCTGGGGACCGGCGATCGTCGGTCCAGCCGTCGAGGAGATCACCAAGACACTCGGCCTGGCCGCGATCGTGCTGCTGGCCCGTACCCAGGTGAACAGTGTCCTCGACGGCGTGGTCTACGGGGCGCTCGTCGGGCTCGGCTTCCAGATCGTCGAGGACGTCGTGTTCGCGCTCGGTGCCGTCGCCCTGGCGGGGCACGGCGACAGTGCAGGCCCGGTCGTCACCACGTTCCTGCTGCGCGGGTTCCTCGCCGGCCTGTGGAGCCACACCCTGTTCGGGGCGCTCGCCGGGGCCGGCATCGGCTATCTGACCGTACGGACCGACCGGTCGTTCCGGCGGCGGATCGGTATCGGCATGCTCGCCGTACTCGCGGCCTGGCTGAGCCACGTGTTGTGGAACGTGCCGGTGCTCGGTGACGGGATCGGCAACGGCGGGCTGGCCGTCCTCGGGGTGCTGCTGCTCAAGGGCGTACCGCCGCTCGTCCTCGTGCTGCTGCTCATCCGTTCCGCGCACGACCGGGAGGCGGACTTCTACCTGAGCCAGCTCGCCGAGCTGAACAACCCGGAGGTGGTCACGGAAGCGGAGCTGCGTGCGCTCTCCTCCGGCGCCCGCCGCGCCCGGGCCCGCGCGCACGCGCAGGAACACGCCGGCCGGCGGGCTCGCGTGGCGGTCCGCAGGCTGCAACGGGCTCAGGCCCGGCTCGCCGTCGCCCTGAGCCGGGCTGCGCTCAAGCACGACGACACCGGGCTGCCCGCACCCCGCGAGGTCGTGATGAAAGGCATGGGGGTACGCCGCTGGCGTGGCGAGGCGCTGCGGCAGCGGAGGATCCTCATCGCCCTCGATCACCCGGAGGCGGTCGCGCCGGACAGGCTCGCTCGCCGCCTGGGCCGGCTCGCCGTCCTCGTCGCCGGCTGCGTTCTCGCGCTGACGGTGATCTGGGCGGCGGTCAACGCCCTCGGTGGTGCCTAGACCTAGACGGTGGGCGGAAGGCCACCGTCGCCGTCGACCACGGCGTCCGGGGTGCCGTCCTCGTTCAGGTCGGTCATGGTGACGTCGACCTTGCCGTCCCCATCGGTGTCGAACTGGAACAGATCCGGCTTGCCGTCCCCATCCGTGTCGATCACCCACACGTCCGGACGCCCGTCGCCGTTGGCATCGGTGGCGAGCAGTTCGACGCGCTCGTCACCACGCGTCTCGACGGAGTCCTGCGGCTCGGTCATCCGGCCCTCCCCAGGGATTCGCGGTTAAGACCCAACCGTAGGACAGAGCTGACCTCGCCGCGCAGTTCGGATGGGCACCACTTGACCGTTCGACGTACGGTTCTTGGCGTGACCGGAGTTCCGCAACACGCGCTGGACGACGCGGCGCACCTGTTGCGGTGCGCCCTCGACGGAGACAACGACGCCGTCGTCTGCACCCTCGACGCCGTCGTGGACCGTTCCGGCGTCCTGGGGGCGTACGACGTGGCCTGGTGCCTCGCCGGGGCCATGGTGGGAGACGTCCCGCAGGGCGCCGGCTGGACGCTTGAGTTCCCCGGCATCGACGAGGCGAAGTACGACAAGCGCTGGGTGGCCCGGTTCGTCAGCGCGTACGTGAACGCGGACTTCCCGACAGCCGAGGCGCTCTTCGGGGCGGCCATCGCCGACGGTCAGCTGCCGGACTGCCTGCTCGCGCTCGCCGGCTCGACGGTGGCGACGATGCGCCGCCGGATCAGCTAACTCCGGCGTACGGTGGCCGCGTACCGGTCGAGGAGTTCCCGCCAGCCGTCCGTCATCGCCTGCCGGTAGCCCTCAGCGGCCGGTCCGTGCCGGTGGAAGTGGCGGTGCTCCAGGTCGACGATCGTCCCGCCAGGGCCCTCTTGGAAGTGCACCTCCACCTCGCTGGCGCGGGTGGGGTCGGGTTGCGGTACCCGGTCCGGGGCGAGCTGCCAGGCCAGGACGAGACGTACGGGTGGCTCCCAGACGAGCACGCGGCCCCAGTCGAGGCGGAACCCGTGCGGGCCGATCTCGTACGCCTTACCGTTCAGGTACGGCTCGATGCCGATGGTGTCGAGGCAGGCCGGGCCGGACCAGGTGAACTCATGGACCCACCAGCTGCCGAGGTGTTCGGTGAACACGTGGAAGGCCACCGCGGCCGGGGCGTCGACGGCAACGGAGACCCGGAGTGACAGGTCGGTGCTGGCCTCGCCCATAGACCGGGACCATACCGGGCCAATAGCCGCGGCGCACCACAAGATCGGAGCGTCGCCGGTTCCGGGGCTTCTCAGCTCTCTTCACTGCGGTTCAGGTACAGCGCCTTGGCGTACTGGGCAGCGGCGGCCTCGTTGTACATGTTCGCCTGGGACATGAAGAAGCCGTTGTCAGAAATCGCCTTCTTGGACTGGGTGGTGGCCGCCCAGCGGATGTCGGCGTCGGCCTCGCTCAGCCCTCGGGCCTTGAACTGGCGCCGGGTCAGCATCTTGCCGCCGCGGAATGTCTCGAAGGCCTCCTCCGCCTGACGCATCGCTGCGAAGCCCTTGGCGCTGAGCGCCTCGGCCATCGTCCAGGCCGCCTGCTCTTCGGCGCTCTTGAACTTCGGCACACGTACCTCCCGCTCGCCGTTCCTCCCTTCGTATACGGACCGGATCGAGCGACGCGCGCCGATATCGGGTGGCGCATGAACCGGCAAATCGGGGCTTTCCCTACGACAGCGGCGCCGCTGCGGGGTGTGGGCCAGCCCTCTAAAGGCTCCGAAGATACGACTGCCAGGCGCTCGGAGACCTGGCGCCGTCGCTCATTGCGATCTATCCAACGAACATGGTCGGAGGACAACCATTCGGCGGTGATCGCCGTACTAATCCCCAAGGCTTCAATGCCGGGGGGTAGTGATGAGCATCGACGTCGGCAGGACGCCGGAGCGGTTGCGCCGGGGTGATCCGCGCCAGATCGGTGGATACGTCCTGCTCGGCCGCCTCGGCGCCGGCGGCATGGGCGTCGTGTACCTCGGCAGGAGCCCGCGCGGCGAACTCGTCGCCGTGAAGGTCGTCCACGCCCAGCTGGCTAGGGACCCCCAGTTCGTTTCCCGCTTCCACAGCGAGGTGCAGCGGGCCCGGCAGGTGCCGCCGTTCTGCACGGCCGAGGTGCTGGACGCCGACCCCGGGCACGACCCGCCGTACCTTGTCGTCGAGTACGTCAACGGGCCCAGCCTCGGCGAGGCGGTAGCCGATAAGGGCCCGCTGACCCCCGCCAATCTGCACGCCGTGGCCACCGGGGTGGCCTCCGCGCTTGCGGCGATCCACGCCGCCGGGGTCGTGCACCGGGACCTGAAGCCGGGCAACGTCCTGCTGGCGCCGGGCAGCCCCAAGGTCATCGACTTCGGGATCGCCAGGGCCCTGCAAGGGATGAACCAGCTCACCCGTACGGACCAGATGGTCGGGACGGTCGCGTACATGGCGCCGGAGCGGTTCGAGCGGGGACGGGTCGAGGTCGGGCCGGCCGCGGACGTGTTCGCCTGGGGCGCCGTCGTTGCGTACGCCGGGCTGGGGCACGTGCCGTTCCGGGGCAAGTCGCCGTTCGTGATGGCCGGCCGGATCCTCAACGACGAGCCGGACATCGACGGGCTGTCGGAGCCGATGCGGGCACTCGTCGGGCGGGCGCTCGCGAAGAACCCCGCGGACCGGCCGACCGCCCGCCAGCTGCTGGACCTGCTGCTGGACCAGGCGCCCGGACGGGCCGGAGTGGCTCAGAGCGCTCCCCAGCGGCCGATCCCGCGGCAGCGGAGCGCCGAGCGGCAGCGTCGCATCTGGACCCGGAAGGCGAAGCGGTGGAGGCGGCGGCCGCGTACCCAGCGGAGGGCCGGCCCGGTCAAGAGCGTCACGGCTGGTCTGCTCGTCACCGGCCTGCTGATCGGCGGCGTCGCCATGGCCCTCCACCACCGGTCGTCGAGCCAAATCCCCTTGGGGCCCGGCTACGTCATCCAGCGCCGCGGCGCGATCCGTAGCGTCGCCACCGACAAATGCCTGGCGACGAACAGTTCGATCCGTGCGGACAACCAGCCGACGCAGGTGCGGACCTGTGCGATCGGGCCAACCCAGACCTGGCTGTTCGCCGTGGACAACTCGGTTCAGTCGATGGGCCGCTGCCTCACCGCCGACGACGCGGACGACGGGGGCGCCGTCGTGCGGATGTCGGCCTGCGACGGTTCGGCCGGCCAGAAATGGCAGTACACGGGCCGCAACCTGACCGTCGGCGACCGCTGCCTGCAGACCGCCGACCAGGTCATCGCCACCGGATGCACCGGCGAGGACAACCAGGAGTGGACCTTCACCGGTTAGCTCCGGAGCGCCGGGCGCTGTGAGGCGTACCCGGCACCCGACCGTCGTCGGTGTGACGCTGGTGACGATGACGTGACCGGTGCGCAGCCTCGTCGACGGCGCGTACCGTCGAGGTTTCGCCCACCCGACGGCCGCGGTAGCCAGATCAGCGACAGGCCGCTCCACCCGGACGCCACTCGCGTCGCGAAAGCAGCGCCGTGACGACGCACTCGTCAACCCTGGAGAAGTCGGCCTACGGGATGCACGGTGTCGGACTGCCACCCGCCCTGATCACCTTCAGAGCCGACAACCCGTCGTCGAGGGTGCCGACCTTCGCCATCGTCAGCCCGGGTACGGCGTTGCGCAGCGCTTCGGTGCAGTTGCCCGCCGGCACCAGGAAGTACGCCGCCCCTGCCGATTTGGCCCCGCGCAGCTTCTGCGGGATCCCGCCGATCGGCCCGACCACCCCATAGCCGTCGATGGTTCCGGTGCCCGCGATGACGCGTCCCCCGGTCAGATCGTCCGGGCGCAGCTTGTCGATGATGCCGAGGGCGAACATGAGCCCGGCGCTCGGACCGCCGATCTCGTCCAGCTTGATCGCGAGCGTGAACGGGTGCGGCTGCCGGTCCTCGACCCGGAGATCCTTGGGTGCTACAGAACCCGTACCGGCGGCTCCGGCCCGGCTGTACGCGACCCTGACCGTCGTCTTGCCCTTCACCAGCTCGGCGACGTGCGCCGCGCCTGTCACCGGCGTACCGTCCACGCTGGTCACGACGTCGCCCGCCCGCAGCGGCGCGACCGGCGTGCCGGCGACGGTGACCTGTACGGGGTACCCGAGGGCGCGCAGCGCAGCGGTCTCCGCGCTGGTCTGCGATTTCGCGAATTCCGCGGCGTTGCGCTGCTGCACCTGCTGATCCGTCTGGCCCGGCGGATACACCACCTCCCGGGGCACCACGGCCTGGTCGTCGGCGAACCAGCTCTGCACCATCTCGCCCAGCCGGGCCCCCGAACGCACGTTAACGGTCGTCATCCGCAGCTGCCCGGCGGACGTCGACGCGCTCGTCCCGTCAACCTTGATGACCTCCGTGCCCTCATGCACGCCGAGCGTGTCCACGGTTGGCCCAGGCTGCAACACCACGTACGGCAACGGCACGTTCGCGACCCCGACGCCGAGCAACGCGGCGACGGCCACACCGGCGAGAACGAGACGACCGCGACCCTTCACGGGCGAGAGCGTACCCAACGCGTTCGTCCCGTTCCGCCCGTGCACGGCCGACCACAGCGCCTGATTCATGCGCCTGATTCAGGAGGCTGATTCACGGGCTGTGTGACGGCTGTATCAACGCTTGGGTACCGCAGCTGCCGATCTTGCTTGGTTGGCGTGCAGCGACCGTGCAACTCGCGGCTATCACAGGATGCACTGGTCTTAGATGGTCGCTGGAAGCGCTGAAACCGTTCCGGGAAGCAACTCGCCCACCGGGAGAATCTCCTGGTGGGCGGTGCTCAAAGCCCGGCGAGAGGCTTGGTGGCCAGGGGCGGGGTCGAACCGCCGACCTTCCGATTTTCAGGCCGCGCGTCAACGTGTCGACTGTGATGGTTCGTTGATCTCTCGGGTATGACGGCCCAGGTCAGGGGCGTAGGAGCCTCTCGATGAGTGCCGTCGATTCGGGTCTGTTGTCAACGCGTTCGTGAGCAATCGGTGAGCAAACAGCGCGACGTTGCGCCGCGCGAACGGATCGCAGTGCCTTGCCGCTGGCAGTACATGATGGAGAGATGAGAGCAAGCCAGCTTGAGGCGATCGTGTTGGGGGCAATCGATGCGCTGCGGTCAGGGAGAGTCCCTGAAGATGATCGAATCGAGTTCAAGCGGGATTGGCCAGGACCGGACAAAGCACGTCAGCTGGCCGGCGCGGCCAATCAGGCAAACGGTGACCACCTGATTTATGTAATCGGCATCGACGAACGCACTGGCATTGCGTATGCGCCTACAGGTACCGATCCTGCAACATGGTGGAATCAGGTCGAGTCGGCGTTCGATGAAGTTGCCCCTGATTTGGTGCGACATTTGAACATCCAAGTTTCTGACGGTGAGCATGTAACAGCGCTCTTGTTTCGAACCGACCGGTCGCCCTATGTCGTGAAGGTCTCGAAAGGGGGCGCGACCGAACGCGAGGTCCCGATCAGATCCGGTACCCGCACCCGCAGTGCGCATCGGCACGAACTCGTGCGGCTTTTGTACCCCGCGGTGGCACTACCCCAAATCTATGCGGTTTCCGGTTCGCTGACATTGGGGCCTCCTGAGTATTACGGAGGTGACTCGAGTAAGGTAATCCACCTGGCGCTATCCACGTTGCTGTATTTTGAGCAGTCATATGGGGAGCCGGCTTTCCTGCCTAAGCACCAGGCCTATGCGGAGGCGTCGAACGGCGAGATCATAGAGCTGAGCAAGGCCTATCCCGAATCGAAAGACGAGCGCGTAGGACCGGTCCAAGTTAGATGGGATGGGATACAAGTCTCAGGTCCAGGATCTACTCGGATGGGAGCCAAGTGGTCATTCCCGAGGGAGAGATCGGTCGAGCTAGGGGCAACTTCCGAGTGGCGGATTCGGCTAGTCTTTCCGGTGGCCGGAATCGAACGGAAATCTGTGGCGGCACTTTCTTTTATCAATCCTCAAAAGGGGATTGATGAGCGATCAAACGCAGAAGCCCGCGACGTGTATAAGTGGGATCTTTTCTCGCACGACGATGGGGCGCCCTAGGTCCGCCGAACCGCTGGTAGCCATCTTGGCAGGGTGCTCGCAACTGTGGATTAACGGAGAAGCGTCTTCCTGCTACGCTCGGTCATCGCGACCAACAACTCTAGCGGTGGGGTGCAGATGACGGAACCGGCGAGCAGTAACGACCTAATCCCTATTGAGAGTAAGACAAAGACTATACAGATGTGCTTCCGGCAATGCCTGTATGAGGTCCCAAACTTCCAGCGTCCTTACAGCTGGGCGAATGATCAGCTTGAAGATTTTTGGCAAGACGCTGTAATGGCGCAGGGAGACTTCTTTTTTGGGTCAACAGTGACATGGATAAGCCAGAAGAGGGAGCTCTTCAATGCTACCTATTCGATTATTGATGGGCAGCAGCGACTTACGACGAGTACGATTATCCTATCGGTTATTCGAGATGCGCTGAACAAGGTTGGGGAGGAAGCTAAGGACAAGGAACCGGAGATTTCGAGCGCGGCCATAGGCCAGGCTGCGACGACGCAGCAATATCTTGTTGTGCGTGACGATAACGGCGAGAGCTATCCTGTCTTGACGCGTCCCGAGGATATGTTTCACGAACACATCCAAAACCCGAGCGCTATTCCGTCGGGCGCAAAATGGAATGCAAGTGCGGAGCGTATCGGCGCTGCGCGAAGGTTCTTTGAGACCAAAATCTTAGGCGAGCTGGAAAACCTGTCGTCGGCAAACAAGGTCGAGCGGCTCAAGGCAATCAGATCGAATGTGCTCAAGGCGCGCGTGATTCAGGTGGAGCTTTCCTCGGAGGAGGACGGTTTCCTCATCTTCGAGACCCTCAATACTCGAGGAGCAGATCTTCGCCTCTCGGACCTTGTGAAGAACCTCTTGATCAGGGGTGGCGCGAAGGAAGTCCGAGATCGCAGTTCTCTCGCCAAACGCTGGGACCGGACTGTCGACAGGGTGCAGGACGGGCGAACTAGCCAAGATGTTGTTGACCGCTTCATATGGCAGTCCTGGAACTCGCGTCGGAATGCAGTCAAAGAGCCTGAGCTGTTCAAGGCAATTAGTCGTCATGTCGGAAATGACTCCAAGAAGCACATCTCCTACCTTGAGGAGCTCGAAGAAGATTCGCTGACGTATGAGTGGTTGGAATTCGAGCAGGCGCAGGTCCAAGCGGCGAGCAGAGGCGAACGCAAGGCAATGGCTGTGCCCGAATTCGTTGATAGTGTGCGTGCGCTGGCAATCTTTAACGTATCGGTGGCTAACTCGACCATCTTGGCTATCGCGCGGAAGTATCAGAATACGGGCCTCTTGCCGAAAAGTCAGCTGATCAAAGCGATACGCCTTGTGGAAAGCTTCCATTTCCAATTCACTGCCTTAACTAGCAGTGGTTCGACGGGTGGTACACGAAGCCGTTACAATAGGTTTGCTGTCAGCCTCGAAGAAGCCTCCAGTAGGCAGGAGGTTACTCGCGCCATTGACGATCTGCAGATTCGGCTCAAATCAAGCCTCCCTGACCGAGCGGCCGCAGTCGCAGCGTTTAAGACGCTCTTCTATGCGCCCTCGTTGCGACTAAATGAGGTGCAAAAGCCACGCGCGCGGAAGATGTTTATCGCCTACGTATTGATGGCATTTGCGAAGTGGCACGACAATATTCCGGCGGGCGTTCCCGCTGAGTCCTGGTCCATTGAGCACGTGAAGCCGCAATCTCAAGCGTCGGGAGACTTCAAGGATCCAGTCTACTCGATCGGCAATCTCGCGATCATGACAAGCGCGCTAAATGGATCGATTGGAGAACTTCCGCTCTCTCGCAAGATGCCGGAAATCGGAAGAGGGGCGGCGTACGTTGACTCGGAGCTAAAGTCTTGGGCTGATTCGGGCGAGGAGGTACCATCCGACTTGCAGATTGCTACCCGCGCTGCCAAATTGGCTGACGAAGCAATGGACAAAGTATGGGCGCTATAGGGGTCTTCGGGAATTTCAGCTGCTGAAGAGTTCTATCGTTGTGAGTCCAAAGACTTTACTAGTGATACCAGGCTGTTCCATTGCGGAGGTGCGATAACTGAAGCGCCGAAGGCAACGATGTTGGCGCCAGCGCCAATGTAGTTGTTCGCCTCATGTGTCGTAACGCCCCCCGTTACGAGCCATTTCATGTCTGCGAACGGCCGCCTAACAGATTTAAGCCAGGACGGGCCGAGTGTGCATGCGGGATAAACTTTTACCCACTTGCAGCCCGATGACCAGGCATGCTGCACCTCGCTTGGCGTAGCCACCCCCGGGAGGTGCGGCATGCCGCTCTCTTCGCTATACGCGAGGATGGCCGGATCGAAGCCGGGCGCAACGGTGTACTGGGCACCTGCTGCGTGTGCGTCCCGCACGCGTCCCGTGCTGATGATCGTGCCTGCTCCCACGACCTTGCCCCGGGCGCGTCCGGCGTCAACGACAGCAGCCAGGCATTCGACCTCGGTGTCCTGTCCGATGGGCACCTCGACAAGCTCGACCCCTGCGTCCCATGCGCGGTGCGCTGCCTCGACGGCTGCCTGGGGCGAGGGCATTCCGCGAAGGATGACCATCACACGGTGGTCGCCGAAGATGTCGTCAAGACTCTGCACGGGTGCCCTTTACTGTCTCGCCATTCGTGAGCGCGGCGATCAGTTCCTTCGCCTGCTGCTGAAGCGGTGCGCTCGACGCTGAGTTGTCGATGACGTGGTGCGGTGCGTTCGGCCGGAAACCAATGGTGATGCTTGCGAGGTAGCCCGGCCAGTCGTCGAGTTTGCCGGCGTCTCGTGCTGCGCCGCGGCCGCGGAGGTACATGTGCATGGTCTCGGCGTCGCAGTGCACCCAGACCAGCGACAGTGTGGCGTTCAAGCGGGTGAGGCGTTCGCGGGTTCGCTCGATCCACGTCGTGTCGGTGAACTCGCGGATGTACGGGGCCGTGGCGATGACGCTGTTGCCGCACTCGACGTTCTCGACGATCGTCGCCATGAGGGCTTCGTACTCTCGGGGCCTGATCAGGGTCAGGTACTCCTCGGATTCCCGGTCGTTCGCCGAGTGTCCGATGGTCTCCAACATCGCCTCGACGACGGGGCGCGTGATCGTGTCTTTGTCGATCATCGGCCAGCCGGTCTCGCGGGTGATGATCCGGCCCAGCTCGCTCTTGCCGCTGCCGGCGTACCCGCCGATCAGGACCACTTTCGGCGTGCCGGTGCGTACCTCGCGCTGTTGGCGTTGCCAGGGAGCGTGAACGGTGCGCTTCGACCGGGACTCGCTCTTCACGAGGCCTTCATCCATGAGGATCTTCATGGCCTCGTTGATCGTGAAGACGCTGACGTTCCACTGTGCAGCGAGTGCGCGGGTGGGTTCCAGGGCCTGGCCGTCTTTGAGATGCCCCGCCTCGATCGCCGTCCTGATGTTGCGCGCTACCTGACGCGTCCGGGACTCGACCGGGTTCGGTCCGGGGCCGGTGCCTGCCGACATTGGTGCTCCCTGCTCGTAGCGGGTGTAGCGACGCGCGGAGCCTATCAGCGACCTAACAGAGATGTCTCCTCTAGCTGGTCAGACGCCACTTCGCCAAAACAAGTGACCTAACACTTGACCTGCAGAACTAACAGTTGTTAGGTTCCTTCCATCACGGCGACGTGATGAACGCAAGGCCAGGCCAGCAAGGACGGGAACGGCGGCACGTGGTTGCCGCACGCCATGACACCGCTGGGTCCGACTCGTTCTGTGACAACTGAAGCCAGGGCCGCGCCTCCCTCCGAAAAAGGTTGCTCCGCACGGCCAAAGCCCGTGCCTGAACCACATTCCCTGGTCAGCGAGGCGGCATCACGCCGTCTCGCTGGCCTTCACACCGATCTTCCGGAGGTCTTCCCGTGAGGAAGCGACTCGCCAACACCGAACCGACCGAACCCACCGCCGCCGAGCTGGCCGCGATCGAGGCCGAGTGGCCGCTGATCGCCGCTGAGATGGACGTTCTCGACGCCGAGATCACCCTGTTGTACGCCGCCGACCGTGGCGGCCCGACCTCGATGGACTGGCGCCGGCTCCGGCGCGCGGAAGCCAAGGTCACCAAGGTCGCCGCCAACCTCGCCAGCGGGACGGCCCGCATCGCCACTCGCACGGTCCGGCCGAAGCTGCGGGTAGTGGCGGCATGACCGCCACTGCCCACCCGCGGTTCGTGCACCGCACCGCGGTCACCCCGTACACCACTGAACGCCGGATCGTCGGCACGCCGGCCGAGGTCGCCGCCACGGTCACCCGGGTTCGCCTCTCCGGCCGCCTGGTCGCTATGACCACACCGCGGTTGACCCGCGACGGCGACGGCCGGGTGTTCGTCAACGTCCGTTACGTCGCACCGACTCCGCCCCGCCGTACCCGCCGCCGAACTGCGCTGCGGTTCGCAGCTTTCGCCGTTCCGGCGATCGGGCTGGCCGCCGCCACCGTGTACGCGGTGGCCCGGCTGGTCGCCGAACTGATCCACCTGCTGCCGATCATCGCCGGCGCCCTGGTCGTGCTCCTGGTTGTCTGGGCCGCTCTCGGCCGCGCCGGAGTCTGCCCCGGCCTGCACTGTCCCGGCTGCCGGCACGGAGGGCACTGATGAACCTGCGCAAGCTCGCTGGCCTCGCCGCCCTCGCGTTCGCCGGCTTCTACGCCGTCACGAACCCGCACGACGCCGCCGCTGTCGTCCACACCATCGCGTCCGGGCTGGGCTCGTTCGCGACCGCACTCGCCCACGGAGGTAAGTAATGACCGCCGCCACGCTCGCCCCGAGCGCCTACCCGGCCGCCGTCGAAGACCTGATCCCGTCGGCCCGGCAGCTCGCCGATCAGCTCGGTGAGATCCCGTCTCGGAACCGGCTGATGAAGGAATTCAAGGTGGGCGCGCCCAAGGCCATCGCCCTGCGCGAAGCCCTGGCCGCCGATACCACCATCGCCCCTGCCGTACCCACCCGGCGACCGGCGCCAGCCCCGACCAGCACCGCGACCGATCAGGCGCCGGTCCTGCTGAGCGCTAGAGAGATTCCGCAGGTTGATCCCGTCGGACACCCGGATACGGACATCGTCACCGCGCCCGACATCGAGGTGCCCCCGGCGGCAAAGGTGCCGCGTCGCCCGGTCGCCTGGCCGGTACTGCTGCTGGCGCTACCGGCGTTCGTCGCGATCTGGTCCGGGTGGGTCTCCCTCGGTGAGCTGTCCGGGTTCGGGATCGTGCACCCGCTGCCCGGAATCGCCGACAACCTGACCATCAACACCGCGATCACGTTGCCCATCGGCGTCGAGACGTACGCCGCGTACGCGCTGTGGGTATGGCTGTCCGGCCGAGCCCCGCAGGTGGCCCGCCGGTTCGCACGCACCTCGGCGATCGGGTCGCTGGTGTTCGGCGCGGCCGGGCAGGTCGCCTACCACCTCATGGCTGCCGCCGGCATGACACGCGCGCCGTGGCTGATCACCGCTGCGGTCGCCTGTCTGCCCGTCGCAGTCCTCGGCATGGGCGCCGCGCTGGCGCATCTGCTGCACAGCACCGATCAGTAGCTCCGCCCGGCGGCACGGCCCTGGCCTGGTAACCGATGCCGTGCCGCCGGTCTCGACCCCTCACATCCGTGAACGGACATCAGGAGAGAACCACCATGGTCCCGCACAACCCCACCCCTGACGATTTCGACTGGCAGGCCGCCGAGGCCGATGTCGAGGCCGAGGTGTTCGACCTCGACGCCGCCCGTACCCGCAAGACCACTCCGGTCGATCCGAACGGCGACGAACCCGAACCTGACGACATCGAGACGGACGACGGGCCGGTGTTGGTCGACAGCATCGACGCGCAGCGTCGGCCGCGGTTCACACTGTCCGGTTTCCGGGACGCGTCGCGGGTGCCGATCGTGCCGTCGTGGCTCAAGTCGAGCGCCGAGTTCGGCAAGAACGTGGCATGGGCGACCGGGTTCGGTCTGCACTCCCTTGCCTTCCACGGCGTCCGCATTCCTCTGTACGCGGGGATGTTGGCGGTGCGGGCACCTCGCGGGTTCGGCCGGGTCTGCCGCTCCTACACCCGGTGGCTCTGGGACGCCGAGGGCGAGCCGGTCCGGCAGTCGGTCGTCCGGGCGGCGATCGACCACCCCGAGGAAGCCAAGATGTACGACCGGCTCACCAACAAGCGCGACCGTCGGGTCCGCTGGCGGGGCATCGTCACCATCGCGCTGATCGTCGCCCTGGTCCTCGCCGTCACCTACCTCGCGTACGCCTCGACGACCACGCAGTACGCGACCGTGGCCGGGCTGCTGGTCCTGCTCGGCGTCGTCGGTGCGCCTGCTGACAAGCCGTTGCTGCGTACGGCCGTCGTGCGACACGATGCGGCACCACTGACCAGTGTGGAGGTGTTCGCCGCGCTGGCCGCGCTCAACATCAAGGGCATCAACGACGCCATCCGGCGGGGTGACACCGGCAAGCGGTGGTTCCCCGCCCCGATCACCCGGGAGAACGGCACCGGCTGGCGTGCTGATGTCGAGCTGCCGCGCGGTGTCACCGCCTCGACGGTGGTCGGAAAGCGGGAAGAGTTGGCCGCTGCGCTGACTCGCCCGCTGGGTTGTGTGTGGCCGGAAGCCAACGCCGAGGTTCATCCCGGCCGGTTGACGCTGTTCGTCGCCGACAAGGATCTGTCCAGCGCGAAGAAGGCGCCGTGGCCGCTGCTCGCCAAGGGCTCGGTCAACCTGTTCGAGCCGTTCCCGTTTGGCATCGACCCCCGCGGCCGGGCCGTCAACCTGACGCTGATGTTCGCCTCAATGATCATCGGGTCGATTCCGCGGATGGGTAAGACGTTCTCCCTGCGTCTGGCCATGCTCGGCGCGTGCCTCGACCCGCGGGCGTGGATCCTGGCGTTCGATCTCAAGGGCACCGGCGACCTCAGCCCGTTGGAGCCGGTAGCGCACCGCTACCGGGCGGGTGACGACGAGGAAGACCTCGCGTACGCCGTCGCCGCGATGCGGGACATGGCCACCGAGCTGCGCCGCCGTACCAAGGTGATCCGCGAGCTGCCGCGAGACCTGTGCCCGGAGAACAAGGTCACCGACGACCTGGCCAGCAAGAAGAAGTTCGGTCTCCACCCGATCGTCATCGGCGTCGACGAGTGCCAGAAGTGGTTCGAGCACCCGAAGTACGGCGCGGAGCTGGAAGAGATCAGCGAAGACCTGATCAAGCGTGGCCCGGCCGCCGGGATCACGCTGGTCCTGGCCACGCAGCGGCCCGACGCCAAGAGCCTGCCGACCGGCATTTCCGCGAACGCGGTGCTGCGGTTCTGCCTCAAGGTCATGGGCCACACCGAGAACGACATGGTGCTCGGCACGTCGATGCACAAGAACGGCATCAAGGCGACGATGTTCGCCCGCCGCGACAAGGGCATCGGCTACCTCGCCGGTGAGGGCGACGACCCGACGATCACCCGCACGTACGAGATCGACGGCCCCGCCGCCGAGGCCGTCGTGAAGCGCGCCCGCGCCCTGCGGGAGCAGGCTGGCAACATCACCGGCCACGCTCTCGGCCAGGTCGTGGACACCGAAGCGGTCCGCCGCGACACGATCCTCGAAGACCTCGCCGCCGTCATGACCGACAAGCGGCCCAAGGTGTGGTCGACCGTGCTGGTCAAGCAGCTCGCCGAGCTGCGCCCCGACGTGTACGCCGGCCTGACCGCCGACCAGCTCCGCGCCGCGCTCAAGCCGCACGGCATCACGCCGGGGCAGGTGTGGGGCAACGACCCCGACACCGACGAGACGGGCAACCGGCAGGGCTTCAACCGCGACCACATCCTCAAAGCCATCACCGAGCGTGACGGCAAGAACGGGCGGCGCGCGGCTAGCTAGCCCGCCGATCGGTCCTAGGTCTAGGACCCACAGCTCCTAGACCTAGGACCTCCCCTAGGAATCCAAACAATGCCTGATCAGCGCCCTAGCAACTAGGGGCGCCGACCGCGTGCACCCTGAGACGGCCCCGGAGGCACTTTCATGACCCCCGCACTGCTCCTAGCCACCCTCGGCACCCTCGGTTACGCAGCGTTCTACCTGCTCATGTGCGCAGCATTCCCGTTCGGCAACTGCCGCCGCTGCAAAGGCACCGGCAAACGCCACTCCGCGATCTTCCGCAGCGCGTTCCGGCTCTGCCCCCGCTGCGCCGGCACCGGCCGCCGCGTCCGCATCGGTCGCCGCATCTACGAGTACATCCGCCGCGAGTACAAGGCGGGCAACCCGTGACCGTCCACATGCTCGCGGCCGCCCTGGACCTGGCCGCCGAGGGCTTCCCGGTGTTCTGGCTCGGCCGCACGAAACGGCCGGTCGCGAACTGCCCGGCATGCCCGAAAACCGACCTCACCCACGACCCCGCCGCGTGCGGTCACCTGACCTGCCACGGCTTCTACGCCGCCACCACCGACCCCGACGGGATCACCGCCGCACACAACGCCGTGCCGGGCGGTTTGCTCGCCATCCGCACCGGCCAGATATCCGGCCTCGCGGTCGTCGACATCGACCCCCGCAACGGCGGCCGGCCAGACCCCGACCTGATGCCACCCACCCGATGCGTCCGCACCGGCTCTGACGGGTGGCACCTCTACTACGCCCACCCCGGCAGGAAGCTCGCCGCCAAGCTCCACGGCCATCCGGGCATCGACATCAAGGCCGACGGCGGGTACGTCGTCGCCCCACCTTCGATCCACCCCGGCACCGGCCGCCCGTACCGGCGAATCGGTGACCGGGCCGTCGTTGAGATGCCCCCGGCGCTGCTCGCCGCCTGTCGACCGGCACCGACGCCGACCGCGACGGCCAGGCCGACGCCGATCACCTCGCTGCGCGGGGCGGGGGGCATCTCATCACCGGCCGCGCTGCTCGCCGCAAACGTCGCAGCCGTCGACCGCGCCCCGGAAGGCGCCCGCCGCAATGCCATCTACGGCGCCGCTCGCGGTGTCGCCCGGATGGTCGCGGCCGGAGCCATCACCACGAGAGACGCATACACCGCCCTGTACGACGCCGGTGTCCGCGCGCAGCAAACACACCGTGACATCGACGCCGCCATTCGCGGCGGATTCAACGCCGAATCCGTTGCCCTAGAAGGGATCGCCGCATGAACCGACCACACCGCGTCATCGAGGGCGCCGCCATCCTCGACCGGCTCCACGCCATTCTCATCCGCTACGTCGTTCTGCCCTCGCCCGAGGCGATCGACGCGGTGGTCCTGTGGATCGCCGCCACACACGCTCAACCCGCGTGGGCGCACGCACCACGGCTCGTCATCCGAGCACCGGAGAAGCGGTGCGGAAAGTCGCGGTTGCTCGACGTCGTGGAAGGCACCTGCTGCAACCCCCTGATCACCGTCAACGCCTCGGCGGCCGCCGTATATCGGTCGATCGGCAGTGACGATCCGCCGACCATCCTGGTCGACGAAGCCGACACCATCTTTGGCGGCAAGAACGCCGAGGCCAACGAGGATCTGCGCGGCCTGCTCAACGCGGGCCACCAGCGCAATCGGCCCACCATCCGGTGGGACAACGCCCGTAACAAGGTCGAGAAGATCGCCACCTTTGCGATGGCTGCGCTCGCTGGCATCGGGCAGATGCCGGACACGATCGAGGACCGGGCCGTCGTTGTCCGCATGCGTCGTCGCGCACCCGGCGAGAAGGTCGCCCCGTACCGGCAACGCCGCGACGGACCGGGCCTGCGGCAACTCGCCAACGACCTCAACGAGTGGCTGCGCAGCAACCTCGCCACCCTCGAAAAAGCCGAACCCGTCATGCCGCTCGAAGACCGGGCCGCGGATACCTGGGAACCGCTGATTGCCGTTGCCGACCTGGCCGGCGGCAAATGGCCCGAGCGTGCCCGGCACGCCGCCGAGGTCATGACCGCCGAACGCGACGGAAACACCGTCAACTCCGACCGAATCCGGCTGCTCACCGACTGCCGCGCCGCTTTCGGACCACACGACGCCATCCCGACAACCGTGCTTCTCGACCGGCTCAAAGCCGACCCGGAAGCGCCGTGGGCCGAATACGGCAACAACGGGCTCACCGCCATGAAGCTCGGTGCCTTGCTCCGGGAGTACGACATCAGCTCGGGCAACATCCGATTCACTACCGGCCAGGCGAAGGGCTATCAACGCGCCGACTTTCTCGACGCCTGGCAGCGGTACTGCCCCGAAACCGACGCCGCCGGGGACACGTCCCAGCCGTCCCAGCCGTCCCCGCCCAGCTCAGCCACGGGACGGCACTTACGGGCGGTACGGCTTGAGCCGTCCCAACCCGCATTCGACGAGATGCCCCCGGCGCCGCACGAAGAGGTCACCGGGACGGCTTGAGCCGTCCCACGTTCCAAGCCGTCCCAGCCCTGACCTGCATCGGGACGGCTGGGACGGCTGGGACGGCTTACCCCCACGCATTCGCTCACCCCTTGGTCCACTGCGCCTTTCACGGAGGAACCACCAGATGGCTGGCCACGGCCCAGACGCGACGCAACCACTCCCCGCCAACAAGGTCACGTACACCGTCAAGGAGGTCGCCGACCTTCTCCGTCTGAGCCTGGGCGGCACCTATCAGGCGATCCGATCCGGCGAAATCCCGGCCAAGCGAATTCGAGGCCGCTGGATCGTCCCGGTGCACCGCTTCCACGCCTGGCTCGACGCTCAGGACGACGAAACCGCACGGGCGTACATCGCCGCCTGAATCGATCCGATCCACCGCGGGCCACCGACATTCGGGTCGGTGGCCCGCACCATCACCAGACAGAAGGGGATGCCCCGTTGCGAGGCTCCGTCACCAAGCGATGCCAATGCCGCGACGCCAACGGCAAGAAGGTCACCAACTGCCGGAAGGCGCACGGCTCATGGTCGTACACCGTGGACGCAGGCATTGATCCGACGACCGGAAAGCGCCGTCAGACGACCCGAGGAGGATTTCGGACCAAGGGCGACGCAGAGGAGGCGCTGAGCACCGAACTGGCCAAGCTCAATGCCGGGACGTGGACTGACGATCGTCGCATGACTCTCGGCAAGTGGCTTGACCAGTGGCTTGAAGAACTGGCGGCCGCCAAGAAGTCCGTCAACACGCTCAAGAACTACCGCGGGCACGTACGGGACGCCTGGAAACCGCTCCTCGGGAATGTGTTGCTCCGGGACCTCCGCCGTAGCCACATCGAGGGCGTGCTCGCGAGCCTGGCCGCACCCATCGAGGACACGCGACCGGCCGGCAACGTGGGCCGCAGGGTCACGCACCGAACGGCGGCGACGATCGACGGATATCGGCGCACCATCCGCGCGGCACTTTCCGCGGCGCAACGCCGCGAGCTGATCGCCCTGAATCCGGCTATGGGACGCATGGACTCGATTCCGACCGCGGTCGAGATCGACGAGGGCGAGGAACCGACCGTGTGGCAGCCCGAGGTGACGGCCCGGTTCCTTGAGCACGTGTACGACGACCGCTTGTCGGCCCTGTACGAGTTGGCCGCCTACGCCGGCCTACGCCGCGCCGAATTGTGTGGCCTCCGGTGGTCGGACATCGACCCTGACGGTGCCGGAATCCGTATCCGACAGACCATCGTGTCGGTCACTCAGACGCAGGTGACGCCGGAACAAGCCGCCTGCCCGGTGTGCGCCGAGGTGCACGTCGGTCGCCTGTTCAAGGCACCGAAGTCCCGTCGCGGTCGCCGGTGGGTCCCACTCGCCGCGCCAGCGCAGGACGCCTTGGCCCGGCACCGCGAGCGCCAGCAGGAGGAACGAGAGTTCTACGGCATCGACTACCAGGACCACGGTCTTGTGTTCTGCCGGCCCGATGGCCTGCCGCTCCGGCCGGACCGCGTGACGGTCGAGTTCGAGCGGCACGTCGCCGCGTGCGGGCTGCCGGTCGTCCGCCTGCACGACACCCGGCACGGTGCGTGCTCGCTCATGCTGGCCGGGGGAGTCCCCATCGAGATCGTCCAGCTGATCCTCGGGCACTCCTCGCCGGCCGTCACCCGTGAGGTCTACGCCCACCTGATGCGCCGGGAGACCTCGAAACAGGTCGAGAAGGCGGTCGAGCTGTTGACCCGTCATCGGCCCACTCGGAAGACCGCCGTGAGCAATCCGTGAGCAATCGCGGTCGTCGGACGCTCTGAATGGTCGGCGGAAGACCCTGGACAGCAGAACGCCCACCGTACGTTTCCGCAGGTGGGCGGTGCTCAAAGCCCGGCGAGAGGCTTGGTGGCCAGGGGCGGGGTCGAACCGCCGACCTTCCGATTTTCAGTCGGACGCTCGTACCAACTGAGCTACCTGCCCGAACGGCGGCGTTTCCGCCGCCCGCGGTCCTGACGGGATTTGAACCCGCGGCCTCCACCTTGACAGGGTGGCGAGCACTCCAAACTGCTCCACAGGACCTCGCGTGCCCCCAACGGGATTCGAACCCGTGCTACCGCCTTGAAAGGGCGGCGTCC
>CBIHNN010000034.1:0-50287 GCA_966211315.1 uncultured Micromonosporaceae bacterium | reverse complement strand
TCGTGCTGGATGTGTACTCCCGCATGATCGTGGGCTGGCAGGTGTCGACAAGCCTTTACACCGATCTGGCGTTGGACGTGTTGAAGATGGCTATCTGGCGCCGCGAGAACCAAGGCGCTGACCTGGACGGACTCGTGCATCACTCGGATAGGGGTGTCCAATATCGAGCGATCCGCTACAGCCAGCGACTCGCCGAGGCCGGCGCGGTCGCCTCGGTCGGGTCGAAGGGCGACTCGTACGACAACGCCATGGCCGAGGCGTTCAACTCCCTGTACAAGGCCGAACTCGTGCGTAACAAGGGCCCGTGGCGGGGACTCGACGATCTGGAGATGGCCACCGTTGAGTACGCCGACTGGTACAACAACCGCCGGCTGCACGGCGAACTCGGACACGTCCCACCCGCCGAGTACGAAGCACTACACGCGATGACCCACCCGGTCACCGCAACCCTGAAAACCAGCTAACCAACTCTCCATCAAACCCGGGGCTTGACAAGGTGTCCGGCCGCGCGTTCCACGTAGATGCGGAAGTCGGCAGCGCCGAGGCCCTGGACGAGAATCGGATGGGGTTCGAACCTCGGTTGATTTCCCCGCCCCAGCTCGGGTGCCCGATCACCGATCAGCACGAGTTTGATGGCGCGTCGCCGCCCAGCGGCGATCTTTCGGAACGCTTCCTCGAACCGCAGGTCCCGCATCCTGTCGGTGCCTGGTTCAAGTAGGTGTTGCACGCCGTCCACCATCACGGTCACCGGTGGACCGTCACTTGCCTCCAGCGCCGCTTCGAGGCGGTCAGCACGCTCTCACCGCGGTGCAGCCCCTGCTGGCTGGGCGGACGGTATTCGACGGCGCGGACCAGCGACATGACGTCGAGCCGATCATCGCCGAAGAGCGGGAACAAGCGGTTGTCCACGCCGATCTCCGCGATCACCGACGTCACCAAGGTGGACTTCCCGACACCCGGCCGCCCGTATACAGCGATCACGCTCGACTGTTCGGCCATCAGGTGGGCCCTATGCTCGCCCCGGGCCCGATCCTGGTTGATCAAACGCTTGCCGTCCCCGACGGGGGTGCATGCGCTGACATGGCGAGCAGACCCGCACCCGCCCGGGCTGAAGCCGTCACCGCCGCGTCCGTGGACTGCACTACCACCAAGATCACTCGCAGCGGCGCCACAGGCGGCGCCGCAGCATCCTGCCCACGCGCGTAGTAGAGGGCGACCACGAACGACAGAAGGCCGGCAATCCAGCTGACCGGCTCCAACCACTCCAGCGACCCACCAGCTGCCTCGCCTGGCTTGTCCGGGGCACTCCACCAGCCGAGTCGGTTCCCCGCAAGGCCCAGGGCGATCAGCACAAGCGCGGCGACCGCCGCCAGTACAGCCCGTGCCCATCGTCGCCCGCCCATCCCGTCATCATCGCGCCACACCAGGCCACTGCAAAGTGACCATCGGTACTCACTCATCCGGCAGAGTCGATGGACCGCTGTCATGCAATCCAGCTCGGCTCGACCACGCCGACCGTGCGGCCCTCCAGGTCCACGGCCGCCGCGACCGCGTGACCGAGCGCTTGGAAGTGCTGGGGCGGACGAGGGGCTGCACCCGGATGCTGTCGGCGTCGGTGGCCGACAAGCACCTCACCGCGTACTCGCGGGTGGCATCCCACATCCGGGCGCGGCCACGCTCGTCTCCGCTCGGCCACCGCGTCACGGTAAGCGCGGCGTACGGGGTGTCATCGTTGGCCGGGTCCTCGTACAGCGCGGCAGGGCGATCTGGCGGGAGGGCAGGCCCCCGCCGAGGGCGACACCGTCCACCGACAGCGGTTCGGGGCCGGTCGTGAGCAGCCGAACGTGCTCGCGGCGACATCGAGCGGGCTGTCACCGCCGGCGGTCTACGAGGCTCGGGTCCGCGCCGAGCGGGCGGCATGAAGATCCAGAGAAGGAGGCGGCTACGCCGCCACTTTCCCAATCCATCAAGATCTAAAAATCTCAAGATCAAAGTATCTACGGTTCCAGGGGATTGCCAGTGCGGGTTGGAGCGATCGTGCGGTGGGCTTGGTCATGTCCGCCGGCGTTCGGCGATCCAGCTGGCGATCTGGGCGCGGTTGTCGAAACCGAGTTTGGTGAGGATGTTTTCGATGTGAGATTCGGCGGTGCGCTTGGAGATGACCAGCTGGGTGGCGATGTCCTGGTTGGTCAACCCTTGGGCGACGAGGTCCGCGATCTGCTGTTCCCGGCGGGTCAGCGGACCGTCGGTGGGTTGCTCCGGTCGTGGCGAGGGCACGGTCGGCTTCGTGCGGGTCTTGCCAAGGGCATGGTTGATGGCCTCGTCGAGGGTGAAGCGGGTGCCCTGGCCGAAGGCAGCCGTGTACGCGGCGTCGCCGAGAGCGTTCTGCACCTTGCGGACGCTCGCGGTGTGGTGTTCGGCGAACGGGCCCAGCTCGGCCATCGCCGCTCCCTCCCGCCGTTTGATGGCCTGGCAGGCACCGAGCAGCCGGGCGCCGTGTTCGTGCCGCTGGTCTGCCACCGCGGTCCACGCCAAGATCTCCAAGCCGATGCCGGCCGCCCACGAGTCGTGGACCAGTTGCTGGATCGGCAGCGCGTCCTGCAACAGCGCAGCGACCCGTGCACCGTCGCCCTGCTGCCAGCGGACCAGGGCAAGCAGGGTCAACCCCCAGGATCTGGTCCACTCGGCGCCGTGGACCTCACCTAATGCCCGGCACTGCTCGGCATGGCCAACCGCCAGCGGGTCGCCGCTGAACACGCCGACGACGGCCAAACCCAGATGGCAGAGGCTCTCGGTCCGAAGGTCACCGGCGACGCGGGCGTAAGTCAGCGCCTGTTCGTTCAGGGCCTTCGCGCGGGCAAGGTCCGGCGGCTGCGTGTACGTCGCTCGGGTGCCGAGATGGTGGGTGACGCGCGCGCGGGCGGGCCGGTCGTCGAGCCGATCGGCGAGGGCCTGCGCCTCGGCCAGCATCTGCCGGCTGGCTTCGGCGTCGCCGAGCAGCAGGGTCAGTTGGCTGGCGTCGGCCAGCGCGATGGCCCGGGCCGCGGTCGGCTGGGGATCCATCGCCAGTGCCCGGGTCAGCCAGCGCTGTCCCTCTCGGTACCGGCCGCCGCCGAACCAGAGGTCCTGCACCGCTACCGCGATCTCCAATGCCGCATGCGCACCGGCGGCTCTGGGCTCGGCCAGTGCGGTTTCCATGGCGAGCCGCAGGTTGGGCAGCTCCCGCCGCAGCCGCAACAGCCACGCCACCTCCTGCGGCGAGACCCGTTCGGTCTCAGCTTGCCGGGCCAGCCGCTGGTAGTAGTCACGGTGCCGGGCGCGTAACACGCCCTGCCGCCCGGTGGCGACCAGGCGCTGCTGCCCGTACTGGCGCACCGTCTCCAACAGCCCGTACCGCGCCGCCACCCCGGTCCCGGACTCCCGGACCAGGATCGACTTGTCGACCAGCCCGGCCACCACCTCGAACAGCTCACCCGGGTCGATGCCATCACCGGCGCAGACCGCCTCGGCGGCCTCCAGGTCGAACCCGCCGGCGAACACCGACACCCGCGCCCACAAGGTCTGCTCGGCCGAAGAACACAACCCGTGGCTCCAGTCCAAGGTGGCGCTCAGGGTCTGGTGCCGCGTCGGCGCCACCGCTGATCGCGTCGTCAACAGCCGGAACCGGTCATCCAGCCGGGCCAGGATCTGCTCGGCCGACAACACCCGCAGCCGCACCGCGGCCAACTCGATCGCCAACGGAATCCCATCCAACCGCTGGCACACCGCGGCCACCAGCACCCGATTCGCCGCGGTCACCGCGAAGGTGGACAGCGCCGCCCGAGCCCGGTCGACGAACAACCGCACCGCCTCGAACTCGGTTAGGTCACCCGGCGGCAACGATGCCGGATCGGGTGTGGCCAGCGGCGGCACACCGAAAACTTGCTCGCCGTTGACCCGCAGCGGCTCCCGGCTGGTCGCCACCACCCGCAGCCCCGGCGCCACCGCGAGCAGCTTGCCCACCAGCGGCGCGCACGCGGCGAGCAGATGTTCGCAGTTGTCCAGCACCAGCAGCAGCCGCTTGTCCTGCAGATAGCCGGCCAGCGCCGACACCAGCGACCGCGGCGACCGGTCCGTCACCCCCAACACCGTGGCCACGGCCGCGGGCACATGCTCCGGATCGGTCACCGGGGCCAACTCCACCAACCACACCCCATCGGGGGACGCGCGCCGAGCTTGCCGCGCCACCTGCACCGCCAACCGGGTCTTGCCCACCCCGCCCGCCCCGGTCAACGTCACCAGGCGGTTGCATTCCAACAGCCGTCGGACCTGCAACGTCTCCCGTCGGCGCCCCACAAAGTCACTCAGCTCCGCCGGCAGATTGTCCCGGCGCCACGCTTCGCTCACGGCTCATCACGCTACGCCTGGCGCCTCAACCGGGAGGAGTGCACGACCGCGACGGGTTCGAACACCTGCGTGACGTGATCACCCGGCACCGCCGGCGCTGGAGCCACGCCTACCTCGATGCCTACCTCAGACACCGCTGGGACGACGCGCTCACCACCGTCTCCCGGAACCTCCAGATCCACATCGCAGCCAAGGGCAAGCAGCCCACATTCCGGCACTTCGCCAAGATGGCCGCGGCCACCGCCAATCACTGGTTCAACGGCAACCTCACCGACTTGTACATCGCCATCGGCGAGAAGGCACCACAGGTGACCCGTCGCCACGACCTTTCCCAGGCACTGCCTACACCCTCGTCCATGCCGTCTACCAGGCACTCGGAGGCAAGTACCACAACAACGACCTGCGTATCACCAACTACCCCGAAGCCCGCCGATACCATCAAATATCACGCCTCGCCTCAGCGAGCCCGTACTACGTGCAGGTCTCCGAGGCCCTCGGCCGACCACCGACCCCTGACGAGTTCGGCGCCAACCGACACGAATGGGACTGGTCCAACGGACTGCAACAGGGCTGGCCCCTTTACGAGATGGCAGTCAAGAAGGCAATCACGGCCAACTGATCGCAAGGACCTAAAAATCATCCAAGGAGCCGCAAATCATCACCAAGGCCCGCAGCATCGTCGGCCTTACCCCAACCCGCTCGAACGTTCCGCCGTGCTCTGCGTCGACGATGAATCCATATCCAAGCCCCGACCAGAACGGACCGAACCTGCCGATGATGCCCGGCAGCCCGGCACCCTCGTTCACTCCCGCCGATCTTGTACACACCCCGCGCCACACACGGGTGGCTCACACGTCGATGTGCCAGCGCTGGGTGGCCTGGACGGGAGCTTTGACGCCTTTGCGGGGGATCGGGGAGTCGTGGCGGTTGGCGCCGGCGAGGACCCGACCCAGCGGGATGCCGCGGGCCTTGACCATCAGGGAGCGTTTCATGCCCTGTTTGCCGCGATCGACTGGGCAGCGTCCGGCGACGTCACCGCCGCCGGGTGCTTTAGTGATGCAGCCGTCGACGGCGAGGTCGTCGAGGAGCAGCCTGACGATGCGGTCGTAGGCCAGGGCCATTGCGTTCTCGACCACTGGCGGCCTGACCTGCCGTTTCGGCAGCTCTGGCGAGTCAACAGCGGACATCCGAAGCCAGGATCGAATTAGAGTCGCGCAATAGGGCGGTGGCCACCGGGCGGGTACGAGGCGGGCATAGGTATCAGTGATCATGAAGGTTCATACTCGTCGGCGATCAGGCCCCAGTCGATCGGCCGGTTCACCATCGCCGGCGCCAGCCCCGGGTACGCGTCGCGCCAGCCCGGCCCGGGCCGGGCCGGGTACAGGTGCAGGTGGTTGTGGCTAGTCTTGACGCCACGAGCACCACGCTCCTCGCCGAGCCGCGGACGGGCATCGCCGAGGCCGACCTGCGCGGCCGTCTCGCCGACCCGCACGGTGCGGCGGCCAGCCGTTCCCTCGGTGCTGTCGCCCGGCTCACCCGCCCAGCGCGGCGGCCGGGCCGGCTGGAATATCGTCACCACCGCCGACCTCGGCGCGGCCCGCAACTTCGGCCTGGACACCCTGCCGCCGCACCGGGAACGTTACGAGCGGGCCAGCGAGTTCCTCGACATATCCCTCAAGCTGTGGGATAGCTGGGACGACGACGCCGCGCTCGGCGACAAGGAACGCGGCGTGTGGGGCGACGACGCCAAGGTGTATCCGCCGGCGCACGCCGGCCGGTTCTACAAGGTCGCCGGGGCGCTCAACGTGCCCCCGCTCGCCGCCGGGATACCCGCTGCTGGTCCAGGCCGGGTCCTCCGAAAACGGCAAAGACTTCGCCGCCCGGTACGCCGAGGCCGTCTTCACCGCACACCAGACCCGCGCCGACGCCCGGGCGTTCTACCTCGACCTCAAGCAACGGGCGGTCGGGCACGGCCGCGACCCCGACACCGTCAAGGTGCTGCCCGGCATCGTGCCGATCCTCGGCGACACCGAGGCGCAGGCGCGCCCTCGAGATCGAGCTGAACCGGCTGATCCGCCCCGAGTACGCCCTGCCGCAACTCGCCGAACTCCTCGGGGTTGATCGCACCGACCTGCACCTGGACGCCGAACTACCCACCGACCTACCCAGCGAGGACCATGTCGAGGGGGCCAAGAGCCGCCGCACCCTGGTGGTCACTCTGGCCCGCCGGGAGCGGCTCACAGTCCGCGAGCTGATCGCCCGGCTCTGCGGCGGACGCGGGCACTTCACCGTCGCCGGCACCCCGGAACAGATCGCCGACGTCATCACCGACTGGTACCAGCATCGAGCCGCCGACGGGTTCAACATCATGCCGCCGGTCCTGCCCGCCGGCCTGGCGTCCTTCGTCGAGCAGGTGGTGCCGATCCTGCAGGAGCGGGGGCTGTTCCGCACCGAGTACGCCGGCCGCACTCTGCGGGACAACTACGGACTGCCCCGGCCGGCGAACCGCAGCGCCGCCGCCGCGGTTCAGGCGGTGACGGTGACCTGATGCGCCACGACGGCACCGTACAGGTACCCCTCGGTGTTGTACGGTGCCACGTCCGGTTGGGTCGCCCCGGTCACGTCGGTCGCCCGGGCTCGCAGAGTCTGCGGTCCCGGCGCGTCCGGCCGCCACTCGACCTCCCATCGCACCCAATCCGCCCCACCCGGGACAGCGTCGATCGGGCGGGCCGGCTGCCAGGAGTGGCCGCCGTCGACGCTGACCTCCACTCGACGCACCGGTCCGTTGCCCGACCAGGATCGGCCGCGCAGCAGGTGCCGCCGTCCGGCGGTCAGCGTGGCATTCCAGGGCAGCTCGAAGGCGCTCTTGACGACTTGCCGATCGATCGGTGTGCCGTCGGTCGCGTGGTCCGGCCCGAACAACCGGTAGAACTGGGTGTTCCACGGCGAGAACAGCGGCGTCGCGGACACCTCGATCCGCCCGAGCCACTTGATCGAGGCGATGCCGATCCAGGACGGCACGACCAGCCGCATTGGGTGCCCGTGATCGGGTGGCAGCGGCTGGTCGTTCATCTCGTACGCCAGCAGCACATCATCGAGGGCCTTGCCGATCGGCAGCGGGCGACGGACCCGGCCCAGGTTCAGCCCGCCGGTGACGAAGTCCGGATCGAGCCCTTCCGGCAACACGTCGACCGCCGCGTGGGTCAGACCGGCCCGGCGCAGCACGGTGGCCAGCGGGACACCGCGCCAGCGGGCCACCCCGACCGCGCCGAGTTCCCACGGTGTGCCGGCGACGGACTGGTTCTGCTGGCGGGTGAAGAAGCTGCGGCCGTTGCCGGCACATTCGACGACGACCGTACGGGTCACCGCCGGCAGGTCCAGCAGGTCACGGTAGCCGAACGCGACGGGATGGTCCGCCGTGGGGCGGCCGCGCAGCCCGGTACCGAACAACCGCAGCCGCCACGTCGCCGCATCCAGCACCGGCGTACGCGTGTGGTTGCGGACGAAGAACCGGTCGATCGGCACCAGCAGTCCCTGGCCGGCCATGGCCTCCCACCGCATCTCCGCGTTGTTATCGCGCACGGTGAACAGCTCCGGTGGCAGGGGCTTCACGACCGGACCGGCCACCGTGGATGCGTCGATCGACGTGTCGACCGCGGAACCGCCGCCGACGGCCGGCAACGTCGGCGTGGCCAGTCGAGTGCCGTCCCGGTCCAGCTGTACGCCGGTGGCGTGGCCGTCACACCACTGCACGAACCGGTCCCGGACATGGCGGTACTCGTCGAGCTGATCCAGACCGTCCATGCCGGCTCCCGTTCACGCGAATGCGTCATCCAATACCCATTAAACCTACCTGCTAAGTATGGTATTGTCATCGCGTGACGCCTCGAAGCACACACCCCCTGTTTGCCGCGACCGCGACCATTCTGATCGTGCGACGGCACATCGACTTGCAGCGGACCAACAGCGCGACCTGTCAGCGGTGAACCAGCCCGCCGCGCACATGCCGTCGACAACACGCTGGAGGTCACAACAATGACCATCACCACCGTTCCCGGGCACGGCCACCGCCCGACCCGACTGTCGCCACCGAACGTGGGCACCGAGCGTCCCGGCGCCACGCCCGCCGCAGCGGTGACAATCCAGGTCACGCTCACCGCCGACACGCCCAACATGGCCGATGTCCTGCGCGACCTGCTACGGCAGTTGGACGCGCTCAACCACCCACCGCACCCCCGCAGGTGAGCGTCGTCGACACCACCAGCGATGTCACACAGGCGCCAACAGCCACGCCCGACACCGTCCACATCGACGCCACCGCCCGAACCGTCACCCAGGACGGAAGGCCGATCGACGTGAGTCGCCGCGAATTCGACCTTCTACTGTTCCTGACCCGCCACCCAGCGCGGGTGTTCAGCCGCAGACAGCTCCTCAACGCCGTGTGGGGTAACACATGCACCGGTGAACGCACCGTCGACGTCCACGTCACCCGGTTGCGGCAGAAGCTTCAAACCAGCCGTGAGCTGGTCACCACAGTCCGCGGCGTCGGATACCGGTTGGCCACCGACGCACCGATGACGATGGTCGGCACGCCAGCGACACCAGAGCCCACGGCACCGTGGACACCCCATCGGGCACCGCGCCAGCTACCGCCGGCGGCACCGACGGCCGTACGGCGAGGAATGGCAGCATGAGCGGCACGCCTACCACACTCCTGCCCACGACGCAGACGTTGCTGGACATCGCCCGGCGATACGCGGCCCACCCCGACGACTGGCCGTTCGCCCCGCGGTACGACCCACGGCAGCGCTGGTACCGGCGGCTCGTCGCCGACCCGCACGCCGAAGCGTGGGTGCTGACCTGGCTGCCCGGCCAGGGCACCGACCTGCATGACCACGGCGGATCAGCAGGCGCCTTCGTCGTGATATCCGGCACCCTCACCGAACGCACGCTCCTGACCGGCACGGACCAACCAGCCCGATTCCACAACCGGGTTCTTCACGCCGGCCAGGCCCGGTCCTTCGGCTCCCGGCACATCCACCAGATCACCAACCACGGCCCGCAGCCCGCGGTCAGCCTGCACGTCTACGGCCCAGCACTACGAGAAATGACCCGATACCGGCTCGACGGCACACGGCTACAGGTCGCCGCGACCGACCGGGCCGGAGCCGACTGGTGACCACAGCAGCCACGCCGCCGGCTCGAACCAGACCAGGCCTACACCGCGCAGCAATCCGGCGCCGTCCTCGTCGACATCCGGCCAGCCGCCCAACGCGACGCCACCGGCGAGATCCCCGGCACCCTCATCGTCGAACGCAACGTCCTCGAATGGCGCCTTGACCCGCGTAGCCCCGCCCGCCTGCCCATCGCAGACCGCTACGACCTGCCCACCATCGTCATCTGCCACGAGGGATACACCTCCTCACTCGCTGCCGCCGCACTGCAGGACCTCGGCCAGCACCAAGCCACCGACCTCATCGGCGGATTCGCCGCCTGGGCCGCGAGCGGACTGCCGCTCATCAGTGCCCGCACCCGCCAGGAGACACGCATACGAGTGCCACCACTCTCCAGGTAACCGCGCCAGACACCTTCGGATCACAGGACGGAAATCCCGGTGCCGACATCCGGCGCACGCCTTTCCAACCGGGCCTCGATGCAGCCCCGCGCTCTGGCCGACAGCATGCTTGTGATCTGCCACAAACGTGCGGCAAATTGTGAGCAGGCTCAGCGGGCTTCGGGGAACCGTGCGGTGTGTTCACGCGATGCGTGGCGTCACGAGGAACCTCCACCAATCCACAGCGCATCGCCGAGAATCTCCACATCTTCGAATTCCGGTTGCCGGCGTCACCGCAACGTCGGCGAAGTAGCGGTGCAGCGACGACGTCGGTGTCGGGATGCCGTTCTTGGTGGCAATCGGCCAAGGCTGTTGCCCTGGGCGTCTACCACTCACCCGGCGTGCGGGGGCTGCTCGACGCGCACCGGCCAGATGTCGCGGGTCAGCTGCGTCAGGCGGACCCGCTGCGGGTCTCGGCGCCCTGACCTGTCCGTCGTCAGCGGGTCAACGGGTCGACCGCTTCGGCTGCGATGTGTAGCGAGAGCTCCTGGACAAGGTCGTTCATGCCCTACCCGGTCTGCGCGCACACGAGGGTCAGGGGTGGTTCGGCAAGGAGTCGGAAGCCGCGGGTGGGTGCAATGACGTCGGGGAACGCGGTGAGCCGCGCCTGGCGCAGGCGCGATCACCGCAGTGTTTGGCCGCGATGACCCCGGCGGCGCACCGGCCGACACCGGACCAACCTGTAGCATCATCGGTTCTTACCGGCCTTGTGCCGCAGACTCAGCACGGCATCACCGGCAGGATGCCGTCGCCTGCCCATCGAGCATCGGGCAGGCACTCATGCACCGCTGAGTTCCGAACAGTTGGTCGGTGGTGGGGCCCTTGTCCGCGAGGCGGCGCAGTTGGTCCATGTCACCGCGCTCGCGGGCGAGTCCGATCAGCTGATCGGACGCGGTCGTGGTGCCCTTGTCCACGAGGCGGTCGCGTCGCCGTTCTCGGCTCGCCCCGCAAGACGGACCGTTCGGAGTCCGTTGGCCCAGGCCAGTTGGGCCGTCGCGCCGTCGCGCGGAGGGCGTCCCACCCGGTCTATCCGGCGTGGACGTGGGGGCGGCGGGAACGGTCCGGTTCGTGCTGGCGAACGATCTCGCGGGTGACCGGTGCGACTTCGCCTTGGCCGAAGATGAGGTAGCGCAGAAAGTTCCAGGCCGGGTTGCCCTCGGTCCATTCGAAATAGATGTGCGGATGCTGCCGGGTGCGGTCGCGGATGTGCAGCAGCAGTGCGGCGAGGGCGTTCGGCACCGAGGACGCCTTGACGGTGAGGATGCGGTATTTCTGGTGTCGCACGGCGCCGTGGACGGTCAGTTCGGTCTCGAAGTCGGAAGGGTCGGTGACGATGACTTCGACGAAGATGACGTCGGCGTCTGCGGGGATGTCGTTGTCGGTTCTGATCTGCTTGAGCTTGTCACGGTATTCGGCGGCGTCGCCGCGGTCGGGTTCGTTGGCGATGAGGCGGATGGTGCGGCGGGCACAGTCAGCGATGAAGCGGTCCGCGACGGCGTCGGTCTCGACGTGGGTGACCCGCAATTCGAACGCCCGGTAGAGCCGCGATAGAAGCGAGACGGCCAGGATCCCGGCGATGAACAGGCCCGCGATCTTCACGCCGTCGGGGCGCTCGATGATGTTCGCGACCGTCGTATACGTAAACACCAGCGCGGTGAGGCCGAACGCGATCGCCTTCTTGCGTTCACTGCGGTGGTGGGCGGAGAGGGTGACAGCGACGGCCGCCGAGGTGATGAGAACGAGGACGCCGGTGGCGTACGCGCCGGCCTGGGCATCGACGTCGGCGTCGAACGCGATGGTGATGAGGAACGCGATGGTGGTGAAGACCAGCACCAGGGGGCGTACGGCGCGCGCCCAGGTGGGAGCCATGCCGTACCGGGGCAGGTAGCGAGGAACGAGGTTCAGCAGGCCGGCCATCGCTGAGGCGCCGGCGAACCAGAGGATGGCGATGGTGGACAGGTCGTAGACGGTGCCGAAGACCTCGCCGAGGTTCTGGTGGGCGAGGAACGCCAGGGCTCGTCCATTCGCTGGGCCGCCGGGCTCGAAGGCTGCTGCGGGGATGAGGACCGTCGTGACGACGCTGCTGGTGATCAGGAAGACGCTCATGATCACGGCGGCGGTCGTGAGCAGCCGTTTCGTGCCGCGGATCCGCCCGGCCGGGCGTTGGGCAGTGTCCGACGGGTCGCCCTGCACGTGCGGCATGACGGCGACGCCAGTCTCGAAGCCCGACAGGCCGAGCGCGAGCTTCGGGAAGATCAACAGGGCTATGCCGACCACGAGGACCGGGTTGCCGTGCTGGGTGGTCAGTGCCGCGGTCCAGTCGCCGACCGCGTGGGGGTGGGTGACCACCTGCCACAGTCCCTGGGCGACGACGACCGCGTTGAGGACGAGGTAGACGCCGACGAGGCCGACGGCGATGCCGATCGCTTCGGTGAATCCCTTGAGAAACACCGCTCCGAGAGCGGTGACCAGGACAAGGGTGATGATCACCTCGTGGCCGTGCATGCTGTCAGGCCAGAACGGGTTCTCGTCGATGTGGGCGGCGGCGTCGGCCGCGGACAGGGTGACGGTGATGATGAAGTCTGTGGCGGCGAAGCCGAGTAGGACGAGGACGAACAGTTTGCCCTGCCAGTAGGACAGCAGTTTGACGAGCATCGCGATGGAGCCCTCGCCGTTCGGGCTGTCTGCGGCGACCCGCCGGTACACGGGCAGCGCCCCAAGTAGCGTCACGAGGACCAGGACCAGGGTGGCGATCGGTGACAGCACGCCGGCGGCCAGGGCGGCGATGCCCGGCTGGTAGCCGAGGGTGGAGAAGTAGTCCACGCCGGTAAGGCACATCACCTTCCACCACGAGTGGCGGCGGTGTTCTGCGGGTTTTGCGTGAGGTCCGGCGTGCTGCAGGGTGTTGTCGGCTAGGCCGGACAGTAACCATTCCCGGACGGGGCGTCGACCGTTGGTCGCGGTGCGCTCGGGCGCCTGGGTGTTCACCCGGGGAGTATGCCCGCCACGTCGGTCCTGCTCCGGCCGGTCAGCGTAAATATAACGTCAACAAACTCGGAATGGGTGCGGCCATGGCCGGGCCCCATCCGTCATCGGTGGTCGACCGCTTCGGTGACCTGGCCGCCGCCGCCGCCGGCGTCGTCGCGAGCGCGGTACACCCTGTGTTTGACGGCGAGGGGGTAGGTCGACGTCCCCGTGTCGCAGTGGCGGCTCGCTACGCCTCCGGTTGCCGGTGGCGGCCTGCCGCAGCCGGCGGCACCGTACAGGTCGGTCGGAGTGGCAGCAGCCGTACCGTCGCGGTACCGCGTTCCGTATTCGGCGCGGGCACGGTCTCGTACGCGGCGAAGGTCGGTTCGCCGTGGGTGTCGCCCGGCGGATCGTGGGGGAGGAGGGGTTCGGCTGCTACGTGGCACTCAGGTCCGGTCCGGCGTTGCCTGCCATCGACCAGGTGCTGGCCCGCGCCGAAGCTGGTCCTGACGGAACTGGACCGCTCGATCGGGCATCAGCTCAACCGGTTCACCGTCTTCGAGGCGCACGTCCGAGAGACCGCGGGGTTTTGCGCGGTCGTTGAGACCCGCACCGATCCGCCGGTACGGCGTGATCGAGCTGCTGGAGTGTCCCACCTCACCGGGGCGTCAAAAACGCGTCAATAAGCCAGCCAGGCGCGTGTCTATCGCGTCAACACGGGTGACAACAGCCGGTCACGAGCGCTGTGCTGGGCAGCGCACCACTCACCCCTTCGTCGAGGAGTCGTCCCGTGGCTGATCTCGTGTTCGTCCTACTCACGGTTGTGCTGTTCGCAGCGCTCACCGTGCTGATCCGGGCGGTCGAACGCTGGTGAGCGCTGTCAACCTCATCGGCCTGATCCTGGCCGTCCTGCTTGCGGGCTTCCTGCTCGCCGCCCTGTTGTTTCCGGAGAAATTCTGATGAGCCCCACCGCAGCCGGCATCCTCATGCTCGTCGTCCTGGCGGCAGCTCTCGTCGCGGCGTACAAGCCTTTCGGCGATTACTTGTACCGTGTCGTCGCGGGCACCGGGCATTCCCGTGTCGAGCGCGGAATCTACCGGGCGGTCGGCGTCAACACCGCCGCCGAGCAGACCTGGGGCGTGTACGCCCGCAGCGTTCTGGCTTTCTCGGCCGTCTCGGTCTTGTTCCTCTACCTTTTCCTGCGCGTGCAGGACAAGGTGTGGCTGTCGCTGGGTCTGCCCGCGGTGCCGGACCACCTCGCGTGGAACACCGCGGTCAGCTTTGTCACGAACACCAACTGGCAGGCGTATTCCGGTGAGTCGATGATGGGTCATCTGGTGCAGATGGCCGGCCTGGCCGTGCAGAACTTCGCCTCCGCGTCCGTGGGCGTCGCCGTCGCGGTCGCGTTGGTCCGCGGGTTCGCCGCCAAGCGGGGCGGGAAGCTCGGGAACTTCTGGGTCGACCTGACCCGGATCACCCTGCGCGTGCTGCTGCCGATCGCCGTGTTCGGCACGATCGTGTTCATCGCAGCGGGCATGGTGCAGAACCTGTCCGGTGGCACCGACGTCACCACCCTGACCGGCGCGATGCAGCACCTCACCGGCGGCCCGGTCGCCAGCCAGGAGATCATCAAGGAGCTCGGCACGAACGGCGGGGGCTTCTACAACGCCAACAGCGCCCACCCGTTCGAAAACCCGACGGCGTGGACGAATTGGCTGCAGCTGTTCCTGATCCTGCTCATCCCGGTCAGCCTGCCGCGGGTGTTCGGCCGGATGGTCGGGCAGAACCGGCAGGGGTACGCCATCGTCGCGGTCATGGCGATCCTCGCGGTCGGCAGCATCGTCGCGACCAACGCGTTCGAGTTGGCCGGCGACGGTACCGTGCCGCAGGCCGTCGGGGCGGCGATGGAGGGCAAGGAGACCCGGTTCGGTGTCTCGCAGTCCGCGTCGTTCGCCGCGGTCACCACCCTGACGTCGACCGGGGCGGTCAACTCGTTCCATGACTCCTACACCGCCGGCGGCGGGATGATGCCGATCATCAACATGATGCTCGGTGAGGTCGCTCCCGGCGGTGTCGGTTCGGGTCTGTACGGGATGCTGATCCTGGCTGTGATCACGGTGTTCGTCGCCGGGTTGATGGTCGGCCGGACGCCGGAGTACCTGGGCAAGAAGATCGGCGCCCGGGAGATGAAGCTGGCGTCGCTGTACTTCCTGGTGACCCCGACGATCGTCCTCGTGGGCACGGCCGCGGCGTTCGCGACCGGCAACAACGCGACCGCGCTGAACGTGGGGCCACACGGCCTCTCCGAGGTGTTGTACGCGTTCACGTCCGCGGGCAACAACAACGGCTCCGCGTTCGCCGGGATCACCGTCAACACCCCGTGGTGGGACACCGCCCTGGGCCTGGCGATGCTGCTCGGCCGGTTCCTGCCCCTCGTCCTCGTCCTCGCCCTGGCCGGCGCCCTGGCCCGGCAACAGGCGACACCGGAATCCGAGGGCACCCTACCCACCCACCAACCCCTGTTCGTCGGGATGGTCGTCGGCGTCACCCTCGTCCTGGTGGCACTGACGTTCCTGCCCGCGCTCGCTCTCGGCCCGATCGCGGAGGGTCTCTCATGACCAGCACCCCAACCCTCGAGAAGCCGGCGCCCACCTCGCCGCGAGCGACCATCCCGCGCCGCATCGGCGGAGGGCTGCTCGACCCGACCCAGTTGTGGCGGTCACTGCCGGACGCCGCCCGCAAGTTCGATCCGCGGACCCTGTGGCGCAACCCGGTGATGCTCATCGTCGAGGTCGGCGCACTGTTTACCACCGTGCTGGCGATCACCGACCCGAGCACCCTGGCGTGGACCATCACGGTGTGGCTGTGGCTCACCGTGCTGTTCGCCAATCTGGCCGAGGCCGTCGCCGAGGGCCGCGGCAAGGCCCAGGCCGCGACCCTGCGGCAGGCCAAGCAGGACACCATCGCCCGGCGCCTAGCCGATAGCGGGCGCGAGGAGTGGGTTCCGGCGGCCGAGCTGCGGCTGGGAGACACCGTCGTCGTCGAGGCTGGCGAGACGATCCCCGGAGACGGGGACGTCGTCGAGGGAATTGCCAGCGTCGATGAGTCCGCGATCACCGGCGAGTCGGCGCCGGTGATCCGGGAGTCCGGCGGGGACCGGTCGGCGGTCACCGGCGGCACCAAGGTCCTTTCCGACCGGATCGTCGTGCGGATCACCCAGAAGCCCGGTGAGAGCTTCATCGACCGGATGATCGCCCTCGTCGAGGGCGCGAACCGGCAGAAGACCCCGAACGAGATCGCCCTGAACATCCTGCTCGCTGCCCTGACCATGATTTTCCTGCTGTCCGTGGTCACGCTGCAGCCCTTGGCGATCTTTTCGAAGGCGTATCAGGCGGCCGCCCCGGACACGGCGGCGATCACCGGCGACGGCGTCAGTGGCATCGTGCTGATCTCACTGTTGGTCTGCCTCATCCCGACAACCATCGGGGCGCTGCTGTCCGCGATCGGTATCGCCGGCATGGACCGCCTTGTGCAACGCAACGTCCTCGCCATGTCCGGGCGGGCCGTCGAGGCCGCCGGGGACGTCAACACGCTGCTGCTGGACAAGACCGGCACGATAACCCTCGGCAACCGGCAAGCCGCCGAGTTCCTCGCGGTGGACGGCGTCACCGCGGCGACCCTGGCCGACGCGGCGCAGCTGTCCAGCCTGGCCGACGAGACCCCGGAAGGCCGGTCCGTCGTGGTGCTGGCCAAGACCGGGTTCGGGCTACGCGAACGCGAGGCCGGACTGATGCCGCACGCCACGTTCGTGGCGTTCAAGGCACAGACCCGGATGAGTGGCGTCGACCTCATCGCCGTCGACGGCGCCCCGGCCCGCCGGGTCCGCAAGGGCGCAGCCGCCGCCGTCATGAAATGGGTACGGGAGAACGGCGGCAGCCCCACCGAGGACGTGGGGCAGATGGTCGACGCGATCAGCGGCTCCGGCGGCACCCCGCTCGTGGTCGCCGAACACGTGGCCGGTCAATCGGCCCGGGCGCTGGGCGTCATCCACCTCAAGGACGTCGTCAAGAGCGGGATGCGGGAACGCTTCGCCGAGATGCGTCGGATGGGCATCCGCACCGTGATGATCACCGGCGACAATCCGCGTACCGCGAAGGCGATCGCGGACGAGGCTGGAGTCGATGGCTTCCTGGCTGAGGCCACCCCGGAGGACAAGCTCGCCTACATCCGTAGGGAGCAGCAGGGTGGGCGTCTGGTCGCGATGACCGGCGACGGCACCAACGACGCCCCCGCCCTGGCGCAGGCAGACGTCGGCGTCGCGATGAACACCGGCACGTCGGCCGCGAAGGAGGCGGGCAACATGGTGGACCTCGACTCCGACCCGACCAAGCTGATCGAGATCGTGGAGATCGGCAAGCAGTTGTTGATCACCCGTGGGGCGCTGACCACGTTTTCGATCACGAACGACATCGCGAAATACTTCGCGATCATCCCGGCGATGTTCGCCGGGGTCTACCCGAGTCTGGACACGTTGAACGTGATGCGGCTGCACTCGCCGGGCTCGGCGATCCTGTCCGCGGTCATCTTCAACGCCCTGGTCATCGTCGCGCTGATCCCGCTCGCCCTGCGCGGCGTGCGCTACATCCCGGCCGGGGCCAGTGCCCTGCTGCGCCGCAACCTACTCGTCTACGGCCTCGGCGGCATCATCGCCCCGTTCGTCGGCATCAAACTCATCGACGTCTTCGTCCAGTTCATCCCGGGAATGTGATCATGCGCCTACCCTCCTGGCTAGCCCAGCACCTCGCAGCGCTGCGCGTGCTGCTGGTCTTCACCGTCCTGCTCGGGCTCATCTACCCGCTCCTCATGATCGGGGTGGCGCGAGCGATGCCCGGCCGGGCCGACGGCTCTCTCGTCGAGAACGCGTCCGGGCAGGTCGTCGGCAGCCGGATCATCGGCCAGGCGTTCACCGACGCCGCCGGCAACCCGATACCCCGGTACTTCCAGAGCCGCCCCTCAGCGGCCGGTGACGACGGCTACGATCCCACCGCCACCTCGGCCAGCAACCTCGGACCGGAGAGCGTCGTCGACACCCTCGCGACCAACCCGGATAAAGCATCGCAGAGCCTGCTTACCCAGGTCTGCGCCCGCAGCGTCGCCGTCGGAGCCCTCGAAGAGGTCGACGGGCGGCGGCCCTACTGCACGGCCGACGGCGTGGGCGCTGTGCTGGCCGTGTTCCGCCGCGACGGCCTCACCGGTCCGATTACCCGTGTGGTGTCGGTGAACCAGACGGGAACACCGTTTTTAGGCAGGTACGATGGCGTTCGGGTGGAGCCGGCACAGGTCGACACCGACTACGTCGTGCTCGGCGGCGTGATCACCCCGGTCCGGGGCGACGCACCCGCCGATCCGGCCGTCCCAGCCGACGCGGTCACCGCCTCCGGTAGCGGCCTCGACCCGCACATCAGCCCGGCCTACGCCGCGCTGCAGGTCCCGAGAATCGCCCGGGAACGCGGCCTGAGCCACCAGGCCGTGCGCACGCTGGTCAGCGAGCACACCGACGACCGAGTCCTGGGATTCCTCGGCGAACCCGGCGTCAACGTCCTCGAACTCAACCTCGCGCTTGACGCACAGAAATAAGGGAGGTCCGGGGTGGCACGCGGGCAGCTACGCATCTACTTGGGCGCCGCCCCGGGCGTCGGCAAGACCTACACGATGCTCGAAGAGGCGCATCGGCGCGCCCACCGCGGCACCGACATCGTCGTCGGTTTCGTCGAAACCCACGGCCGCCAGCACACCGCGAACATGATCGGCGACCTGGAGGTGATCCCGCGCCGGGTGGTGCCGTACCGGGGTGCGCAGTTCACCGATATGGACCTCGACGCCGTCCTCGCCCGCAAGCCCGAGGTCGCGATCGTCGACGAGCTCGCCCACACCAATGTGCCCGGCTGCCGCAACGCCAAGCGCTGGCAGGACATCCAGGAGCTGCTGGACGCCGGAATCACCGTGCTCACCACCGTCAATGTGCAACACCTGGAATCGCTCAACGACGTTGTCGCCCAGATCACCGGCGTCGAGCAGCGTGAAACCGTGCCCGACGCCGTCGTCCGGGCCGCCGAACAGGTCGAACTGGTCGACATGACCCCCGAGGCGCTGCGTCGGCGGATGGCACACGGCAACATCTACCGGCCCGAGAAGATCGACGCGGCCCTGGGCAACTATTTCCGCACCGGCAACCTCACCGCCCTGCGCGAGCTCGCCCTGCTCTGGCTCGCCGACAAGGTCGACGACCAACTAGACAAGTACCGCGCCGACCACCACATCAACGCCACCTGGGAAACCCGGGAACGCGTCGTCGTCGCCCTCACCGGCGGCCCGGAGGGCGACACCCTCGTCCGCCGGGCCGCCCGCATCGCCGCCCGCACCAAGGGCGCGGACCTGCTTGCCGTGCACGTGGCCCGCAACGACGGACTGGCCGGCGCCGACCCCGCCGCTTTGGCCCGGCAACGGGTCCTGGTGGAAAGCCTCGGCGGGTCCTACCACCAGGTCGTGGGCTCCGACATCCCGGGCGCGCTGCTGGACTTCGCGCGCGGCGTGAACGCCACCCAGATCGTCTTAGGCGTCAGCAGCCGCGGCCGGTTTGCCCAACTCTTCTCCGCCGGGGTGGGTGTCACCACGACCGCCCAGTCCGGCAGCATCGACGTGCACCTGGTGACCCACGAACGCGTCAAGCGGGGGCGCAGCGGGCGACGCATGCCGGCGGCGCTGTCCCATGGACGGCGCATCGCCGGGTTCGCCACCACGGTCATCGGCTTACCGGCGTTGGCAATGCTGCTGCTCGCCTTACCCCACATGACGTTGACCAACGACATCCTGCTGTTCCTCGCGGCCGTCGTCGGGGTGGCACTGATCGGCGGCCTCTGGCCCGCGCTACTCGCGGCATTGGGCGGATCGCTGCTGTTGAACTGGTTCTTCACACCACCCGTCGGCCGGTTCACGATCGCCGAAGGCGCCAGCCTCCTCGCCCTGGTGATCTTCGTGGTGATCGCGATCGCGGTCAGCTGGGTGGTCGACACCGCCGCCCGTAAGACCCGCCAAGCCGCGCAGGCCAGCGCCGACGCGCAAACGCTCGCGGCCGTCGCGGGCAGCGTGCTGCGCGGCGCCCGACCGCTGATGGCCCTGCTGGAACGGCTGCGGGAAACCTTCAGCCTCGACGCCGTAACCCTGGTGGAACGCGGCACCACCGTCGCCACCATCGGTGGTGCGCCGTGCACGACCACCGACGCCGATGTGGAGGTACACGTGGACGACGAACTCACCATGCTGCTACGCGGGCGCTCCCTCGCGGCGAGCGACCGGCGGATCGTCGAGGCGTTCGCCGCCCAGGCCGCACTTGCCCTGCGCCAGGAACGCCTCGCTGCCGAGGCCGCCGCCGCGAAACCGCTCGCTGAGGCGGACAAGATGCGCACCGCACTGCTCACCGCCGTCAGCCACGACCTGCGCACCCCGCTCGCGTCCGCGAAGGCCGCCGTGGCCAGCCTGCGCGCCGACGACGTGCACTTCGACGACCACGACCGCGCCGAACTGCTCGCCACCGCCGACGAATCTCTCGACAAACTCGACCGGCTCGTCGCCAACCTGCTCGACATGAGTCGGCTGCAGGCCGGTGCCGTCGGCGTCGCCGCCATCGACGTCGGCGCCGAAGAAGTCATCCCTTTGGCGCTCGACGACCTCGGCCTCGCCGGCCGGACCGTGACCCTGCACATCGCCGACGACCTGCCCACCGTGCACGCCGACCCGGGTCTACTCGAACGCATCCTCGTCAATCTGATCGCCAACGCTCTGCGCTACAGCCCCGCCGACCGGCCACCCATTGTCACCGCCAGCACCCTTGGTCCGACCGTCGAACTGCGCGTCATCGACCACGGCCCAGGAATCCCTGCCGACCGGTGGGAGGATGTGTTCATGCCGTTCCAACGCCTCGGTGACCGCGACAACCACACCGGCGTCGGACTCGGTTTGGCCCTGTCCCGGGGCCTCGCCGAAGCCATGCACGGCACCCTCACACCGGAAGAAACGCCCGGCGGCGGCCTGACCATGATCATCACGCTCCCCAGTGCGCCTGCAACCAGCATCACCGCCGACAACGGCCCAGTGGCCACCACCGCCCCGGCATGACCTGCGTCCTCGTGGTCGACGACGAACCACAGATTCTGCGCGCCCTTCGCATCAACCTGCGCGCCCGCCAATACGACGTGCACACCGCGGCCGACGGCACGAGCGCACTGAAGGCCGCAGCCCATCACACCCCCGACCTGATCGTCCTCGACCTTGGGCTGCCCGACATGGAAGGTGTCGACGTCATCCGCCGGCTACGCGGCTGGACCACCGTGCCGATCCTCGTCCTGTCCGGCCGGGTCGACAGCCACGATAAGGTCGACGCCCTCGACGCCGGCGCCGACGACTACGTCACCAAACCCTTCAGCGTCGACGAACTGCTCGCCCGGATCCGCGCCGTCACCCGCCGCGCCCGACCACCCGAAGAAACGTCATCGGTGGTGACCGTCGGCCCCTACGCCGTCGACCTCGCCAACCGCACGATCACCGGCGGCGACGTCCGGCTCACCCCCACCGAGTGGGTGCTGCTCGAACACCTGCTCCGCAATCCCGGCAAGCTCATCACCCAACGGGCCCTGCTGCAGGACGTATGGGGCCCGCAATACCTCACCGAGACGAACTACCTGCGGCAATACATGGCCCGGCTACGCCGCAAACTCGAAGCCGACCCTACACATCCCCGGCATTTGCTCACCGAACCTGGCATGGGATACCGCTTCCGCCCGTAGTCCCAACTTGCATCTGGGACCGTACGGCCTGAAGTGCCCACGACCGCGTTAACACCGCGTCAAAATTGCGTGGTCGAGCGTAAATATGTTGTTAAAGCTGGTTCACGGACGGGGTATCCCCTGCTGTGCTGGATTGGCGGTCCGGCCGGTCGCAGTTCACCACCCCCTTCAGGGCTAGTACGGCAGCCGCCATTGGTTAGTTGACCAGGGCGTATGTGCGGCTGAGGCGGGTGCGTTGGTGGTGCCAGCGGGCGCGTGCTTGGTGGCGGCGGCGCCAGGTGCGCCAGTGGGTGGTGTGTTCGGGTGGCGGGCTGTAGTGCAGGGCGGCGGCGAGTAGGCGTTTGACCTCGGGCACGGTCAGTGGAATGAGTCCTGGGTCGGTGGGTGGCGGCTCGTCGGGGGTGCGTGGTGGCGGGGCCTGTGTGTCGGTGCGTTTGCGTAGCTGGGCGGCGGTGACGGCGCAGATCGCGAGGGCGGCCATGACCAGCACGGTGTGTCGGGCGATCGCGGTGTGAAGGCGGGCCTGGCAGTCATCGAGGCCGAAGTGGTCCTTGGCGAACTCAAAATCTTCCTCGACGGCGGTGTCGAACGCGTCGATGTTCTCGGTGGCCTGATCCATGAGTACGAGCACGCGGCCTGACGATACTGAGTTCGTATCGCTTCGCCTCGGACGAATTGATCACTGTCGCCGAATCCAACCGGCGCAGATCGCGCCTGCCGGTTCACCGTGCGTCGTCCAGCACATCGCTGAGCATCACGCAAATTCCGCAACTCGGATCCCGAGACGGCACCCTTCACCGCACAACGCGACCTCCGCCCTGTCGCTCAGCCGGGCCGTGTCCCGAGCAGTTCGTCGGCGACCGAGGTTCGCGCGTACAGCACGGAGCGGCCGGCGCGGTGCGCGCTAACCAGTCCGGCGTCCCGCATCGCGGTGAGGAACTGGGAGACCCCGGCGGGCGACAGGCCGGTGCGGCGGGCCAGCTCGGTGGTGGAGGCGGGCGCCTGGAGTTCGGTGAGCAGTAGGGTGCGCGAGCGGCCGAGCACCGCGGCGACCGCGGCGAACCGGGAAGGGGCGGGCCGCTCCCACAGGACGCCCACGCCGAGCGAGGGGTAGGCCAGTTGCAGCGGCTCGGAGTCACGCGCCACCGTGAGTACGCCCGGCCCGGCGAAGACCGAGGGGATGAGCAGCAGCCCCGCCCCCTTCGTCGCGCCGTACAGCGTCTGCGGGCGGCGGACGAGCCGCAGTGTGTTGTCGTCCCAGCTGATCTTGGCGTGCAGCCCGTTGAACAGGGCCTCCGCGCCGAACTCGGCGACCTGGCGCGCGCGGTGGAAGACGTCGGCCTCCAGGACGGTGCGCATCCGCTGCCAGTAGGGCGCGAGCGCCAGCTCCCAGTACCTCTCGATCTCCGCCGCGAGTTCGGGGAGCCGGCCCTCCGGGTCGGCGCGCAGGGACCGCACCCGCGCCGAGGGACTGCCCGAGTGCCGCCCCAGGTGGTCCAGATCCCGCTGCACCGCGGCGGCCGCGGCACCCCGCACCGCGTCCAGCTCCTCGCCCAGCGAGGGAGCGTGCATGGACGGGACGGGGTTGAGGAAGTCGGGTAGGTAGCCGCTCGGCGGGATGAGTGCGGCCAGCCAGCCGCTGTCCAGCTCTGCCGCCGCGAGGCGAGGGCGCACCTGCTCGATCCACGGCAGGTGCGCGGCGGTCGGGCGGGCGGAGCGCAGCAGCCGGAAACTGGTCACGACCTCCCACATGGGCGAGAGGGAAAACCGCATCCGCGCCAGGTCACTCGCCGAAAACTCCATCTCAGCCAGGGCAACCCCCACATTCAGTCATCGCTGAATCATTTGTCGGGCTCTCGCGGGCCGCGCATCATGCGGCCATGTTCTCCGCGTACAAGGGCCTGCCGCGCACCGCCTGGATCATCTTCAGCGGAACGACCGTGAACCGTCTGGGCTTCATGGTAGTGCCCTTCCTGGTCTATTACCTCGGGTCACGGGGTGTCAGCACGTCCGATGTCACCTATGTGCTGGGCTGCCTGGGCGTCGGCACCCTGGTGGGTCCGCTGCTCAGCGGCGTGCTCTCCGACCGCTGGGGCCGCCGCTCCACCATGGTCACCGGGTTGCTGGGCACGGCCGTGTCGCACGGCCTGCTCTTTGCCGCGCCCAACCTCGTGACGCTGGCGCTCGCGGCCGCCACCCTGAGCGTCTGCGGCACGATGGTTAGCCCCTCCGCCAACGCGCTCCTCGCCGAGTCCGTCGATGCCGAACGCCGCCGTGACGCCTTCTCCCTCGTCTACTGGGCGGTCAACATCGGCAGCGCCGGGGCCGGCATCCTCGGCGGTTTCCTCGCCGTGCACGGCTACTGGCTGCTGTTCGTGGTCGACGCCAGTTCTTCCGTCCTGTTCGCCGCCATCGCCGCGAGCACGCTCCCCGCCGGTAAGCGGTCCGCGCCCACCACCACCGTCGAGGGCAGCGGCTACGGCGTGGTCCTGCGCGACCCGCTGATGCGCGCGCTGATGCCGCTCTTCGGCATCACCCTGGCCATCTACTCCCTGACCGAGGCGAGCCTGCCGCTGGCGATCCGCGACGACGGCCTCTCACCCAAGGTGCTCGGATTGATGGCCACGCTCAACGCGGTCCTGGTCGTCATCCTGCAGCCCATCGCCACCACGGTCCTGGCCAAGATCCGTCCGCTCGTCGTCTATGTCTTCGCGGCCGGGCTGGTCGCCGTCGGTGTCGCGCTCACCGGCCTTGCCGACGACGGGTGGAGTTACGGCGCCACCGTCTTGGTGTGGTCGGTGGGCGAGGCGGCCATCGGCGGCATCCATTCGGCGACGATCCAGAGCATCGCCCCCGACCACGCTCGGGGCCGCTACCAGGGCGCCTTCCATTCGCTGTGGGGCATTTCCCGGTTCGTCGCCCTGACCGTGGGCACTGCCGTCTACGCGCACGCGGGACCCGCCGTCCTGTGGTGGTTCTGCGCGGTGGCCGGTCTCGTCGCCCCGCTGGGAGTTCTCGCCCTGGGCCCGGCCATCGACCGGCGTACGGCCGGTGCGAATAAGCGGGAGGCCGTCGTCGCGGCGGCCGACTAGTGCGTCGACCATGAACGTTCGCCGGGTCTGATCGATCAGGCGGCCCCTGGTTCGAGGCCGGCCCCAGCGTTGTCGGTCCAGGATGACGTAGATCGGGGCAGCGTCCGGCCGCGTCTTGCGGATCGATTTCAGCGCGGACAGGGTGTGATCGGCGCCTTTGCGTCGCCGGTCGACTCCCAGAGCTGGTCGTCGGCGAGGCTGCAGCAGCCGTGGAAGGAGCGGATGCCGTGCGTGCGGTGGAAGGTCGCGGGCAACCGTTGCGGATGTGACTGCGGCGCCCACCCGCGGCCGTGGTGCGGGCGGATCGACAACGGCCCGAACCGGTCCCATCGCCTCGCAGCGCTTCAAGGCGGCCTTGATGTGTCCGGGCGCCTCGTACCGCACCGCGGCGCAGGAATCGGACCGAACCGTTCAACGAGCTGATCAACAGGTCAGTTCGTAGAAGCCCTCGCCGTCCAGGTATCGCGTGGTCAGGGCGTCGCGGGCGACGGTGGCCGCGATCTCGTGCAGGAGGTAGACACGGAGCGGGAAGGTCCAGTCGTCGGTGGACGGGTGTACCGTGTCGCCCGGGTGTACGCGGAAGAGTACGTCGTGGAAGCTGTCCAGGGCGCGCAGTTCGCTCAGCCGGGGGTAGGAGCGCAGGACCCCGCCCTGGGGAGCCACCATGTTGACGATGCGGGCGTGGCGACCGACGCGGTAGTCCTCGTCGGCCGCGGCGAGGAAGCTCTCGGGGTCGGTGCAGGCCTCGACGGTGAGGTCGAGCTGACTCGTGCCGAGCGCTGCCGTGACGGGCACATGGACGTCGGCTCCGCACACCCGCGCCCCCGTCTCGACCAGCCGCGGGCCGTCCGGGGTCAGCTTCAGTTCGGTGTGCGCGGGCCCGTGCGCGATGCCGAGGGCGTCCAGGACTTGGAAGGCGTGGGCGACCAGGGCGTCCTGTTCGGGTCCGCGACGGGGCAGCAGTTCGGCGCCGGCGGCCAGCTCGGCGACGCCGTTGGCGCTGAGCGTGTGCATCTTCCATATGTCGGAGACGCGGTGCGTGCCGTCGTGGCTGACGGTGTTGACGATGTACTCGTGGCCGACCAGATACTCCTGCGCTAGCACCGCCTCGTTCTGCTCGCCGAGCACGCTGGTGGTTCCATGCAGGGACTGGAAGGCCGCCGTGATCTCCTCGGGCTCGGAGCAGAAGAAGACGCCGTCGCTGCCCGCGCTGCTGACCGGCTTCAACACCACCTGGCCGCCGGTCCTGTCGTACCAGCGCAGGAGTTCGTCCAGGTCGGCGGTGTGGAGCTGCTCGACGGCCGGTACGCCCGTCGCCCTGACGGTCTCGATCATGCGGTACTTGTCGCGGCGAGCGGGGCTCAATGCGGTGCCGTTCGACGGCAGGCCCAACCGTTCGCTCAGCGTGTCGGCGAGCAGCACCGCGCGTTCCACACCGGGGATGAGCGCGACCGGCCGGTACGCGTTCAGGGCCCGCAGCGTCTCGGAGAGGTCGCCGTGGTGGACGACGTGTCCGCTGAAGTCCTCGGGGCGGTAGCCGCGTACGTAGTTCTGGGGAATGTCGGGTGTGCTCTGCACGTGCACGCAGTCGTAGCCGCGGGCGCGGAAGAGCGGCGCGAGACAGCGCGAACTGGCGTAGGCGTCGACGATGGCGACCGCCGGGGCGCTGGCAGCATTCATGGTTTCCTCATCGGTGGGGGAACTCGGGACGCGGTCTCAGGCGACGGGACTGGTCCGTATCCGGATCCGGGCGACCGCGGCCTCGGCGCGAGCCACGGCCTCCTCGGCGTCCCGGCCAACGGCGATCACGTCGCCGCACACGCGGTCGGCGGACCAGGTGACCGGCGGGATCACCATGCCGGGCTCCGCCTTGACGCCGAGGGTTACGCCCTCCAGTCCCTCGGTCGGCACGGCGACCTCGGTCACCACGCCGGGCTCGGCGGCCAGGAAGCGGATCGCCGCGCCGCCCAGCGGTTCGGGGAGCTCGTTCTTCCAGGGTTCGATACCGAGTGGGACAGCGACCGCGGCGCGCACGAGGTCCACACCGCAGGCGAGCCGCACCAGTTCGGGAATGTTGTCGCCGCCGGCCCGGTTGTGGGACTCGATGATCCGCAGCCCGTCGGCGGTGATCATGATCTCGGTGTGGGACGGGCCCTCGACGAGGCCGACCGCGTCGAGCAGCCGCGCTGTCAGCTCGGCGATCTCCATGCAGGTGTGTTCGTCCACGTGCGCCGGGACGGAGTGTCCCACCTCCACGAACCCGGCGCCCAGGAGCTTGTCCGTGACGGCCACCACGGTGTGCGCGCCGTCCACTGAGAAGCCCTCCACGCTCACCTCGTGGCCGGTGAGGAACTCCTCCGCCAGCATCCGTTCGCGTCCGGCGGCCTCGACCCGCGACCAGACCTCGGCGGCCCGGTGCGGGCCGTCGACCTTGTGGACGTCCGCGCTGCCGCCGAAGTCGAGGGGTTTGATGATGCAGGGGCGGCCGAGTTCGGTGAGGAAGTCGGTAAGTTCGGGTGCGCTGTGCACGACGCGGAAGCGGACCGGCGACAGGTCGAGGCCGGCGAGGTGGTCCCGCATCGCCGACTTGTCCTTGAGCAGGGTGACGGTGCGCAGGGAGTTGCCGCCGAGGCCGAACTCCTCGTTGAGCCGGGCCGCGGCGACCAGTCCCAGCTCGGCCGGCGAGAAGAAACGGGCCACGGGCCGCCGAGCCTGCAGTGCCCGTCCGGCCGCCAGGATCGCCTGCTGATCGTTCAGGTCGACGTCGACCACCTCGACGCACCAGCGTCGTGCCGCCTCCGGGTCGTAGATGCCGGGCTTGGCCAGCATGACGACCTCGCAGCCCAGTTCCGCCGCGGACCTCAGTACGCTCGGTCGGCTGCCCAGCAGGGCGATACGTGGAGCCATCTTCAGTACCTCTCCGATCTGTTCCTGGGAAATTCGGCCGTGCCAGTCCCGGTCGGTCAGCCCGCCGCGATCAGCGTCACGTTGTCCCCGAAGCGCATGAGCGGCCGGTACTGCTCGGCGCGGGTGTGGCGCATGGAGCGGAGCATGGCGATGGCGCTGCCCGCGGCGTCGGATGCCTGGATGATCGAGCTGTCGTCGCCGACGAGGGTGGCCGTGATGGTGATGTGCTGCTCGATGTCCTGCAGATCGGCCTCCAGCAGCGAGTCCCGGGCCAGCGCCACCTCGGGGTCGTTGGCGGCCAGCTTGTCGAAGGAGTCGGTCCACGTCCGCATGAGGGTGCGCATGGCTTTGCGGAACGCCTTGTGCTCCGGCTGGGTGCGCCCGGTGAGCGCTGCGGGAACGGCGGGCGGGCTCATGGTGGGCCGGACCTCGGCGTTGTAGCAGTGCGCCGACATGTCGCCGGAGTGCATCATCGCGGCGGTGAAGGCGCGAACGTATGTGGCGGCCTCACGCAGCGCGTCCCTCGCAGCCTCCGACTCGCCGTCGCTGTGCCGGGCCAGCGCGCGTGTAACGGACTCGGCCGCGGCGAGGTTGAGCACGAAGTAGAAGTGGTGCGTGATAATCCATCGGGTCAGTTCGTCCTGGCCCGGGATGACGGGGACCGGGCCGGCGGGTGCGGTGGGAGAGGCCGGGTCGCGTTCCGCGTCCTGCGGAGCGAGGCCCCGCAGGATCTGGATCATCGCGGCGACCTCGGCGGCCTGCTGGTTCAGCGACAGCCGCGCGATCCGCAGGTCAGCGAGCGCGCGGGCGATGATGACCGTGGTCTCGGACACCAGGCGGGCGTCGTCGATGTCGGTCGTACGAACCCCGAAGTAGGCGTGGTTCGGGACGATCGGGGTGAGCGCGGTGGCGTCCATGGGCTCCACCTGGGCGAGCGTCGCGAGCCGCGTGGTGGCCTCCACGGCGGTCTCCAGGGCGCCTCGCAGCGGTTGCGGACGCGCGCCGTGCGGATTCAGCAGCTCGGTGTGCAGACTCTGCAGGGCCGTCAACGCGGTGCGGAGGGCGGCCTCCACGGGCTCGGCGGGCCGGGACGTCGCGCGGACCAGGTTGTTCGCGGGGAGGACGACGAGGGGCAGGTCGGGGCAGGCGGCAGACATGTCAGGTACCTCGATGCTTCGTGGCGTAGGGCGGAAAAGGTGGGGCACGGGCGGGGCGGAGACGGGTGGTGGCACGGGCCGGGGAGGGGGCCGACCCGTACCGTGTCGGTCCCTCACGCCCGGGCGTAGCCGCGTGCCTCGTTGAGGAACTGGCCCAGGTGGCCGTCGTGCGGCAGGTACGGGTCCTGCCACCACCGGGCGACGGGACCGTGGACGACGGTGCGCACCCCGGGCATGGCGAGGGCCTTCTCGACCAGGGAGGTGTCCTTGGTGAGCAGGCCGAGGGCGAGCGAGTCGTCCAGCGGCGCCAGGCCGTCGGCCATCCGCCAGGGCGCCACCCAGGCACAGGGGAAGGGCAGTTCCGTCGCCAGCGCCGGGTGGTCGCAGCGGTCGAGCACGAACACGGCGGGGCGCAGGGCGACAGCCGGTTCCCCCACATTGGCCAGCGGCCCTTCGGGGCAGTAGGCGGCGACGAGGTCGGGGGCCGGCCCGGCGGCAGCGGCGGCGGCCCCGCGCAGCGCCTCGGCCTCGGGCCGGGGCCGGACCGGGAGCACCGCGCGGGGGTCCGTGACCGGGTGGGCGGGGAGCGCGGCCAGGCGTTCGGCGAGCTGCCCGGCCAGCCGCCGGTGATCGCCGGTGGTCAGTACGGCGGTCGTGTTGGTGCAGCGCACCCCGCCGTCCCCGGCGATCTCGGCGACGAGGTGGTCGAGCACGGCCTCGTCCGGCTCGGTGTCGACGAGGATCTTGCTGCGTCCCGGTCCGCGGACGAGGACCCGGTCGTTGCCGCGCAGCCGAGCCACAGTGTCCTCACCGCCGTAGACGAGGGCCAGGTCGCCCGCCTGGGTGAGGGCGTCCGCGGTGGCGTGGCCGCCGGGAAGCAGGCTGGCCCAGCCGGGGTGCAGTCCGGCGGTGAGCAGGGCGCGGACGAGGCGCAGCGGGGTGAAGGGGTCCCGGCCGCCAGGCCGTACGGCGACGCGGTACCCCATGGCGAGTGCCTGGAGCCAGGCGCCGTGGGTGCCGGGGTGGTTGCTGGGCGCGATGACGGACAGGACGCGGCCGCGGCGTACCCAGCGGGCGGTGTCCCCGGCACCGGCCGGTGTCTGGCGCCGGATCACCTCGCCGAGCGTCTCGCCGCCGCGGGCCACCCGCTCCAGGACGCCGCGTGCCACGGTGACGGGCACGCCGGAGGCAAGTGCCTGGAGGCGGCAGTACTCCTCCGGGGTCTGGCCGCCGATGGTCGCCTTGGCGAAGAGCCGGCCGGCCTCGGCGAGGACGGAAAGGCGTTCGTCGAGGCTCAGCTCGGGCGACTGCCGCATGGTCTTGATCGTCAGCCGGGCCACGAGGGGCGGGACCTCGTGCACGGTCGCCAGTGGTTCGCCGGTGACACCGCGCAGGACGTGGGTGTCGCGGGAGGTGCGTTCCTCCCCGGAGCGCAGAGCGGGTACGGATAGCAGCACGCCAGATCAACTTTCTCGGGCCGGGTCGGTTCGGTGGTCGGCTCGGGCATGCCGGTCCCCGGCGACCCGGAACCGGCGGTGTCGCGGCAGCGGTCGGATCAGAACGGCCACCCGTCGAAGACCACGGCGCGGGCGGGCGCGGCCTCCACGTCGGCGATCTTGATGGGGAGCGCCATGAGTTGGACGACGGGATTGCTGATGTGCCCGAGGTTCTGGATGTTCTCCAGGATCGGGATGCCGGCGGACAGCAGTCGCCGGTGCACCGGGCCGCTGCGGTCGTCGGGCCGCTCGGTGATGCAGTCCATGCCGACGAGCGTGGTGCCGTTGTCGGCCATCCAGTCGGCTGCCGAGACGGTGAGGTACGGGGGCTTGTCCCAGTAGTCGTCGCGTCCGAGGTACCGGTCGGGGTGGTCGGTGCGGATGAGCAGCCGGTCCCCTTCCTGCCATACGTCGCGTACGGCCTTCTCCAGGTCCTCGCCCGTCACCGGGTCCAGGTCCTTCTTGTGGGAGAGGTCGGCGACGACGGCCCGGCCGACGAACACGCTGAGCGGAAGCTCGTCGATCTTCTCGCCGTCCTCGAAGAAGTGATAGCCGGACTCCACATGTGTCCCGTTGTGGGGGAATATCTCAAGATTCGAGAAGGTCCTGCCGGTTCCGGACGGGTCGGTGGCCGGCATCATCGCACGGTGAATGTGGAATTGCGGATACCACGGCGCATCGTAGGAGGGCATGCCCTCGAACCAGCCCTGACTGATGTCGATCAATTTCACTCGGCACTCCACCACTCGGACGGAAAGCCCCGCCGAGACGGCGGCGCCGGAGGGAAGATAACACGTCGCCGAGGAAGCGCCAGCCAATTATTGGACGCCTTGATTTCGGGCTGAAAAGATCTCTAAATGGGAGGATGGCCTCGAAGGAAACCTTTAAGGAATGGACAATTGCCGACAATATGCGGGCAAAATGTCCATATATTTTCCTTTTGGTCCGCGCTCTACGCGGCTCTAGTCCATGCTTGCCCCTTTCGTGTGTACGCGCAGATAGGTGACATCACGATGATCTGTCCATTCTCGCCATCTCTTGCCTGGGGCGAGGTTTCGTCGCCATCTAGACAGAATATCAATTTGGGCATTCATGATCGCAACTCGGTGGTACGCTCCACTGCGGCCGCTCCCGCTTAGGAAGAGACGTCCACAATAAGCTCATGGAAAGGCCTGTTCCGTGATCGTGATCCTTGATTCTGCAGCACACCCGGCAAGTGCCGGGATCGTCATCAAAACCCTCTCGGAAAACGGAATCAATGCAGCGTTGACAAGGCTTGGGAATACCTCGGTGCTCGTATCCGACAGTTCCGGAACGGCAGGACTGGCCACCACGCTGGAAGGTCTCCCGGCCGTCTCCCGCGTCCTGCGGGTGCCAGGGGCGCAGCGGCTCACGAGCCGGGCCTTCCGCGAGCAGGACACCTGCGTCCGGGTGGGGATGAACGTGCAGGCCGTGTTCGGCGGCACCGAGTTCGTCGTGATCGCCGGCCCTTGCGCGGTGGAAAGCGCCGAACAGATGACCGGAATCGTGGACCTGGTGCACGAGGTGGGCGCGATCATGCTGCGCGGCGGCGCCTTCAAGCCCCGTACCTCCCCGTACAGCTTCCAAGGGCTCGGACTCGCCGGCCTCACGCTGCTCGCGGAACAGCGCCGGCGCACCGGGCTTCCCGTCGTCACCGAGGTCGTCACCCCGAAGGACGTCGAGTGCGTCGCCGAACAGAGCGACATGCTCCAGATCGGCGCACGCAACATGCAGAACTTCGAGCTGCTGCGTGAAGTCGGTGCGGCGGGCAAGCCCGTCCTGCTCAAACGGGGGATGTCCGCCACCGTCGAGGAGTGGCTGCTCGCCGCCGAGTACCTGCTGCACGCGGGCAACGACGACGTCGTCCTGTGCGAACGGGGTATTCGCAGCTACGAGCGCAGCACGCGGTTCACGCTGGACCTCAGCGCGGTGGCCGAGGCCAAGCGCCTCACCCACCTGCCGGTGATCGTCGACCCCAGTCACAGCACCGGAAAACCGCACCTGGTCGGGCCGATGTCGCTGGCAGCGGCCGCCGCCGGGGCCGACGGACTCATCGTCGACGTGCATACCGACGCCCGCGCCGCGTTGTGCGACAGCGCCCAGGCACTCGACGGCACGCAGTTCACCGACCTCATGAAGAAGCTGAGCCCGGTCCTGGAAGCCGTGGGCCGCAGGCTCGCGTCGACCGTCCACCCCGCCGACTCCCTCGCCTCGGCCTGACCGCCTCCTGGAGACGCAGCATGTCGCCCCACACCAACGACCCGTTCACCGCGGACCTCGGACCGGACGAGTTCGTGCCCGCCGCGATGCGGTGGCACTTCTCCGCCGAAACCGGCGCCCCCTACTGGCTCAAGCGCGCCGCCGACTTCGGATTCGACCCCCTGACGGACGTCCGCACCTGGGACGACCTCGACCTCTTCCCCGACGTAAGCGAGGAGTGGCGCACCGTCTCGGTCGACGACCTTGTGCCGGCCGGAACCACCGCCGCACCCTGGGCCTTCCAGGTCTTCGACAGCGGCGGCACCACCGGCTCGCCCAAGCGCATCGTCGAGTCCCACTCCCGCCGCAACGGCGTCGCGTGGGTCAGCGAGGTCCTCGCCGCGCACGGCATACCCGGCCGCGGCGAAGGACACTGGCTGCACATCGGCCCCACCGGACCGCACATCGTGGGCCGTTCCGTGGGCCTGCTCGCCCAGCTCCGCGCGACCTTCTGTCACTACATCGACTTCGATCCCCGCTGGGTGAAGAAGTGCGTCAAAGAGGGCAGGGGAGAGGAAGCCGGTCGCTACGTCCAGCACATCCTCGCGCAGGCCCTGGACGTGCTCAGCACCCAGCCCGTCTCCGTCCTCTTCGCCACCCCGCCCGTGCTGGAGGCGATCTGCGCCAACGAAGCCCTCCTCGATCTCGTGCAGAGCGAGGTGCGGGGCGTCGTCTGGGCCGGTACCAGCGTGAGCCCGGAGACACTGCGCGCCTTCGAGGAGGAGGTGTTCCCCGACGCAGCCATCGTCGGGCTGTACGGCAACACCATGATGGGCATCGCCCCGCAGCGTCCCCAGGAGGCGGACGACACGCACCCGTGCGTCTTCGTCCCCTATCACCCCTACAGCAGGGTCAAGGTCGTCGACCCCGAGCAGCCCACCCGCCAGGTGGCGTACGGCGAGCGAGGCCAGGCGCGCATCAGCCTGCTCTCCCGCGACCTGCTGGTGCCCTGGACGCTGGAACGCGACTCCCTCGTCCGCGTCGCTCCGACCGCGCGCTACCCGCAGGACGGGCTCGCCGACGTCCAGGTACACACCGGCGACAGCAGCCAGGCCATCATCGAAGGGGTGTACTAGCGATGACCGTGGACGTCGCGTCAGCCCCCGGCACCCTGACCCTCAGCCCGGCCGAGCACACCGCGCTCGTGGACGTCTGCCGCGCCGGCGTCGAACGGGCCCGCGCCACCGGCCGCCACGCCCTGGTCAGCTTGGCCCATCCGTACGCGCTCACCGACCCCTTCGCGATGTGGGCCGCCGCCCGCGCCCGCACCGGACGCTCCCTGTACTGGCAGTCGGCCTGGGACAACACCACCGTCCTCGCCTTCGGCAGCGCCCACGACCTGCGCGGCACCGGCGCCGGCCGGATCGCCGCGGTCCGCTCCGCCTGGTCGGAGCTGTTGCGCGAGACCATCTCGGCGGGCCCGGCCGGGCCCAGGAGGGGACCGCTCGCCGTCGGTGGTTTCGCCTTCGGCGGCGGCCCGGACGGCACGCTCGGTGTGCTGCCCGAGGCCCTGCTGTGGGTGCCGCTGATGCAGGTGCGCTGCACCGCCCGAGACGCGGCGGGTGCGCCAGACGGCACCCCGGCGGAACTGCGGCTCAACGCTCTCGTCGACGGCAGCGACGACCCCGAACTGCTCGCCACGGTACTCACGCTTCGGGCCGAACGATGCCTCGCCGCCCGCGACACGAGCGGGCCCCGCCCCGCCGCCCGGACCCGCACGAGCGTCGAGACACCCGCCGCCGGCGAGTGGAAGGACCTGGTACGCCGCGCCACGGACCGGATACGGGCGGGCGACTTCGAGAAGGTGGTGCTCGCCCGGCGCGTGGACATCACCGCCGACCGGGAGCTCGACGTCCCTGCGGCGGTCCACCGGATGCGGGAGACCTACGCCGGTACGACGGTCTTCGCACTCGGCCACGGCGACACCACCTTCCTCGGCGCGACACCCGAGTACCTGGTACGGGTCGAGGAGCGGGAGGTACACGCGCTCGGCCTGGCCGGCACCACCCCGCGCGGCGCCACCCCCGCCGAGGACCGGGAACTGGAAGCCGAGCTGTCCGGCAGCGCCAAGCTCCGGCACGAGCACGACGTCGTGGTGCGGATGCTCAGCGAGGCACTCACCCAGTCCTGCACCCAGGTAACGGCCGGGGCCGAACCCCAGGTGCTCAAACTCGCCCACGTCCAGCACCTGTCGACACCGGTGCGGGGACGGCTGCCCGAGGGCTCGGCGGAGGGAGTCCTCGACCTTGCGGAACGTCTTCACCCGACGCCCGCGGTCGGAGGCCACCCCCGCGCCGAGGCGCTGGAGTGGCTCACCCGCAACGAGGGCTTCGACCGCGGCTGGTACGCGGGCGGCCTCGGCTGGGCCGACGGGGCAGGCAACGGGCAGTTCGCCGTTGCCATCCGCTCCGCGCTGGTGCGGGGCGACACCGCCTCGCTTTACGCCGGCTGCGGTCTCGTGGCCGATTCCGATCCTGAGGTGGAGTACGCCGAGACGGGCGCCAAGCTGCGCCCCATGCGCGCCGCCCTCGGCATCGACTGACAAGCCGGGCCCGGCGCCGTCCCCGCACGAACGGCACCGACGCCCGTTCCACCTGCCCGCACCGACAACCCACGGAGAAGTGGCACCTTGACCCTGGAGAACATCGTCGTCGTCGGCGGCGGGCTGGCCGGCTCGCACGTCGCCGGGGCCCTGCGCGCCCACGGCTATGGCGGCGCGCTCACCCTCGTCGGCGCGGAGCCCCATCCGCCGTACGACCGCCCGCCGCTCACCAAGAACATCCTGGCCGGCAAGGAGGAGTATTCCTTCTTCCCCACCGACTGGGCGGATCTGAGGGTCGACCTGCGCCTCGGTGAGCGCGCCGAGGTCCTCCACCTGCACGCGGACCGGCTGGGCGGCGTCCTGAGGACGACGGCGGGCGAACTGCCCTTCGATGGACTCGTTCTCGCGACCGGCGCGGAGCCCGTCCGGCTGCCTGGCGAGGGGAAGCAGCACGTGGTCCGCACCGTGGACGACGTGCACGCGCTGCGCCCCCTGTTGTGCACCGGCACGAACCTCGCGCTCGTCGGCGCCGGATGGATCGGCGCCGAGGTCGCCACGGTCGCGGCCGCGCAAGGGTGCCGGGTCACGGTCCTGGAGGCCGGCCCGGCTCCGCTCGCCGCCGCGGTGGGCGCCCGGGTCGGCGCATGGACGGCCCCTTGGTACGCGGCCGCCGGGGTCACCCTGCGCTGCGGAACCGCCGTCGCCTCGGTCGACCCCGGCGGACTGAGCCTGGCCGACGGGGGGTTCCTCGCCGCCGACGTCGTGGTGGTCGGCGTCGGCGCCCGCCCCGCGGTCGGCTGGCTCAGCGACTCCGACCTGGAGATCGCGCGCGGCGTGGTCGTCGACGCCTCCCTGCGCACCCGGCGGCCCGAGGTGGTGGCGCTCGGCGACTGCGCCGCCTGGTGGTCGCGCCGGTACGGGCGGTACCTGGTGGTCGAGCACTGGGACAGCGCCCTGAAGGCGAGCGACCTGGCCGCCGCCGCGCTGCTCGGCGAGGACGTGTGCCACGACCCGGTCCCGTACTTCTGGTCCGAACAGTTCGGCCGGACGGTGCAGTACGCGGGCGACCACCAGAGCGCCGACCGGGTGGTACTGCGCGGCTCGCCCGACGACCCGGAGTGGGCGGTCCTGTGGCTGGAAGGCGACCGCCTGCAGGCGGTTCTCACCGTGGACCGCCCCCGGGATCTGATGCAGGCCCGCCGAGCCCTCTCCACCGGCTGCGTCGTGGCCCTCCCGGCAGCCACCGATCCCGGCACCGCGCTGCGGGACGCCCTGCGTACGGCCTGAACGACGCTGAGAGGACGACCTGCCGTGACGACGACGCCCGACCTGCCCCGGTTCCGCGCGGCCGTACAGCGCGGGCGGTGTCGCCCAGGCGGCGGCCATGGCGGCCCCGCGCTCGGGGGACGAGGTGGACAGAAGAACGGACCTCATCACGGCGGAACGCGAGCGCGTCACCGCTGCGCTCCGCACTCGGGGATGGCGCCTGCCGGCGAGCGAGGCCTCGCCGGCGGCGGGAAGGCCACGGTGACCGCCGCCGGCTGACCGCGCGCCCGTACCCCCACACCGAGTCATTGCGCGGGCGCACCCGCCCGCGGCCTCACGATCAGGAGACCTGACATGGACCGCGTCACGTTGACCGAGAAGTACCTGGCGGAGCTGGAGGCCGCAGGGCTGTCGAGCGAGGAGTTGCTCGGCGACCTGCCGCAGAACAAGATCCTCAACAGTGACAAGCCGAACGGTATGGGCAAGTGGCTCGCCCGCCCGGTCTTCCTGGGCGGTGCGGAACTGGCCCAGCTTGCCCGCGACCTCGATAACCTCCTCACGGCGCTGGACAGCCTCCCCGAGAAGCTTTTCGGCGGAGACTTCGCCGCCTTCGCGCGCGCGGTTGGGCTGACCGAACCGCAGGTCGAGGCGGTCATGCAGAACCGCGGGGAGCGGATGACCCGGCAGAGCCGGGCCGATCTGGTCTGCGACGGCACCGGCTTCAAACTCCTCGAACTCAACATCGGCAGCGCGATAGGCGGCGTGGACAACGTCGACGTCTGCCGGGAGCTCCTGGAGGTCCCCGTGCTCGCCCGGTTCGCCGAGCGGCACGGGCTGACCTTCGTCGACTCGCTGCGCGAGCAGGTCCGCAACATCCTCACCGAGAGCGGCTTCTCGGCCGAGGACCACCCGGTCGTCGCGCTCACCGAATGGCCCTCGGCCTTCTCGGACGAACTGCCCTACATGACGCAGTTGTGCGAGCGCTGGCGCGAGCTGGGCCTGAACGCCACCCCCTGCCACCTCGGCCAGCTCGAGGTGCGCGACGGCCGCGTGCGGCTCGCGGGTCGGCCCGTCGACATCATCGTGCGGACCTTCCTCATCCGTGACGTCGTCGGGCCGGACGTCTCCCGGCTGACCACTCCCGTCTTCGAGGCTGCACGCCGAGGCGAGGTGAAGATCTTCACGCCGCTCGACACCTCCGCCTACGCGAGCAAGGCGGCGCTGTCGCTGCTGTCGGAGGAGGGTAACCGGCACCTGTTTCCCCCCGAGACCGTCGCGAGCATCGACCGCATTCTGCCGTGGACGCGGCGGGTGCGCCGCGAGGAGGTGACGCTGGAGAACGGCGACCGGGTGGACCTCGTCGCGTACGCCCTGTCTCACGCCGAGGAACTGGTCCTCAAGCCGACGTCGCTGTCCGGCGGCAAGGGCGTCGTCCTCGGCTGGGCCGAGGATCTCACCCCCGAGGCGTGGCGCGCCCACGTCCTCGCCGCGCTCGACAGCCCGCACGTGCTGCAACGGCGGGTGCGGCCCGCGCAGGAGACCGTCCCGGTCCCAGGCGGCGGAGTGGACCGGTTCCGTCCCGTGTGGGGGATCATCACGGGCGTCAACGGCTTCATCGGCGGCAGCGTGCGGGCCATCCCCTCTGCCGCCGGCGACGTCGTCGTGAACGTCGCCAACGGCGCCCACGTCGGAGCGCTGCTGCACGAGGCGCCCGCACCCCTCGCCTGACCCACCTCGCACAAGCGCGCCGTCGGCGCCGTCCTAGAAAGACCACTGTCATGAGAGCTGCTGTATTCCACGGCAGGCGCGACGTCCGGGTCCAGGACTGGCCCGTGCCCCCGGCCCCCGGGCCCGGTGAGATCCAGCTCGCCGTGGTGCGGGCCGGCATCTGCGGCACGGACGTCGAGGAGTTCGCCTCCGGCCCACACCTCATCCCGCTCACCCGGCCGCACTTCGCGAGCGGCCACCAGGGCCCGCTCGTCATCGGCCACGAGATGGTCGGCGAGGTCGTCGCGACCGGGCCCGGCGTCGACGCCTTCGCGCCGGGCGACCTGGTCGTCCCCGGGTCCGGCGTCTCGTGCGGGGATTGCCGCTGGTGCGCACGCGGGCGGACGAACATCTGCAAGCGCTACTACACGCTGGGGCTGCACGTGGACGGCGGTCTCGCCGAGCTGGTCAACGTCCCCGCACGGATCAGCCGACCGGTGGGCGGCCTCGCCCCCGACGTCGCGATCATGGCGCAACCGATGGCCGTGGCGCTGCGGGTGGTACGCGGGATCGCTCCCGAACCGGACCGTACCGTCGTGGTGATCGGCCTGGGCGGCATCGGGTCCCTTGCGGTGGCCGCCTGCGCGGCCCGCGGCGTGCGGACGGTGGGCGTCGACGTCTCGGCCGCCCGGCTGGAGACCGGCCGCCGCGCCGGTGCGGGATCGCTGATCGACGCCTCACGCGAAGACGCGAGCGCCGTGATCCGGGCAGTGACGGGCGGGCACGGCGCGGACGTGGTGATCGAGGCCTCGGGGGCCACCGCCGGCCTGGCGACCGCGATGAACGCGGTGTGCCGGGGCGGGCACGTACGTCTGGTCGGTCTGCACCGCGACCCCTCGCCGCTCGACCTGACCCGGCTGGTCCTGGAGGAGATCACCCTCGACACCTCGAAGGTGCACATCTGCGACCAGGACCTTCCCGAGGCGCTGGCGCTGCTCACCGCGCACCCGGAGATCGCCACGACGGTCCTCGACGAGATCATCACCCTGGACCGGCTCGTCCCGGACGGCCTGGAACGCATCGAACGCGGGGACGCCACGGGCAAGGTCGTCATCCGCCTCTAGCGATCGTTGGTCACTAGCGATCTTTGGTCGCTGGGGGGTGACCGCCCGCGCGAATCATCTGCTGAACATCGCGGCGTCGATCCGCGAGTGCGCGGGTGCGCTCGTCGAGAGCCGCCTGCGCATCGTCCCGCGCTGTTCGCGCCTCGGCCAGCGCCTGAGCAGCCGTTGATACGTTGGCGAGCACCTGGCGCCAGTCCCGCATCACATCCAGCACTCTTTCGACCCGTTCGGCAAGGATGTGCCATGCGACCGTGCTGGCGCTGGCGCTGGCATTGTCGATCGGCGGCCGGGTTCCTTCCACTACCAACGCCTCTTCCGCGGCGGCGATCCGCTCCACATCGTCGCGGATCTGTGTCAGCTTCTCCAGTCGGGTCGCCAGGCTGTCCGTCTGGGCCTTCCATGCCGCACTGGCTTGACGACAGGTCTCGGTGGCTACCCGTACCTCGTCGATGGAGGTCTCCGTGGGATCTGGTGTGGCGCTACTCGACGCTGAAGTGGTGGGTTCGTCCGGTCCTCCGTGCCCGTGCCCGTGCCCGTGCCCGTGCTCGGCGAGGGCGGCTTGCTTGTCGCGCAACCGCGCGGTCGCCGTCGTGAGACTCAGCCGTGCTTCCTCAAGTCGGCTCTGTACCAACTTCAGCCCCAATACGGCGACCTCGAAGTCCAGGCGGGCACTGGCCATCCTGTCGACGTATCCCGTCACTCGCTCCCATGCCCCGGTCAGCTGGTCCCAGCCTGCCGCCTTGACCTGAGTGGCGTCGCTCGCCATCGTGGACCGGAGTTCGGTGAGTCGACGCTCGGTGGTGTCGCGCTCGGCGGCGACGGCCTCCCACCGCTTCCGTTCCGTTTCCTGGTGGGCGTGCAGCGCACGGTATTCCATGCCGAATACCCCGGCGGCACCGTCGGCGGCGGCTGCCGCCGTCTTCCAGCCGGCGGCAGCGGCGCCCATCGCGTCGAGGGTGGGCCGGAAGGTGGCCGTCACCTCCGAGTCGAACAGCCCCAGATCAACAGCGTCCTTCTCAGTGAGCCAGAAGTACATGCCGTCAGGTACGCGTGCCTCCACGATCGCTGACCGATCATCACTTTTGGCGAGCACGCGGTAGAACACATCCGACTTGAAGAGGTAGGTGCGCATCAGATGCCGATGGAGGAGTCGGGAATCGCTCGTGTGGGAAATGGCCGCGGCGTCCGCGTCGACGTGTGTCCACGAGGATCCCTCGGCTCCGCCCGACCCGTGGGACCCGGTAGGGCCGTCGCCGAAGGCGGGTCCCACCTCGACCATCAGATCAGTACCGTCCTGGGTGTCATGGGCGCTGTTGACGGTGAACTCGAAGCGTCGTCGCTGCTCCATCCGGAGCACCTCGCCCGTCTCGCTAGCGGCACCGACCAGGGTCGGCGCACCGAGATTGGACATCAATCGCAGATCAACCTTTCGCCAACCCACGGATCCGGGAACGGGCCCGAGAGGCAACACCATGCCAATCTGGTCGATGTGGTCAACGCGCAGCTCCGGCGTCGCACCAGCGGGAGTTCGGTCGGAGACGTTGTTTATCATGAATGCGCCGCCGGCGAGCACCGAGTTGCTGATCCCAGACCAGAGCTGACTTCTCAACTCGGCACGCTTCATCCGGGACTGGTCGGCAACCTCGCCGACCGCCGCCTCGGCGGCCTCGCGTACCACCTCAGTACCCCAGACCAGATTTACCCCGAAGTGCACGGGTAGTCGCAGGAATTTGGAGTCGTTCTTCCATTCGACGATTTTGCCGTCTGTCGCCTGTTCGTCGTCCAGTACGCGTACGACGGCTGGGCGGAGTGACATACTCGTCTTCGTCGCCGGTGCGGGCGTGGGCGCGGGTGTGGCCAGCATTTCCGGTATCCGTAGCAGCAGATTGACCGGCTCGGAGCTGACCGGTGCGACACTCGGCCCTGGTCCGACGATGCTAAGAACGAAACGGACGGGCACTTCAAAGCGAATCATCGGCCCCATCGGCGTTGATATGTTGTCGATCCGCTCAACCTGGGTGGTCATGGCCGAGGCCTCTTCGGAAACGGCGGATGACAGCGCCGTACGGGGCATTATGCGAGTTGTTGTGTCGTCCAGATTCTGGCCGTCGTAACCAGCCAGGCTGACCGTCAGATCACTACTCCTGATCGTCGATGTGACTCTGCTGTCGCGGCGAGCACCCTGCCGGTAGCTCTCGATCTCGGCGTCACCGCGAAGGTCGACGAAGCGCGGCGTGCCGGCCAATTCGGTACGCAGCAGCGCTGGCGCGGACACAACGCCGCGCCCCCCTCTGCGGTTCAGGGTGATCGGCACCCCTCCATCGAACAGGTTGTCGATGAGCCCACTGATGCCATGGGCAGTGGTCAGAGTAAGAAGATGCGACAGGCCACCCATAAGATCATCTACCAGGTTGACGGGCAGCAGGTTTCGGACCTTGTCCGGCAGTTGTGCCCGAAATCGGTCGAGGACCTCGGTCACATCGTGCCGGTTTTCCAACAGCGACACGCCAAAGGCACGAGACAAGTAGTCCGGTGCCGCCCACTCGACCGGGGAACGCACCGGAATCGGCGGATCCCCGGGCAACAGCCCTACCTCCCGTGCGTCGTTCTCATGCATAACGACGTACATACCCCCCGGCACGGTCATCTGCCGAGCGGCGTCGCGCATGGCGGGCCGCATCGATCTCGGCATGCTGTCCACCGCTAGGTTGCGCCAGCGGGCCTGCACCAGCACGGAGTATGCGAGGTCGGCCCGCAGCACCACGTAGCGGCCCACGCCGACCCGGTCCCGCTCGTGGCTACCAACGATCTCAACGCCCCGGTGAGCGGCGGACTCACGGTCGACGGCCTTCCACCGCACGTTGAGGAGACCCGATGGCATTCTGCCGTTGACCCGTCCCGTTCCGCCAACCCCCAGACCGGCGACGATATCGAAGCCCCTGGACGTGAACTCGGTGACGCTGCTCCGCGAACCGCCGATGTGGTACTCCTCCAAACTCATATTGTCGATGACATCGACCACCTGCCAGTTCTCCGGGCGAGCCCGTACCTGAGCGGACCAGTACCAGTCCCCGAAGGTGCCGTCCCCGATCGGCCCCATGACGCGGAATCCGCCAGGACCGGTCAACGACGTGGCATGTCCCTTGAGCGTCTCAGCGGAAAGCCGGTCGGCCAACGCCTGCCCCACCGGGGCTCCCGTGACGGTCATCATCGGCGTCCCGTCGCTGACCTCGCTCAGCAGTTGCTGGACATGGTTGAGCAGCAGGTTCGGTGCATGGTCAAAGGCCTCCAGATGGTACGCCCGGGTCAGCTCCAGCGGGCGCAGCGCAGCGAGGTGCTCCCTGGCGACTTCCGGGGAGATGGTTCGTACGTCGGGCTCGACCGGGCTCCGTGGCGCGACCTGCGTCTGGTCCCTCGCCGGTGCCCACGCCCGCGTTGACGGTGTCCACAATGTGACTGTGCCCGTGGCCGGCTCGTCGACCAGCGGTCTGGCACGGCTTTCGGTGAGCTGCCAACCGCCCGTCAACGGCCAGGTGACCGCCGTGCGACGCCAGGCGCAGGGTCGCGAGTAATGTTCCAACGATGCGGAATATTTGATCGCGAATTCGAAAACCTCTGCTCCCTTCGGGAAGTACGGCAGAGTGTAGTACTGCGACGTCCCGCCGTATTCGCTGGAGAACCCGTGCGACCATTTCTTGTGGCTCTGCGCCGTGGCCGTCACCGCCGCATGGCCGAGGAGGTCGGCTCTGGCGGTCAATTCCGGCCCTGCGGTCTGCTTGACGGTCCGGTTGAACGTGTTGGCAAGCTGCTCGACGTGACCCGTGTAGTCAAGGATTCGCACCGTCGACGTGAAACCCTGGTAACTGCGTTCACTCAGTTCACCCTTGATTACCAGGGTGTAGTAATCGTCACTGAAAAATCCGCCGCGACGAAAACGTAGCCGCAAGCCGTTCCCGAGCAGGGAGTTCATGCCACCGCGGAAGGCCGTCGCGCTGATCACCTCGGCGACGCGGGTCAGGTTCTGCACTACTGCGGCAAACCTGGCCGGAGAACCCGTAAACGATGCCGGCGTAGCCTCCTCCCACCGGGGAAACAGGTCAGGCAGTTCTTTGTGGAGAGACTCGACCAGACGATCATGAAAACTCGCCACCCCGGTGATGTCGGCAGCCAACGACGACCCGATCGTCGTTGGATGCGAAACCGCCAGATAGTCCGATGGCTGTATCGGATCGAGGTTCGTAGGCGTCGCGTTCGGTCGCGGCTTTGCCGCAGACCGTTGCGGATAGGTGAATCGAGTGCCGTCCTGCCGTTCGGCGTGCTTCAACCGGTGCGCGTCCTCAATCAACATACGCATGAGGATCTGGGTTCTGGATCGTCGTACCTCGGTGCTGCCCATCGGCTGGATCTCGAAATCGACGTCCACCTTGTACAGCGCAGTACCCGCTCCACTGTACGCGACCTGGAAACTGTTGCCGGTACCACCCAGTACGCTACCTCGGGAACGGAGACGGGAATCGGTGACCGCGAGCATGGCCGACCCCGCCAAACGTCCCACGTTTTTGGAAACACCCAGATAGCCGAAGGCTCCCGCGCCGAGACTCACCCCCATCCCGTCGGTACGCTTCAACCCCAACTCGCCACGGGTACTCAGCCCCGCGGTGCTCCACATAGTAAGGTCGCTGTCGTTCGTCTGAGACAACAGCTTCGCCGTACCCAGCCTCGCTCGCATCCGGACCGCGCCCAGCGGCTTACCACTGTCGTCGTCGAACAACGGGCTTGAGTACAGCCAGGTGTCCAGCATCTGGTCCATGAAAGCGCTCATCTCCCGGCGCTCGGTCATCGCGCGCAGCACTGTCAACGCCGATCCCCCGACCGTCATCGCCTGAGGTATGAGCTCCCCGACCTGCGTCAGAACCGTCGATGTGTCAGCTATCGCCTCCACGGAGAAGACCCGGGGTCGCAGTTCGGGGTGCGCCAGATTCAACACGTCCGGAGCGGATGAGGGCGACGGATCGGCCAAGGGCCGGACGAGGTAGTCGGGAACCTTCAATGAGACCGCCGCCTTGTGCCAGACGGAGTCGGAGGCGAGCAGACGGGCACCGGGGTGGGGTCGCGCAGCGTCCGGCGCATGGCGGTCATCCGCTTGCACCGGACCGCTCAGCTCCACCGTCCAGAACACCCCGGATGTGCTCGACCGCTCACCCGCCAGGCTCCGTGTCCGGTGATGTGTCACCACTGACGTGCCACCGGTGGAGGTGATTGTCGGTTGGCTGCGAACCCACCGAAATCCCGCCTTGAATATGGAAAGACAACCAGGCACCGCCGCCAGAGCCGAGAACCGGACCTCACGCACTCGGACATATCTCTTGACGTAATGCTGGTGACGAATCCCATGCCAGTATTTCTCGATACGCCGAATGCCGTCGGCTCGTCGCGTGGGTGGGCTGAGGTCGTCGGTCAGGTCGGCTCGCACCGCGATCTCCAGGACTCGGTTCCCGTCCCGGACGGTGAAAGTCTCCTGCTGCCCGATGAAGTCCAGGAACCTGTACTCCAAGGCGTGACGCAACTGTCGCATCCCGGGATCCGCTGGGTCCGGTGCGTGCCCCCACACATCGGGACGACTCACCATCTCGGTGACGAAATCGACGAGAGCGAAGTCGCTGCCCGCCGTCAGCTGGGCGTCCACCATGCCCAACATTCCGTCGGCGACGTACGCCGGCAGCGGTACGTCAGCGATGTCGGCGCCGTCCCGCATCCGCCGGGCGAGCGTTGCCGGAATCTCCTCCGGCTCCTGCCTGGGCTGCGCTGTCGGACGGCCTTCGCGGCGAACCCGGTCACGGATCCGTTCGCCCTCGCGGCGAACCTGGTCACGGATCCGTTCGCCTTCGAGGTCGACCCGGTCACGGATCCGTTCGCCTTCGAGGTCGACCCGGTCACGGATCCGTTCGCCTTCGCGCTGAAGCCGGTCCCGGACCCGTTCGCCTTCACCATGAACCTGGTCACGGATCCGTTCGCCCTCACGTTGCGCGTGCTGGCTCACGGTGCTGGCGGGGTCAGCCAGTTCGCCGACCAGATCACGCTCGGCCGCGGCTCGGCGCAGCGCTTCTGTGGTGCTGGCCGCACCAGTGGTACGTACCCTGCGGACGAGATCGGCGAGTGAGGCCAACGTTGTCGGGCCGACGTCGTCCGTACGCAGGACCTGCGATACCAGGTGGCGGTAGGCGCCGAAGTCGGCGAAGCCACGGCTACGCGGATCGGGGACGCTGTCGCGCCTCAACATCACGAGGGCGGCCAGGTCCTCATCGCCGAACCGGTAGCCTTGCGCGTCGGCTGGTCCGGGCCCGGCCGCGGCGAAGGCGTGTGCTGCCGGGCCGGCGGAAAGCATCTGCCGAAGCGCCCCCTGTTCGGCGGCTCGGTTGGCCGTGCCGTCCACGCCGTTGGGCCGGGCCGCGGCCCGGTGGAAGTGCCGCTGCAATGTACTTACCGACTCGTCGCGACGGCGCCGCAGCGTCGTCCGTCGGCCAAGATCCAACCATCCGCTTCGCACCTCACGCATGCCGATGATCAGCTGATCGACTCGATCGGCATTCACCGCGTCCGCGGCCGGATCCACGATCAGCCGCAGCACCGGCAACAGGTCGCTGGCCGACAACGGCTCCGCCTTACCGGCGCGCACCTGGGGAAGCCGGCGGTCCGCCAGTTTCACCACCCGATACAGATCCGCCAGTTTGTGTCGGTCCAGCACCAGCACGTCGCCGGTCACGCCGGCCGCCGGGGAATCCAACCACGGCCTGGCATCCGGGCGGCTGCCGTACACCTGCCGGTAGAGGTGTGCCGTCTCCAACGCCCGCTGCCGCTGCCGCAGGTTACCGCCGTCGCGCCGGCTACCGGGCTTGACCCACCTGATGAGTCGGCGTACGTCGTTGTCGCTGAGCTTCATCTCCTGTTGCAGCCGTGTCCATCGGGCACCGTCCTCGGCCACCGGGTCAACGTCCGGTGCCTGGCGCAGCCCCGCCCGGCGCTCCACCTGCTTCACACCGAGCCTCGACGGGCCACCTCGCCCTTGCACGTCTTCACCTTGCGTGTCCTCGACAAGACCGGTGTCCTCGTGCGATATCCGCGACGCACGTACCGGCTGACGAGAGTCTTCCGCCGCCACGGCCCCCGATGTCTGCGAGGCGTCCGCGCCTTGCCGCCCCCGTACAGCGGCCTTGGCCGGCGTCTCGACCTGGCTGGTAGAACCGCTCGCCGAGTGGACCTCGTGGGACCGGTTCCTGTTCACCCCCCGTAACACCTCGTCAATCGACATGCTGGCTGACGCCTGGCGCACAGGAATGCCGGCTTCGGTGGTGACCGCGCCGGCTACCGCACTCCCGCCGGCCGCCGCGGTGCCCGTTGTACCACCTGTTGCCTTCACCCAGGCGGATTCTTTCCCGGTCGCAGTGGACGTCATCGTGGCCGGCGTCGTCGGCGTCGTGGCCGGCGGGACGCCATCGGAAGACCTCGACGTCGTCGCTCGCCTGACCGGCGCTTCCGTGGGCACCACGCCCTGATCGGCGTTGGACGCCGGCCGAGGAGCCTCAGCCGCCGACGTCCCACGTGGAGAGGTGACCGGGGTGGTCGTGGCCGGGGTGGCTCCATCACGCCTCGTGGCGTCCACAACTGTCGACCGGGTCGTCGCGGTGGCGGGTGCGACCAGAATCGTCAGCGGTGCATCTGTTCCTGTCGCGGTTTCGGAAGACGGACGGGGTGGGAGCACAGGAGGTGCGATGCCGCGGGGCGCGGCGCCAGGAATGTTGCCTGGCTGGCGGTCGCCGACCGTCCCCACTCCTTCGTCAGACTCGCGCAGGGCATCCGTGGGGTCACGCGGGATGTCACCATGTCCACGCGGAGTTTCCCCGAGCCCGCGTACCGTCTCGCCCGACGGCCGGGCAGGATCAACCACCTCATCAGCCTCGCGGGGCCGTTGCTCAACAACCTCTACCGTGTACGTCTGCGGCGGCGCCTCCTGCACCGTGATGCTCTGAGCTGGCGTCTGCGTCATCGGCAGCATCGTCCACTCAGGCTCTCTGCCGGCGCCCACCCACGACCCGCCGGCAGCGGCGTCGTCGTCGCCGGACCCTGACGGGCGGATCTTGTTCCCCCCGGCGCCCCCGCCATCCGCATCGGGCCATGAGATCACGTTCGGGGCATCCGGCACATGGATGCGGCCGCCACCACCACCGCGGCGGAACCCGTCAAGCACCCCCTCCGTCGCACCCGCCGTCGCATCCCACGGCTTGCCGGTCCACCCCTGCCCGGTCACCACGCCGGTCATTCCCGACGTCAAATACTCATGAGCCGCGCCAGTCGCGATCGTTCCCAGCGGACGAGCTACGGTGCGGCTCACCAGCGGTGCAACTCCACGCGTCGCCCACCACCCGGCCACCCCGACCGCCGGCCCCAAGGCCCCACCGACCACGCCGCTGAGGCCCGCCGACATGGTCAGACTGGTGTCCCACGTCCGGCGGGTACGCATGGCCAACTGCACGACCTGGACGATCGCGTCCAGGCCCATTTGCAGTGCCACACCAGAAGCAATCGAAACCGCCAACTGGTACGCCATCTGCAATGCGAACGAACGCCCCAGCGCCTGCAACGCCGACACGGCCGCCGCCGACGCACCAAACGTGTGCCACGCCGACGCCAGCAACCAAGCGATCTGCGCCGCCAGCATCGACAACTCGCCAAGAACAATCAACTTCACATATTGGACGTTTATCGCCGTGTCATAGATGAAGTCGGCCAAACCCGTCGCACCGACAGCGATCCCGTCCAACTGCTTGCCAGCATGTAGCGCCGCCTCGGACGCCCGATACACCTCCGCCGCCGACCCATCCCAATCCGTAGGCTGAATCTTCCGATCCGACACAACCCGCGCCTGCAGGGTGTACACCGCGTCGGCGACAGCCATCCACTCGGCCGCCAATGCCCACAAACCGTCCTCATCGGCCTCCGGCCACCCGTCTCCCGTCGTGATGAGGAAGGTGGTTCGTGCCCATTCTGGGAGCTCGATGGCAATACACCTCCTTCGTCGGCTGGATCGAGACGGTCATGAAGATTGTGGACCATGACGGGAAGTCACCTACTTGTCGCTGTCCGTGATCGGAGGGCCGTCGACAGTCCAGTGGGCAACTCGATTTGCGGCAATTACGAGTTATGGGCGCGAGGACTCTCCTTCGGAACTGAAATCCATGAGCGCGACGCCTTCAATAGGTGCGTCTGCCGGCTCAGGCTAACGTGTTGCGGCCAATCCGTTTGCAAACTTATGATTTCAAAACCATTAAGGGCACATTTCGGGCTGCGCGGCAGGGCGACAGCAGAGTTGGTCGCCTGTAAATTCCTCGCGAAAGGCGGGGGCGTCAGAACGAAATTCAGATATGGACTGAAATGATCTCAACAAGATTCGAGTAGGTATTTGTATTCGAAGTGTGTCAGGTGCGGCGCAGGCTGACCGTGGTATGACGTAACGTCTTCCAGTGGTCGACCAGGATCGCGAGGCCGCGTCACGGTACGCAGAATTTCCTTACGATCCTCGATCGTGGTGGGGCCGGGCGTGTCAGATGGCGGGCAGATTGTCGGCCGACAATCCCTGCTGCCCTGAACCCCGTCGTGGTCACGATTTCCGGTCAGGTTCTGGTCACCTGGTCAGCAGTAGCCCGATCATGGGTGCCAGCCAGCGGCTGTAGGTGGCGGTCATATGGTTGGCGTCGCGGTAGACCAGGGTGTTGCCGGCGACCGCCGGGCAGACGGCATCGGTGCAGAATAGGACGACCGGGTCGAAAACGACGAAACCGGCTTGGGCGGCGGCACGGGCGGTTGCCAGATGCCGGCCGAGGTAGCGGTACGCCGTGCTCCGCGGGATGGCACAGGCTTTGACGTCGTCCAGGTGTTCCGATACGCAGATTGGTACGTTCTGGGCGCTTACCGGATTGTCGAGGATCAGGTCGACGCTGGTTCCGGTAACGCTGAGTTCCTCGAGCGTGTTGACGGTAGCCCGTGCCCAGGTGCTGTCGGTCACCGTCGGGTCAGCGGTCTCGTCGCTCTGGCCCACCAGAACGAGGTCGGGATGCAGTTGCTTGATCCGGTCCATTGTCTTGGCCCGCCACTGGTCGCACTCCGTGTAGGTGCGCTTCAGCGCCGGGTTGTACACCGTTATCACCGCCGCCGGGCAGGCGGCCTTGGTCCAGACCACGACCCGCCAGTTCACCTGCGTGGCGGCGTCGGCGACGGCGGGCAGCCACTGTTCAATGTGTGAATCGCCGAATAGCACCACGGTGTGTTGGCCGTTGACGTGGCCGAAGACGCACGGACCCTGGTTGACGTCGCCGAGCTGGGCCAGACAACCGTTCGCGCTCGACCGGGGTGTGTCCCTGGCCGCTTCGGACAGGGACGGGCGCAGGTTGCTCGGTACCTGGGTGATCGTCACGCCGTCGGCGACGGCACTGAGCACCTTCTTGACCATCTGCGGGTCGGCTGGGTCAAGCTCGGCCAAGGTTACGGGCCGTCCGGTTCCCCTCATGGGGACGCTGCTTGCCACCAGTGCAGCCGTCACCGCGACCGCGGCGGTCAGGACCGTACCGAACCGCAACCAGTGCACGTCGCGGTGGACCAGCTTGCGGACCGGGTTTTCCAGCGTGTAGTAGGTGAGGTTCGCGGCGGCGAGCGAGATGGCAGCGACTTCGAGACGGCCGGACCAGCTCAGCGGATGGCCGAGGACGTACGGGGCGAGAATCAGCATCGGCCAGTGCCACAGGTACCACGAGTAGGACACACGACCGATGGCCTGTAACACGGGTTCGCCGAGAATCCTCTGTTCCGCCCCGGGTTTGATGGAGACATCGAAACCTGGGAGGAGATTCAGCTA
>CBIHNN010000033.1:0-51341 GCA_966211315.1 uncultured Micromonosporaceae bacterium | reverse complement strand
GCGCTCAACTGGCTGCGCCACGACATATGCTGCGGCTCGACAAATGCAGCGGCGCTGCCGGCCCGGGGGAGCCGGCAGCGCCACTGGACTCCACCGTACGCCTTGAGGCGCCGCTCGCCTAGAGGCGCCGCTCGCCTAGAGGCGGTGTCCGCTCGAGCAGCCATGGAGTACGGGCGGCCGAGGGGTACGGGCGGCCAAGGGGTACGGAAACGGCCCCCGACGCTCGTAATGTGAGGGCGAGCACATCGCTGAGGAGGAACGCATGAACAAGGTGGTGCACTTCGAACTCCCGGCCGACGACACGGACCGGGCACGCACCTTCTACCAGGAGGCGTTCGGCTGGCGGATGCAGTCCATGCCGGGCATGGGCTACACGCTCGTCAGCACGACCCCGACCGACGACACCGGGCGTCCCACCGAGGTCGGTGGCATCAACGGCGGCATGCTGGCCCGTCAGGACCCGATCACCGCGCCGATCATCACCATCGAGGTCGACGACATCGACGCCGCACTGAACCGGATCGAACAGCTCGGCGGAAAGACCGCCCTCGGGCGGCAGGCGGTCGGCGACATGGGCTTCAGCGGCTACTTCACCGACCCCGAGGGCAACGTCGTCGGACTCTGGCAGAACGCGTCCTGACCCGTCCTCACTCCCCGGGGCGACACCTACGCCCCGGGGAGTACGTGTGACTACGGCCCGGGTGGGACGACACCGCGACCGCTGGGCGCAAGGGTGATGGGCATGAAACTTCCGCCCCGTTGGCGCAAGGCCCTGCTGACGTTGCACGTGGTGACGTCGGTTGGCTGGCTCGGCGTGGACCTGGTCCAGCTCACCCTCGCCGTCGCGGGGGTGACCGGCGGCGACAGGACCGTGGTGTACCCAGCGCTCGGGTTCGTCGGGCTGACGCTGTTCGTGCCGCTGAGCGTGGTCGTCTGGCTGGTGGGCGTCGTCAGCTCGCTGTTCACCCCGTGGGGCCTGCTGAAGCACCGGTGGGTCGTCACCAAGCTCGGCCTCACCACGGTCATGCTCGGCCTTGTGCTGTTCCAGCTGCGGCCGAACCTGGTCCGCGTGGCGCAGCTCGGCGCCGCCGTCGATGCGCAGACCAGGCACAACCTGCTGATGGCAGCCAGCGTCTCCACAACCCTGCTGGTTGTCGCCACGATCCTGTCGACATACAAGCCGTGGGGGCGTACCGGGCCTTCGATCGGGCAATCCACGACCCATGAGCGAGTACGTGAGCAAGTCCGGTGATTTCAACCGGGACCAGAACTACATCACCGACCGGATCACCGCCGACGGGTCGAGCGGCTACCCGGTCGAGCCGGGGCGCTACCGGCTCATCGTGTCCCGGGCCTGCCCGTGGGCGAACCGGGCGATCATCGTCCGGCGGCTGCTCGGGCTCGAGGACGTGCTGTCGATGGGCGTCTGCGGGCCGACCCACGACGCGCGGAGCTGGACGTTCGACCTGGACCCGGGCGGGCGTGACCCGGTGCTCGACATCGAGCGGCTGCAGGACGCGTATTTCAAGCGCTTCCCGGACTATCCGCGCGGGATCACCGTCCCGGCGATCGTGGACGTGCCCACCGGGCGGGTCGTGACGAACGACTACGCGCAGATCACCCTCGACCTGTCGACGCAGTGGCGGGCGTACCACCGGCAGGGTGCGCCGGACCTGTATCCCGAGAGTCTGCGGGCCGACATCGACAGGATCAACCGGTTCGTCTTCACCGACGTGAACAACGGCGTCTACCGGTGCGGCTTCGCCGGTACGCAGCAGGCGTACGACAGGGCGTACCGGCGGCTCTTCGACCGGCTCGACATGCTGTCCGAGCTCCTGCGGGACCAGCGGTTCCTGGTCGGCGACACGATCACCGAGGCCGACGTACGACTCTTCACGACCTTCGCCCGGTTCGATGCCGTCTACCACGGCCACTTCAAGTGCAACCGGCAGAAACTCACCGAGATGCCTGTTCTGTGGGCGTACGCCCGCGACCTGTTCACCACACCCGGATTCGGCGACACGATCGATTTCGACCACATCAAGCGGCATTACTATGAGGTACACCGCGACATCAATCCCACGGGCATCGTTCCGGGCGGCCCAGATCTGTCGGGATGGCTCGAAGCCCACGATCGGGAAAAGCTCGGCGGCCGCCCGTTCGGCGACGGCACCCCGCCAGCGCCGCCCATTCCTTCCGAGCGTGTTCCCACAGCTCACGGTGTCTGAAAATGGAGGTTCGCCCAACCAAGGAATGGCTTACCTAATTCTCGGATGAACCACCGGGACCGTTTGGCGCGTTCCCCGGTTTCACGTCAGAATTGGTCTATGGTCGAAAGAACTCAGCGAGGGGGCAGGCCATGACGGACATGCTGGAAATGCCGAAGGTCAGCGAGTGCACCGTCACCGGTTGTGGTTACAACCACGACGGTTGTCACGCGTTCGCGATCACCATCGGGCGCGATGCGGCAAGCTGCGACACGTTCATCGACACGTCGTCCAAGGGCGGCCTCGACCGGGTCGTCGCCCAGGTCGGCGCATGTAAGCGCACCGACTGCACGTACAACATCGACATGGAGTGCGGCGCCCCGGCGATCCGCGTGGCGGCGGGCAAGGACATCGCCGACTGCCAGACGTACTCCCCGCGCTGACGTACCCGCTTCGACGCCGCACCGCCCGACGACGGCGGTGCGGCATCTGCGCGGGAAGCCGATGGGGGCTTCAGGCCACACTCCCGCACCCGCCCTACCCCTGACGGTGATCGGTGCGCAACACGATCGCCGTGCCGATGAGGCCCTGCATCACCGCGAAGCGGCCCGTCAGCTCGGCCAGCGGCCCGGCGCCGTCCGCCAGCACCCGCACGGCGAACGTGCCGCCCGACGGGCTCAGCGACACGCGGGCGCCCTCGAAACCCAGCCAGCGCCCGGTCAGCGGCGACCAGACCTTGTAGACGGACTCCTTCACGCTGAAGATCACCCGGTCCCAGCTGGGGCCGGCGGGCAACGTCGCCACGTGCCGCCGCTCGGAGTCGTCGAGCACCAGATCGGCGACCCCCTCCGGCAACGGCCGATCCTCCTCCGCGTCCACCCCGATCGCCCGCACAGCACCCCGCCGCGCGACGGCCGCCGCCCGGTACCCGTCACAGTGCGTGAGGCTCCCGACGAACCCGTCCGGCCAGACCGGCCCCCGGTCCCCCCCGGTCAGGATCGCCGCCCACGGCCCGCCGAGCCGGACCAGCGCCTCCCGCGCACAGTGCCGGGCCGTCGTGAACTCCCGCCGCCGCCGATCCACCGCACGTGCGACGAGCGACTCCTCCGCGGGCATCAGCATCGCACCCGGAGGATCGCCGTGCACGCTCACCACGGAGACCTCCGCCGGCACCAGGCGCTCGATCACCGTCCACTCCCCCGCACTCGCCGTACCCTATCGAGCGCGTCGAACGACCGGGGTCCTGCCACGGGCGCGGTCCGGCCGGATGATCCCGGCGGACACCGGCCGTGGTGAACGGAGCTGCCGGGGATCGGCGGTAGCCTGCCGGGGTGCGGATTCTGCTGCCCCTGCCCTATCGGGATTTCGACATCACCGAGGTCGCGGTGCCATGGCGGGTGCTGACCGACGCCGGGCACGAGGTCGTGTTCGCGACCGAGCAGGCGGGAGCGGACCTGGCGGGGGATCCGCGGTTGCTGACCGGGGTGCTGTTCGGGCAGCTCGGGGCCGCGGCCGAGCCGCGGCGGTGGTATCGGGAGATGACGGCGTCAGCCGCCTTCCGGACGCCGGTGTCGTGGGTGGACCTCAAGACTGATGAGTACGACGGACTGCTGCTCGCCGGAGGCCATGCGCCCGGGATGCGGCAGTACCTGGGCAGTTCCGCGCTGCGGGAGCGGGTCGCCGAGTTCTGGGCCCTCGACCGGCCGGTGGGGGCGATCTGCCACGGCGTGCTGGTGCTGGCCCGGACGATCGACCCGGTCACCGGGCGCAGTGTGCTGGCCGACCGGCGGACGACCTGCCTGCCCAAGTACCTGGAGCGGGGCGCGTACTACCTGACGGCGTGGAAGCTCGGCCGGTACTACCGCACATATCCGGCGTACGTCGAGGACGAGGTGCGGGCGGCGCTGGACGATCCCGCCCTGTTCGCACGGGGACCGCTCGCCGTCACGCGGGACACGGCCGACGATCAGCGGCCGGCGTTCGTGGTGCAGGACGGCACGTACGTGTCGGCGCGCTGGCCGGGTGACGCGTACCTGTTCGCGCAGAAGTTCAAGACCCTGCTCGACGCGGCGTGTGATCCGGCGGCGGTCCCGGCCCCCGGGTTTCGGAGCCCCGGCCCGGCGCACGACGCCGCAGGAACGGTTGCAGACTAGGACCGACGATCGACAACGCCTGTCGAAGGAGACACCGGGTGAAGCTCGGCATGCACTACTGGAACTTCTCGACGCCGTCCCAACCGAACGCCATCGCACCGACGCTGGCGCAGACCGCGCGGATCGCCGAGCAGGCGGGCTTCGCGTCGTTCACGGTGATGGATCACTTCTTCCAGATGGAGGGCGTGGCCCGGGCCGACGACCCGATGTTGGAGGGCTACACGACGCTCGGCTACCTGGCCGCGGTCACCGAACGGATGAGCCTCGGCCTGCTGGTCACCGGCGTGATGTACCGCTACCCGGGGCTGCTGGCGAAGATCGTCACCACGCTCGACGTACTGTCGGCGGGCCGGGCCCGGCTCGGGATCGGCGCCTCCTGGTACGAACGGGAACAGCGCGGCCTCGGCGTACCGGTGGTGCCGGTCGCGGAGCGCTTCGAACGGCTGGAGGAGACGCTCCAGATCTGCAAGCAGATGTGGAGCGACGACAACGGCCCGTACGCCGGCAAGCACTACCGGCTGGAGGAGACGCTCTGCGTCCCGGCGCCGATGACGCGGCCGTACCCGCCGATCATGATCGGGGGCGGCGGCGAGAAGAAGACGCTGCTGCTCGTGGCGCGCTACGCGGACTCGTGCAACCTGTTCGGCGCCGGCCGCGACGCCGTGGCGCACAAGCTGGACGTGCTGCGCCGCCACTGCGACGCGGAGGGCCGCGACTACGACGACATCGAGAAGACGGTGCTGATGGCGGGGCACCCGGCGTCCGATGTGGACGCGTTCCTGGCCGCCGCGGCGGCGTACGCCGAACTGGGTGTCGATGAGATCCAGGTGATGCCGAACGGCGACCCGATCGCGTACACCGAGCACGTGGCGCAGCAGATCGCGCCGAGGCTGGGCTGAAGCCGGTCGGCGCCTCACCGGGGCCGCGGACTCCGACGGCGATCACACCGGCTAGCGTCGTTGCCGTGACCATCTCCGTCGTCGGGATCGGGGCCGACGGCTGGGCCGGGCTCGCCGATCCGGCCCGCGCCGCGCTGCGCGCCGCGCCCGTCGTGCTGGGCAGCCCGCGCCAGCTCGGCCTGCTGCCCCCGGACGTGACCGCCGAGCGGGTCGTCTGGCCGACACCGCTGGTCCCGGCCCTGCCCGGACTGCTCGACCGCTATCCCGACGCGACCGTGCTGGCCAGCGGCGATCCGATGTTCTTCGGCATCGGGGGCACGCTCGCGCGCCTGGTCGGCGCGCAGCGGCTCCGGGTGCTCCCGCACCCGTCGTCCGCGTCGCTGGCCTGCGCCCGCCTCGGCTGGCCCCTGGAGGACACGACCGTGGTCAGTCTGGTCGGCCGCCCGCCCGTACTGTTGCACGCGGCGGTACAACCGGGCCGTCGCCTGCTGGTCCTGACCGTCGGGGCGGCCACCGTCGCGCGCGCCCTCACCACCATGGGGTACGGCCACAGTCGCCTCACCGCCCTGTCGGCCCTCGGCGGTCCCGACGAAGCCCGGGTCACCGCCACGGCGAAGTCCTGGACGCACGAGGACCACCCGCTCACGGTCGCCGCCGTGGAATGCGTCCCCGACCCGGAGGCGACACCGCTGCCGCTCACGCCGGGGCTGCCGGACGACGCGTACGAGCACGACGGCCAGCTCACCAAGCGGGACGTCCGGGCGGTGACCCTCGCCCGGCTCGCCCCGCTCCCGGGCCAGCTGCTCTGGGACATCGGCGCCGGGGCGGGCAGCATCGCCATCGAGTGGCTGCGCAGCCACCCGGCCTGCCGGGCGGTCGCCGTGGAGCGGGATTCCACCCGCTCGGCGCGCATCGGGCGGAACGCGAACGCGCTCGGCGTACCCCATCTCGAGGTGGTGACCGGGGCGGCGCCGGACGTGCTCGCGGGTCTGGCCGCGCCCGACGCGGTGTTCGTCGGCGGCGGCACGACCGTGCCCGGCGTGCTCGATGCCTGCTGGAATGCGCTACGGCCCGGCGGCCGACTCGTCGTGACCGCCGTGACCATCGAATCCGAGGCCGTCGTCGCCGACTGGTACGCCCGCCTCGGCGGCGACCTCACCCGCATCGCCGTGAGCCGCGTCGCCCCCGTCGGCGGATTCACCGCCTGGCGGCCCGCCCTGCCCGTGACCCTCTGGACGGTGACCCGGTGACCGTGTACTTCATCGGCGCCGGGCCCGGCGCCGCCGACCTCATCACGATCCGCGGCCGCGACCGGATCGCGTCGTCCCCGGTCTGCCTGTACGCGGGCAGCCTCGTCCCGGCCGCGCTGCTGGACCATTGCCCTGCCGGGGTGCGGCTCGTCGACACGGCCTCGCTGACGCTCGACGAGATCGTCGGCCATCTCGCCGCCGCCCACACCGAAGGCCTCGACGTCGCCCGGCTGCATTCCGGCGACCCGTCGCTGTTCAGCGCGATGGCAGAGCAGATGCGCCGCCTCGACCTGACCGGCATCCCGTACGAGGTGGTCCCCGGCGTCCCCGCGTACGCCGCTGCGGCGGCGTCGTTGAAGCGCGAGCTGACCGTGCCTGGTGTCGGCCAGACCGTGATCCTGACCCGGACGGCCGCCCGGGCCACCCCGATGCCGCCCGGTGAGGACCTCGCGACGCTCGGCGCGTCCCGCTCGACTCTGGTGCTGCACCTGGCCGTGCAACGGGTCGACGCGGTGGTCGCGGAGCTGCTCCCGTACTACGGCGCCGACTGTCCGGTGGCGGTCGTGGCCCGGGCCAGCCGCGACGACGAAATGATCCTGCGTGGCGTGCTGGCGGACATCGCCGCGCAGGTTCACGAGGCCGGGGTGTTGCGCACGGCGGTGATCGTGGTCGGCGCGGTGCTCACGGCCCACGATTTCCCGGACAGCCACCTGTACTCGGCGGACCGCTGCCGCCCGGAGGCCGCGACCTGCACGCCGGGCGCCGACCCCGCGCCGCCCGCGTCCTCGTCCCCCGGGCGGTGACGTGTTGCCGGTGTGCGGGCGATCAGGCGCGGCCGACGACGTTGCCGGCACGGTCGATGACCACGATGTCCACGTCGACCGGGGCGCCGCGCAGCGTCTCCTCGGCCGTGACCCGGGCGCGGGCGGCGATCGCGTCGCCGAGCGGGACGCCCGCCGCCAGGCAGAGTTGCAGGGCGCCGAGGGCGGTGTTGGCGGTCTCCACCTCCCCCGCGAGCGCCGCGGACGCCCCGGCACCGGCCGCCAGCCGGGCGAGGAAACCGAGATCGACCTGGGAACGGCCCGAATGCAGGTCCAGGTGGCCCGCGGCCAGCTTCGCGAGTTTGCCGACACCACCGGCGATGGTGAGCCGCGGGACGGGATGCCTGCGCAGGTACTTCAGCACCGCACCCGCGAAGTCGCCCATGTCGAGCAGCGCGTCCTCAGGCAGGGCGTACAGGTCGGCGGCGGTCTTCTCCGACGTGCTGCCCGTGCACCCGGCGACGTGCGTACGCCCGGCGGCGCGGGCCACATCGATACCGCGCCGAATGCTGTCGATCCACGCCGAACAGGAGTACGGCACCACGATCCCCGTCGTACCGAGGATCGACAGGCCGCCGAGGATGCCGAGCCGCGGGTTCCAGGTGCTGCGGGCGATCTCCTCGCCGTGGTCGACCGAGATCTCCACGACCAGGTCGTCGGCGCGGCCGAACCGCGTCGCCACCTGCTCCAGGTGCTCGGTGATGAGGCGGCGGGGTACCGGGTTGATCGCCGGTTCACCGACCGCCAGCGGCAGCCCCGGCTTGGTGACCGTGCCGACGCCCGGACCGGCCCGGAACGTGATGCCGCCGGGGCCGCCGTAGGTCACCGTGGCGCGGATCAGGGCGCCGTGTGTGACGTCCGGGTCGTCGCCGGCGTCCTTCACGATCCCCGCCATCGCGCCGTGCTCGACGAGCCCCTCGACGGCCAGGGCGAACGCGGGCTGCTGGCCCTTGGGCAGCGTGATGACCACCGGGTCCGGGAACTCACCGGACACCATCGCCGTGTACGCGGCGGTGGCCGCGGCGGTGGCACACGCCCCGGTCGTCCAGCCGTACCTCACCGCACCAGCATGCCGGATCACCCGTGAAGGTCCTGGTTCTGGGGGGTACGACGGAGGCGCGGCGGCTCGCGGAGCGCGTACCGGTGATCAGTTCCCTGGCGGGACGGGTCGCCGACCTGCGGCTGCCGCCCGGGACGGTACGCGTCGGCGGGTTCGGCGGGGTGGCCGGGCTGGCCGGATATCTCCGCACCGAGCGCGTCGACGCGGTGGTGGACGCGACGCACCCGTTCGCGGCCACGATGACGGCGCATGCGGTCGAGGCATGCGGGCAGGTGGGCGTACCCCTGCTGGTGCTGCGGCGACCGGGCTGGGTTCCGCGACCGGGCGACCGCTGGACGCGCGTCGGGTCGCTTTCCGCGGCCGCGACGCTCGCGACGGGCCGGGTGCTGCTGACCACCGGCAGGCAGGGCCTGGCCGCTTTCAGCGACAGCGACGCGTGGTTTCTGGTGCGGTCGGTGGACCCGCCCGCGGCGCTGCCGCGCCATGCCGAGATGCTGCTGGCCCGCGGACCATTCACCGTCGGTGACGAGATCGACCTGATGCGGCGGCACCGTATCGATCAGGTGATCACGAAGGACAGCGGTGGCGACGCCACCGCCGCCAAGCTAGTGGCAGCTCGACACCTGGGAATCCCCGTGGTTCTGGTCGACCGCCCAGTACTCCCGGCAGGCGTACGCGTCGCCGCGACGGTCGACGATGCCATCGGCTGGCTTACGCGGGGTAACGCCGCGGGGTGAAGACGACGGTGCCGCCGGCGCGTTCGACGACCCGGGTCTGCGACGAACCGATCAGCAGCATGCACCGCATGTCCACGATCGACGGGTCCAGCTCCGCGAGCGTCGTGACCGTTATCGATTCGTGCGTACCGCCGATGTCCCGGCCCACGACCACCGGCGTCTCGGCGTCGCGGTGTTCGAGCAGGATCCGGCGGGCGTCCTCGACCTGATGCCTGCGGGACCTCGACGCCGGGTTGTAGATCGCGATCGCCAGGTCGGCCCGCGCCGCGGCGGCCAACCGGCGGGCGATGACGTCCCACGGCTTGAGCCGGTCCGACAGCGACAGCACCGCGTAGTCGTGGCCCAGCGGTGCCCCGACCCGGCTCGCGACGGCGTTCGCCGCGGTCAGCCCGGGCAGCACCCGCACCGGCACGTCCAGGTACGCGGGCTCCGAGGCGACCTCAAGGACGGCGCTCGCCATCGCGAACACCCCGGGATCGCCCGACGACACCACGGCGACCCGGGCCCCCTTGAGGGCCAGGTCCAGCGCGAACGCTGCCCGCTCCGCCTCGACCCGGTTGTCCGACGGGTGGCGGAACTGCCGCGGGTTGGCGGGCACCCGGTCGAGGTACGGCCCGTAACCGACCAGGTCGTCGGCGGCGGACAGCTCGGCGATCGCCTGCGGCGTCGCCCAGTCCCGCCCCGCCGGACCGAGCCCGACCACCACCACCTCGCCCCGCGGCTCCCGCTGCACCACCGCCGTCGGCGTCGTCCCCCCGGGCCGGGTCAGACGGCTCGGCAGGACGGCGACGGAGAAGTACGGCACCTCGGCCGGGTCCACCTCGGTGAACCTCGTCACCCGCTCACGGTCGGTGGTGGCCCGCTCGACGTACCAGGCCTCGTCCTGCCTGCCCACGGTCTCCAGGGCACCGCGAACGGCGCCGAACGTGCGCCCCAGCTTCATGATCACGGCGGGCTGGTCACCGCCGAGGCGCGCCGACAGCTCGGCCTCGGGCAGCGTTCCGGGCAGGATCGTGAGTACCTCGTCGCGCTCGACCAGCGGCCGCCCCAGCACCGCCGCGGCCGCGCTGACCGACGTCACCCCCGGTACGACCTCCGTCGGATACCGGTGCGCCAGCCGCTTGTGCAGATGCATGTACGAGCCGTAGAAGAACGGGTCCCCCTCGGCGAGCACGACCACGTCCCGCCCCGCGTCGAGGTGCGCCGCCAGCCGCGCGGCGATCTCGGCGTAGAACTCCTCCATCGCCCCCCGGTACCCGCCGGGATGCGTCGTGTCCTCGGTCGTCACCGGATAGACGAGCGGCTCCTCGATCTGCCCCTTCCGCAGATACGGCGCCGCCACCGAGCGGGCGATACTGCGCCCGTGCCGGGCACTGTGGTACGCCACCACGTCCGCGGCACCGATCAGCCGCGCCGCCTTCACGGTCACCAGATCGGGATCGCCGGGGCCCAGCCCGACCCCCCACAGCCGTCCCGTCATCACTCGTCCTCGCTGGCGAGGGCGTTGACCGCCGCCGCCGTCACCGCGCTGCCGCCCCGGCGGCCGCGCACGATCAGATACTCCAGCCCGAGCGCGTTCGCCGCGAGGGCGTCCTTCGACTCGGCCGCGCCGATGAACCCGACCGGAATGCCGAGGATCGCCGCCGGGCGTGGCGCCCCAGCCTCGATCATGCCGAGCAGGTGGAACAGCGCGGTCGGTGCGTTCCCGATCGCCACCACGGCGCCGTCCAGCCGGTCCCGCCACAGCTCGACGGCTGCGGCGCTGCGCGTCGTCCCGAGCCTGCGGGCCAGCTCAGGTACCTGCGGGTCCCGCAACGTGCAGACCACGTCGTTGTCCTTCGGCAACCGCTTACGGGTCACCCCGGACGCCACCATCTGCGCGTCACACAGAATCGGCGCGCCCCTGCGCAACGCGTCGATCCCGGCGGCCGCGACGCCCGCCGACCAGGACAGGTCCTGCGTCAGGTCCACCATTCCGCAAGCGTGGATCATGCGTACGGCGACGCGGGCCAGGTCGGGCGGCAGGGCGCTGAGGTCCGCCTCGGCCCGGATCGTCGCGAACGACCGCCGGTAGATCTCAGCACCGTCCCGGATGTAGTTGCTCACCCGTCCCTCACCTCACTTGAATCCGTCCCGCTGCACGCGAAGTCACCCGGTTGTCGCCGCCCGTCAAACGCCGGGTCCGCCGTGGGCGGTGTGGGGATCCCGGCAGACGATTCAGACGAGCCTGGCACCGCCCGAGCCGTAGCCGATGCGGCGCCGTCGGGCCCGGCTGGACCGTCGGGCCCGGCTGGACCGTCGGGCCCGGCTGGACCGTCGGGCCCGGCTGGACCGTCCGACGTGGTCCGGTCCGCGCAGGTGCGGGCCGAATGGATGGCGGTCGCGAGCCCGGCATGTGTCGTGAACAGCGGGCGACGGCCGGGCAGGCCGACCAGGTAGCCGTCCGCGATCGCGCGGACCTGGACGGCCGGTTTCGCGGGTTGGCCGCACTGCCGGTCGCAGCCGACCCAGTGCACGGGCAGCAGATCCGGACCGTTTGCGTCCGTACCGTTCTCGACGACGGTGGTCGGCTCGGCAGTGCTGTGCACCGCGGTGGCGTCGGCGCGGACGTCCCTGTGGGACTTGGCGCAGCCGGGGGCGCCGGTGCACGCGGTCACGCCCGCCAACGGCGACGCGGCATCGGTGATCAGCCCGGCCCGGGCGGCCAGGCCGAGGGCTTCGACGGCCCGGGCGGGGTCGAGATCCGGCAGAACGACGCCGCGCCACGGCGTGATCAGGAGCTCTCCGGCCGCGACGTGGCCGAGCAGGTCGAGCTGGGTGGCGTTGAGCCGCCCGAGCGGCGCGACGACGGACAGGGCCACCCGCCCGTCCCGCTGAGCGACGATCCCGACCGGGACACCGGCCGCGCCCTTGCCGGATCCGGCAAGCAGAGAACGCACAGCCGCTGCGGACAGGGGCGGCACAGCCGCTGCACCCGGAGGCGGCACGGCCCCGTCAGGCGGCACGGCCACGCCTATCGAAAGCGGCACAGCGCGGCCGGACTGGCCGAGGCCCGCAGCGAAGGCCGGAGCCAGGATCGCGGCGACGCGCCCGGGCCCATCCGCGAGCTCGGCGAGGCGCCACGCCACTGAGTCGTCCGCGGACCGGACCGCCAGAAACGCGTGCGCCGCGGCCAGAACGGCCGGGACCACGTTCTCCGGGTCCACGCGCAGGCCGGTGTCGACGCCGCCGAGCACCAGCGCGACCGACGACGGGCCCACGGCGAGCGTGGTGACGTCGGCGCCGAGGGTGAGTACGTCACCGCGTCCGTCGTCGAGGGCGAAGAGGAAACGGCCGGGCAGGCCGGCGAGGGCCTGGTCGGCGCACAACGCAGCGTCCAGCGCCGCCGCCCAGCCGCGCAGGTCGACGACGCCGGAACAGCGACCCGACAGCGGCGTGGCAACGATGTTGCGCACCGTCTCGTGGGTTGCGGACGGGAGCAGACCCGCGGCCGCGAGGTCGCCGGCCAGCGCGGACGTCGCCCTCACGCCGCGGAGCTGGACGTTGCCGCGGGACGTCAGTTCCCACGCGCCGGTGCCGTGCCGGGCGGCGGCGCGGGTCAGGGCCGACCAGCGGGCGGCCGTGAGGACACCGCCGGGGATGCGCACCCGGGCGAGGCCGCCGTCGGCCGCGGCGTGCACCTTGAACGCGCCGGGGCAGGCGTCGGCGCGGGTACGGCGCGGAGCATCGGGCACGCGCCGGATCCTACGGGGCGCGACCGACAACGCCATCCGCGCGACCGGTCCTGTGACGGTCGACGCGATCACTCACGGCCTGCCGCAGGAGAAGGCGCTGGTGCGGCTGAGCGCCCCGGTCCTGGTCACGGCGGCCGCAGTGGTGCAGACAGGCGGAACGCTCAGCGTGCGTCGACGGGTTGCCGATAGAGAACGTCGAGGGGACACCACGAAGAGGGAGCCATGACCCGCCTGTTGCCGCTGCGCAGCCTCAAACGGCCCGACTCCGACCTCGTGACCGAGAAGTCCGGTACGGTCGGCGTCGCGTACACCCGGCTTCGGATGTCCCTGGCCCGGCGGACCACCCGCCAGCGGTGGATCACCAACGGGGTGCTCGGGGCATTCGTCGTGGGTCTCGGCGCCGTCGGGTTCGCGACGCTGGACAAGCAGGCTCCCGCCCTCGCGGACCTCCCCGCGTCTCGGGCCGTGACATCGGCCTCGGCCCCGGCATCGCCGTCCGCCTCGCCCTCCGCCTCGCCGTCCGCCTCCCCACCCGCGTCGGCCTCGCCGAACGTGTCGGCGAGCCCTACGGCGAGCGCGTCCGCCAGTGCGCCGGCGAGCCCGGCCCCGTCAGCCACGACGGCCTCCGCGACGCCGACCCCGGCGGCGACGAGCGCGGTCCCCTCGCCGACGCGGACCCCGGTGACCCGTACGGTCACCACGCTCAGCTCCATCTACAGCGACCGCACCGGTGTCCAGAAGACGTACGCCCGCTGCCCAGCCGGCTGGGTGGCCGTCAGCGGTACGGCGAAGATCACCTCGAAGGCGAGCCACGGGACCGCTGACCTCACCTCCTCACACGTCAACGCCGACGACCCAGGCCAGTGGGTCGCCGAGTGGACCGTCGCACCGGATCCGTCCGGCTCGCGCACGGTCCGCACGACGGTGTCGTGCGAGAATGACTAACGTCGCGCGTTCCACTGCAGGATGACGCGCCGCTCGTGCTCGTACCCCAGGGACGACAACGTGGCGGTGTCCAGCCGCAACCGGCCCCCGGTCGAAGCGGGCTGCTCGATCCAGCGCGACCCCGCGACCCGCAGTGCGTGCCCGTGTCCGACCAGCGCGACGTCGCGGTCGAACGCCGCGGCACGGGCCAGGACGGCGTCGAGCCGCGCGCCGACCTCATCGGGCGCCTCACCGTCGGGGCAGCCCTGGCTCCAGAGATCCCAGTCGGGGTGCTCCTGCCTGATCTCCGCGGTGGTGAGTCCCTCGTACTTGCCGTAGTTCCACTCGGCCAGGTCCTCGGTCGTCTCGGTCACCCTCAACCCGGCCAGGGCGGCGGTGTCCCTCGCGCGCCGGCGCGGGCTGCACAGCACCGCCGCGAAGGTCCGGCCGGCCAGCAGCGCCCCCAGGCCGCGAGCCTGTTCCTCTCCCAGCCCGGTCAACGGCAGATCCGTGTACGACGTGTGCTTGCCCGCCGCACTCCACTCGGTCTGCCCGTGCCGGATGAGCACGATCTCCACCATTCCGCCAGCCTAGGCGCGGAGGGTGGCGCACGACAGGATCGCCGGGGACCCCGTCACGCCCTCGCGTAGCGGCGGGTGTCGTCGACGTCGACGATGTCGCGGCCGAGGGGCCAGAAGGCGACCGGTACGAGCTTCAAGTGCGCGATGCCGAACGGGATCCCGATCACCGTGATGCAGAGGCCGATACCGGCGATGACGTGGGACAGGGCGATCCACCAGCCGGCGACGACGGCCCAGATGACGTTGCCGATGCCGGAGGCGACGCCGGCGGCGGGGTTCTCGATGACGGTCCGGCCGAACGGCCAGAGGGTGTAGGCGGCCAGGCGGAGCGAGGCGATGCCGAACGGGATGGTGACGACGAGGGCGAAGCAGATCAGGGCGGCGACGCCGTACCCGATGGCCAGGACGAGGCCGCCGCCGACGATGAGCCACAGGGTGTTCAAGAAGAAGCGAATCACCTGTTCATCATGCGCAGACCCCGCAACCGACCCCGTGCCGGCCTAGATGAGCTGGGTGATCGCCTCGACGGCTAGCCAGATGCCGACGATGAAGAAGAGGACGGCGGCGCCATACTTGATCGTCTTCTCCGGCAGGTGCCTGCCGAGGGCGCGGCCGACGACGATGGCGAGGGCGTCGGCGGCGACCATGCCGATCGTCGAGCCGATCCAGGTGCCGACCCAGCCGTGCTGGGTGGCCAGGGTGATGGTGGCGAGCATGGTCTTGTCGCCGAGTTCGGCGAGGAAGAACGCCACGCCGACGGCGACGACGGCGGAGCGCTCGGTGTTCTCGGCCTTGGCGCGTTCCTCCTCGGTCAGCCGGTCGCCGCGCAGTGTCCAGGCGCCGAAGGCGAGGAACGCGAGTCCGGCGACCAGTGAGATCCACGCGGTGGGCAGGGCGGCGCCGAGGCCGTAGCCGACGCCGACGGAGACGGCGTGTACGAGTGCGGTGGCGATGGTGATGCCGGCAAGCACGGGCAGGGGTTTGAAGCGGGTCGCGAAGGTGAGTGCCATGAGCTGGGACTTGTCGCCCAGTTCTGCCACGAAGATGACGCCGAAGCTGAGCGCCAGCGCGGCGAGAAAGCCTTCCATCGGACACCTTTCCCGGTTACGGAGCCGGGATGTGGACGGCGTACGACCTCGACCCGGCTGTGACAGCCAGAGCCGAAGGTCTCGCCCGCCTCACCGAGGGACCGGTGGGGCCGCATGGCCGGGAATCCGCGGGTAGGAGCGCGGACGCCAGTGTGTCGACCTTGACGTTGGGAGCTACTTCCCTTCGCTGCCTGCCACGGTAGCCGATTCACCGCACGGGAGACGGCCGGGACCCGGATCGGGTCCCGGCCGCCCGCCGGAGGGGTCGTGCTGGGCCGGTGACTCCGGCGCACCGGTACCTGGATCAGGCGAGGGTCGACAGGAGCTTGTCGAGGGCCTCCCAGGACTGGGCGGCGCCGTACTCCATACCGGATTGGACCATGCCATCCCGGTCCTCCCGCGAGGTGAACGTCGTCGTGGACACCAGCCGCGTACGGCCACCGAGATCCTCGAAGACGTATCGGTCCTCACAGATGTGGCCGGGGAGTCCTTCGTACTCGAAGGTCCACACGAAGCCGGCGGGCGGGTCGATCTCCCGGATCTCGCCGCGGAAGGCGTGGCTGGTCCCGTCGGGGGCGTGCTCGACGAAGCGCCACGCTCCGCCGGGGCGCAGATCGATCTCGACGTCGAGCGGGTTGCCCCGGCCCCACCACTGCTTGACGTGCTCGGCCTGGGTGTGGGCGGCGAAGACGAGCTCCCGCGGGGCCTCGAATTCGCGGGTCATGACGATGGTGGTGTCGGTGGGCAGGGTGACCGTGTGCTGGGACATCTCACTGCTCCTTCGTCAGGCGCGTCAGGTACGTGTCGAGGGCGTCGTAGCGCTCGTCCCAGAACCGGCGGTATTCGTCGACCCAGTGGGCGATGTCGCGCAGCGGCGCGGGTTCGAGCTTGCAGCGGCGCCACTGGGCGTCGCGCGTACGGCTGATCAGGCCCGCGTTCTCCAGGACCTTGAGGTGCTTGGATACGGCCTGCAGGCTCATCGGGAACGGGGCCGCCAGCTCGTTGACCGTCGCCTCTCCGTCCGCCAGGCGGGCCAGGATGGCGCGCCTGGTCGGATCGGCGAGTGCGCCGAAAACGGTGCTGACCGTGTCTGCCGACATTGCTCTCAACCATCTGGTTAATCAACCGATAGGTTGAACATACTCCGCGTGAGCTTCCTGTCAACCCCCCGGCGCGTGTCGATGCGGATCCTCCCCGCCCGGTGCAGACTCGTCCATAGCGTCCTGATTCGGGGCGTTCCACCCGGAAGGGGGCGTAATGAGGAGACCGCTGGCGCTCAGCCTCGTAGCGGCGTCCGTCGTCATGGCGGCCACGGCCGCACAGGCGGCACCAGGCCACGACCGCGGGCCAACGGCCGGGTACGCCGCACAACCCATCACCTGGCGTACCTGCCCCAGCCCGGTCCTGCGGAGCCGGAACGCCGAGTGCGGCACGCTCACCGTGCCGCTCGACTACACGAACCCGCGCGGAAGGACCATCAAGCTCGCCCTATCCCGGATCAGGCACACGAGCACCCGCTACCAGGGCGTCATGCTGGTCAACCCCGGCGGGCCCGGCGGCTCTGGGCTCACCCTGTCGGTCCTCGGCGAGTTCGTGCCGGACGGGGCGGGCGCGTCGTACGACTGGATCGGCTTCGACCCGCGGGGCGTCGGCTCCAGCGAACCGGCGCTCACCTGCGACGGCGGTTACTTCGGCTACAACCGGCCCGCGTACGTGCCGACGTCGCCGTCGATCGAGCGGACCTGGCTGGACCGGTCGAAGGCGTATGCGAATGCATGCGCCACGAACGGCGGCGACCTGCTCGGCCACCTGCGGACCACCGACACGATCGCCGACATGGAGAGCATCCGGAAGGCGCTCGGCGTACCGCAGATCAATTTCTACGGGTTCTCCTACGGCACGTACCTCGGCCAGGTGTACGCCACCCTGCACCCGAAGCAGGTCCGCCGAATGGTGCTCGACGGCAACGTGGACCCGCGCAAAATCTGGTACCGGGCGAACCTCGACCAGGACGTCGCTTTCGAGAGGAACATAAAGATCTTCTTCGATTGGGTCGCCAGGTACGACAGCCTCTACCACCTCGGCACGACCGCCCGGGCCGTCGAGGCGACGTATGACGAACAGCTGCGGGTCCTGAAGGCCAACCCGGCGGGAGGCAGGATCGGCCCCGCCGAGTGGACCGACATCTTCCTGCCCGCGGGCTACGCCGTCTTCCGGTTCCCCGACGTCGCGGCGTCCTTCGCCGGCTGGGTGAACGACAAGGACGCCGACGCCCTCGTCGCCGCCTACGATGACGCGAACGGCCAGGGCCCGGGCGCGGACAACGGGTTCGCCATCTACCTCGCCGTCCAGTGCACCGACGCCGCGTGGCCGAAGAACTGGAACCAGTGGCGCATCGACAACTGGGCCACCTATGTTCGGGCGCCGTTCGAGACGTGGGGCAACGCCTGGTTCAACGCGCCGTGCGCGTTCTGGAAGGCGCGCAGCGGCACGCCGGTCCGGGTAGACGGATCGAAGGCGCCGCCGGTGCTGCTGATCAGCGAGACCCTGGACGGCGCGACGCCGTACGAGGGCAGTCTCGAGGTGCGCAGCCGGTTCCCCAAGGCGTCCCTCGTGGAGGGTGTCGGCGGCAGCACCCACGCCGGTTCCCTGAACGGGGTCGCGTGCGTCGACGACGCGGTCGCCGCGTACCTCAGGAGGGGGACGCTGCCGGTGCGGGCCGGTGGTCGTACCTCCGACCGGAAATGCGACGCGATCCCCCACCCGGACCCGACCGCGGCGGCCAGGCGCGGCGCGGCCCGCGACATCACCCGGCAGGACCTGCAGAGACTGATCAGCCCGCGGCTGTGAGACCGCGGCCGTGAGACGGGGCACAGCCACGATCACAGCGGTGACCGGGCACCGTCAGTCGAACCGGTCCAGGGCGTCCCGGACGTCGGCGCGAGTGAAGCCGAGCAACCGCGCCCGGGCGAGGAACGCAGCGAGTTCGGTGGCGAGCAGGCGGCGGCGTTCGTCGGTTGGCAGCTTCGGGGCGGTCCAGGCGACCCGGGTGCCGCCCCCGCGCCGTGACCGGACGAGGCCCGCCGCCTCCAGTTCGCGGTAGGTGCGCGCGACCGTTCCCACGGCGAGACCGAGGTCCCCGGCGAGTTGCCGCAGCGGTGGGAGGCGGGAGTCGGCGGGGAGGGTTCCGGCGTGGATGAGGATGACGAACTGGCGCCGGAGCTGCTCGTACGGCGGGGTGGGGTCGTCGGGGTCGACGGTGAGCAGTGGGGTCACGGGCGGCTCACCACCACCCGGGAACGCAGGCCGAGAACGGTGGCGATGCACCAGGCGAAGAGGACGACGACGGTTGGCATGATCGCGAGCAGAGCCCAGCCGAGGATCACCTCCCACGCCGAGCTGCAGTAGCCCGTCGTGAGGAGGGCACCCGCGGCGGTGAGGCTGACGCCGGCCAGCGGCAGTGTGACGAGAATGCCGGTGGCGGCCACGACGGATTCGGCGGTCCGGCGGCGCAGAGCATCGTCGCCGGCGAGGTGGTCGACGCCGGGGCGCGGCTGATTCGTGAGGGCGCGCAGCGCGAGTACGGCGACAGCCAGGCCGATGACCAGCACGATCGCGAGCGGGACGCTGTAGTAGGCGCCGGGCCAGGGACCGCGGCGACTGGTGACGTCACCACAGATGCGTTCGAAGCTGCGGCCGGACCGGTGCTGATCGTCAGCGCTGCCGGCCGCCGTTGTGAAGATCAACAGGACGGTCACGAGGGCGGCAGCGGTGCCGACCGCGCGGGTGAGGCCGCCAGGCAGGTAACGGCGGGGTTCGCGGACCTCCACGGCGGCGGTACGCGGCCCGGTGACGGCGGGCCGGGTCAGCAGCTGCCCGACGACCACGCCGGTCAGCAGACCGATGCCGAACAGCGGTGCGGCGAGCATGGGTCCCCGCCCCAGCCGGTCGGCGTGGATCGCGGCGACGGCGAGCAGCACGCCGAGCAGGACACCGCCCCAGTGGTACGCGGCGAGCCGGCGGCCCAGGCGCGGGGGCAGCTCCGCGGGGGGTACGGGTTCGGCGCGCCGGATCTGCCGGATGAGCAGGACCAGCACGACGAGGGCGCCGACGACGGTCAGCAGGACGGTCACATTCACGGGACTCCCTTGTATCAAGCAGGCGACACAAAGCGTACGGCTTGTGTCAAGTCCACGGCACAAGCACCGCGGCGAAGTGCGCCAACGCCATCGGCTGGCGCCCGCGTAACCGACCCGGGTGGGAGGACGACGACAGCGCCGAGCCGATCAGTCACGGCGAGGTGGGAGTCCGACGCGGATGCGGCGGCTACCGCAACGGATACCGCCGGTGTTCAGCTCCGCGGGCTGGACGAGCCCTGCCATCGCGGTCACCGTGCACGCACCCCGCCCGGAGGTGACCGTCGTGGGTCACGTACGTGGGCAGACCCCCAGAAACCTCGACCCCGAACGTAGCGGCACGGACCCCGCCCCGGGGTGGTCTCGTACACTGGCCCGGCCGTTCACCACCGAGGGAGAAGACGTTGCCGGACATCACCGCCGACCGCTTGGCCGAGCTGTACACCAAGTACGCCGGTGAACTGCGCACCGCGCGTGAGGAGCAGCGGGCGTTCCGGCAGTCCCGCTCCGCCGAGTTCCGCGCCCAGCTCGACGACGTCGAGGCGGAGATCACGTACCTGCTGATCCGCGAGTACGCCCCCCGCGACGTCGTCGAGATCGGCACCTTCCACGGCTGGTCCACCAGCTGGATTCTGCGCGCCCTGCGGGACAACGGCGCTGGGCGGCTCTGGTCCTTCGACATCGTCGACAACGTGGAACGCAACATCCCCGCCGACCTGTCCGCCGACCGGTGGACGTTCACCCGCGGAGACGTACGCCAGAACCTCGGCTCCCTGCCCGGCGACGTCGACTACCTGTTCATCGACGCCGCCCACAACGCCAGCTTCGCCCGCTGGTTCATCGCCGACCTGTTCCCGCTGATGCGCCCCGGCATCCCGGTGAGCGTGCACGACGTCTTCCACAACCGGTTCGCGATGCCGTTCAGCGAGGGCGCCGTCCTCATGAAGTGGCTGAAGGAGGTCGGCGCGCCCTGGTTCACCGCCGCCCACAAGCGGGCGCCGCAGCAGTTCGCCCAGCTCGACGCACACCGTACGTCGCTCGGCATCACCGAGAAGGTGCACGACGGCACCGACAACCCGATGGTCTACTTCCTGCTGCCGGGCTGACGACCAGACCTTCATGCCGCTCAGACGACGATCAGGCGGCAGCACTCATCGGTCACGTCGGTCCACCCTGCTCGTCGGAGCCCGGCACGTTGATCGAATCGGGTCGATCGACGACGGGTGGCGCGATCGGGGGGTTCGCGCCGAGCCCGCCGACCGGCCGGGCCCTGCCGCCTGAGCCGTCGTGACAGCGGTCAGGCGGCCAGGCATACGTCCCGGAAAACGGCGTGGGCGAGGACGGGATGGTCGACGCCGGCCAGCTGGACCCGCACCGGACGGGCCGGCCCCACCCGACCCGCCGCGGTGTGGGCCGCAGGGCCGACGAGCACCCCACCCGGCCCGGCCTGGGTGCAGAGGCGCTGGGCGTGATTGACTGCCCGCCCCCACACCCCGTACGCCGCCGGTTGCCAGGTCGGCGTGACGAGCACCTCGCCGTACTCGATTCCGACGTGGACCGGCAGCTCGGCGCGGCCCGCCGCGACCAGCGCGAGCCCGCAGCGGACCGCGGTCGCGGCGTCGTCGAAGACACACATGAAGCCGTCGCCGAGGACCTGCTGCACCTCGCCGTCGTGCAGGCGAACCAGCAGGACGAGCTCGTCGAGCAGGGGCCGTACGGTGGCGTACACCTGCTCGGGCGCGCGCGTCTCCACCAGCCGGGTGAAGCCGGTCAGGTCGGCGAAGAGTACCGCCATGCGTCGCCGGTACGGGGCCCCGTTGATGTCCACGTCGACTCAGAGCGGCGGCGAGACCACCTGATACACACGAGAACACCTGACACACATCAGCATCGACAGCTTCGTCGGCGAAGGACCTGGCCGGGAAACCGTGGCGGCGTCGAGCCTCGACTCGAGCAGGCCGAGGCGGCGGCCGACCGCGGCCACCTCGCCACGGTTGCTGACGGCGAGTTTCGATCAACGACGCCGGTGACCAGGCGGTGGAACGCGGGCGCTCAGAGCTTCAAGAACTTCGCCGGGCCGTACCACCTGGTGACAGCACGGGTCCGCAGCTGCAGTGTCCGGCCGACCGTGGCCCAGTACTTCACCGCCGACGTCACCGGGTACTGCCACACCTGCCCGGTGCCGCCGTACGCGGTGGTGACCGTGCGGAGGTACCAGGTCCGGCAGTCGGTGGCCCAGCTCGCGGTGCCGTACCGCACGACGGTGTGCTTCAGGCACCGGTACGCCTGCCGCGCCATGTACGGGTTGACGCCACCGGACGAGGTGGTGGCCTCGGCCAGGTAGACGCGGCGCATCGCCTGGAACCAGTTCCAGGCCATCTTGCGGTACCCCACGTCGTTCGGGTGGTTCAGGTCGAGCAGGTCCAGATCGCTGACGGAGGACTGGTCGACGATGTGCACCCGCGAGCCCATGTTGCCGATCACGCCGGGGATCAGGCGGTTGAGCCGGGCGTCGAGGCCTTTTTCCGCTGCCCGCTTGGCGAGCACGATCTTCGCCACGAAGATCTCGATGTCGGGCCGCTGCTCTTGGATCCGGCCGACCAGGGTGGCGAGGTCCTCGACGGCCTGCGCGGGCGACAGTCCGTGCCGGATGTCGTTGGTGCCGGCGTGCAGCAGGACGACATCCGGTTGGTACGCGGTGAGCCACCCGTCGATATGGGCGGTCAGCTGTGCGCTGGTCCAACCCGGGTGGCCCTCGTTGTCGGCGTCGAGCAGGGTGCCGGTCTGCTGCGAGCCGACGTAGTCGATCGGCAGGCCCCCGGCGGTCAGCCGGTTCCACAGGTCCGAACGGTACGAGTTGCGCGCGCTCGTGCCGACGCCGTAGGTGATGGAGTCGCCGAGCGGCATGATTCGCAGCGTGTCCTGCGCCGCCGCGGCACTCTTCGCCTCGGCGACCGGTGCGGCGCCGGCCGGTGTGGGGCTGAGGGCCGCGGTGGTCGCGAGGACCGCCGAGGTGACGGCCACCGCCATCTGTCCGAACAGCTGCACGACCGCCCCCACCTTCACCTGTCGCCGACGTCACCTGTCTCTCGGCGGGACGGAAAGCGGACATGAGAGGTGCGGGGTGCAGTATGCGGGGTTGAACGGTTGCGGCGGGGTGCCCCGCCGTCCTCGTCAGCGCTTCCAGAACGGGCGGTGGCCTCCCTTTTCCCGGCCGCCGAACGATTCGGCGGATGCCGAGTGGCGCCCGGTCGCGAACGCGTCGAGCACCGTTCGCGCCTCGGCCCACAGCGCGCTGACGTCGCGGCCTTCGCGCAGCTTGCCGATCAGGGTTCGGAGCGGGTCGTACACGTCGCCCGTGACGCCGTTCAGCAGCGCCTCAAGCCGGGTGGCCAGGTCGGCCAGCGCGTCGCGACGCTCGTACTCCGGCAGGTCGCCGGCGTCGCGCAGCCGGCGGCCCTCGACGGCCGCGAGCCGGCGCAGCTCGGCCAGGGATACTCCGACCGGCGTGGGCGGCGGAACCCGGCCGGGGCCGGGGGTGGCCGACGGCATCATCGCCGAACGGTTGCGCGGGATGCCGCCGGGCGCCGGTGCGACCGCCGGGGAGGCGAACATCGGCGCCGCGGCCGCCGTAGGCGCAGCCGCCGTGCGGGCGTACCCCACCGACGGCGGGGGCGGGGCGAGCATGTCCCAGCCGGAGGCGGGCTGGACGGGTTGGATGATGCGGTGGGGCGCCTTGCCGTCGGTCACCACCCGGTTGTCGACGGCCACGTAGGCGGTGAACCGGCACAGCACCGAGAACCGCAGCGACGTCTCGACGATCCGCTGGTGAAGGGCGTGCTCGCCCGCGGCGTACCGGTCCTGGAGGTCACTCAGGTGGGCGCGCGCCCACTGCGCCGTCATCGCCGGTTCGCCGACCGCGCGGACCGGCACGGTCGCCGTCCACTCCCGGTCGTCACGGGTACGCCCCCGCACGGTCACCGAGCCCCTCGCCGCCCCGCGATACCGCCCGGTCACGACCAGCGGCACCCCGGCGAACAGGCCGGGCAGGCGTCCAGGGCTACGGGTCTCCTCGACGACGTCGAGGCCGTCGGCGGTGATCGTCAGGTCGGTGACGAGAGGCGTACCGATCCGGCGGTGGATCTGCTCCATCGCCTCGTCGAGCCGGTCCTCGCTCTCGACGAGTTCGCAGCGGCCGGCGCCCAGTGCGGCGAGACGGCCGAGGAACCCCGCGTTCACCGCCCGGTCGATGCCGACGGTGTGGATCCGGGTCCGGCCGACCAGCGGCGAGACGTCGTGCAGGATCTGGTCCTCGTTGCCGACCTGCCCGTCGGTGACGAGCACCAGCACCCGTTCGCGATGGATGCTGCCGCCGGCCACCGGGACGTTGTCGGTGAGCAGTTGCAGACCCTCACGCAATGGGGCGAGCATCTCGGTGCCGCCGCGCGCCTCGACCCGGGCGAGGTGTTCGACCGCCCGGTAGCGGTTGCGGTCGCTCGCGTCGACCAGGCCCGCGACCAGCCCCGTCGGGTGTCCGACCTCGTGGTCGAACGTCATCACCGCGAACCGGTCGTCCGCGTTCAGCGTGTCGACGATCCGGGCGGCGGCACGCCGCGCGGCGACCATCGTCCAACCGTGCATGCTGCCGGATCGGTCGAGCAGCAGCACGACGTCGCGCGGCCGGGCCGGGCCGGTCGGTGTGGGCGGCAGCACGGTCAGCCGGTACGTGCCCTCCTGCGGCCCGTCCGTTCCACGGTTCGCGTCCGGCGCGCACAGCACCGCCGATTCGTCACCCGGGTACGCCAGCCGCAGCACGAAGTCGCGATCGGCCCGCTCCCCCGCCGCCAGGCTCAGGTGGTTCCCCTCGCCGACGAGCGCGTGAAGGCTGGACCGCACCTCGCCCAGCGTGAGGTCGCCCGGGTCGATGTCGACGCCGATGGAGAGCCGGACCAGGTTCGGGAAGCCGGGCAGCAGGACGGGCGGGGTGATCCGGGACGCGTCCGGTACGGCGTCGGTGTCGACGGCGCGCCCGTCGCCGGCCTGCGGCCCGTCGAGGGCGATACCGGGGATGTAGCGGGGCGCCACGACCAGCGGGAACCGGTACGTGGCCGCCCCGTCCTCGTACGGCAGTGGGCCCGCGAGCTGGAGGCATACCGAGACGCGTTCGCGGGGCAGGATGTTGCCCACCCGCATCGTGAAGACGTCGGGACGTTCCTGCTCCGCGATCGTGGCCCGCTGCCCGGCGGCCACCGCCGCGTCGTAGGCCTCCCGCGCCTCGCCGCGCTCGTGCAGCTCGGCGGCGACGGTGCGCCCGTCGGCGGTCATGCTCATGCCGGTGACCGCGGCCCGGTCCGGCAGCGGGAACACGTACGTCGCCTCGAGCGGGACGTCGTGCACGTTGACGAACTCGGCCGTGACCGTCGTCCGGCTGACGAGCCCGGTGATCGCCGCCCGCACGTCGAGCCGGTCGAGCGGCAGGTTGCCCCGCTCGGTTCGCAGGCACCCGAGTCCGGCGCCGGTGTCGGGACGCACCACGCGGTCGAACTCGGCCGGGCTCATCGGGTTGATGGAGATGATCATGACGAGCTCCCGTCGGCAGAAGGATCGTATCCCCACCACCCCGGCCCGGCAGGACACAGGCTGTCAACGGGCACGGGACCGGGCATGTCGGCACAGCGCGATACCCGGGAGGGTCGCGACGCCGCCACGCGGTTGGCTTGCGCACGCGGCGTGACCGGGTCTTCACGCCATACCTGCGAAGCCGCTACCGTTCTAGGGTGTGACGGAAACGGCGGGAGTGACCGACAGCAATGGCTGATTCGCTCGGGCAGGAGTTCGCGGCCGAACTGCGACGGCAGCGCTCCAGACGCGGCTGGACGCAGAAGCAGCTCGCCGCCGAGATGGGTTTCCACGCCTCGTACGTGAGCCACGTCGAGTCCTGCCGCCACCCCCCGACGGAGGACTTCGCCCGCCGCGCCGACCTGTGTCTCGGCGCCGGTGGGGCCGTCTGGCACCTGTTCGACGCGTTCCACCGCGCCCACGGCGGCGACGACCGGCCCGCGGTAGCCGTCTCCGCCATGTCATCGGCGCGACCGCCGCTCGTCGTGAAGAGGGACGAGATCGAATACCGGTACCTCGGCGGTCGCTACGTCGTCCACACGCGACTGCTGCTGTACAACACGAGCGCCGAACCCATCACGCACTGCACCGCCCAGATCGAGGGTCACCGCTTCGCCGACGACTCCGCCGCCGCCCGCCGGTTCTACGGCGCCCAGCCGCTGAGCTGGGACGAGCTCGACTTCCGCGCGGAGAGCAACCGGCAACCTGTCGACTGGGAACCCGTCACTGACCGGGACTCCTTCAAGGAGGTCCGGCTGCTGTTCCGCAACGCCGAGGGCCGGTTTCCCCTGCAACCCCGGGAGGAACGGCCGGTCGAATACACGTACGAGCTCCCAGAGTCGAAGGCAGGCCCCCAGATCCAACGCTCGATCCGGATGTACACCAACGAGCTCGTCATGTCCGCTGTCTTTCCACCGTCCTGCGACCCCGGCTCGGTCTGGGCCGTCGAGGACTCCATGTACGCCGCCGACCGTGCCCACGTCTGGACCCGCCACGTCACCGACGACGGCATCCGCTACACGGTCCGCATCATCGCCCCGCCCCTGATCGCCGCGTACCGCCTGCAGTGGCCGGCCCGCGGCCGCGCCGAGGGCATCGGCGCGTAGGCCGGGGCAGGGCGCCGTACCAGCGGTGATAAGCCGGTGACAACGGCGGAAGAGCTGCACTAGTCTCCCGCCATGTCCAGAACGCTGATCCGTGAGTTGTCCAGTCGCCCCGGCGACCTGCTCTGGAAGGGCCTGGAGATCACCACGGGGGCGCAGCGGGAACACCGGCACGACGTACTGCTGAGGCAGGCCGGCGACAAGGGGCTGGGGTTGGAGCCGCTGCGTGCGTACACCGACTGTTTCCGGTTCGGCACGCCGCCGCACGGCGGGTTCGGGGCCGGTCTGAACCGGATCCTCATGGTCCTGCTCGGCCTCGACAGCATCCGCGAGGCGATGTTCCTGTTCCGCGGACCGAACCGCCTGACGCCGTAGCGGCGGTGCAGGGGGAGCGACGCCTCCCCCTGCACCCCGGCTCAGGCGGGCGGTGGGCGGTCGTCGCCGGAGGACTCTCCGCGGGCGCGGCGGGCGGCGTTCGCGGCCGCGTCGCCCGCGGTGCCGGCCCAGGTACGGGCCTTGCCGGCCTGGGTGCCGGCCCACTCGCCCAGGTCCGCGGCCCCTCCGGCGAACCGTCGAACCAGCGTGACCAGCGGGTCGGGCGAGGAGCTGAAACTTTCCCGGTACGACGAGGCGGCCGCCTTGACGTCCTCGGTGACAGAGGCGCCGCGGTCGTCGTCACGGCGCGCGTAGTCACCGCCCAGGATCACGCCGTAGGCGCCGGAGCCCACCCACTTCTGCAACTCGGCGGCCCGGGCCACCGGCACCGGGTGGCTACTCCACGCGGTCATTCCGATCTTCTGGATGCTGTCGCGCAGGTCACCGCCGCCGGCGTACTCCGCCGCCTGCTCCAGGAACGCGGTCGTGTCGATCTGCGACAGGTCGCCGCCACCCGCGAGCTTCATCAGCAGCCGCAGGGAGACCGCCGGATCCTGCGTGGCGAGCAGACCGGCCCGGTCGGCGGAGAGCTCGGCCTTACGCCACCACTCGAACATCGCCGCGATGATGGCCCGCAGCGCGATCGCCCCGATCGGCAGCCAGCTGATGCTCTGCACCCAGCGGGTCAGGATCGTCATGATCGTCTTGTAGACGGCGTGCCCGCTACGGATGTGGCCCAGTTCGTGGCCGAGCAGGCAGCGCAGCTCGTCGTCGTCGAGCTTCTCCACCGCGGCCGTGGTGATCACGACGAACGGCCTGTCCATGCCGATCGCCTGACCGCTGATCAGCGGCGACTGCTCGACGTAGAGCTCCGGCAGGTCCGGTACGTCCAGCGTCTGCGCCGCCTCGACGAAACGCTGGTGGACCCGGGGATACTGGCGGTGGTCGACACGGATCGCCCCGGCGAGGTACGACAGCCGGAACCCGCGCTCGTTCCACATCCCGAAGAACGCCTTGACCAGGTCGTCGAAGCCGCGCAGTTCCCGCAGGGCCGTCAGCGCGCCGCGGTCGGCCGGGTGTTCCCACGCACGCGAGCTGATCCCAGTCAGCGTGACCCGCCGGCGTACGGGTTGATTCTCATCGGTCACAGTTGCCCTCCGTATGCTCTGTGTTCCCCGCCGAGTCTGGCCGGTGGGGGCAAGACGCACATCGGCTCGGGGACTGATCAAGACCCCTTGAGCAATGGCTCTCGACCTGGGGACCAGCCCCTAAGGGCCGTCAGTCGCGCAGGCCTTCCTTCATGCGTTCCTGGCTGGGGCCGAGCGCGCGGGACAGGTTACGGGCGGTGTCGATCAGCGGCACGTGACTGAAGGCCTGCGGGAAGTTGCCGACCAGCCGGCCGGCGCGTGGGTCGTACTCCTCGGACAGCAGGCCGACGTCGTTGCGCAGGCTCAGCAGCCGTTCGAACAGCTCGCGGGCCTCGTCGCCGCGGCCCATCAGCGCGTAGTTGTCGGCCAGCCAGAACGAGCACGCGAGGAACGCGCCCTCACCGGGCGGCAGCCCGTCGACCGGATCGCCGGGCGGCTGGGTGTAGCGCTGCACGAAGCCGTCGCACATGAGGTCCCGCTCGATGGCGGCCACCGTTCCGCGGACCCGTTCGTCGTCCGACGGCAGGAATCCGACCAGCGGGGCCATCAGCATCGCCGCGTCCAGCTCCTTCGACCCGTACGACTGGGTGAACGTTCGCCGGTCCGGGTCGTATCCCTTGGCCAGGATGTCGGTGCGGATCTCATCGCGCAGCGCCCGCCACTTGTCGGCCGGGCCCTCCAGGCCGAACTCCTCGACCGCCTTGACGGCCCGGTCGGTAGCCACCCAGGCCATCAGCTTCGAGTGCGTGAAGTGCTTGGCGCCACCGCGTACCTCCCAGATGCCCTCGTCCGGGTCGTCCCAGTGTTCCGCGACGAAGTTCATCAGCTTGACCTGCAACCCCCAGGACGGGTCGTTGCGCTTGAGCCCGGCCCGGCGACCCTGGTGCAGGGCGTCCATGACCTCGCCGTACACGTCGAGCTGGAACTGCTCGGCAGCGGCGTTGCCGATCCGGACCGGGTTGCCGTCGTAGCCGGGGAGCCAGTCGGCTATGTACTCGTCGAGGCGGCGTTCACCGGCGACGCCGTACATGATCTGCAGCTCGGCGGGGTCGCCGGCGATGGCGCGCAGCAGCCACTTGCGCCAGGCGAGGGCTTCGCTCTGGAAGCCGGAGTAGAGCAGCGACTGCAGGGTGATCGTGGCGTCGCGCAGCCAGCAGAACCGGTAGTCCCAGTTCCGGACGCCGCCGAGCTGCTCCGGCAGCGACGTCGTCACCGCCGCGACGATCCCGCCGGTCGGGGCGTACGTCAGCGTCTTGAGGGTGAGCAGGGAACGGACGACGGCGTCGCGCCACTGCCCCTCGTACGTGCACGCCGACACCCAGCCCTGCCAGAAGCCCTCGGTGGCGCCGAGCTCCTGCACCGGGTCGATCGGCTCCGGCGGCGGCCGGTGCGACGCCCGCCAGCTCAGGGTGAACGGGGCCCGCTGCCCCGGCCCGACCGTGAACTCGGCGTGCGTGGCGAAGTCCCGGCCGTGGGTGTGCACCGGCGTACGCAGCCACACGGCATCCGGTCCGGCGACCGCCACGAGGTCGCCGTCCTCCCGGTACACCCAGGGGACGACGCGGCCGTACCCGAAGCGCAGTCGCAGCTCCATGCACATCGGCACCCGGCCGCTGACGCCCTCGACGATTCGGATCACGTCCGGCGCCTCGCCGCGCGGCGGCATGAAGTCGATGACGCGGACGGTGCCCTCGTCGGTGTCGTACTCGGTCTCGAGCACCATCGTGTCGCCGCGGTACCGGCGGCGCACGGCGCGGACGTCGCCCTCGGGCGCGATCAGCCACCGGCCGTGTTCGGCGGTGCCGAGCAGTCCGGCGAAGGTCGCTCCGGAGTCGAAGCGCGGAAGGCACAACCAGTCGATCGACCCGTCCCGGCCGACCAGCGCGGCGGTCTGGTTGTCGCCGATGACGGCGTATTGCTCGATCGGCAGCGCCACGACGATCTCCCCGGTCAGCGGTCCGTGCGGTCGGCGTCCATCTCGGTGCGCAGGGTGGCGAGGGCCCGGGCCAGCAGCCGCGACACGTGCATCTGCGAGAGGCCCACGTCGCTGGCGATCTGGGTCTGAGTCAGCCCGCCGTAGAAGCGCAGGGTGAGGATCCGTCGCTCCCGCTCGTCGAGCCGCGCCATCGCGGGACCGAGGGCGGTGCGCAGCTCGACGAGTTCGTAGCCCTCGTCGGCGGCACCCAGCGTCTCGCTGAGCTCGGTCGCCGAGTCGTTGTGGACGGGGCTCGACAGCGACGTCGCGTTGTACGCCTGGGCGCCTTCGAGGCCTTCGAGGACCTGCTCCTCCGTCACGCCGAGATACCCGGCGACGTCGGTGACGGTGGGCGGGCGGCTCAGGGTGTGCAGCAGCGTGTCGTTGGCGTCGTTGATCGCCATCCGGAGTTCCTGCAGCCGGCGGGGGACGCGTACGGACCACGTGCGGTCGCGGAAGTGCCGCTTGATCTCGCCGATGACGGTGGGGATCGCGTACGCGGCGAAGTCACCGCGTTCGGGGTCGTACTTGTCGACCGCCTTGACGAGCCCGAGCACCGCCACCTGCTCGAGGTCGTCGGCGGGCTCGCCGCGTCCGGAGTACCGGTGGGCGAGCCGCTGCGCCATCGGCATCCACGCCTCGATGGCGCGTTCGCGGACCGCGGGGTCGGCGGTCTCGGCCAGGTCGAGCAGGAGCCTTTCGGCGACGTTGGTGTCGGTCACGGTGCCTCCGTTCCGCTACAGGCCTTTGCCGTACAGCAACGACCCTAGCCATAGAGACGACGTGGTGCCAACCAAAAGTATGACCCCATTCGGTCCGAACAGCCATTCAGACGGTTTCACCTCCATGATCGACAGTCGCGCGGCGGCCCGGCCGGGTGCGGCCCCCGGTGCGCATGAACGGGAGCCGGCAGCTCAGCCCGTGGTGACCGGCAGCCGGGTGAAGCCACGGATGGCGAGACTGTTGCGGCGCTCCGGTTCGCCCGCCGGCGCAAGCCCCGGAAAGCGCCGGACCAGGGCGGGGAGGGCGATCTGCGCCTCCAGCCGAGCCAGCGGCGCGCCGAGGCAGTAGTGGATGCCTCCACCGAAGGAGAGCGGCGCGTTGTCGGCGCGGTCGAGGCGCAGCGCACCGGCGGCCGGGAAGCGTTCCGGGTCACGGTTACCCGCCCCGAGGTACGCGACGACGCGTTCGCCGGGCTCGACGGTGATGCCGGCGAGCTCGACCGGCTCCATGACGACCCGGCTGACCAGCTGCACCGGCGTGTCGTAGCGCAGCAGCTCCTCGACCGCGGAACCGGTCAGCCCGGGCTGCTCGCGCAACAGGGTCAGCTGGCCCGGATGGGCGAGCAGGGCGGCGAGGCCGTTGGTGAGCAGGTTCGTGGTGGTCTCGAATCCGGCGGCGAAGAGCAGCCCCGCCATGGTGAGCAGCTCCTCCTCGGTGAGCTGGTCGCCGGACTCCTCGGCGGCGACGAGCGCGCTGATCAGATCGTCGCCGGGCGCCTTGCGGCGATCGGCCACCAGGTCGGCGAGGTACGCGCGGATCGTCGCGGCAGCCGGGTCGGCCGTCGCGAGCACCTCAGGAGTGATGATCTCCAGCACCTGGGTCGAGTCGCGGACCAGGGACTGGAACTGCGCGCGGTCCGCCGCGGGCACACCGAGCAACTCGCCGATGACGTCGACGGGCAGCCGGAACGCGAACGCGTCCACGAATTCGACCTCGCCGCTCATCGCGTCGAGCAGGTCGCCGACCATCCGCTCGATCGCCGGACGCAGCGCCTGCACCCGCCGGGGAGTGAAGGTGCCGCTGACCAGTCGGCGCAGTCGGGTGTGATCCGGCGGGTTCAGCAGCAGGATGCTGGTGAACAGGTACCGCAGGGACGGATGCTCCGCCCAGTCCGGCAAGCCGAGGAACGCCAGCATGTCCGCCGGCAGGTGACCGAACCGGGCGTCGCGGGTCACCGTGACGCCGTCGGCGTGCCGGGTCACGACCAACGCGCCGTCATCCGCCCGGACGATCGGCGAGATCGCGCGGAGCCGTTCATAGCGGGAGTACGGGTCCTCCCGGCCGACCATCGTGGTCAGCTCGCCCAGCAGGACCGAAACCTCGGAGCTCTCGACGACGGGCATGAACGCCTCCCCCGGACTCCGTTGGTGGCCGCCTGCAAGCCTACCGACGACTCGGGGGTCGCGCCGCCCTGCACTGTGGTGGGGCGGTGATCGCGGCATCGATCATCATCAGCGGGCGGCGCGGGTGTCACCCGGCGGGCGCCGGGACGCCGTCGAACGTCGCCGGCACCGACAGCCAGGTCGCCCGGCCCAGCGGCCAGAACAGCACGAACGCCCGCCCGATCACGGCGTCCTCCGCGATGGTGGCGACCGTGATGTCCTCGGTCTCCATCCAGTGCTCACGCGAGTCAGCCGACGCCGAACGGTGGTCACCCATCACCCACAACCGTCCCGGCGGCACGGTGACGTCGAACCGGTCCCGCGACGGCGCGTCCGCCGTACCGTCGGGCTGGGTGTAGAGGTACGGCTCGTCGAGGGCGTACCCGTTGACCGTCAGCCGCTGCCGGTCGTCGCAGCACACCACCCGATCACCGCCGACGGCGATCACCCGCTTGATGAAGTCGGCACCCTGGGCCGGATCGTGATGCCACGAATCGGGGGCGGTGAACACGATGATCTCGCCTCGATGCGGCGACCGGAAGTCGTAGACGAGCTTGTTGACCAGCACCTTGTCGTGCACTTCCAGCGTGTGCTCCATCGATCCGGACGGGATGAAGAACGTCTGCATGACGAAGACCCGTACCAACAGCGCCACGGTTACGGCGACAGCCCCCAGGATCACCAGCTCGCCCCAGGCGCTGCCGGAACGCTTCGCGGGCTTCGGGTCTCCGGGCATCTCGCCGCCGGACTTCTCATCGCTGGACGTCTGGTCGATCATGGGGCGAACTGTAACCCCCGGACGCATTCCACGGACCCCCGGAGACCACCACAGACGTCACGAATCGTGCGGGTCGCCGATCTACGGCCCGCAGTGATCGGAAAAGGTCGTCGAACGGACCCGCAAACACGGGGGCGGTCGGGAACGCCACCTGCCCGCGTCATGGACGACCACGTGACATGAGGACCGTGGCATCCCGATCTCACCAGGGCTTCCCGGGCGTTGTGACGATCATTTCACGACCGCGCCACGACGGTGGTCATGAACTCGCAACGACGGCTGCCGAGATTGTCCACCATGACAGCCACCCTCGACACCACCGTCGCACCCACCACAGCCCCAGCCCGCGGACGCTGGATCAGCCACTGGGATCCCGAAGACGAGACCTTCTGGGCGGCCACCGGCCAGCGGGTCGCCCGGCGCAACCTGATCTGGTCGATCGTCGTGGAGCACTTCGGGTTCTCGATCTGGCTGCTCTGGAGCGCCGTCGCGGTGAGCCTGCCGGCGGCCGGTTTCCGCTTCTCGGTGGATCAGCTGTTCTGGCTGGTGGCGTTGCCGAACCTGGTCGGGGCGTCGATGCGGATCCCGTACACGGCGGCGGTGGCGCGGTTCGGCGGGCGCAACTGGACGGTCGTGTCGTCGGCGCTGCTGCTCATCCCGATCGCGCTGATGACCGCGTGCGTGCTGAACCCGGGTACGCCGTACCCGATGTTCCTGCTGGCGGCGGCGACGGCCGGGCTGGGCGGCGGGAACTTCGCGTCATCGATGGCGAACATCTCGTACTTCTATCCCGAACGGAGCAAGGGCCTGGCCCTCGGGCTCAACGCGGCCGGCGGCAACGTCGGCGTTGCGGTGGTGCAGTTCGCCGTACCCCTCGTGATCGGGATCGCCGTGCTCGGCGCGACTGCGCCGCACCTGGAGAACGCGCCGCTTCTGTGGCTGGTGCCGGTACTCGCGGCGACGGTCTGCGCGTGGCTGTTCATGGACAACCTGAGCGTGTCCCGGGCCCCGCTGCGGCAGCAGGTGACCGTGGTGCGCGACGCCCACACCTGGATCATGTCGTTCCTCTACATCGGCACCTTCGGCTCGTTCATCGGCTACTCGGCCGCGCTGCCGCTGCTGATCAAGAGCGAGTTCCCCGACGTCAAGGGCCTGCTGTACGCCGCCCTGGGACCGCTGGTCGGCTCCGTCTCGCGGCCCATCGGCGGCTGGCTCTCCGACCGGTTCGGCGGCGCCCGGGTCACGGCGGCGACGTTCCTGGTCATGGCCGCGGGCGTCGGCGCGGTCCTCGTCAGCCTGTCCGCGGGCAGCTTCGAACCGTTCCTCGCCGCGTTCCTGCTGCTCTTCGTCGCGAGCGGGGTCGGCAACGGGTCGACGTACCGGATGATCCCGGCGATCTTCCGGATCCGCGCGGCCGGCCGGGGCCACGACGCGGCCCGCGGACGGACCGAGGCCGCCACGGTCATCGGCATCGCCGCCGCGGTCGGCGCACTCGGCGGCTTCCTCATCCCGCGGGGCTTCGGCATGTCGATCGCGAACACCGGCTCGATGAACGCGGCGCTGTGGGTCTTCCTGGCCGGCTACGCGGTGTGCCTCGTCGTGACCTGGTGGTTCTACCTGCGCGGTTCCCTGGCCAAGATCGCGTCGATCTGACCTCACCGGCTCCGTGCGCCCGAAGTTACACACGATTTTCACCGCGTTAACACGCGGGTGGCGGGGAGGAAACCGCAGGTGGAGAGCCTGTCCGGCATGACGTCGACCGACACGCACTGTCCCTACTGCGCGCTGCAGTGCGCGATGACGCTGCGCGACGGCGACGCCGGGGTGACCGTCGACGGCCGGGACTTCCCGACCAACGGCGGCGGACTGTGCCAGAAGGGCTGGACGTCCGCGGCGCTGCTGGACCACCCGGAACGGCTGGTCACGCCGCTGGTCCGCGACGCGGGCCGGCTCCGTCCAGCCACATGGGACGAGGCATTCGACAGGATCGTCACGACCGTCGACGAGATTCAGCAGGAGTACGGCCGGGAGGCCGTCGCCGTGTTCGGCGGCGGCGGCCTCACCAACGAGAAGGCGTACGCGCTGGGCCGGTTCGCCCGGGTGGCCCTGCGAACACCCACGATCGACTACAACGGCCGGTTCTGCATGTCCTCGGCCGCGGCGGCCGGGAACCGCGCGTTCGGGCTGGACCGCGGGCTGCCGTTCCCGATCACCGACATCGACGACGCGGACGCGGTGTTGCTGGTCGGCGCGAACCCGGCCGAGACGATGCCGCCGTTCCTGCGGCACGTCACCGGTGAACGGCTGATCGTGGTGGACCCGCGGGCCACGGCGACCGCCCGGCACGGTTCCCTGCACCTGCAACCCACCCCAGGCACCGATCTGGCACTGGCCAACGGCCTGCTGCACATCGCCATCACGGAGGGCTACGTCGACACCGCGTACGTCGCCGCGCGGACGACCGGCTTCGACGACGTCCGCAGCGTCGTGGCCCAGTGGTGGCCGGCCCGCGTCGAACAGCTCACCGGCGTACCCGCCGCCGACCTGTACGAGACCGTCCGCCGCCTCGCCGCGGCGGATCGCGCGATCGTGCTCACCGCCCGGGGAGCCGAGCAGCACGCCAAAGGCACCGACACCGTGTCGGCGTTCGTCAACCTCGCCCTCGCCCTCGGCCTGCCCGGCCGCCCCGGCTCCGGGTACGGCTGCCTCACCGGCCAGGGCAACGGCCAGGGCGGACGCGAGCACGGCCAGAAGGCGGACCAGCTGCCCGGCTACCGCCGGCTCGACGACCCGGCCGCCCGGGCACACGTTGCCGCGGTGTGGGACGTCGACCCCCGCGACCTGCCGGGGCCGGGCCCTTCGGCGTACGAGCTGCTGACCTCGGACCGGGCCCGGGCGATGTTCGTCTTCGGCTCCAACCCGGTCGTGTCCGCGCCGCGCGCCGCGGCCGTCGAGGAACGGCTGCGCGCCCTGGACCTGCTGGTGGTCACCGACTTCGTGCTCTCCGAGACCGCCGCCATCGCCGACGTCGTCCTGCCGACCGCGCAGTGGGCCGAGGAGGACGGAACCATGACCAACCTGGAGGGACGGGTCATCCGGCGACGGCGGTCGACGCCACCGCCGACCGGCGTCCGGACCGATCTGGAGATCGTCGCCGAGCTGTCCGGGCGGCTCGGGGCACCGGTCAGCGCCGATCCGCGCGAGGTGTTCGACGAGCTGCGGCGGGCCAGTGCCGGCGGGATCGCCGACTACGCGGGCATCACGTACGAGCGGATCACCGCCGAGGGTGGCGTCTTCTGGCCCTGCCCGGCCGAGGACCATCCGGGAACGCCACGAATGTTCCTCGACACCTTCGCCACGCCCGACGGGCGAGCCCGGTTCGTCGCCGTGGACCACCGGTCCGCCGCCGAGGAACCGTGCGCCGACTACCCGGTCTATCTGACCACCGGGCGCGTGCTGACCCAGTACCAGTCCGGGGCGCAGACCCGCCGGGTCGCCGCGCTGCCCGGCGCGCCGTTCGTCGAGCTGCATCCCGACCTGGCCGCCCGGTTGGGCATCGCCGACGGCGAACCGGTCGAGGTGCGTACGCGGCGCGGCGCCGCCACGGCGCCCGCCCGGCTCAGCACGACGATCCGCCCCGACACCGTGTTCATGCCGTTCCACTACGCCGGGAAGGCCCGCACCAACACACTCACCAATCCCGCCCTCGACCCGGTGTCGAGGATGCCGGAGTTCAAGATCTGCGCGGCGGCGGTGGCGGCCGCATGAGGGTCGTCGTCGCAGGGCACGGGATGGCGGGGTCGCGGCTGGTCAGCGAGCTGCGGGCACGGGACGCCGACATCAAGGTCACCGCGTTCGGGGCGGAGGTGCACCGGCCGTACAACCGGATCATGTTGTCGGCGCTGCTCGCCGGGAAGGTCGGCGAGCACGACCTGACGCTCGCCGGGCCACCGGCCGGCGCCGACGTGCGGCTCGGCGTCCCGATCACGGCCATCGACACCGCGCGCCGGGTCGTCACCATCCCCGGCGACGAGCTGGAGTACGACGCCCTCGTGCTGGCCACGGGTGCGCTCCCCGTCGTGCCACCGCTGGAGGGCATCGACGCGGACACGGTGCACGTCTTCCGCACCCTCGACGACTGCCGCGGCATCGTGGCGGGCGCCGGCGCCGCGCGCAGCGTGGTCGTGCTGGGCGGCGGCCTGCTCGGGCTCGAAGCGGCCCGCGGGCTCGCCGGGCGGGGCCTCGACGCCACCGTGGTGCACGCCGGCCCGTACGTCATGAACCGCCAGCTGGACCCCGACGGCGGAGCCGTCCTGGCCCGGACCCTGCGCGAGCTGGGCGTACGGGTGCGTCTCGGCGCGGGGGCCACCGGCTGGACGGGTGACCGGCTGTTGCTGGCCGACGGCACCGCCGTCCCCGGCGACCTGCTCGTGGTCGCGTGCGGTGTCCGCCCGGACACCGCACTCGCGGCCGCGGCCGGGATCGCCGTAGGGCGGGGCGTACTCGTCGACGACGCCCTGCGCACCAGCGCCCCGGACGTGTACGCGATCGGCGACTGCGCCGAGCACGACGGCACGGTGCCCGGCCTCGTCGCGCCCGCCTGGGACCATGCCGCCACGGTCGCCGACCGGCTCACCGGGGGCACCGCCCGGTACCGGGGTTCCCGGCTCATCACCCGGCTCAAGGCCGGCGACATCGATCTCGCCGCGATGGGTGACATCGACGCGGACCCGGACGCCGAGATCGTCACGTTCGCCGACCCGGTCCGTGGCACGTACGCCCGCCTGGTGATCCGGGACAACCGGCTGGCCGGCGCGGTACTGCTCGGTGACAACCCGGCGGTCGGCTCGATCGTGCAGCTCTACGACCGGGACGCGGAGGTCCCAGCGGACCGACGGTCGCTGCTGCTGGGGCGGGCGTTAGGCGCGGAGGCGCCGACGGAGGCCGCTTCCCCCGCGTTCATGCCGGACCAGGCGGTGGTGTGCCGATGCAACTCGGTGCCGAAGGCCGCCATCACGGCGTGCTGGCGCGCCGGAGCACGCACGGTCGCCGACGTCGCGGCCGCCACCCGGGCGACCACCGGCTGCGGCGGCTGCCGCGACGCAGTCACCGGCATCGTCGACTGGCTCTCCACCGTGGAACCGAGTTCGGAGGTCGCAGCATGAGACTCGTAGTTGTCGGCAACGGGATGGTGGGGCAGCGCTTCATCGAGGCCCTCACGGCCCGGGACACGGACCGGCGCTGGTCGAGCGTGACCGTGCTGGGAGAGGAGAGCCGGCGGGCGTACGACCGGGTCCGCCTGTCGGCGTTCTTCGACGGCGTGAGCGCCGACGAGCTGACGCTCGCCCCGCCCGGCGTACCCGCGGGCGTCGAGATCCGGCTCGGCGAAGCCGCCACCGGCATCGACACCGCGGCCCGCGTCGTCCACACGGCGGCCGGGGCGTACCCGTACGACGCGCTCGTGATCGCCACCGGGTCGCGGGCGTTCGTGCCGCCCGTACCCGGCACGGACAGCCCCGGCGTCTTCGTCTACCGCACGCTGGACGATCTGGAGGCGCTGCGGGAGTACGCCGCGGGACGCAGCACGGGCACGGTCGTCGGCGGTGGGCTACTCGGACTGGAGGCCGCCAACGCGCTGCGGTTGCTCGGGCTCAGCACGTCCGTGGTGGAGTTCGCGCCGCACCTCATGCCGATGCAGGTCGACCTGGCCGGCGGCGGGATCCTCCAGCGCCGGATCGAGGAGCTCGGCATCGCCGTGCACTGCTCGACCGGCGTCACCGGGATCACGCCGGACGGCGACCAGCTGCGGGTCGACGCCGGTGAGCTGACGACGACCACCGACGTCGTCGTCTTCGCCGCCGGGGTACGCCCCCGCGACGAGCTGGCCCGCGCGGCGGGAATCCCGGTCGGCGACCGCGGCGGAATCCTGGTCGACGGGTCCTGCCGTACCGCCGTCGAGCACGTGTACGCCATCGGCGAGTGCGCCGCCGTCGACGGCCGCTGTTACGGCCTCGTCGCCCCCGGCTACGCGATGGCTGACGTGGTCGTCGACCAGCTCCTCGGCGGCGACGCCGTGTTCCCCGGCGCGGACATGTCGACGAAGCTGAAACTGCTCGGCGTCGACGTCGCCAGCTTCGGCGCGACCGCCGGGCCGCTCGACGTCGTCTACGCCGACCCGGCCCACGGCCTGTACGCCAAGCTCGTCCTCACCGACGACGCGCAGACCCTGCTCGGCGGCATCCTGGTCGGTGACGCGTCGGCGTACTCGGCGCTGCGAGCGGCGGTCGGCGGCCCGGTGCCGGGCAAGCTCGCCGACTTCCTCTCCTCCGGTGCGCCGGAGGTGGCGCTGCCCGGCGACGCGCAGGTGTGCAGTTGCAACGCCGTCACCAAGGACCAGATCCTCGGTGCCGTGGGCGCAGGCTGCGCGGACGTCGCATGCCTCAAGGCGTGCACGCGGGCCGGCACGACCTGCGGCTCGTGCGTGCCGCTGCTGAAGAACCTGCTGACCGAGGCGGGGGTGACGCAGTCCACGGCGCTGTGCGAGCACTTCGCGTACTCGCGGCAGGAGCTGTTCGACCTGATCCGGGTCCGCGGGATCGGCACGTTCACCGCCCTGATCGAGGCGTACGGCACGGGCCGGGGCTGCGACATCTGCAAGCCCGCGGTCGCGTCTATCCTCGCCTCGCTCGGCGGCGGGCACATCCTCGAGGGTGAGCAGGCGGCCCTGCAGGACACCAACGACCACTTCCTCGCGAACATCCAGCGCGACGGGACGTACTCGGTGGTACCGCGGATCCCCGGCGGCGAGGTGACGCCGGAGAAGCTCATCGTCATCGGTGAGGTGGCCCGGGACTTCGGGCTCTACACGAAGATCACCGGCGGGCAGCGGATCGACCTGTTCGGCGCGCGGGTGGAGCAGCTGCCCGCGATCTGGCGGCGGCTCGTCGACGCGGGGTTCGAGTCGGGGCACGCCTACGGCAAGGCGCTCCGGACGGTGAAGTCGTGCGTCGGTTCGACCTGGTGCCGGTACGGCGTTCAGGACTCCGTCGGGCTGGCCGTCGCCCTGGAGCTCCGGTACCGCGGCCTGCGGTCCCCACACAAGCTCAAGTCGGCGGTCTCCGGCTGTGCCCGCGAGTGCGCCGAGGCCCGCGGCAAGGACTTCGGCATCATCGCCACCGAGACCGGCTGGAACCTGTACGTCGGCGGCAACGGCGGTTTCCGGCCGCGGCACGCCGACCTCTTCGTGTCGGACGTGTCCACCGAGGTCCTGGTCCGGACGATCGACCGGTTCCTGATGTTCTACATCCGTACGGCGGACCGGCTGCAACGCACCTCCGCCTGGATCGAGGCGCTCGACGGCGGCCTGGAACACCTGCGCGCCGTCATCGTCGACGACAGCCTCGGCATCTGCGCCGATCTGGACGCCGCCATGGAACGCCACGTCGGCGCGTACGCCGACGAGTGGCGGGCGGTGCTCGACGACCCGGTGAAGTTGCGCCGGTTCGTGTCGTTCGTGAACGAACCCGAGACCCCTGACCCGTCCATCTCGTTCACCGTCGAACGGGACCAGCCCGTCCCGCTCGGTCTCCCGGAGGTCCGCCGATGACGACTCTGACCTGGACGGCGGTCTGCCGCCTGTCCGACCTGCTCCCGGAACGCGGTGCCGCCGCCCTGATCCACGGCGACCAGATCGCGATCTTCCGGCTGCACGACGACACCGTTCGCGCCGTCGGCAATCTGGACCCGCTCTGGGGCGCGTACGTGATGTCGCGCGGGATCGTCGGCACGCGCGGTGACCGGGCGGTGGTCGTGTCTCCGATGCACAAGCAGGCCTACGACCTGGAGACCGGTGTGTGCCTGGACGATCCCGGCGTCACGCTCCCGGTCCACCCGGTCCGGGTGGTGGACGGGGTCGTGGAGGTGGCCATCACATGATGGCACTGACCGGGTTCACTGTCGCGATCACGGCGGAACGCCGCCGCGACGAGATGAGCGCGCTGCTGCAACGGCGCGGCGCCCGGGTGATCAGCGCGCCGGCGGTGACCATTGTTCCCCTGCTCGACGACGAAGCCCTGCGCGCCGCCACCGAGGAGTGCGTCGGACGCACCCCGGACATCGTGGTCGCCACCACCGGCATCGGGTTTCGTGGCTGGCTGGAGGCGGCCGAGGGCTGGGGGGTCGGGGACGCGCTGCGCGACGGACTGCGCCGCGCCCGGATCATCGCGCGGGGTGCGAAGCCGTGCGGCGCGATCCGGGCGGCGGGGCTCAGCGAACACTGGTCCGCGCCCACCGAGTCGTGCGAGGAGATCCTCTGCGAGCTGCTCGCCGAGGGGGTCGCGGGCAAGCGGATCGCGGTGCAGCTGCACGGCGGCCCGCAGGCCGACTTCGTCGAGCCGCTGCGGTCCGCCGGGGCCGAGGTGCTCGAGGTGCCCGTGTACACCTCGACGGTGCCGGACGACATGGCGCCGCTGCGCCGGCTCGTCGAGCAGATGCTCACCGGTCAGGTGGACGCGGTGACGTTCACCAGCGCACCAGCGGTGCTGACACTCCTCGACGTGGCGAACGTGCCCGCCGCGGAGCTCTTCACCGACCGGGTCGTCGCGGCGTGCGTCGGACCGGTGACGGCGGCGCCGCTGCGCGCCGCGGGCGTACCCGTGCTGGTGCCGGAACGGGCGCGGCTCGGGGCACTGGTCAAGACGGTCACGGACGCGCTACCCCTGCGCGCCCGCCGGGTCGTGGTCGCCGGCACCGAGCTGGAGCTGCGGGGCCATGCGGTGCTCCTCAACGGGACACCCCGTACCCTCGCACCGGCCTCGATGGCGACGCTGGCCGCGCTCGCCGAGCGGCCCGGAGCCGTGATCTCCCGCGCCGACCTGGTCGCGGCGCTGCCGCGGGGCGCGGACGGCCACGCGGTGGACATGGCGGTGGCCCGGTTGCGCGCCGCCCTCGGCTCGCCGCGCTACATCGAGACGGTCATCAAGCGCGGATACCGCCTGCGGGTGGACGCGTGACCCTCGTGGCCGTCGCCCACGGAACCCGGTCGCCCGCGGGCCAGGCGCACATCCACGACCTGGCCGCCCGCGTCGCCCGGCGGCGGCCCGGCCTCGACGTCCGGCTCGCGTACGTGGACGTGCAGGAACCCCGGGTCGCCGAGGTGGTCGGCGAGCTCGACCGGCCCGCCGTCGTCGTACCGCTGCTGCTGACCACCGGCTATCACGTCCGGGTGGACATCGCCGACGCCGTCCGCGGGACCGCTGCGGTCGCGACCCCGCCGCTCGGGTACGACCCGCGGCTGGTCGAGGTGCTCGGCGACCGAATCGCCGCCGCCGGGCCCGCCGACGCCGTCGTGCTGGCGGCCGCCGGTTCCAGCGACCCCCGCGCGCTTGAGGACGTGGCGGCGGTCGCGGCGGCCCTGCCGGTCCCCGTCCGGATCGGGTACGCCGCCGGGGGCCCGCCCCGCGTGGCCGACGTCGTCGCCGGGCTGCGCGCCGAGGGTGCCCGGCGGGTGGTGATCGGCGCGTACCTGCTGGTGGACGGGCTGTTCCACCGGCAGCTGCACCGCGCGGGCGCCGATGCCGTCACCGCGCCCCTGGCCGGCTCGCCCGCCGTCGTCGACGTCGTCCTGCACCGGTACGACACCGCGGTGAACGCGGCGGGATTCGCCCTTCACGCGTAGGTCGAGGGGAACCTGTGCCGTTCGAGCAGGGAGAAGTCCACGGGCGTCACGGATGAGCTTCTGAGCCCTGCTCGCCGGGCGGCCTCGCTCGCGTTGCCGGCGATCTCCCGGACGGCGAGGCGTGCCGTCAAGGAAGAACGGTCGCGTCGTCGGACGTCTGGGCGCCGCCCCCCGTTGACGGGACCGCGGCAGTCGGCACGGATTTCTTGGCGCGCGGCAGCGTGAACGTGATCCGGGTGCCGCTCCCCGCGTTCGGGGCGGCACTGATGAGACCGCCGTGGCGTTCGACGATGCGGCGGCAGATGGACAGCCCGAGGCCGGAGCCGGACACCTTGGGGTGTGCGCGGTAGAAGTCGGCGAACACGGCCTCGTGCTGCCCCTCAGGGATCCCGATGCCCCGGTCCGCGATGTGGATCCGAACCTTACCGTCTGCCGTCGTCTCCCCGGTGATGTCGATCTGCGGGGTCTCCGCGGGCGCCGTGTACTTCAAGGCGTTGGACACGAGACGGTTGATCAGCTGACGGGTCATTCCCGCGTCCGCGTGCACCGCGGGCAGGCCGCCGATGGAGAATGCCGGCACCGGGTCGCCGGTGGCGCCGGCAAGGTCGATGCGGGTGCCGGCGACGCTGTCGGCGATCGCGCGCAGGTCCACGTCCTCGAGTTGAAGATCGGCGTCGCGGGCGATGCTGTGGCTCTGCAGGTCGCCGATCAGCGTGCGCATCCGGGTGGTCGCGTTGCTGATCCGGTTGAGCATGCCGCGGATCGCCGCCGTCTCCGGCGCGGGCTTGCCGAGCTCGTCCTCGATCATCTCGGTGTACCCGCGCACGCTGGTCAGCGGCGTCTGGAGGTCGTGGGCGACGACGCTCGCAAAGGTCGTCATGTCGGCCTTCTGCTGCTGCGACTCCGCCGTGGCCGCCGCGACCAGCTTTCCGGCCCGCGCCCGGCTGGTCGTCAGTATGAAGATCAGCAGGGCGAGCAGCAGGCTCAGCGCGGAACCCGTCACCGCGGTGCTGGTCGGGCTGCGGTGCGGGCCGAGCAGGTCGGCGGCCGAGGCGTCCAGGTAGAGCTGCCAGCGCTGCTGAGCCACGGTCACGTCGGTACGCCGGTGCAGGTCGCGCATGCCCACGCTGGTGGCGTGCAGCATCGCCACCTGCGACGGGTTGCCGCCGTCCACACCGGCGACCAGGGTGATGTCGTACATGTGCTCGGAGACCCGGTTCAGGGTCGCGCCGACGAACGACTGGCCGCGCAGACCCATGACCGCCCAGCCGCGGAAGGCGCCGTCGCCACCGGCGGCGCCGTACACCGGAGCGGCCAGGACGAACGACCACTGCTGCTGGCCGGGCGGCAGGTCCTTGTCCCGGATCAGGTGGTACGCGGCGGACACGGTGACCTTCCCGCTTCGGCGCGAGGCGACCAGGGCGCTGGTCGGGGCGGCCGCCTGCGCGATGTCGACGCCCACCGCGGACTCGCCGGAGCCGTCGAGCGTTCGGCTCAGAACGGTGAAGTAGTGCTCGGGAGCCCCGGGCTTCGGCGTCAGCACCAGCCCGTGCGCGCCGCGGTCCAGCCACGCCTGCTGGGTCGCCGCGACGCGGGAGGGGTCCGACGGGACCACGAACCCCAGCGCGGACACGCCGGCGAGCTTCGACTGCGTCAACGGCTGCGCCACCTGCGTGAACTGCGCCGCGGTGAACTGGTCGAACGCCCCCAGCGAACCGGCGACGGTGCGCAGCGTGTCGACGTACCGGCCGATCTCCGTGGTGACGGCCGAGGCGGCCAGGGCGGCCCGGCGGTCCATCGCGTCGTCCAGGGACTGCCGCTGCGACTGCGCCGTGTCCCAGCCCAGTGCGGCACTGAACAGCACACCGGCCACGAGGATGAGCACCGACCACACGATCGCGATCGTGCATGTCCCGTGCCGCGCCGTTCCGGTTCGAGTCCCCACGAGTGTCCGTTCGGCAGCGCCTCATCACCCCTGAGCGGTCGGCGGCGGACGGTTCCGGAATCGACATCTATAGATCAATAGACCAGTATGGAACGAACGTGTTCGCCTACCGGTGGAGGACGACGTGGTCCGAGGACGTACCGCCACAGGCACCGCCCTGGCCGTACTGGCGACCGGGATGGTGCTCGCCACCGGCACGGGTCCCGCGCTCGCGGCCGGAGCCCGTCCGCCCGGCACCACGCACGGCCCCTGCGGGTACACCGCGACCCCGGATGATCCGGGGTCACGGCCGGTCCCGCTCCCGGCCGACCCGCGGCACACCCCCGACCACGGCACCGTCGACGTCCTCCTGCGGACCAACCTCGGGCCGATCCCGCTGACGCTCGACCGCGCGGCGGCGCCCTGCACCGTCCAGAGCTTCCTGCACCTGACCCGGCACCGGTTCTACGACCACACGGTCTGCCACCGGCTGACGGCGTACCCGACGCTCAAGGTTCTGCAGTGCGGCGACCCGACGGGTACCGGCGAGGGCGGCCCCGGCTACCGGTACAGGGACGAACTACCGGTCGGCCTACCGCCCGCCCCGACCGACCCGACCGGGGCGCGCCGGGTCTACGCCCGCGGCGTCCTCGCGATGGCGAACGCCGGTCCTGACACCAACGGCAGCCAGTTCTTCCTGGTGTACGGCGACTCCGCGCTGCGCCCGGCGTACTCGATCTTCGGGTCCGTCGGGTCGCGCGGCCTCACGACGCTCGACCGGGTCGCCGCCGGCGGCGTCGCCGCCACGCCGGAGGACCCGGCACCGGTCGACGGCACCCCGGCGCTGCGCACCGAGATCCGGCGGGCGCAGATCCGCGGCTGAGCCCGCCCCCAACGACGGTGGCCGCCGAACATCCGCCCGGCCCGTCCTCGTATTCTCCACGTCATGACGAGCGAGCAGCAGACCCCCGACGCCACGGGCTTCGCCGGCCTGGAGCTGCGGCCGGAGCTGTTGCAGGCCCTGACCGTCCTGGGGTACGAGGAGCCGACGCCGATCCAGCGCGAGGCGATCCCCCCGCTACTGGCGGGCCATGACGTGCTCGGCCAGGCGGCCACCGGCACGGGAAAGACGGCCGCGTTCGCGCTGCCGCTCCTGCAGAACCTGGTCGCCGGCTCCAGCCCGGTGGCGCTGGCGCTCGTGCCGACCAGGGAACTCGCCGAACAGGTCTCCCAGGCCATCCACCGGTACGGCCGTGACCTCGGCGTACGCGTCCTGCCCGTGTACGGCGGCCAGCCCATCGGCCGCCAGTTGCAGGCGCTGCACCGCGGGGTGGACGTGGTCGTCGGCACGCCGGGACGGGTGCTGGACCACATCAACCGCCAGACCCTGCGCCTGGGCGACGTCCGTACGGTCGTCCTGGACGAAGCCGACGAGATGCTGGACATGGGGTTCGCCGACGACATCGAGGCGATCCTCGCCGAGACGCCCGAGGACCGGCAGACGGTGCTGTTCTCCGCGACGATGCCGCCCCGGATCGACGCGATCGCCCGTCGCCACCTTTCCGAACCCGTCCGGATCCAGATGGGCCGGGAGGAGTCCGCCCCGGGCGAGATCCCGCTCGTACGGCAGAGCGCGTACGTCGTCGCCCGGGCGCACAAGCCGGCGGCACTGGGCCGGGTGCTCGACGTGGAGGCGCCCAGGGCGGCGATCGTCTTCTGCCGTACGCGGGAGGAGGTCGACCAGGTCACCGAGATCCTGAACGGCCGCGGGTACCGGGCCGAGGCGCTGCACGGCGGGATGAGCCAGGATCAGCGGGACCGGGTGATGGGCCGCCTGCGCGCCGGCACCACCGAACTTCTGGTGGCGACGGACGTGGCCGCCCGCGGGCTCGACATCGAGCAGCTGACCCACGTCGTGAACTACAACGTGCCCGTGGCCCCCGAGGCGTACGTGCACCGGATCGGACGGGTCGGGCGGGCGGGCCGCGAGGGTGCTGCGATCACCCTGGCGGAGCCGCGCGAGCACCGGATGCTCAAGGCCATCGAGCGGCTGACCCGGCAGCGGATCAGCGTGGAGAACGTCCCGACGGTCACCGACCTGCGGGCCCGGCGCATGGAACTCACCCGCGCGGCTCTGCAGACGAGCCTGGAGGGCGACGACCTGGAGCGCTTCCGGGTCGTGATCGAGTCGCTCGCCGACGAGTTCGACATCGAGAGCGTCGCGCTGGCCGCGGTGAAGATGGCCCACGAGGCGGCCGGGGGCGACGTCGACGAGGAGGAGATCCCATCCGTGGCGCGTACGCCGCGCTCGGAGAGGGAGCGCGAGAGCCGCGGCGGCGACCGGCGCGGCGGCAGAGGAGCACCGGGCTCCGACGCCGGCGCGGCCCGGCTGTTCATCGGAATCGGCCGGCGCACCGGCGTCCGCCCGCAGGACCTTGTCGGGGCGATCGCGGGTGAGTCGGGGCTCAGTTCGCGCGACATCGGCGCGATCCAGATCACGGACCGGTTCTCGCTGGTCGAGGTGCCGGAGGCGGCCGCCGACATGGTCATCGCCGCCCTGCAACGGACCACGATCCGCGGCCGCCGCCCGACTGTGCGCCGGGAACGCTACAACCGCTGACAACCCTGGCCCTCCCGAACCCTGGACGTCATACCGCCAACTCCGCCAGTTCGATGCGGCGCCCTTCCCGGGAGGACTGCAGCCCCGCCTCGGCAAGCTGGACGCCGCGCGCCCCGGCGAGGAAGTCGTAGGGGTGCGGCGCGTCCTCGACGACGTGCCGGATGAACTGCTCCCATTGCACGGCGAAACCATTGTCGAACACGGAGTTGTCGGGAATCTCCTGCCACTGGTCACGGAACCGCTGGGTCTCCACCAGATCGGGATTCCAGACCGGCATGGGGGTGGCCGCCCGGGGCTGGATGCGGCATCGGTGCAGGCCCGCGACGGCGCTGCCGTGCGTGCCGTCCACCTGGAACTCGACGAGCTCGTCGCGGTTGACGCGGACGGCCCAGGACGAATTGAGCTGGGCGATCACGCCGCCGTCGAGTTCGAAGGTGGCGTAGGCCGCATCGTCGGCGGTCGCCTCGTAGCGGTCGCCCCGCTCATCCCAGCGCTCCGGGATGTGCGTCACGGCGGTGGCCGTCACGGCGCGTACGGCACCGAAGAGATTCTCCAGCACGTAGTTCCAGTGGGGGAACATGTCCAGCACGATGCCGCCACCGTCCTGCGCCCGGTAGTTCCAGCTGGGCCGTTGCGCGGGCTGCCAGTCACCCTCGAAGACCCAGTAGCCGAATTCTCCGCGCACCGACAGGATCCGGCCGAAGAAGCCGCCGTCGATGAGGCGCCTGAGCTTGGCCAGTCCGGGCAGAAACAGCTTGTCGTGAACGACGCCGTTCTTGACACCGGTACGCCGGGCGTGCCGGGCGAGGTCGAGCGCGCCTGCCAGGCTCTCGGAGGTCGGCTTTTCGGTATAGACGTGCCGGCCGGCGTCCATGGCCCGGATCAGCGACTTCTCACGCACCTGGGTGAGCTGGGCGTCGAAGTACACGGGGTACGCGTCGTCGCCGAGGGCCGCGTCGAGATCGGTGGTCCACTGGTCCAGATCGTGCCGCTCGGCGAGCTGGCGCAGTTTGGCCTCGTTGCGGCCGACCAGCAACGGCTCCAGTTGAACGCGGGAGCCGTCGGCGAGTTGCACACCGCCGCGCTCGCGGATGGCGAGCACCGACCGGACGAGGTGCTGCCGGTAGCCCATGCGGCCGGTCACCCCGTTCATGACGATTCCGAGCGTTCGACCGGACACCATGCACCTCCTGGAAAACGTTTACCACGGCACCGTAGGACACGGTCCGGGCCGCACGCAAGGGGGCGTCAAGCCTTCAAGATCCGTTGACATGCGGACCTGGCAGGATCTCCGTGACGCGTCCGGCTGACGGTCGAGACCCGTTTGACGACCGCGCGAGGTCGATCTACCCTAGTTTGGTAAACGTTTTCCAGGCTGGTGAGGTGACGGACGTGAGCGGTGGGGCCACCCTGCACGACGTCGCCCGGCGCGCCGGGGTCTCGGTTGCCACGGCGTCGCGTGCCCTGAACGGCAGTGCCACGCGGACCGTCGGCGAACAGCTCCGCGAGCGAGTCGCCCGCGCCGCGACGGAACTCGGGTACCTGCCGAACACACACGCACAGGCAATGGTGCGCGGCCGGACGAACGTCATCGGGCTGTCGCTGCACGACATCAACGACCCGTACTTCTCCGCCGTGGCGGCCGGCGTCCTGCACGCGGCCGAGCGCCACGGCCTGCTGGTCACGATGGCGAGCACCGAACGGGTACCGCAGGCGGAGATCACCTACGTGCGTACGTTCCGTCAGCACCTGGTCAAGGCCATCATCGTCGTCGGCAGCAGGGTCGCCGACCGCACGATGACCGATCGGCTAGCCGACGAACTCGCGGCATTCGAGGCCGAGGGCGGGCGGGCGGTCGCGGTCGGCCAGCCACGGCTACCGGTGGACACCGTCGTGATCGACAACGAAGGCGGCGCCACTGCCCTGGCGGAGGCATTGCACGGCCTCGGTCACCGCCGCTTCGCCGTGCTCGCCGGTCCGGAGGAACTGCTGACAGCAGCCGAGCGGACGGCGGGCTTCCGCAAGGCGCTCATCCGGCACGGCACACCGGTCCGCGAGCGCGACGTCGTCGCCGGGGACTTCACCCGTGACGGCGGCTACGCCGCCATGCACCGCCTGCTCGACCGCGGCACCGACGCCACCTGCGTCTTCGTCGTCAACGATGTCATGGCGGTCGGGGCCATGGCGGCCCTGCGGGACCGCGGCATGGCGCTGCCCGGCGCCATGGCCGTCGCGGGCTTCGACGACATCGGCACCCTGCGCGACGTCACCCCGGCACTCAGCACCGTCCGCCTGCCCCTGTCGGACATCGGCGCCGAGGCGGTGCGGCTGGCACTCGACGAGGACACCGATCGACCACGCATCCGACACGTCGGGGGCGATGTGGTCATCCGCGCCAGCACTCCCCCGGCGCCGTGACTGCCGCCCGCACCTGGCGAGGGAGAATCCGAACCGGGATCGCGGCCCGCCCACGGTGACACTCGCCGCCCCGGGGCCAACGGGCGGATGCCCGGGACGACCTCAGCCGTGTCTGACCTGATTGCGGCCGGCCTGCTTGGCGCTGTACAGGGCCTCATCGGCGCGGGCGAGCACGGTGCCGAGGTCGTCGCCCGGCTTGAGCTCGGTGACGCCGACGCTGATCGTGGTGTGCAGCGGTCCGGCCGGCGTGGCGATGGTGGTGGACTCCACAGCGGCGCGCAGCCGCTCGGCAACGACGGTCGGGTCGCCGTGCATCTCGCTCATCACGATGGCGAACTCCTCGCCGCCGTAGCGACCGAGGACGTCCGGTTGACGGACCTGCGCCTGCAGCACCCCGGCCACGGCGCGGATGACCTCGTCGCCGCTACCGTGCCCGTACGTGTCGTTGATCCTCTTGAAGTGGTCGATGTCGATCATCACCGCGGCCATCGGGCGATGGTTGCGCTGGGCGATGCTGAGCTGGGTGTTCGCCAGGTCGTTGAAGTGGCGGCGGTTGTGAATGCCGGTCAGCCCGTCGGTGGTGGCCATCTGCTGGACCTGGGCGAACAGGTGGGCGTTGTCGTACGCGGTGGCGCCCTGACCGGTCAGGGCGGCGGCGACGTCGAGCTGTGCCCGGGAGAATTCGGCGCCGGCGGAGCCGGCGAGAAGTACGCCCGAGCCGTGGCCGCGGATGGCCAGCGGCGCGATCATCCAGCCGCGGACGTCGCCGAGCAGCGCGGTGACGGCGGCCGGAGCCGTCTCGGCCGAGCCGATGCGCGGCTCGGTGATCTCGAGAAGGGCGGCGGTGTGTACGTCGACGCCGTCGCCGTCGTGGTGCACCACCCGGACCTGGTCCGCCGGCAGGGCGCGGGCGACAAGGTCGCGGAGCCGGTCGAGGACCTGCTCGGGGTCGAGGGTGGCGGTCAGGTCGTTCATGGCCTGCCGCAGGGTTTCAGCGGTGTCGCGTTGCCTGCGGGCGGCCTGGACGGCGGCCTCCAACTGCGCGGCCCGGGCGGTCTCCAGCGAGACGGCGATCTGGCTGGTGACCGCGGTGAGGATGTCGATGTCGCCGTCGGTGAAGACACCCTTGGCGACCCTGCTGTCCAGGTAGACCACACCCAGCAGCCGGCCGTCCAGCTCCAGGGGCGCGATGATGATGCTGCGCAGGCCGTACACCAGAGCACTCTGCGAGCCCAGCGCGGCGCCCTCCTCGGTGCCGGTGACGACCAGCGGGCGGCGATCCGCGGCGACCCGGTCGACCAGCGTGGCCGAGTACCCGACGAGCTCCGTGAGGTGATTGCCGGCCGCGTCGCGGCCGAGGCTGGGCTGTAGCGCGCCGTCGTCTCCGGCGAGGAACAGCACGGCCCGCTCGGCTCCGAGAATGCGCAGCATCTCGTCGAGTGCCACCCGGGCCAGCTGATGCGGATCCAGCACGGATGCGGCGGCGGCGCTGACCTGCTGCAGCGCCTCCAGCCGGCGCCGGTAGCGGTCCGCACCGGAGTCGTTCGGCCGGGTGTGGGCGACGGTGCGCCGGCTGGTCGCATCGGTGACCCGGAACTCGGCGCGCACCCACCTGGCCCGCCGCACCCAGCCGTGCTTCTCGGCGAGGAGCAGGGCCAGCTCGGACTGTGAATCGGCGAGGGCCTCCTCACCGAGGCCGTGCAAGGCCCTGGCCCGCACGCGCGCCGCCTCGTACTGGACCAGCGGGGCATCCAGCCGTACCAGCACGCCCTCCGCCTTCGCCAGCAGCGTCAGTGCCTCCTCGTGGTCGCCGCGGAGCTGGCTGAGGCTCGCCTGGGCCACCCGGTGGTATCCCCGCAGCAGCGGGTCGTTCGCGGCGCGGCCCAGCCGGCGCACGGCGGCCTGGGCGCGGGGCGGGCGCGCGGCCGGCGCGGCGCCGGCGGCCGCCCG
>CBIHNN010000032.1:0-51774 GCA_966211315.1 uncultured Micromonosporaceae bacterium | reverse complement strand
CCGCCGAGCGGTGATGTACGCGATGCCGGTCGACGCCGCCCATTCTTTCAGGTTCACGTGAGCATCATAGCTGCTTAAAGAGCGCCAAAGATGCACGACACGACAACAGCTAACTACTCCCGCGACCGGGAGCGGCAGGGGAGGCGGCCGAGAGTCGCGATCACGCGCCTAGCGCCCGGTACGGGGGTCGTTGTCCGCCGCATCGTCGTGGACGGACGCCCGGTCCATGACCGCGCGCCATCCATTGTCATCGGGCGCGGATGAATGGTGGAACCATTCATCCGAGGGTGCCGGGAGCGGGATTCGAACCCGCAAGCCCTTGCGGGCAGATGCGTTTGAGGCACCCGTGTATGCCATTCCACCACCCCGGCTGGGTGCGGTGTCGGTGACCTCCGGGATCCGTTGAACGCGCGGTACGCGCCACGGCCCGTCGACCGACCTACGGCACGATAACGCATCCACTAGGCTAGCCGCGACGGTGCCTGGCGGGTGTCGCTCTTCGGGAGCCGTCGCGGTCGACCGGCATCATCGAGGTCGGCCGTCAATTGATGGGCCGGAAATCGGTGGGGGTAGGAACACGTGGCCGAAACGCAGGCGGGCGCCGAGCGCAAGCGGGTGTTGATCGCCGAGGACGAGGCGCTCATCCGGCTCGATCTGGCTGAGATGCTCGTCGAGGAGGGCTACGACGTCGTGGGCGAGGCGGGTGACGGCGAGACCGCCGTACGCCTGACTCAGGAGCTCAAGCCCGATCTGGTCATCCTGGATATCAAGATGCCCATCCTGGACGGTCTCGGTGCCGCCGAGCGCATCGCCGAGCACCGGATCGCCCCAGTCGTCATCCTGACGGCGTTCAGCCAGCGGGAACTCGTCGAGCGGGCCCGCGCGGCCGGCGCGATGGCATACCTGGTGAAGCCGTTCCAGAAGAGCGATCTGGTGCCGGCGATCGAGATCGCCCTGTCCCGGTACGCCGAACTGACCACGCTGGAGAGTGAGGTCGCGGGCCTGACCGAACGGCTCGAGACCCGCAAGTCGGTGGAGCGCGCCAAGGGGGCGCTCATAACGCAGTACGCGATGACCGAGCCACAGGCGTTCAAGTGGATCCAGCGCACCGCGATGGATCACCGGATGACCATGCGGGAGGTCGCTGACCGGATCATCGCCGAGCAGGCCGAGAACGAAACGCCCGGTGCGGGCTCGCCAACGGCCTGAGCTGCCGTTCCGGGAGCCCGTCGCGGGCTGGCGTTTCAGTCCGAGTACGAAACAACCACGTTGTGTAACGGTTCGGTCAAAGCGCCTCCGAAATTCTTACCGCTGCGTACGTGGTGAGATAGCGTCCGGCCCCAGACCGGCTTGGCAGTCGTCGAGTTGTGCCCACATGGGCCAGCCGAGATCCAGAGCCGGGATCCTGACGTAAGAGGGGGTTCCACCTTGAGGCAGAAGTTTGGTCGCGTACTGGGGACGGCCGCCCTGGCGGTAATAGTCGCCGGCGGCGCCGCCTCATGTAAGTCGGACAGCGGCAGCGACACCGGTACGGGCTCTGGCACCGCCGCGCTCTGCGGCTACAAGATTGCTTTCTTCGGTGCCCTCACCGGCGGCAACGCCCAGCTGGGCATCAACATCCGCGACGGCGCGAAGCTCGCGCTCGATCAGTACAACACGGCGAACGCCAGCTGCAAGGTCGAGCTGGTCGAGAAGGACTCCGCCGGTAGCCCCGACCAGGCTCCCGGTCTGGCGACCGCACTGGCTCAGGACGCCAAGGTCCTCGGCGTCGTCGGCCCGGCGTTCTCGGGCGAGTCGAAGGTCGCCAACCCGATCCTCAGCCAGGCCGGCATCGTCATTCTCACGGCCTCTGCGACGAACCCGGCGCTGGCCAAGCAGGGCGTCAAGACCTTCCACCGAGGCCTCGGCAATGACGCGTCACAGGGTCCGGGCGTGGCGAACTACATCAAGTCCGTCATGAAGGCGCAGAAGGTCTTCGTCGTGGACGACGCCTCCGAGTACGGCAAGGGGCTCGCGGAGCAGGTCAAGACCACCCTCGGCGGCGCAGTGATCGGTTCAGCGGTCGTCAAGGAGCAGCAGACCGACTTCGGGGCGCTGGTTCAGCAGATCAAGTCATCCGGTGCCGACACCATGTTCTGGGGCGGCTACTACCGTGAGGCGGCACCGTTCCTCAAGCAGTTCCGTGAGGCGGGCGGCACGGCCAAGTTCGTGGCCGGCGACGGTGTGAAGGACCAGGCATTCGTCGACGGTGCCGGTGCGGCCAACGCCGAGGGTGCGATCCTCACCTGCCCGTGCGTGCCACCGGAGAAGACCGGGGGCACCTTCGCCGCCGACTACAAGGCGGCCAGCGGGCGTGACCCGGGCACGTACAGCGCAGAGGCGTTCGACGCGGCGAACATCCTGCTCGCCGGGATCAAGGCGGGCAACACCACCCGCGACAAGCTCAACACCTTCGTCGGTTCGTACACCGGCAAGGGCATCACCACGACGTTCAAGTTCCAGCCTGACGGCGAGCTGGACCCCTCGGCGGTTGCGATCTGGGCGTACAAGGTCGCGGGCGGCAAGGTCGTCGCCGACCAGGAGACGCCCAAGAGCTGACCTGAGGATCACTGTCCAAGGTCGACAACGTAACGGACGTGCGGTCGGGAGTGCTCTCCCGGCCGCACGTTCGATCAGTAGGCCCCTGCAGGGAGCGGGCACGTGAATTTCGAGTTCGTCGGTAACAACTTCTTCGAGCTGACCGTCACCGGCTTGACCCAGGGATCCATCTACGCCTTGATCGCCCTCGGATACACCCTGGTGTACGGCGTGCTGAAGCTCATCAACTTCGCCCACTCCGAAGTCTTCATGATCGGCACGTTCACCACCGCTGTGGTGTGGGCCGCGCTGGGCTTCGACGTCGGTGCGATCGGCCCTGGCGCCTGGGGCGTACTCGGCCTCATCCTGATCGCCGTGATCGCTGCGGGCGCCGCCTCCGGCGTCACCGCGCTGGTCGTGGAGCGCGTCGCGTACCGGCCGTTGCGCAGACGTAACGCCCCCACGCTCATCTTTCTGATCAGCGCGATCGGTGCCTCCGTCGTCCTCGCGGAGGCCACCGGTGCCGTCACCGACCGTCAGCCGCGCGGCATGCCGAGCCTGGTCATCCCCAAGGTCCAGTTCAGCGTCTTCGGCGCCGACATCACCAACCTCCAGCTGGGAATCATCCTCAGTGCCCTCGCGATGATGGTGGCGCTGGACGTCTTCATCAACCGCACCCGGCTCGGGCGAGGCGTGCGCGCCGTGGCGCAGAGTCCCGATGTGGCGGCACTCATGGGTGTCAACAAGGATCGTGTCATCATGCTGATCTTCGTCGTGGGCGGCATGATGGCCGGCGCGGCCTCGGTGCTGTACGACATCAAGGTCGGCCTCACCACGTACACCGTGGGCTTTCTGATCGGCATCAAGGCCTTCACGGCAGCCGTCCTCGGTGGAATCGGCAACCTGCGCGGCGCACTGCTCGGCGGACTGCTGCTCGGTGTGGTCGAGAACTACGGCGCCGGACTCTTCGGCAACGAGTGGATGGACGTGGTGGCCTTCGTGATGCTCGTCGTCGTCCTGCTCTTCCGGCCGACCGGCCTGCTCGGCGAGTCCCTGGGGAGGGCCCGCGCATGAACACACTGCTCAAGAACGCCCAGCGCGCCGACGAGAACCGGCTGCGCGCGGTCAACGGTCTGCGTCACCGGTGGGCGAACCTGCCGAAGCCGTGGCGGATGGGTGTCGTCGCGGCGTTCATCGTCCTGCTCTACTCCCTGCCTGGCATGGAACTGCCCCTCATCACCACTCCGGCCACCGACTTCAATTCCGTGCTGTTCCTCTGCGCGGTATACGTCCTGGTCGCGGTCGGGCTCAACGTGGTCATCGGTCTGGCCGGGCTGTTGGACCTCGGCTACATCGGCTTCTACGCGGTCGGCGCCTACACGGTCGCGATCCTCGGATCACCGAGCTCTCCGGTCGTCATTCAGTATCCGTGGATCGTCTGCGTCCCGATCGCCATCGCGGTCGCGATGCTCTCCGGCGTTGTGCTCGGCTGGCCGACGCTGCGGCTGCGCGGCGACTACCTCGCCATCGTGACGCTCGGCTTCGGCGAGATCATCCGTGTCGTGGCGCTCAACTCCACCATCACCAACGGCAACCGGGGCATCACGTCGGTCCCGAACCCCGGGGGTACGTGGCCCGAATGGCTCAGCTGGTTCCCCGGCGTGCAGGCCGGTGAGCCGATCTTCAGCATCACCAATGTCCTCGGCTTCTACTGGCTCGCGCTCACGGTGGTGATCGCGTGCATCCTCGGCGTCCGGAGGCTGGAGCGCAGCCGGGTCGGGCGCTCCTGGGTGGCCATCCGTGAGGACGAGGAGGCCGCCGAGATCATGGGTGTGCCGACGTTCAAGTACAAGCTGTGGGCGTTCGCCATCGGCGCGGCGCTGGGAGGTCTCTCCGGCGCGCTGTTCTTCAGCAAGCAGACGTTCATCAACGCACAGAGCTTCGACCTGTTCACCTCGATCCTCTGGGTGGCCGCGGTCGTCATCGGCGGCGCCGGTAACCAGCTCGGCGTGGCCCTCGGCGCGGTGTTGCTGGCGTACCTGCCGGAGCGCTTCCGCGAGTTCGCCGACTACCGGCTACTGGCCTTCGGTGCCGCCCTCATCGCGATGACGATCTTCCGGCCCCAGGGACTGCTGCCCAGCACCCGGCGCAGCGTCGAGCTGGAGGATCGGAAGAAGGAGGTCCCGGCCGGTGAGTGAGAAGCTGCTGGAGGTCGACACCGTCACCATCCGCTTCGGCGGCGTCGTGGCCCTCGACAAGGTCGATTTCACCCTCTACAAAGGTGAGATCCTCGGCTTGATCGGACCGAACGGTGCGGGTAAGACGACATGCTTCAACACGATCACCGGGGTAGCCCGGCCGACGACCGGGGAGATCCGCTTCGCCGGCACCAAGGTCACCGGGCGCAAGCGCCATCAGATCACCCGGCTGGGCATCGCTCGGACGTTCCAGAACATCCGGCTCTTTCCGGAGATGACCGCGCTGGAGAACGTGCTCGTCGGCGCCGACGCCCGGCACCGCACCAGCGTGGTGGGGGCGCTGTTCCGGCTCTACCGGGTGCCGGTGAAGGAGCACGAACGCGTCGAGGTCACCGCGACCGACGCCCCCCGGCGGCTGGTGCAGCAGGTGCGGCGTATCGGCCAGCGCCTCTTCGGCGTCTCGCGGCACACCCTTGAGGAACGCGCCGCCCGCGTCAAGGCCCGGGACCTACTGGACTTCGTCGGGGTCGGCCACCGCGTCAACGAGGTCGCCCGCAATCTGGCGTACGGCGAGCAGCGCCGCCTGGAGATCGCCCGCGCGCTGGCCACCGAGCCGAGCCTGCTCTGCCTGGACGAGCCGGCCGCCGGGTTCACCCCGTCGGAGAAGGAAAACCTGCTGGCACTGATCCGCAGGATCCGCGACCGGGGGGTGACCGTCCTGCTCATCGAGCACGACATGCGCCTCGTCATGGGGGTCACCGACCGGATCGTCGTGCTGGAGTTCGGCAAGAAGATCGCCGAGGGTACGCCCGCCGAGGTGCGGGACGACCCGCGCGTGATCGCTGCATACCTGGGGGAGCCCGCCGATGCTTCTTGAGCTGGAGAACGTCAGCCTCGCGTACGGGCGGATCCAGGCCCTGCACGGCATCAGCCTGCACGTGAACGAGGGTGAGATCGTCGCCCTGATCGGCGCGAACGGCGCCGGCAAGACCACCACGATGCGGGCGATCTCCGGTCTGCGGCCGATCGCCGGAGGGGCGATCCGGTTCGCCGGAGAGAACATCAGCAAGCTCCGAGCCGACCTGCGGGTGGTCCGAGGGCTCTGCCAATCGCCCGAGGGCCGGGGCATCTTCCCCGGTATGACGGTCCTGGAGAACCTGGAGATGGGGGCGTACACCCGCCGGGACAGGGCCGCCATCGCGCAGGACCTCGAACGTGTCTTCGGGCTGTTCCCGCGGCTTGCGGAGCGGCGCCGGCAGGCGGCGGGCACGATGTCCGGCGGGGAGCAGCAGATGCTCGCGGTCGGCCGGGCTCTGATGAGCCGACCGAAGGTGCTTCTGCTGGACGAGCCGTCGATGGGCCTCGCACCCATGCTCATCCGGCAGATCTTCTCGATCATCGCGGAGATCAACCAGCAGGGTACGACGGTGCTGCTGGTGGAGCAGAACGCCCAGCAGGCACTGTCGCGCGCCAACCGGGCCTACGTGCTGGAGACCGGCCGGATCGTCAAGAGCGGAACCGGCACCGAACTGATGCACGACCCCGCGGTCAAGGACGCCTACCTCGGCGTCGCCTGACCGTTCCGCCCCCGAGAAGGAGTTGCAGTGAGAATTCACCGTGCGGGAACCGCGCTGAGCGTACTGGGCGTCGCCACGCTGGCCATGACCATGGCCGCGTGCGGGGAGAAGGAGAACACCGCCCAGCCCGGCGGTGGCCCCGCCGTCACGGCCGCGGCCGACACCTCGCTGGCTGAGAAGGTCCCTGCCGCGATCAAGTCCGACGGCGTCATCAAGGTCGGTACGGACACCACGTATCCGCCGGCGGAATTCCTGCAGGCCGACGGTCAGACGGCCATCGGTTTCGACATCGAGCTGTTCACCGCGGTCGCGTCGAAGCTGGGCCTCAGGGCCGAGTTCGAATCTGCGCCGTTCGACGCGATCATCCCCGGCGTGCAGTCCGGCAAGTACGAGGTCGGCGTCTCGTCGTTCACCATCAACGACGACCGCAAGAAGAACGCGCTGATGGTCAGCTATTTCCAGGTCGGCACGGCGTGGGTGGCGAAGAAGGGCAACGCGGCCGCGGTCAACCCGGACGACGCCTGCGGCAAGAAGATCGCCGTCCAGACGGCGACGGTCCAGGTGGACGACATCACCGCCCGCTCGAAGAAGTGCACCGACGCCGGTAAGCCCGCGATCACGGTCGAGCAGTACCAGGCGCAGACCGACGCGACCGCGGCGGTCGTGTCCGGCAAGGACGACGCGATGCTTGCCGACTACCCGGTCGGGGTGTACGCCGCGCAGCAGTCCAACGGTCAGCTCGAACTGATCGGCCAGCAGTACGACGCCGCCCCGTACGGATACGTCCTCAAGAAGGATCAGCAGGCGTTCGCGGGCGCCGTGCAGGACGCCGTCAAGGCGCTGATCGCCGATGGCTCGTACAGGACCATCCTGGACACGTGGCAGGTCGGTCAGGGCGCGATAACCGCTCCGGCGATCAACCCCTGAGGTGACGTCGCAGCAGTCCGTACGGGCACGCCCGGAGGCGATCCGCGCCGTGCCCGTACGGCACCCCTGGCGCTGGGTGGCGGTTGCCGTCATCGCGGTTCTGGTCGCCATGTTCATCCACATGCTGGTGACGAACAGCGCCTTCCAGTGGTCGTTCATGGTGGACAACATGTTCCGGCCGCCCGTGATGCGCGGGCTGCGGGGCACCGTCGCGCTGACCGTGCTGTCGATGCTGATCGGCGTGGTGCTGGGCATCGTGCTGGCCGTGATGCGGCTCTCCGAGAACCCCGTTCTGCGGTCGGTGTCGTGGGTGTACATCTGGTTCTTCCGGGCCAGTCCGCGGCTGGTGCTGGCGATCCTGTTCGGCAACATCGGCATCCTCTGGAGCAGGCTCGAGCTGGGTCTGCCGTTCGATCGGCAGCTCGGGGCCCTCTTCGGCCTGAACGACTTCGAGGTCCGCTTCTTCGGAGTGGACGCCCGTGACCTGCTGACCGGCTTCGTTGCCGGCATGCTGGCGCTCGGCCTGTCGGAGGCCGCTTACATGGCGGAGATCGTCCGGGCGGGCATCCAGTCGGTGGATCCGGGGCAGGCGGAGGCGGCGGAGGCGCTCGGCCTGAGCCGGGGGCAGGTGCTACGCCGGATCGTGCTGCCGCAGGCGATGCGGGTGATCGTCCCGCCGACCGGCAACGAGACGATCGGCATGTTGAAGGACACCTCGCTGGTGGCGTTCGTCCCCGTGGCCGACGAGTTGTTCTTCCAGCTTCGTGCCGTCGGCAGTACCACCTTCCAGGTCTTCCCGATGCTCGTCGCTGCGGCGCTGTGGTACCTCCTCCTCACCAGCATCCTGCTCGTGGGCCAGTACTTCCTGGAGAAGCGCTACTCCCGCGGGTACGGCACCAGCGAGAAGGCGCAGGCGCGACTGCGTCATCTCACGGCGGAGCACGGCGGCGGGGCAGGTGTGATGTGAGCGAGTCGATCCGGCCGATGGTCGAGGCCGAGAACGTGCACAAGGCATTCGGTTCGATCGAGGTCCTCAAGGGCGTCGACCTGGTCGTGCGGCCGGGCGAGGTGTGCTGCGTACTCGGTCCCTCCGGTTCAGGCAAGTCGACGTTCCTGCGGTGCATCAACCACCTGGAGCGGATCAACGCAGGCCGGCTGCGCGTCGACGGCGAGTTGATCGGCTACCGGGAGCGCGGGGGCAGACTGCACGAGATGCCCGCCAAGGAGGTGGCCACCCAGCGCCGTTCCATCGGCATGGTGTTCCAGCGGTTCAACCTGTTCCCGCACATGACGGCTTTGGAGAACGTCATGGAGGCCCCGTTGCGGGTCAAGCGGGAGAAGAAGCAGGTCGTGCGGGACCGGGCGGCGGCGCTGCTGACCCGGGTCGGCCTGGGCGAACGGATGGGCATGTACCCGGCCCACCTGTCCGGTGGACAGCAGCAGCGGGTGGCGATCGCCCGGGCGCTGGCTATGCGGCCGAAGCTGATGCTCTTCGACGAGCCGACGAGTGCCCTGGATCCGGAGCTGGTGGGCGAGGTTCTCGACGTGATGAAGGACCTGGCCGGTGACGGCATGACGATGGTGGTGGTGACGCACGAGATCGGCTTCGCCCGCGAGGCCGGCGATTCGTTGATCTTCATGGACGACGGTGTCGTGGTCGAGGCCGGCACGCCGCGCGACGTCATCGGCAATCCGCAGCAGGAGCGGACCCGGACGTTCCTCAGCAAGGTGTTGTGAGCGGCGGGGCGGTGGGCGTTTTCGTCGCACCCCAGGACTAGAGTCGGGCGACGTGAGTGAAGACGCCCCCCGCCTGCTGCTTCTCGACGGCCATTCGTTGGCCTACCGGGCCTTCTTCGCCCTGCCTGTGGAGAACTTCTCCACCCAGACGGGGCAGCCCACCAATGCGGTGTTCGGCTTCACGTCGATGCTGATCAACATGCTGCGCGACGAACGCCCGACGCACATCATCGTCGCCTTCGACGTCTCCCGCGTCTCCTTCCGCACGGAGAAGTACGCGGAGTACAAGGCTGGCCGGTCCGAGACGCCGCAGCCGTTCCAGGGTCAGGTGAGCCTCGTCAAAGAGGTGCTGGAGGCGCTGCGCATCCCGGTCGTGGAGAAGCCCGGCTACGAGGCCGACGACCTGATCGGCACCCTCGCCTGTCAGGCCCGCGACGCCGGCATGGAGGTCGTCATCTCCACCGGCGACCGGGACGCGTTCCAGCTCGCCGGTGAGCACGTCACGATCCTGTACCCGGTCCGGGGTGTCTCCGAGGTGTGGCGGATGACCCCCGAGGCGATTGAGGCCAAGTACGGCGTACCGCCGGACAAGTACCGCGACAAGGCCGCCCTGGTGGGGGAGACCAGCGACAACCTGCCCGGTGTGCCGGGCGTCGGCGACAAGACCGCCGCGAAATGGATCATGCAGTACGGCGGCCTCGACGGCATCGTGGCCCGGGTCGACGAGATCAAGGGCAAGGCCGGTGAGAACCTGCGCGCCCACCTCGCGGACGTACTGCGCAACTACGAGATCAACAAGCTGGTCTGTGACCTCGACCTGCCGCTGCGCCCAGAGGACGCCAGGTGGCACGGCTGGGACCGCGAGGCGGTACACCAGGTCTTCGACTCGCTGGAGTTCCGCGTCCTGCGCGAGCGGCTCTACCAGTACCTGGACGCTGTTCAGCCCGAGGCCGAGTCCGGCTTCGACCTGGCCGGTACGGTGCTCGGCGCCGGGCAGGTCGCGAGCTGGCTGCGCGAGCACGCCGGCACCGGTCCCGTCGGGGTGGCGGTCGCCGGCCGGTTCGGCCGCGGCACCGGCGAGTTGACCGGCGTTGCGATGGCCACGGCGGCCGGCCCCGCTGCCTGGTTCGACCCGGCCGCGCTGGACGAGAACGACGAACGGGCAGTGGCGGCCTGGCTCGCCGAGCCCACCCGGCCCAAGGTGATCCACGACGCGAAGCCCGCGCTGCTGGCATTCGGCGCACACGGCTGGAAGCTCGCCGGCGTCGAGACCGACACGGCACTCGCCGCATACCTGGCGAAGCCGGACCAGCGCTCGTACGACCTGGTCGACCTGGCGCTGCGCTACCTCAAGCGCGAGCTCAAGGTGGAGGCTCCCGACGACGGACAGCTGACGTTCGACGGCCTCGGCGCCACCGACGAGGCGCAGGAGCAGGCGCTCATGCTGCGCGCCCGGGCCACCCTCGACCTGGCCGGGACCCTTCGCGAGGAGCTGTCCCGCGACGCCGACGCCTCGGTGCGGCTTCTGAGCGAGGTGGAGCAACCGCTGCTCGTGGTCCTCGCAGAGATGGAACGCCTCGGCATCGCCGCCGACACCGAATACCTGTCGGACCTGGAATCCCACTTCGCCGCCGAGGTGAAGGCGGCCGCCCAGGCGGCGTACGCGGTGGTGGGGCGCGAGTTCAACCTGGGTTCGCCGAAGCAGCTCCAGGAGATCCTCTTCGTCGAGCGGGGTCTGCCCAAGACGAAGCGGATCAAGACCGGTTACACCACCGACGCGGACGCGTTGCAGGGCCTTTTCGCGCAGATCGGCGACCCGCTGCTGGAGCACCTGCTACGGCACCGCGACGTCGCCAAGCTGAAGTCGACCGTGGACGGACTGCTCAAGAGTGTCTCGGACGACGGGCGCATCCACACGACCTTCTACCAGACCGTCGCCGCCACTGGCCGGCTCTCGTCGACCGACCCGAACCTTCAGAACATCCCCATCCGTACCGAGGAGGGGCGGCGGATCCGCCGGGCGTTCGTCGTGGGTCAGGGCTACGAGCAGCTGCTGACCGCCGACTACAGCCAGATCGAGATGCGGATCATGGCGCACCTCTCCGGCGACGAGGCGCTGATCGATGCGTTCAACTCCGGCGCGGACTTCCACGCCGCTACGGCATCGTCGGTGTTCCGCACTCCACTGGACGAGGTTCACGCCGACCAGCGCCGCAAGATCAAGGCGATGAATTACGGCCTCGCGTACGGCCTGTCCGCGTACGGGCTCTCCAACCAGCTGGGCATCTCCACCGAGGAGGCCCGGGCGCTGATGGAGGAGTACTTCACCCGGTTCGGCGGTGTCCGCGACTACCTGCAGTCCGTGGTGAAGCGCGCCGTGCAGGACGGCTACACGGCCACGATCCTCGGACGTCGGCGGTACCTTCCCGACCTGCTCAGCGACAACCGGCAGCGGCGCGAGATGGCGGAGCGGATGGCCCTGAACGCCCCGATCCAGGGGTCGGCCGCCGACATCATCAAGGTGGCGATGCTGCAGGTCGACGCCGCGATCAGGGGGGCCGGCCTGGCGTCGCGGATGCTGCTACAGGTGCACGACGAGCTCGTGTTCGACGTGGCACCCGGGGAGCGGGCAGCGCTGGAGGAGCTGGTGAGGCGTGAGATGGGCGGAGCGTACCCGCTGTCGGTGCCGTTGGAGGTCTCCGTGGGCGCGGGTAGCGACTGGAACGGTGCCGATCACTGAGGTGCCAACTGATCGTCACCGCTGTCGATCGCCCGTGACTTGCCGATCAGCTCAGCCCGGGGCGGTGGGTCACGAAGATCGCCGTTCCAGGGAAGAGGCTGCCGCGTAGCGGGCTCCACTGGCCCCAGATCTGCTCGTGCCCCTCGGGCCATTCGGGCTCGATCAGGTCGTCGATGACGAAGCCCGCGGTGACGAGCTCACGGATGCGGTCGCCGAGGGTACGGTGTTGCTCGACGTAGCCGGGCACGCCGCTGTCGTCCTGCTCGACGTAGGGGCGCCGGTCGAAGTAGGGGTGGACGGCGAGCAGGCCGGCCTCGCCCGGGTCGTCGAGGAAGATCCACCGCATCGGGTGGGTGATCGAGAACACCCAACGGCCGCCGGGCCGCAATACGCGGTGCACCTCCCGCATCACGGCGAGTGAGTCGGCCACGAACGGGATCGCGCCGAAGGCGGTGCAGGCGATGTCGAACGCCTCCGCGCCGAACGGCAGGGCCAGTGCATCGGCTTCGACCAGGGGTACCCGTACCCCTGATGTGTCTGCGGCGCGCTGCGCGTGGCGCAACATGCCGGCGGACAGATCCATCGCGACCACGTCGGCGCCCTGGGTGTTCAGCCAGCGCGCGGCCGCCGCGGCGCCGCAGCCCAGTTCGAGGATCCGCTTGCCGGCGACCGGGCCCAGCAGGCCCGCGTCGGCTTCTCGTATGCCCTCCGGGCACCACACGAAGTCCACGTCGCCGAGGAAGGCGCCGTGTTCTTCCTGGTAGTCGTCCGCGTCGGCGTCCCACCAGCGGCGGCTCGCGGTGCGGCTCTCGGCGTCGCTCACCGCGCGGCGCAGCACGGTGGGGTGCGGTTCGAGGTCGGTCACGGTGCTCACGCTACGGCGGCCCGCGCCGCTCAGACCCGCTCGGGGGTACGGTTCAGGGGCCCCACCGGCGTTCGCTGTCCGCAGAACGTGCCCGGCTCGTCCGGAGGGGTTGCAACCTGTGGTAATGCACACGGTAAGCTGTTCGATGCGCTCGCGGATCGGTGCCTCGGCAGGGAGCAGGCTCCGCGGTCGTCGGACATGTCATGATCTCCGACCCATGGTCTTCGTGCTGTGCCCGCCGACGATTCCGCTGGCGCGGGCAGGTCAACGACACCATTCCGTTCGGAGCAACAGTCCACATGACGAGCAGCATCGAGGTCACCTCGAGCGCCAACCGGGTCACCCACGACGACCTCGGGTCGGAGGAAGCCTTCCTCGCCGCGATCGACGAGACCATCAAGTACTTCAATGACGGCGACATTGTCGAAGGCACCGTCGTCAAGGTCGATCGGGACGAGGTCCTGCTCGACATCGGCTACAAGACCGAGGGTGTCATCCCCTCGCGCGAGTTGTCGATCAAGCATGACGTGGACCCCGCGGAAGTGGTGTCGGTCGGTGACCACATCGAAGCCCTCGTCCTCACGAAGGAGGACAAGGAAGGCCGCCTGATCCTCTCGAAGAAGCGCGCGCAGTACGAGCGGGCGTGGGGCACGATCGAGAAGATCAAGGACGAGGACGGCGTCGTGCGCGGCTCCGTCATCGAGGTGGTCAAGGGTGGCCTCATCCTCGACATCGGGCTCCGGGGCTTCCTCCCGGCCTCCCTGGTCGAGATGCGTCGCGTGCGCGACCTGCAGCCGTACGTCGGCCGCGAGCTCGAGGCGAAGATCATCGAGCTGGACAAGAACCGCAACAACGTCGTTCTGTCCCGCCGCGCCTGGCTCGAGCAGACGCAGTCCGAGGTCCGCACCGAGTTCCTCAACAAGCTCCAGAAGGGCCAGGTCCGCAAGGGCGTCGTGTCCTCCATCGTCAACTTCGGTGCCTTCGTGGACCTGGGTGGCGTCGACGGCCTCGTGCACGTCTCGGAGCTGTCCTGGAAGCACATCGACCACCCGTCCGAGGTCGTCGAGGTCGGCCAGGAGGTCGAGGTCGAGGTCCTGGACGTCGACCTGGACCGCGAGCGCGTCTCGCTGTCGCTGAAGGCGACCCAGGAAGACCCGTGGCGCCAGTTCGCCCGTACCCACGCGATCGCCCAGATCGTGCCGGGCAAGGTCACGAAGCTGGTTCCGTTCGGTGCGTTCGTCCGCGTCGACGACGGCATCGAGGGCCTGGTGCACATCTCCGAGCTGGCCGAGCGCCACGTGGAGCTGCCGGAGCAGGTTGTTCAGGTCGGCTCGGACGTCATGGTCAAGGTCATTGACATCGACCTCGAGCGCCGGCGGATCTCGCTCTCGCTCAAGCAGGCCAACGAGGGCTTCGTCGAGGGCGAGGAGCACTTCGACCCGACCCTCTACGGCATGGCCGCGACGTACGACAACGAGGGCAACTACATCTACCCCGAGGGCTTCGACCCCGAGACGGGTGAGTGGCTCGAGGGCTTCGACAAGCAGCGCGAGACGTGGGAGAAGCAGTACGCCGACGCCCGCGAGCGCTGGGAGGCCCACACCAAGCAGGTCGTCACCTCTCGCGAGGCCGACGCCGTGGCTGCCGCCGCTCCGGCGACGAGCACCAGCACCAGCACAGGTGGTGGCGCCGCCACCTCCTCCTCGAGCTCGTCGACCCCGACGCGCTCCGCGGAGGAGCCGGCCGGCACCCTGGCCACCGACGAGGCGCTCGCCGCTCTGCGCGAGAAGCTCGCCGGCGGCAAGAGCTGAGCCAGCTGATCCACTGACGTAGGCCCGTCCCGCACGAGCGGGGCGGGCCTACGCCGTACCCGGGCGGCGAACGCAGGTCCGGCGCGGAATACTGGCCCCGTGCTGAGGGTGGGGTTGACCGGTGGGATCGGAGCGGGCAAGAGTGCCGTCGCGTCCCGGCTCGTCGAGCTGGGTGCCGTCCTGATCGACTCGGATCGGCTGGCCCGCGAGGTCGTCGCCGCCGGCACCGAGGGATTCGCCCAGGTGGCGGCCGCCTTCGGCCCCTCCGTCGTCGCCTCCGACGGCGGCCTCGACCGCCCAGCGCTCGGCGCCATCGTGTTCGCTGACCCGTTCGCCCGCGCCCGCCTCGAGCGCATCGTCCACCCCCTGGTCCGTGCCCGGACGGCGGAACTCACCGCCGCGGCCCCGCCCGGCGCGATCGTGGTGAACGATGTACCGCTGTTGGTCGAGGCCGGGCTGGCACCCACGTACCACCTGGTCGTGGTCGTCGCCGCGGCCACGTCGACCCGGGTCGACCGTCTGGTCCGTACCCGCCGGATGACCGAGGAGCAAGCCGGATCCCGGATATCCGCCCAGGCCGACGATCAGACCCGCCTTGCCGCAGCCGACGTGGTCCTGCCGAACGACGGCTCCCTGAACGACCTGCATGCGGCCGTCGACATGCTCTGGAACGACCGCCTCGTACCGTACGAGGCGGCCCTGCGCGCTCACCGCCCTGCCGCGGTTGTTCGGTCCGGCGACCGGGTCTTGGCAGACCGGGCTGCGGCGAACCGCTTGGCAGCCCGCATCCGGCACGTCGTCGGTGATGGCGAACTGGAACAGGTCTCCACGGCGGCGGCCGGTCTCGAACTGCGGATGCGGGTGCCGTCCGGGACCGGGACCGACGAGGTGGCCCGGCAGCTGGCGCCGGCCGGTCTGTTCCCGTGTCCGGACGCACCCGACGGCCAGATCCTGGGCAGCGCCGATCCCGGCCTACCCGCAACCGTCAGACTGGAGACCGGCTGACCCCGGCCCCACACGCCGTCCGGCGCGGAGACCGGGTACGCACATGAAGGAAGGGCGCTCGCGGCGGCCCGGTCGGCACATGGCACGACCACCCGCGAGCGCTCGTCGGCCGTAGCCGAGGCTGCTACCGCAGGGCCTGCGACTGGACGGTGTGGTGGTTCAGTCGCCCGGGCGGCCGCACGCGAGCGGCCTACGCCAACCACGCTAGACCCCACCTGCCACCCCCGCAACGGGCTCGGTCGATGCGGTTGTGCACCTTCTGGGACGGTGCTTGCGACAGGGGCGCCGGATGTTGTCACACCCCCGACGTACGGTGGTTTCCATGGCGCTCGACATCCCCCGACTGGACGGCCGTTTCACGGTCATCAGCGACTACAAGCCCGCCGGTGACCAGCCGGCCGCGATCGCGGAGCTGGAGCGCCGGATCCGTGCCGGCGAGCGTGACGTCGTCCTGCTGGGCGCCACCGGCACGGGCAAGAGCGCGACGACCGCCTGGCTGGTGGAGAAACTGCAGCGTCCGACGCTGGTCCTGGCGCCGAACAAGACACTCTGCGCCCAGCTGGCCAAGGAGTTCCGCGAGCTCCTGCCGAACAACGCCGTCGAGTACTTCGTCAGCTACTACGACTACTACCAGCCCGAGGCGTACATCCCACAGACGGACACGTACATCGAGAAGGACTCCTCGGTGAACGAGGAGGTCGAGCGGCTGCGGCACTCGGCGACGATGTCGCTGCTCACTCGGCGGGACGTGATCGTGGTCGCCACGGTCAGCGCGATCTACGGCCTGGGCACCCCGCAGGAATACCTCGATCGCGCCGTCAAGGTCAAGATCGGCGATGACGTCGACCGTGACAAGCTGCTGCGCCGTCTGGTCGAGATCCAGTACAGCCGCAACGACATGGCGTTCAACCGAGGGACCTTCCGGGTGCGCGGCGACACGCTTGAGATCATTCCGGCGTACGAGGAGCTGGCCCTGCGGATCGAGATGTTCGGTGACGAGGTGGAGAAGCTGTACTACCTCCACCCGCTGACCGGTGACATCGTCAAGGAGGTCGACCAGCTCGTCATCTTCCCGGCGACCCACTACGCCGCGGGGCCGGAGCGGATGGAACGCGCGATCCGCGAGATCGAGACCGAGCTGGCCGAGCGCCTCGACGAGTTGGAGCGGCAGGGCAAGCTTTTGGAGGCGCAGCGCCTGCGCATGCGAACCACGTACGACGTCGAGATGATGCGCCAGGTCGGCTTCTGCAACGGCATTGAGAACTACTCGATGCACATGGACGCCCGGCTGCCAGGCAGCGCACCGCACTGCCTGCTCGACTACTTCCCGGACGACTACCTGACCGTCATCGACGAGTCGCACGTGACGATCCCGCAGATCGGCGCCATGTACGAGGGCGACGCGTCCCGCAAGCGGATCCTCATCGAGCACGGCTTCCGTCTGCCCAGCGCCGCCGACAACAGGCCGCTGCGGTTCGACGAGTTCTTGGAGCGCGTCGGCCAGTCGGTGTACCTGTCGGCGACCCCCGGAGCCTGGGAGCTACAGCGAAGCTCGGGCGAATTCGTGGAGCAGGTCATCCGCCCTACCGGCCTCGTCGACCCCGAGGTTGTGGTCAAGCCGACCAAGGGCCAGATCGACGACCTGATGCACGAGATCAAGGTCCGCACGGACCGTGACGAGCGCGTCCTGGTCACCACCCTGACCAAGAAGATGGCCGAGGACCTCACCGACTACCTGCTGGAGAACGGCATCCGGGTGCGCTACCTGCACTCCGAGGTGGACACGCTGCGCCGCGTCGAGCTGCTCAGTGAGCTGCGCAAGGGCGACTTCGACGTCCTCGTCGGCATCAACCTGCTCCGCGAGGGCCTCGACCTGCCCGAGGTGTCGCTGGTCGCGATCCTGGACGCTGACAAGGAGGGATTCCTGCGCAGTGGCCGTTCGCTGATCCAGACCATCGGCCGCGCGGCCCGTAACGTCTCCGGCCAGGTCCACATGTACGCGGACAAGATGACCCCGTCGATGGCCCTCGCCATCGAGGAGACGGACCGCCGCCGTGCCAAGCAGGTCGCTCACAACGAGGCGAACGCCATCACGCCCGAGCCGATACGCAAGAAGATCCACGACATCCTCGACGACATCTACCGCGAGGCCGAGGACACTGAGGGAGCCCTTTCCGGCGGTGGACACGTCGTCGGCGGCTCCGGCCGCCAGATGTCGCGCGGCAAGGCCCCGGTGCCCGAGACCCGGTCTCGACGCAGTGCTGGCGGCGTCAGGACCACCGAGGGCATGGCCCGTGCCGAACTCGCCGAGCTCATCCAGAACCTCAACGACCAGATGCTGGGGGCCGCCCGCGAGTTGCAGTTCGAGCTGGCCGCCCGGATTCGCGACGAGATGCAGGAACTGAAGAAGGAGCTCCGCGGCATGGACGCCGCCGGCGTCCGCTGACGCACACACCCACGAGAGCAGAAGTCGCCGGGGGCACGCCTTCGGCATGTCGGTCGCTCGGCGGCAGGTCCTGTCGGGACGGAGCCAGAGACTCGGCCGGCCGTGACGTCGCGGGCGGTCACGCGGAGGGCCGGCCGAGGTGCAGGTCGGATCAGACCGGGACGTCGACGAAATGCTCCACGCGCGGAGGTTCGGCGAAGTAGGGGCCGATGAGGCCACGCCAGGTCGTGAAGCGTTCGCTGTCGCGGAAGTTCTGCAGGTGGGCTTCGACGGAGTCCCACTCGACGAGCAGGACGAACCGGTTGGGCGTCTCGATGCCGCGGGTCATCAGGACCGAGCGGCAGCCGGGTGTCCCGGCCAGGACGTCGTGTCCTTTGACGTAGGCAGTGGCGAACTCGTCTTCCTGCCCGGCGACGACGTCGATCAAGGCAACCTCAAGAACCATGGCCGGAAGCCTGCCATGCCACCTCCTGACCGTTTTCGCCGGGTCCTGTTCTCCGGTGCGGGCACCGCTGGAAGCGGAGGGCAGGGGATCGAGCAGGCCGCGATGGTCCACGAGGCGATGCTCCTCGCACGCACGCACGCGTGTAGGCAGGCAGGCTTCGCGTACGGGCCGGAACGTGTTCGCGACGGATGGCTGTGGTCGATGTTGACGCACCGTGCCGGAACAAAGGGTTAAATCGTACCTAGCCTCCTAGGACGCCCACGGTGATGTGACGTCGTCGAAGAAAAGGCGGGCCAACGTGCGCTGGGGCACTCCCATGGGCAAGAATGGCCTGCGAAGGAGGGGAGTATTCCTCTGCGCCGGGGTCGTCAACACGGCTGCCGCTCGGTCCGCCGGGTGGTCACCCGGCTCCGGCGGTTCCAGGTTCACCAAGGTCAATGGCGTGCTTGCCGCGATCGGTGGCGGACCCGGGGCGGAAGAGACCTCCGACAGTCACCACCCGCGTGCGTCCCCGCCCGGATGGGCGTTCCACTGTGGGCGCCAGCCGGAGGGGGCGCGTGCCGTGCCTGCCGGAGGAAATTGTGAACGTTTCGCCCTTGGTCTGGACCGTGACGCTCGTCGCGCTCGTCGTGATGCTCGCGGTCGATCTGATCATCGTCGGCCGGCGGCCGCACGAACCGAGCATCCGTGAGTCGTCGACGTGGGTGACGCTCTACGTCGCGCTCGCGGTGATCTTCGGCGTCGGAATCTGGCTCACTGAGGGCGGTCAGTACGCGGGCGAGTTCTACGCCGGCTGGCTGACGGAGTACAGCCTCTCCGTCGACAACCTGTTCGTCTTCGTGATCATCATGGGCAAGTTCGCAGTCCCCAGGCATCTGCAGCAGAAGGTTCTGCTCATCGGCATCGTGCTGGCGCTGGTCATGCGCGGTGGGTTCATCGCGGCGGGTGCGGCGTTGATCTCGCAGTTCAGCTGGGTGTTCTACATCTTCGGCGCGTTCCTGCTGTACACGGCGTTCACGCTCGCGAAGCAGGGCGAGGCGGACGACGACGAGTTCAAGGAGAACGTGCTGATCCGGTGGAGCCGCCGGGCCCTGCCGGTGTCGAAGACGTTCGCCAGCGGTCATATGACGATCAAGACTGCTGACGGTAAGCGGATGTTCACGCCGATGCTCATCGTGATGATTGCGCTCGGCACGACGGACCTCATCTTCGCGCTGGACTCGATTCCGGCGATCTTCGGCATCACCGAGGAGCCGTACCTGGTGTTCACCGCGAACGTGTTCGCGCTGATGGGCCTGCTGCAGCTGTTCTTCCTGCTGGGCGGCCTGCTGGAGCGCCTCGTCTACCTGAACATCGGCCTGGCGGTCGTGCTCGGCTTCATCGGCGTCAAGCTGGTCATCGAGGCGCTGCACGAGAACTCGTTGCCGTTCATCAACGGTGGCGAGCCGGTAGGCTGGGCTCCGGCGGTGCCGATCTGGCTCTCGCTGACGATCATCGTCGGGACGCTCATCGTCGCGACGGTCGCCAGCCTCGTCAAGTCGGCCAAGGACCGCAGGCGCGAGCTGGTCGACGCGCAGCGCTGAGATCCGGAACGCCGGAAACCGAGCGCCGGAAACCGAGCGCCGGAAACCGAGCGCCGGAAACCGAGGGCCCGGGGACCCGTACTCATGGAAGAGGCCGCCGGGTCACGGACCCGGCGGCCTCTGCTCGTGCTCGGGGCGGTCAGCCCTGGTGCTTGCGGCGGGCGGCCGCCCGGCCGCGCAGATTCTGGTCGAGGACGACCTTGCGGATGCGTACGGCGGTCGGGGTGACCTCGACACACTCGTCCTCGCGGCAGAACTCGAGGGCCTGCTCCAGGGAGAGCTTGCGCGGCGGAATCAGCTTCTCCGTCTCGTCGGAGGTCGACTGACGCATGTTCGTCAGCTTCTTCTCCTTGGTGATGTTGACGTCCATGTCGTCGGTGCGGGAGTTCTCACCCACGATCATGCCCTCGTACACCTCGGTGGTGGGCTCGACGAACAGCGTGCCGCGCTCCTGCAGGTTGGTCATCGCGAACGCGGTCACGACCCCCGCCCGGTCGGCGACCAGCGAGCCGTTGTTGCGGGTACGCAGCTCTCCGAACCACGGTTCGTAGTCCTCGAACAGGTGGTGCAGGATGCCGGTGCCGCGGGTCTCGGTGAGGAACTCGGTGCGGAAGCCGATCAGGCCCCGCGCCGGGACCAGCCATTCCATTCGGATCCAGCCGGTACCGTGGTTGACCAGCTGCTCCATCCGGCCCTTGCGGGTGGCGAGCAGTGTGGTGATGGCGCCCATGTACTCGTCGGGAGCGTCGATGGTGAGCCGCTCGACCGGCTCGTGGACCCTGCCGTCGATGGTGCGGGTGACGACCTGCGGCTTGCCGACGGTCAGCTCGTACGACTCGCGGCGCATCTGCTCGACCAGGATGGCGAGGGCGAGCTCGCCGCGGCCCTGAACCTCCCACGCGTCGGGGCGTTCGGTCGGCATAACGCGCAGCGACACGTTGCCGATGAGTTCTTTCTCCAGCCGATCCTTCACCATGCGTGCGGTGACCTTGCTGCCCTTGACCTTGCCGACGAGCGGCGAGGTGTTGGTGCCGATGGTCATCGAGATGGCCGGCTCGTCGACCGTGATGAGCGGTAGCGGGATCGGGTTCTCGGCGTCCGCGAGGGTCTCGCCGATCATGATCTCGGGGATGCCCGCGACGGCCATGATGTCGCCCGGGCCGGCCTGCTCGGCGGGCTTGCGTTCGAGGCCCTCGGTCATCAGCAGCTCGGAAATCCGGACCTTGTCGATGGTGCCGTCGGTGCGGCACCAGGAGACGGTCTGCCCCTTGCGGATCGTGCCCTCCCGGACCCGGCAGAGCGCGAGGCGGCCGAGGAACGGCGACGCGTCGAGGTTGACGACGTGCGCCTGCAGCGGCGCGCCCTCGGTGTAGGTCGGGGCGGGGATGGTGCCGAGGATCGTTTTGAACAGCGGTTCGAGGTTGTCGCTGTCGGCTGGGACGGTGCCGTCCTCGGGCTGGGTCAGCGAGGCGATACCGTCGCGGGCGCAGGCGTAGACGATCGGGAACTCGATCTGGTGCTCGTCGGCGTCCAGGTCGAGGAAGAGCTCGTACGTGTCGTCCACGACCTCCTTGATCCGGGCGTCGGGACGGTCCACCTTGTTGATCACCAGGATGATCGGCATCCGGGCCTTGAGCGCCTTGCGCAGCACGAACCGGGTCTGGGGAAGGGGGCCTTCACTCGCGTCGACCAGCAGCACGACGCCGTCGACCATGGTCAGGCCGCGCTCGACCTCACCACCGAAGTCGGCGTGGCCGGGGGTGTCGATGATGTTGATGACCACCGGCTCGCCGTCGGCGCCCAGGTAGCTGATCGCCGTGTTCTTGGCGAGGATCGTGATGCCCTTCTCCCGCTCCAGATCCATGGAGTCCATGACGCGGTCGGCCATCTCGGCGCGGGCGTGGAACTGCCCGCCCTGCCGAAGCATGGCGTCGACCAGGGTGGTCTTGCCGTGGTCGACGTGGGCGATGATGGCGACGTTGCGTAGGTCGGCGCGGGTCTGCATGGGTCCCATCCTCCCCGGTGGCGGATCGAGCACCCGCTCCGGGGTCGCCGGACGTGGCCGTCGTCGCGCCTACGCCGAGGATCTCGCCGAAGGCCTCCAAGAGCCCGCACCGGTCAAGAAGGGCCACATCGGCTTCTGCCCGCTAAACGTGATCATCTCGTCGTACACCTACGGTCCGGCGCGCCACCGTGAGCCGGTGGTGCTCCTGGTCGCGATGATCGGCTCGGGAGTGGCGACGTTCGCGGTGGTCAAGATGGCGGCCGTTCTCGCCATAATCCGGCAATCGGCAGATACCGGGCTGGACCGCCCCTAGCGTGGCGGTCATGTCACGAACCCGAACCCTCCTCGTTCTCGTGACCGTCGCGGCCGTCCTGGCCGCCGGATCCCCCGCCGGAGCGGCAGACGCGATCACCGCGTCCGTCCGTACCACCGGAGGTGCGCTCAACGCGCGCGCCGGGGCATCCACCGTCGACCGCGTGGTCCGCGCTCTCGCGCCGGGTACCCGCCTCACGGTGCAGTGCCAGGTGTACGGCCAGCTGATTCGCGGCGCCGTCCGGATCAGCCCGTTCTGGGAACGCCTCGCCGACGGCTCCTTCGTCGCCGACGCGTACGTGCAGTGGCATCCCGCCCGGCCGATTGTGCCGTGGTGTGCGGGTGGCGCGCGCGCCACCGCGCGGGTGGCCACCGTCGGTGGCCGGCTCAGCGTGCGCAGCGGGCCGCGCCCGTCGGCGGGGAAGGTGGGCTCGGTCGCGTCCGGTTCCGCGTTGCGCGTCTTCTGCGCGGCCTGGGGGACGCGCGTGTCGGGCCCGGTCGGCACCGGCCCGATCTGGTACGGCATCGGCGTCGGCCGGTACGTCGCCGCGGCCTTCGTGCGGTGGACGCCGGGCTCGCCGGGTCTGCCGTTCTGCGGGCAGGCGCCGCCGACGGTGCCCGCGCCCACGCACGATTCCTTCGTCTCCCGGCTCGCCGGGGCGGCCCGCGCCACCCGGGCCCGGTACGGCGTGCCCGCGTCGGTGACGATCGCGCAGGCGATCATCGAGTCCGGTTGGGGCGGCAGCCTGCTGACCCGGCGGGACCACAACTACTTCGGCATCAAGTGTTTCGGCGCCCCTGGACCGATCGCGATCGGCTGCCGTCGATACGACACGCATGAGTGCTCAGGCAGCTCGTGCTTCCCGACGACGGACCTGTTCCGGGCGTACCGAAACCCCGCCGCGTCGATGGCCGACCACGGCTACTTCCTGCGGCACGTGAGCCGGTACCGCAACGCCTTCCGGTATACCGACGACCCGGACCAGTTCGTCCGGGAGATTCACAAGGCGGGGTACGCGACGTCGCCGACGTACTCGCGGGACCTGATCTCGATCATGCGCAGCTTCGAGCTGTACCGCTACGACAGGTGATCCACACCGGTGGAGTACGATTGCCGCCTAGCCCTCGCGACCGAGGGCGCTGCGCTGTGCCTACCCTTCGTGAGGCATGTGGTGGCGCCTGTAGTAGGGTCGTCGGGTTGACGTGCGTTTCATGATGCTGCCGCGCCCCGGACGATGCAGCACAAGACAAGGAGCCCGGAAGCAATGCCTCCCAAGAAGAAGACCCACGAGGTCACGCTGGCGCTCGAAGCGGGCAACGCCGCGATGGTCGACCTCGGTAAGATGCTCGGTCCGACCGGGGCCAACATGCGTGCCGTCAAGGTCGAGTACGACGAGGCCACCTCGAAGCAGCGCGGTGAGATCATCCCCGTCGTGGTCACGGTCTTCGAGGACCGCTCGCACAAGCTCACCTACAAGACGCCGCCGACCAGCTTCCTGATCCGCAAGGCTCTGGGTCTGAAGTCCGGCTCGTCGAACCCGGGCACCCAGGTCGCCGGCACGCTCTCCGCCGAGCAGGTCAAGGCCGTCGCCGAGCGCAAGCTTCCCGACCTCAACGCCAACGACCTCGACGCCGCGATCAAGGTCGTCGCCGGCACCGCCCGTTCGATGGGGATCAAGGTCGCCGAGTAAGTGGCGCCGAGTAAATAGCTCTGTGAGAAGCGCCGGCACCCTCGGGTTCCGGCGCTTCCTCATGCCTTACCGATGATCTGCTGGATGAGTCCGTAGTCCCGGGCTTCCTCGGCCGACATCGTCCGGCCCGCCGAGAGGTCGTCCTCGACCCGGCTGCGCGGCTGTCCGGTCACCTCGGCCAGCCGCACGATGACCTCCTCCAGCTCTCGCAGGTGCCGGCCGGCCGCCGCCGCGACCTCGTCGGCCGTCCCGGTCACGCCCGCCGCACGCGGCTCCGCCAGCCGGAACCGTGCATGCCGGTACGCCGACCGTTGATCCGCCGCGGCGAGCACCGCGATCACCGACCCGCCCGCCTGCGACGTCACGACGGCGTGCACCGGCGCCCGCATCGCGTCGATCGCGTCGACGACCGCGAACGCCGCCGGTAGCTCCCCGTCCGGGCAGGCGATGTGCAGCTGAACCGGGTCCGCGCCGAGCCCGTCGAGGGTCAGCAGGGCCGCCGCCGTCTGCGTCGCGGCCGCCCCGGTCAGCGGCCCGCGCAACATCACGGTCCGTTGGTCGAAGAGTCGTTCGGCGAGCCATCCGGGCAGGTCACTTCCGCCGTTGGGGGGCGGCTCGGCCGGCCGGTCGGGCCCTACAGGCTGCCATCGGTAACTCTCTGACCGCATGCAGCCATGCTAGGCGGTTGTCGTCGGGACGTCCGGCGTCTGCCGGAGCATCAGCACACGTACGCGGGTTGCCGTTGCGTCATCACCGGTCCTCGACCGCCGGGCGTACGTGCCCGGCCGGAGTTCCAGGTTTCCGGTCACGTCGCCGCTGAGGCTCGGTGCCACGCGATCACAATCACCGCCGACGCCGACGCCGACGCTTCGTGGGGAGGCGGGCCGGTCGGAAGGTGTCCCGCGCCGAGCCGCGGCGATGGTCACCAGCCGCGGGCACGCCATTCGCCCAGGCGGGGACGTTCAGCGCCAAGGGTTGAATCCTTGCCGTGGCCCGGATAGAACCAGGTGTCGTCGCTGAGCTGGGCAAACACCCTGTTCTCAAGGTCGTCCATCAGGGACGTGAAGTCCTGAGGCCGTGTTGTCCGCCCAGGACCTCCAGGAAACAGCGAGTCGCCGGTGAACAGGTGCGCGAAGCCGGACGGGTCGCGGTAGAGCAGGGCGATGGAGCCCGGAGTGTGGCCGACGAGGTGGATCACCTCGAGGGCGCAGTCGCCGACGGTGATGGTGTCACCGTCCGCGACGGTGTCGTTGACGATCGGGATCTCGTCTGCGTCGTCGGCGTGCGCGATGGAGTGGGCGCCGGTCGAGGCGACGACGTCGCGCAGGGCGAAGTGATGGTCGGGGTGACGGTGGGTGGTCACCACCGTGGACAGACCGGCCGGGCCCACCAGGTCGAGGAGCCGGTCGGCGTCGGCGGCGGCGTCGATGAGCAGCTGCTCGCCGGTGGCGGCGCAGCGCAGCAGGTACGCGTTGTTGTCCATCGGGCCGACGGACGCCTTCCTGATGGTCAGGGCGGGCAGCTCGCGGACGTCCGCGGCGCCGCCGGGCGTCACCTCACCGGTGTAGGGCATATTCACTCACTTCCAGTCCGGGGCGGTGGGCAGGGGGCCGCCGGACGATGTCAGTCCGGTGCCGTCACCGCGGCCGGTCAGCCAGGCGGCCAGCGTCTGCGCCGGACCGGAGACGGTCACCGCTGGTGTGCCGCCGCCGACCACGATGGGGTGATCGACGCCGTCTGGATGTAATACCAGGGACAGCGAGAGATCCGCGGTGACCTCGCGCAGCAGGCGCAGCGCGAACGACTCCGACCAGTCGTCCACCGTGTACCCGGCGGCCATGTCGACGTGGTGGACCTCCACCTCGCGCAGCCGGGCCCAGGGCACCAGCGCCGCCGCGCTGCCGGTGGCCTTGAGGGCCACCGTCCAGGCGTCGGCGGGCATCGCGGCGGCCGCGCCGGCGAACCGGTCGCAGGCCGCGCGGGTGTCTTCGAGCTGCTCGGCCAGCGGACGGGCGTAACCGGCCTCGATGCCCTCGGCGCGGGCCGTCGGGGTCGGGTAGCCGGGGATGTCGGTGCCGGTCGCGGCGCCGATCAGCAGGTTCGTGTACGCGTCGGCGTTTCGGGCCACGTGGGTCAGCACGTGGCCGCGGGTCCAGCCGGGCAGTGCTGAGGGGACGGCCAGGGCGCCGTCGTCGAGGCCGGCGGCCGTGCGCAGCAACCGCTGCGTCGCCCGGTCGACCTCGGCCATGAGTACGAGCGGATCTACGGTCACGTACCGACCCTAACGGAATTCGCTTCCCAGCTCGGAGCACCGGTCGTACGGTCGCGGCAGACGCGTCGACCGAGCCGCGGAAGGAGGTGGGAACCGTGCCCGCGTCCCGTCTGCGTTCCTTCTCCCATCAGGGGTCTCCCATGACGTACGACCTCGAGGCGCTCGGCTGGGCCGGCGACCTCACCTCCTGCTATCGGCGCTGGGATCGTTCCGACGCCGGGCCCGGCCGGGTCCTGCGCGCCGACCGTGGCGTCTGCACCGTGCTCACCCGTACCGGGGTGGAACGCGCCAGCCTCGGCGGGCTCGTGCTCGGCGCCGCCGCGGCCGACCCGGCGACGCTGCCGTGTGCCGGGGACTGGGTCGTCGTACGGCGGTGGCCGGACCGGCGCACCACGATCGAGGCGGTCCTGCCGCGCCGTACGGCGGTGGTCCGCCGTACGGCCGACAAGGACGCGTCAGGGCAGGTCCTGGCCGCGAACATGGACGTCGTCGCCGTCGTCGAGCCGATGCACCCGGCTCCCGAGGCGGGGCGCATCGAACGTCTGCTGGCGCTGGCCTGGGACTCCGGCGCCGAGCCGCTGGTCGTGCTCAGCAAGTGCGACACCGCGGCCGAACCGGCGGCGATCGCCCGGCAGTTCGCCGACCTGGCGCCCGGCGTGCCGGTCGTCGCGGTCAGCGGGCAGGCCGGCACCGGGCTCGACGCGTTGCGCGCCACGGTGACGCCGGGGCGGACGCTGGCGTTGATCGGACCGTCCGGGGCGGGCAAGTCGACCATCGTGAACGCTCTGGCAGGCGCGACCGTGATGGATACGCAGGAGATCCGCCGCGCCGACGGCAAGGGGCGGCACACCACCACGTACCGCTCGCTGGTGCCGGTGCCCGGCGGCGGCGCCGTCATCGACACGCCTGGCCTGCGCGGCGTCGGTCTGCTCGACGGCGCGACCGGCCTGAACCGGGCGTTCGCCGATATCACCTCCCTCGCCAGGGGCTGCCGGTTCGACGACTGCGCGCACGGGGGCGAACCGGGTTGTGCCGTCGTCGCGGCGGTCGCCGCCGGTGAGCTCACGGCCCGCCGGCTGGAGAGCTGGCACGCCCTGCACCGCGAGATCGCCGTCGAGAGCAGGCGCGTGGCCGCAGGAAAACGGTCCGGCCGACGCTGACCTGCGATTTGCCGTTCTGTCGGGGTGCTCTGACAGAATGCGCCGGTGCGTGTGGTCGACGAGGACGTGACGAAGGCGGCGGTGGCCGACCAGGCCGTGCCGTCACGGCACTGGACGCCGCGGCGCTGGGCGCTGCGGTGCTGGGCGCTGCGGCACCGGACGCCGCGGCGCTGGAGGCCACGGTGGGTCGATGTGGCCGTCCCGGCGGCGTACGTCGCCCTCGCCGTCTTCGTGCTCGGCGGTCTCTGGGCTGACCCGTCCGGGCGTGTCCTGACCGCCAACCAGGATGACCACGGCGTCTTCATCGCGTTCGTCGCGCACGCCGAGCGGGTGGTGTTCCACGGGGCGCACCCGTTCCTGGAGACTCAGCTCAACGCGCCCGACGGCGTCAACATGATGGCCAACACGTCGGTGTTGCTGCCGGCGATCCTGGTCTCGCCGATCACCCACTGGTTCGGCTCGGCGGTCTCCGTCGTGCTGCTGCTCACGGCCGGTCTGGCCGGCACCGCCGCCGCCTGGTACGCGGTTCTCGCCCGGCACCTGGTGAACTCCCGGGCCGCCGCGGCGGTCGGCGGTCTGTGGTGCGGTTTCGCGCCGACAATGATCTCCCACGCCAACGGGCACATCAACTTCGTCTCCCAGTACGTCGTGCCGTTCCTCGTCTGGCGCACCCTGGAGCTGCGGCACACCGGCCGGGTCGTCCGCAACGGTGTCGCCCTGGGGTTCCTCGTCGTGTTGCAGGTATTCATCAACGAGGAGATCCTGCTCTTCACCGCGCTCGCCCTGCTGGTCTTCGTCGTCGCCTACGCGGCGTGGAACCGGGCGGCGGTGCGAGCGGCGTGGCGGCCGTTCCTGGGCGGGCTGGGGGTTGCCGGGGTGACGGCGCTGGTGCCGCTGGCGTACCCGCTGTGGTTCCAGTTCTTCGGGCCGGGTCGTTATCAGGGGTTGCCGTTCGCGCCGGGGGAGTTCGTCACCGACCTGCTCTCGTTGGGCGCGTACGCGCGGCGGTCGCTGGCGGGCAGCGCGGCGATCGCGGACCGGCTCAGCAACAGCGAGACCGAGGACAACGCGTTCTTCGGCGTACCGCTGCTGCTTCTCCTGGTCGTGTGCGTTGTCCTGCTGCGCCGTTCGGCCGCGGCCCGGGCCACCGCGGTGGTCGCGGGAGTCTTCGCGATCTTCGGTCTTGGGCCGAACCTCCACCTCGGGGGTCACAGCAGCGGCATCCCGATGCCGTTCTGGCTGGTGCGGCACTTCCCGTTGGTCGATCTGGTGACCGTCACCCGGTTCACGATGATCGCGGCTGCGGTGGTGGGTGTGCTGCTGGCGCTCGCCACGGACCGCATCGCGGTCGTGGGCTCGCGGCGGGCCCGCCTCGCGTTCCGGCTCGGCCTGGTCGCCGCGTTGCTGCCGGTGGCGCCGACGCCGCTGCTGGTCCGGCCGGCCGAGCCGCTGCCGGCCTTCATCGCCGAGGGGCAGTGGCGCCGGTACGTCCCCGCGGGGCGCACGATGGTGCCCGTGCCGCTGCCCGAGGTCACCACCGGCCGGACGACGATGCGCTGGGCCGGGCTGTCGACGCTCGCGTTCGCGGTGCCCCGCACCTACTTCATGGGTCCGGCGAACCCACCGGACGACATCACCGGTTCGTGGAGCGCCCCGCCCCGTCCGACCGCCGACATCCTGAACTGGGCGACCTCTACCGGGCGCATGCCGCACGTCGACGTCCGGCAGCGCCGGGAGGCGCGGCTCGACCTGGCATTCTGGAAGGCGAACATCGTCGTCCTGGGCGACCACCCGAACGCGGACGTACTTCGCCGGGCCGTGACCGAGCTGCTGGAGCGGGAGCCGCAGCGGACCGGCGGGGTCTGGCTGTGGGACGTGCGCGACCTCACATGACCGGGCACTATCGGGACGGCGTGATTTTGTCGTACGCACGGGCTAGGTTTGCGGCGCCCGGCGCCCGCCACCGTCGTTGAACCCGGTAAGCGCGGTGTCGCCGGGTCCCCTGACGAGCATCGAGAAGCATCAGATACAGGAGTGTCGAGGCTGTGGCCGACCGACTGATCATTCGCGGCGCACGCGAGCACAACCTGCGTGACGTCTCGCTCGACCTGCCCCGGGACGCGCTCATCGTGTTCACCGGTCTGTCCGGCTCCGGCAAGTCCAGCCTCGCGTTCGACACGATCTTCGCGGAGGGGCAGCGGCGGTACGTGGAGTCGCTGTCGTCCTACGCGCGGCAGTTCCTCGGCCAGATGGACAAACCGGATGTCGACTTCATCGAGGGGCTGTCCCCGGCCGTCTCGATCGACCAGAAGTCCACCTCCCGTAACCCCCGCTCGACCGTGGGGACGATCACCGAGGTCTACGACTACCTGCGGCTGCTCTTCGCCCGGGTCGGCGAGCCGCACTGCCCGATCTGCGGCGAGGCGATCGCGAAGCAGACCCCGCAGCAGATCGTCGACCGGGTCCTCGCCATGCCCGAGGGCACCCGGTTCATGGTGCTCGCCCCGGTGATCCGCGGTCGCAAGGGCGAGTACGTCGACCTCTTCGCCGAGCTGCAGTCCAAGGGCTATGCCCGCGCCCGGGTCGACGGCGTCGTGTATCCGCTCACCGAGCCGCCGAAGCTGAAGAAGCAGGAGAAGCACACCATCGAGGTGGTGATCGACCGGCTCAGCGTGAAGGGCGCCAGCAAGCAGCGGCTCACCGATTCGGTCGAGGCCGCGCTGGGGCTGGCCGGCGGCCTGGTTCTGCTGGACTTCGTCGACCTGCCGGAGGGCGACCCGGGCCGCGAGCGCAAGTTCTCCGAGCACCTGGCGTGCCCGAACGACCATCCACTGGCCATCGAGGACCTTGAACCCCGCGTCTTCTCCTTCAACGCGCCGTACGGCGCCTGCCCGGAGTGCACTGGCCTGGGCACGAAGAAGGAGGTCGACCCGGAACTGATCATCCCGGATCCGGAGCGCACGCTCCGTGAGGGCGCGATCCAGCCGTGGTCCGGTGGTCAGACCATGGAGTACTTCCTGCGCCTGCTGGAGGCGCTCGCCGACGCCGAGAAGTTCGGCATGGACACGCCGTGGCGGCAGCTGCCCAGCCGGGCTCAGAAGACGATTCTGTACGGTTCCGAGGACCAGGTCCACGTCCGCTACCGCAACAAGTACGGCCGGGAACGCTCGTACCACACCGGGTTCGAGGGCGTGATCCACTGGATCGAGCGCCGGCACTCGGACACCGAGAGCGACTGGTCCCGGGATAAGTACGAGGGCTACATGCGCGACGTCCCGTGCCCGAGCTGCGGCGGCGCCCGGCTCAAGCCTGAGGTTCTGGCGGTCACGATCGAGGGCCGCAGCATCGCCGAGGTCTGCAACCTGTCCGTGGGGGAGTGCGCCGAACTGCTGGCCGGGTTCACGCTGACCGACCGGCAGAAGATGATCGCCGAGCGGGTGCTCAAGGAGATCAACGCCCGGTTGAAGTTCCTGGTCGACGTCGGTCTGGACTACCTGTCGCTGGACCGGGGCGCGGGCACGCTATCCGGCGGCGAGGCGCAGCGGATCCGGCTCGCCACCCAGATCGGCTCGGGCCTGGTCGGCGTCCTGTATGTGCTGGATGAGCCGTCGATCGGCCTGCACCAGCGCGACAACCACCGGCTGATCGAGACGCTGGTCCGGCTGAAGAACCTGGGCAACACGCTGATCGTGGTCGAGCACGACGAGGACACGATCCGGGTCGCCGACTGGATCGTCGACATCGGACCGGGGGCCGGCGAGCACGGCGGCCGGATCGTGCACAGCGGCTCGGTCGCGGGCCTGCTCAAGAGCAAGGAGTCGCCGACCGGGGCGTACCTGTCGGGGCGCAGGTCGATCCCGATTCCGGCGACGCGCCGTCCGCAGACCCCCGGCCGGGAACTGTCGGTGCAGGGGGCGCGGGAGCACAACCTGCGCAACCTGACGGTGGGTTTCCCGTTGGGGCAGTTCATCGCGGTCACCGGCGTGAGCGGCTCGGGTAAGTCGACGCTGGTCAACGACATCCTGTACACCGTCCTGGCGAATCAGATCAACGGCGCCCGGATGGTTCCCGGCCGGCACACCCGGATCAGTGGACTGGACAATGTCGACAAGGTCGTGGGCGTCGACCAGTCGCCGATCGGGCGGACCCCGCGGTCGAACCCGGCGACGTACACGGGTGTCTTCGACAACGTGCGGAAGCTGTTTGCCCAGACGACCGAGGCGAAGGTGCGCGGCTACGGGCCGGGCCGGTTCTCGTTCAATGTGAAGGGTGGCCGCTGCGAGAACTGCAGCGGCGACGGCACGATCAAGATCGAGATGAACTTCCTCCCCGATGTGTACGTCCCCTGCGAGGTTTGTCAGGGGGGCCGTTACAACCGGGAGACGCTCGAGGTGCACTACAAGGGCAAGACGATCTCCGAGGTCCTCGAGATGCCGATCGAGGAGGCCGCGGCGTTCTTCGAGGCCATTCCGGCGATCCACCGCCACCTCAAGACGCTGAACGAGGTGGGCCTGGGTTATGTCCGGCTCGGGCAGCCGGCGCCGACGCTCTCCGGGGGAGAGGCTCAGCGGGTGAAGCTCGCCTCGGAGCTGCAGAAGCGCTCCACCGGCCGGACGGTCTACGTCCTCGACGAGCCGACCACCGGCCTGCACTTCGAGGACATCCGTAAGCTGCTCATGGTGCTGAACGGACTGGTCGACAAGGGCAACACGGTGATCGTCATCGAGCACAATCTCGACGTGATCAAGACCGCGGACTGGCTCATCGACATGGGTCCGGAGGGCGGTCACAAGGGTGGTCTGGTTCTGGCGACCGGTACGCCGGAGGAGATCGCCGAGGTGCCGGAGAGCCACACCGGGCAGTACCTGCGGCACGTCCTCGGGCTCGAGGGGGAGGGTTCCGGCTCGAAGGCGGCCGTTGCCCGGGCCGCGAAGGCGAACGGGACCGCCCGTGCCCGGACGACCAGGTCCAAGGCCGCCGTGCCGGCTTGAGATTTCCGCTCCTCCTGCGGCGGCCCGGCCCCCGAAGGGCCGGCCGTCCTGTGTGCAGGCGCCCGGGTACGGGCACCGGCCGATCGGGCGCCTGGGCGGTCTCGACCCGAAGCTGTGAATCTCTGTGAAGCATGAGCCTGGTTCTGAAGATCAGCGTATGCCTGTAGCAATGACACGGCTCCGGCCGCCGCGACACGTGCAACTGGAGGTTCCGCTCATGACCGACGTGCAGCAGACGAACGACACGCATGACGACACGAATGAGGAGTTCGCGGACGTCGTCCGCCGCGGCGCGCCGCAGACACGTCGTGGACTCATCGCCGGGGCGGGGGCGCTGGGCGCGTCAGCCCTGCTGGCCGCGTGCGGCACGGACAAGGGCGTCGGTACGGGTGGCACCGGCAGCACCGGCGCGGGGACCGGCAGCAGCAGGACCGGTAGCGGCAACACCGGCAGCGGCAGGACCGGCAGCAGTACGGGGACCGGGAGCGGCACGTCGGGCGCGCTGGCCACCAAGGACGAGGTGCCGGTGGGCGGCGGAGTCATCAAGGCCGACCTGGTGATCACCCAGCCGACCGCGGGCCAGTACAGGGCGTTCAGTAAGAAGTGCACGCACCTGACCTGCAACGTCTCCGAGGTCACGGACACGATCAACTGCAAATGCCACAACAGCTCGTTCTCGCTGACCGACGGCTCGGTGACCAGCGGACCGGCGACGGCGCCGCTGCCCGAGACGAAGGTGAAACTCGACGGAGACAACGTCGTCCTGGCGTGATCCGCACGGGCCGGCGATCCGTATAGAGGGGCAGAGGGGTTGGGGGGAAGCATCCGGCCGGAGATCCGGCGTCGTGGCGGCGGCGACGGACCTCCGGCCGGACATTTCTGTCGGGGGTACGGACTACTGTTGTCCTCGTGCCTGACCCGTCCACCTACCGGCCGGCTCCGGGGACGATTCCCGATCAGCCCGGTGTCTACCGTTTCCGTGATCCCAGTGGCCGGGTGATTTACGTCGGCAAGGCGAAGAGCCTGCGGAGCCGGTTGAATTCGTACTTCGCCGACCCCGTCAACCTGCACCCCCGTACCCAGCAGATGGTGACGACCGCGGCGTCCGTCGACTGGATGACCGTCGCCACCGAGGTCGAGGCGCTGCAGCAGGAATTCACCTGGATCAAGCAGTTCGACCCCCGGTTCAACGTGAAGTACCGCGACGACAAGTCGTACCCGTTCCTGGCCGTCACCCTGAACGAGGAGTATCCGCGGTTGCAGGTGATGCGTGGGGCCAAGCGCAAGGGTGTGCGCTACTTCGGTCCGTACTCGCACGCCTGGGCGATCCGGGAAACCCTCGACCTGCTGCTGCGCGTCTTCCCGGCGCGGACCTGCTCGGCCGGGGTGTTCAAGCGGTCCGGGCAGATCGGCCGGCCGTGCCTGCTCGGCTACATCGGCAAGTGCTCCGCGCCCTGCGTCGGCCGGGTCGGCGCCGACGAGCACCGCGAGATCGTCGAGGACTTCTGCGACTTCATGTCCGGGCGCACCGACACGTTCGTCAAGCGGCTCGAGCGGCAGATGCTGACGGCCTCCGACGAGCTCGACTTCGAGAAGGCCGCCCGGCTGCGGGACGACGTCGCCGCGCTCCGCCGCGCCATGGAGAAGCAGACCGTCGTGCTCGGCGACGGCACCGACGCCGACGTCGTCGCGTTCGCCGACGACCCGCTGGAGGCCGCCGTCCAGGTCTTTCACGTCCGCGACGGCCGCATCCGCGGCCAGCGCGGCTGGGTCGTGGAGAAGACCGAGGACCTGACCACCGGTGATCTCGTCCACCACTTCTGCACCCAGGTGTACGGCGACGAGCACGGCGAAGCCGACGTACCGCGGGAGCTTCTCGTCCCTGAGCTGCCGCCGGACGCCGACGCCCTCAACGACTGGCTCACCGAGCACCGCGGCAGCCGGGTCAGCCTGCGCGTTCCGCAGCGAGGCGACAAGAAGGCGCTGCTGGAGACGGTCGCCCGCAACGCCAAGGAGGCCCTCGCCCGGCACAAGCTGCGCCGGGCCGGCGACCTCACCACCCGCAGCAGGGCCCTCGACGAGATCGGCGAGGCGCTCGCGATGGAGACGTCGCCGCTGCGCATCGAGTGCTACGACGTGTCACAGATCCAGGGCACGGATGTCGTGGCCAGCATGGTTGTCTTCGAGGACGGGCTCGCCCGCAAGAGCGAGTACCGCCGGTTCGCCGTCCGCGGCAACGCCGACGGCTCGGGTAGGGACGACCTGTCCGCCCTGTCCGAGGTGCTCCGCCGCCGGTTCGCCCGCTACAAGGCCCAGGAGCCGCTCGCCGAGGGCGAGCTGCCCGGCATAGACCCCGTCACCGGCAAGCCGCGCAAGTTCGCGTACCCGCCGCAGCTGGTGGTGGTCGACGGCGGGCAGCCGCAGGTCGAGGCGGCCGCGGCGGTGCTCAGCGAGCTCGGGATCACCGACGTGACGCTCTGTGGGCTGGCGAAGCGCCTGGAGGAGGTCTGGGTACCCGGCGAGGACTTCCCGGTCATCTTCGCCCGGACCTCGGAGGCGCTCTACCTGCTGCAACGCGTACGGGACGAGGCGCACCGGTTCGCGATCACGTTCCACCGGCAGCGCCGTTCCAAGCGGATGACGGCCTCCGATCTGGACGACGTGCCGGGGCTGGGCGAGACCCGGCGCAAGGCGTTGCTGCGCGAGTTCGGCTCGGTGAAGCGGCTCGCCGCGGCCACCGCCGACGAGATCGCCGAAGTCCCCGGTATCGGCCGGCGCACCGCCGAGGCGGTGCTGGCCGCGCTCACCGCCGAAACGGTGCCGGAAAAGGCCCGGAGGGGGGAACCCGTATCGGTGAGCGCACCCGAGCCGCCCGAGACGGCCTAGGATGGCGTGTCGGCCTGTCGACGTGCGGGTCCTAGTGCAGCCCAGGAGGACGATCGCGTGACCGAGCGCAACGACGCGTTCGCGGGACCGCCGCGGGACGACGCCTTCGGCGGGCTTCTGCCCGGCACCGGCGAAAGCGACACCGACCTCGTCGTCGTCACCGGCCTGTCCGGTGGCGGGCGCAGCACTGTCGCGCGGGCCCTGGAGAACGTCGACTTCTACGTCGTCGACAACCTCCCGCAGGCTCTGATGCTGGACATGGCTCAGCTGGCCTACGAGGCCGGCGGCGCCGCCCAGCGCACCGCGATGGTGCTCGACGTCCGCAGCCGGGCGTTCTCCACCGACCTGGCCGGGGCGATCCGCGCGCTGAAGGACCGCGGTTTCAACCCGCGGGTGGTCTTCGTGGACGCCGACGACGACGTGCTGGTCCGCCGGTTCGAGAGCGTCCGCCGTTCGCACCCGCTGCAGGGTGACGGGAGGCTCGCCGACGGCATCGCCGCCGAGCGCAAGCTCCTCGAGGAGGCGCGCGAGCAGGCCGACGTCATCATCGATACCAGCCACCTCAACGTGAACCAGCTCCGCCGCCGCGTCGAGGAGCTGTTCGGCGGGGAGGACGCCCGCCGGCTGCGGATCACCGTGCTGTCGTTCGGGTTCAAGTACGGGCTGCCCGTGGACGCCGACTTCGTCTGCGACGCCCGGTTCCTGCCGAATCCGTACTGGGTGCCTGAGTTGCGCGAGCACACCGGGCAGGAGGAGGCGGTCTCCGAGTACGTACTGGGCCAGGACGGCGCGGACGACTTCGTGGCCACGTACGCGCACCTGATCGGGGCGACGGCGGCCGGTTTCGAGCGGGAGGGCAAGCGGTACCTGACGGTGGCGGTCGGCTGCACCGGCGGCAAGCACCGCAGTGTCGCCCTCGCCGAGGAGCTCGCCGTACGCCTGCGCGACGCCCGTCTTTCCGCCCATGCGTCCCATCGCGACCTGGGGCGCGAATGACACCGGGACGGTCCCTGAAGGTGGTCGCGTTCGGCGGCGGGCACGGGCTGTCCGCCTGCCTGAAGGGGCTGCGGCACACCGCGCCGGATCTCGAACTCGACATCACCGCCGTGGTGACCGTGGGTGACAACGGCGGGTCCAGTGGCCGGCTGCGGGAGGAACGCGACGCGCAGCTGCCGCCGGGCGATCTGCGGCAGGCGCTCGCCGCCCTGGCCGCGGACGACCCGGTGCACCGGCGGACGGCGGCGCTGTTCCAGCACCGTTTCAAGCGGCGCCGCGACCCCGACCCCCTCGCCGGGCACGCGGTGGGGAATCTGCTGCTCCTGGGCCTGATGGAGCAGCTGGGCGACCCGGTGGAGGCCCTGGATCACGCGGCCCGGCTGGTCTGCGCGGTCGGCCGGGTGCTCCCGATGTCGAAGTACGCCGTCGGGATCGAGGCCGACGTGCTGGACGGCGACCCTGAACGTCTGGGTGAGGTCGCGCTGCTCTGCGGCCAGCATGCCGTCGCGGTCACTACCGGTAAGGTCCAGTCGTTACGGCTCACCCCCGCCGATCCGCCGCCGTGCCCGGAGGCGCTCGCCGCCGTCGAGGCGGCCGACTGGCTGATCTTCGGGCCGGGCAGCTGGTACACCAGCGTCATCCCGCACCTGCTCGTGCCGGGTCTGGCCCGGGCGATCGTGGCCAGCCGCGCCCGCCGCCTGGTGACGCTCAACCTGGCATCGGACAACGAGACCCTCGGGCTGTCGCACGCCGACCACCTCGCCGCGCTGCACTGGTATCTCCCGAGCCTGCGGATCGACACGGTGCTCGCCGACACGAAGGCGGTCGGCGAACCGGAGGAGGTGCACCGCGCCGCCGAGGAGTTGGGCGCCCGCTTGGTGCTCGCCCCGGTGCAGCTCCACGGTAGTCGCCCCAGGCATGATCCTGAGGCACTGGGCCACGCCCTGGTGCCTGTCCTGGGCGCCGCTCGTTAAGCACGACGGCATGCGGAACAACCGGTCATGAGGTGGACGACACGATGGCGATGACGGCAGCAGTGAAGGACGAGCTGAGCCGGGTCGACGTACCCAAGCCCTGCTGTCGCCGGGCGGAGATGGCCGCCCTCCTGCGCTTCGCCGGTGGGTTGCACATCGTCTCGGGGCGGGTGGTGGTCGAGGCGGAGCTGGACACCGGCTCGGTGGCGCGCCGGCTGCGCCGCGAGATCGCGGAGGTGTACGGCTACTCCAGCGAGGTGCACGTGCTCGCGCAGAGTGGCCTGCGCAAAGGCAGCCACTACATCGTGCGGATCGTCAAGGACGGCGAGGCCCTCGCCCGGCAGACCGGCCTGCTCGACGTCCGGGGCCGTCCGGTGCGGGGCCTGCCGCCACACGTCGTCTCGGCGAACGTCTGCTGCGCCGTCGCCGCGTGGCGCGGCGCGTTCATGGCGCACGGCTCGCTCACCGAGCCCGGCCGCTCGTGCGCGCTGGAGGTCACCTGCCCGGGGCCGGAGTCGGCGCTGGCGCTGCGCGGCGCCGGCCGCCGGATCGGCATCACCGCCAAGGAGCGCGAGGTCCGCGGCGTCGACCGGGTCGTGATCAAGGACGGCGACGCGATCGCCGCGTTGCTCACCCGCATCGGCGCGCACAGCTCCGTACTGGCCTGGGAGGAGCGCCGGGTACGCCGTGAGGTCCGCGCTACCGCGAACCGCCTCGCCAACTTCGACGACGCGAACCTGCGCCGTTCCGCCCGCGCCGCCGTCGCCGCCGCGGCCCGCGTCACCCGTGCCCTGGAGATCCTCGCCGACGAGGCCCCGAACCACCTGACCTCCGCCGGCCGGCTGCGCCTGGAGCACCGGCAGGCGTCGCTGGAGGAGCTGGGCGCGCTCGCCGACCCGCCGCTCACGAAGGACGCGATCGCCGGGCGCATCAGGCGTCTGCTGGCCCTCGCCGACAGGCGCGCCCGCGATCTGGGGATCCCCGACACGGAGGCGGCCGTCACCCCCGAGATGATGTCCTGCTGAGGCCCGGTCGCGGCGGAAGGCGGGGTGTACTCCGCGTGCGTGATGGTCGACGCGGGTTGCGCCCCCGCAGCCACGGCGAGCCGTGTACTCGGATAGGGTCTGACCTGACGGCGACGGTGCCGGCAGCATGGCCGACCGCGCCGTGTGAACGCCGCCGGCCCCCGGCGGCGCCCGCTCGACGGACGCGGGCCGCGGCGGCCGGGCGAACCAGCCGGCCTCCCCAGACGGTCGGCCCACACACCTCCGCCGGTCGCAGACTCCGGCGGACCGAAACGAGGAGATCGACCTGTGACCATCCGGGTTGGCATCAACGGCTTCGGCCGTATCGGCCGCAACTTCTTCCGGGCCGTGCTCGCCTCCGGCGCTGACATCCAGATCGTCGGCGTGAACGACCTCACGGACAACAACACCCTCGCTCACCTGCTGAAGTACGACAGCATCCTGGGCCGCCTCGGACACGAGGTGAAGGCGACCGCCGGTGACATCACCGTCGGTGGGCAGACGTTCCGGGCCACCGAGGAGCGCGACCCCACCAAGCTCGCCTGGGACGCCGTGGGCGCCGACGTCGTCATCGAGTCGACCGGCTTCTTCACCGACGCGTCGAAGGCCAAGGCCCACGTCGAGGCCGGCGCCAAGAAGGTCGTCATCTCCGCCCCGGCCAAGGGCGAGGACGTCACGATCGTCATGGGCGTCAACGACGACACGTACGACGCCGCGAAGCACACGATCATCTCGAACGCTTCGTGCACCACGAACTGCCTCGCCCCGATGGCGAAGGTCCTGAACGACACGATCGGCATCGAGCGCGGTCTCATGACCACGATCCACGCGTACACCCAGGACCAGAACCTGCAGGACGGCCCGCACAAGGACCTGCGTCGCGCCCGCGCCGCCGCCCTGAACATCGTCCCCACCTCGACCGGTGCGGCGAAGGCGGTCAGCCTGGTACTGCCGGAGCTCAAGGGCAGGCTGGACGGCTTCGCGCTGCGCGTGCCGATCCCGACCGGCTCGGCCACCGACCTGACCTTCACCGCCGCCCGCGAGACGTCGGTCGAGGAGGTCAACGCCGCGATCAAGGCCGCCGCCGAGGGCCCGCTCAAGGGCATCCTGGTCTACACCGAGGACCCGATCGTGTCGGCCGACATCGTCACCGACCCGGCGTCCTGCATCTTCGACGCCGGCCTGACCAAGGTCATCGGCGATCAGGTGAAGGTCATCGGCTGGTACGACAACGAGTGGGGCTACTCGAACCGCCTCGTCGACCTGGTCAAGCTGGTCGGCTGACAACGTTGAAGACTCTCGACGACCTGCTCGGCGAGGGTGTATCGGGTCGGCGCGTGCTGGTGCGTGCCGACCTGAACGTCCCGTTCGACAAGAGCAAACCGGGTGTGATCAGCGACGACGGTCGCATCCGCGCCGTGCTGCCGACGATCGTGGCACTGCGTGACGCGGGTGCCGCCGTCATCGTCTGTTCGCACCTCGGCCGCCCGAAGGGCGCGCCTGACCCTACGTTCACCCTCGCACCGGTCGCCGAGCGCCTCGGCGAGCTGCTCGGCAGCCCGGTGATCTTCGCGGAGGACACCGTCGGGGCCTCGGCCTCGGCCGCCGCCGCGGTGCTGACCGGCGGGCAGGTCCTGCTGCTGGAGAACCTGCGGTTCAACGCCGGTGAGACCAGCAAGGACGACGCCGAGCGTGGTGGCTTCGCCGACCAGCTCGCGGCGTTCGCGGATGCGTACGTCGACGACGCGTTCGGAGCCGTGCACCGCAAGCACGCCTCGGTGTACGACGTTCCCGCCCGGCTGCCGCACTACGCGGGCGGTCTGGTGCTGCGCGAGGTGGAGGTGCTGCGGAAGGTCACCGAAACCCCCGAGAAGCCGTACGTGGTGGTCCTCGGCGGGTCGAAGGTGTCCGACAAGCTCGCCGTGATCAAGGCGCTGTTGCCGAAGGTCGACCAGTTACTCGTCGGCGGCGGCATGTGTTTCACGTTCCTCAAGGCCCAGGGCCACGAGGTCGGGAAGTCGCTGCTGGAGGAGGAGATGATCTCCACCTGCGCCGCGCTTCTCGAGGAGGCGGACGGGCGTATCGTCCTGCCGGTCGACGTCGTGGCGGCCTCCGAGTTCTCGGCCGACGCCGCGCACGACGTCGTAGACGCCTCCGGCATCCCGGCCGACCGGCTGGGTCTCGACATCGGCCCGAAGTCGGTCGAACTGTTCGCGTCCGCGGTGGCGGGGGCGAAGACCATCTTCTGGAACGGGCCGATGGGTGTGTTCGAGCTGGCCCCGTTCGCCGCGGGTACCCGGGGCGTCGCCGAGGCCATCACGAAGACCGACGGGTTCTCCGTCGTCGGCGGTGGCGACTCCGCCGCGGCGGTCCGCACGCTCGGCCTCGACGAGTCGGCGTTCAGCCACATCTCCACCGGCGGAGGCGCCTCCCTCGAATACCTCGAGGGCAAGACCCTGCCCGGCATCCTCGCACTGGAGTCCTGACCGATATGGCTGACAGCACCCGCCGGCCGATCATCGCCGGCAACTGGAAGATGACCCTGAACCACCTCGAGGCGATCGCGCTGGTACAGAAGCTCGCGTTCAGCCTCACCGAGCAGCAGCTCACTGACGTCGAAGTCGTCGTGCTGCCGCCGTTCACCGCCCTGCGTTCCGTGCAGACCCTGGTGGACGGCGACAAGCTCGCCATCGGCTACGGCGCGCAGGACATATCGGCGTTCGCCGCCGGCGCGTACACCGGTGAGATCTCCGGTTCGATGTTGGCGAAGCTCGGCTGCACGTACGTGGTGATCGGGCACTCGGAGCGCCGCCAGTACCACCTCGAGGACGACAGCCTGGTCAACAAGAAGATCAAGGCGGCGTTCGCGAACGGCATCCTGCCGATCTTCTGCGTCGGCGAGGGCCTGGACGTTCGCGAGGCCGGCAACCAGGTCTCGCACGTTCTCGCGCAGATCGACGGAGGACTGGCCGGCCTGACGGCCGAGCAGGTCCAGAAGGTCGTCATCGCGTACGAGCCGGTGTGGGCCATCGGCACCGGCAAGACCGCGACGCCGGACGACGCGCAGGAGGTGTGCGGAGCGATCCGTGCCCGGCTGGCCGAGTCGTACGGCAAGGAGGAGGCCAACGCCGTCCGCATCCAGTACGGCGGTTCCGTGAAGGCGGCCAACATCGCCGCGATCATGGCGCAGCCGGACGTCGACGGCGCGCTCGTCGGCGGCGCCAGCCTGGACGCGGAGGAGTTCGCGTCCATCTGCCGCTTCCCCGAGCACATCGCCCGCTGAGCCGTTCCCCGTGCCGTGCCGGCAGCGGCGCGGCACGGGGTCCGGTGGGTGCATCGCCAGGGGGATCGCCCGCTATTGTGGGTGAGCCGTCAGCCGGGGGCACGTCCGCGTGACCCGCTTCGAGAGGATTGAGCCACACCATGCCGATCGCGTTCGCCTACACGCTGGTCGTGTTGCTGATCATCACCAGCCTGATCCTCGTTCTGCTGATCCTGCTGCACCGCGGCAAGGGTGGCGGCATGTCGAGCATGTTCGGTGGCGGTGTTTCGTCCAGCCTCGCCGGTTCCTCTGTCGCGGAGAAGAACCTCGACCGCTACACGGTCCTCGTCGGCGTCGTCTGGTTGGCCTGCATCATCGGCCTCGGCCTGTGGCTGAAGCTCGCCCTCGCCGACGGCGGCGCCTGATCATCCGCTGCCCGGGGGTGACCCCCGGGGTAGCACGGTCGTAGACTCTGCGCGCGGTCCTGTTTTGGGCTGCGCGTACGATTTTTCCCGCTTCACCCCGTCGTATCGCCGCCCGGCGATCCTCGACCGACAGGAGCGACGTCCGTGTCCGGAAGCAGCGCCATCCGTGGAAGTCGCGTCGGCTCGAGCCCCATGCGCCCCACCGAACGCTCCGAACCCGCCCCCCGGCGGGCGGTCCGGTACTTCTGCGCCGCCGGCCACGAGGTGGACATCTTCCTCGCCGCGGACGCGGACACCCCCGACGTGTGGGACTGCCCCCGTTGTGGCCAGCCCGCCGGCCTCGACTGGGAGAAGCCGCCGGGACCGTCGCGCGCTGAGCCGTACAAGACGCACCTCGCGTACGTGAAGGAGCGCCGCTCCGACGAGGACGGCGCGGCCATCCTCGCGGAGGCGCTCGCCAAGGTCCGCCAGCGGCGCGGCCGAGACTGACCGCCGGTCATGACCGGTCCCGCGTCGGCCACGCTGATCTCCGTCTCCGGGCGGGCAGCCTGACCGCGCCGTGACAACCTGCGGTTCAGCAGATCTCGTCGCGCGGGGTGTGATCTGGATCGTGCAGGGTCGGTGCGACGACCGATCCCGGAGATCCGCATCTGTCGTGGCGAAGGCCGCCGTACCGCAGACGAGATCAGCGCAGGCTGCGGTGGCCCCGTTTGATGTGGGCGGCGGCGGCCTCGTCGAGCAGCCACAGCGTGCGGTCCGTAGCGACTGCCCCGGCTGCCGGGAGCTGGACGTGTCCGGCGCCCTCCACGGCCATGCCGATCGACGCGGCCTTGTCGGGGCCGGCGGCGATCAACCAGACCTCCTCGGCCGTGGTGATCGCCGGCATGGTGAGCGAGATGCGGACGGGCGGCGGCTTCGGGCTGTTGTACACGGCCATCGTGGTGCCGTCGACGACGTACGACGACGGGTGCTCGGGGAAGATGGAGGCGACGTGGCCGTCCTCGCCGACGCCGAGCATCAGCACGTCGAAGTGCGGGAGCGTGGCGTGGCCCGGCTTTGCGGCGGCGGCGAGGGTGTCCGCGTACCGCGACGCGGCGGCGGAGGCGTCGTCGCCGTCCGGGCCGTCGGACGGCGGCATGGGGTGCAGCCGGGCCGGGTCGAGTGGCAGCGCGTCGAGCAGCGCCTCGCGGGCCTGGGTCTCGTTACGGTCGGCGTGCCCGGCGGGCAGGAACCGCTCGTCGCCCCACCAGATGTCCACCCTGGACCAGTCCACGGCGTCGGCCGCCGGCAGATCCTTGACGGCCCGGTGCATCGCGGCGGCGATCCGGCCTCCGGTCAGCACGATGCTGGCGAAGCCGCGCGCCGCCTGCGCGTCGATGATCCTCACGATCAGCCGGGCCGCCACGGCCTGCGCCAGCACGCCCGCGTCGGCGTGCACCACCACACTGGTCTCGCTCACGGTCTTCCCATCTCGTGCGCCGGGCGCGCCGAAAGGGCGCGCCCGGCAGGTCCGCGTACGCCAGGATCAGGCGGGTGCGCCGCCCGGTCCCGCGAATGCTCCCACGGCGGCCTCGGCCCGCTGCGCCTGGGCAGGGTCCTTCCAGACGTGGACCCGCTGCGGTGGCCGCAATTCCAGGTTCTTGATTCCGGCCATCGCCCCGAGTGCCTCGCTGTAAATCTGGTCCGCGTCGAGCCGGCGCAACTCCTCGGCCAGCTCGTCGCCGACGGGACGGCGGGGGAGCGGCATGTAGCGGTCCTCCTGGCCCGTACGGCTGAACAGGGCCGTGCCCTCCTCGCGGGTGACCGTCACCTGGTCCCCGTTGGCGCACACCAGCTGCACCGAGCGCATCCGGGGGAACTCGTCGGTCGCGTGGAGCTCGGGGGTGATGCCCAGCCGGGCGCTGAGCCAGCCCGACATGAGCGCCGCCGTCGGGTCGGTGGCCGGGGCGACGATCTTCGCCCCGATGACCGTCTCCTCGGTGGTGTCGAACGCTCCCGCAACCAGGGTTCGCCACAGCGTGATGCGGGTCCAGGTGAGGTCGGTGTCACCGGGCGCGTAGTCCTCGGCGCGGCGGCACAGAGCGGCCACCGGGTCCGGGGCCTGGGCACTGTCGGTGATCCGGCGGTCCGCCACGATGCCGAGGAAGTCGTTCGCGATCATGTCCGGTGGCTCGCTGTGCCACCAGGTGACGACCGGTACGTCCGGCGCGAGCAGCGGCATGACCACCGACTCGGCGTGTAGCGCGAGCCGGCCGTACATCCGCATGACCACAGCCTCGGCGGGCCCGAGCCGGCCCCCGACCACGATCTCCGCGTCGAGCCGGCTCCGGCCCTCCACGTCGGAGCGGACGACGATCAGCACCCGGCATGGGTGTGCCGCCGCCGCGATCGTCGCGGCCGCCTCCGCCTCGCGGACCTTGCGCTCCTCCACCACCGCGATCAGCGACAGTGCGAGACCGCTGGCCACACCGCCCGCATTGCGCCGCTCCGCAGCCAGTGCCTTGACCACCTCGTTGCCGGTGGTGTCCCACAGCCCGATCATGCCCGCCTCCAGTGACGACCTTCGCGTTCGAGCAGTTCGTCGGCCGCGCGCGGCCCCCATTCACCGGCCCGGTACGGCTCCGGTTTCGTACCCTGCCACGCCGCCTCGAGGGGGTCGACGACACGCCAGCTCTGTTCCACCTCGGCCGCGTCCGGGAACAGCGTCCGGTCACCGACGAGCACGTCCAGGACGAGCCGCTCGTACGCCTCCGGGCTGGACTCGGTGAACGCCTCGCCGTACTGGAAGTCCATCGCGATGTCGCGGACCTCCATCGTGGTGCCCGGCACCTTCGAGCCGAACTTCAGCACGACGCCCTCGTCCGGCTGGACGCGGATGACCAGCTGGTTGTTGCCCAGCATCTCGACGTCGGCGGGGTTGAACGGCAGGTGCGGCGCCTTCTTGAACAGGACCGCGATCTCCGTCACCCGGCGCGGCATCCGCTTGCCGCAGCGCAGGTAGAACGGCACCTCGGCCCACCGCCTGTTCTGGATGCCCAGCCGCAGCGCCACGAACGTCTCCGTGGTCGAGTCGGCCGGGATGTTGGCCTCTTCCAGGTAGCCGACGGCGCGTTCACCGGCGACCCAGCCGGGCAGGTACTGCCCGCGCACCGAGCCGAACTCGATGTCCTTCGGCAGCGCAATCGCCTTGAGTACCTTGAGCTTCTCGGCCCGGATCTCGTTCGGGTCGAAGCTCGTCGGCTCCTCCATGGCGACCAGTGCGAGCAGCTGCAGAAGGTGGTTCTGCAGCACGTCACGGGCGGCGCCGGCGTTGTCGTAGAAGCCGGCGCGGGTACCGATGCCGACGTCCTCGGCCATGGTGATCTGCACCGAGTCGACGTACTTGGAGTTCCACGTCGGCTCGAAGAGGTTGTTGGCGAAGCGCAGCGCCAGGATGTTCTGGACCGTCTCCTTGCCCAGGTAGTGGTCGATCCGGAACACGTCCTGCGGGGTGAAGACCGAGTCGACGAGCTGGTTGAGATCCATCGCGCTGTTCAGGTCGTTGCCGAACGGCTTCTCCACCACGACGCGGCGCCAGCCGCCCGACTTGGTGTTGTCGGCCATGCCCGTGCGGGCGAGTTGCTTGAGGACCAGCGGGAACGCCGCCGGCGGGATCGAGAAGTAGAACGCCACGTTGCCCGCGATGCCGTGCCGGTCGCGCAGGTCGTCCAGCGTGCCGGCGAGAGTGTCGAACGCAGCGTCGTCGTCGAACGAGCCGGGCACGAACTGCAACTGCTGGGCGAGCCGGTGCCACACCTCCTCCCGCCACGGGGTGCGGGCGCCCTTCTTCGCCGCCTCGTACGCGAGGGACTCGAAGTCGCCGCCGCCCCAGTCGCGGCGCGCGAAGCCGAGCACCACGAATCCGGGCGGCAGCAGGCCCCGGTTAGCGAGGTCGTAGACGGCCGGGATGAGTTTCTTGCGGGACAGGTCGCCCGTGACCCCGAAAATCACCAGAGCGCAAGGCTCTGGGATGCGGGGAAGGCGCCGGTCCTGAGCTGTACGAAGCGGATTACCCACGTGTCCCATCCTGCCAGTTTTCTCGACTCGTGCAGGTTTACGGCAGAGGTCGGCGGAGCAACGAATTGGCCGCGGTCTGCAGCTGCGCGAGCCCACGTTCGCGGTCTGTCAGATGGAGCCGGACAACCGGCCGTCCGCGGCCGGTCAGCGCCCGCCGGTCACCCGCGGCTTGCGCCGACTGTAGGGCGAAGAAGGAGTACGGCCGCCCCGGCACCGCCACGTCCGCGGTGACCGCCGCCGTCAGCTGCAGGTACGAACCGTTCGCCGGCCCGCCCTTGTGGTACTGCCCGGTGGAGTGCAGGTAGCGGGGCCCCCAGCCGAAGGTCACCGGCCGGCCGGACGCCGTCGCGAGTGTGGGCCGCACCAGCGCCGCCGCCGCGTCGTCGAACCGGTCCAGGTACGCCGTCACCGCGAGGTACCCGTCACCGCCCAGCCCGGCGAGCAGGTCCCGCAGCGCTCCGGCAAGGTCATCCGCGCCGCCGGTCGTGAACACCTGCACGGCGCCCTCGACGAACGCCGGGGCATCGCCCGGCAGCCTCTCGGCGAGCACGTGGGCCGCGTTCTCCTGGGCGACGGTCACGTCCGGCTGGTTGAACGGGTCGACGCCGAGCACCCGGCCGAGGATCGCCGTGGCGTACTCCCAAACCAGGAACTGCGCGCCCAGCGGGCCGTTGACGGCCAGGTCGGGGCGGATCCCGTTGCCCGGTACGGCCGCCGGGGGCAGCCCACCCCCGTACGTCACCGTGAGGACGTCCGGGCCGGTGGCGCCGGGGGCGTCGGGGCCCTCGACGACGACGGGCAGGACACCCCGGCCGTCCTTGCCGGTCGATTCGGCGATCAGCTGCTCGATCCAGTCACCGAGTCCCTCGAAGCCGGAGCCGTCCGAGACGAGGGCGAGCTTGTCCCGTCCCGTCGTGGCGGCGGCGCCCAGCGCGGCCCCGAGCGCGAGGCCGGGGTTACCCGTGTCGTCGGCGAGGGCGGGGAGTAGCTGTTCGGCCTGGTCCAGGAGCTCGGCAACATCCACCCCGGCCAGGGCGGGGGCAACGAGCCCGTACGCGGTCAGGGCCGCGTAGCGGCCGCCGGCGTGCGGGTCGGCGAGGACGACGAAGCCGCCGTACTCGCGCATGGTCTGTGCTAGGGGTGAGCCGGGGTCGGTGACGGCGACGAGGTGCCGGCCGGCCTCCGCCTCGTTCATCCCGGAGGCGAGCAGCGCGCCGCGGAACGTCCGCAGGTGGCTGTCCGTCTCCACGGTCATGCCCGACTTGCTGGCCGCTACGAGCACCGTACGCGTCAGGTCGCCGCCGCCGATCGCCGCGGTGACCTGCTGCGGGTCGGTGGTGTCCAGGATCGTCAGAGGGCGGTCCAGCGCCCGCGCGATCACTTCCGCGGCGAGCGACGAGCCGCCCATCCCGGCGAGCAGGACGCTATCCAGATCGGCGAGCTCGGCGCGCAGCTCGGCCAGCACCGGTAGCAGGTCCCGGCTGCGGTGGAACGTGTCCAGCCAGCCGAGGCGCAGCTTCGCCTCGTCCTCCGTCGCCGGACCCCACAGGGTGGGGTCCTTGCGGGCCAGCAGGCCGGGTACTCCGGCGGTGACGAGGGCCGTACGGGTCGACGCGGCGCCGGTGGAGTCCACCGCCGCCGCGCCGTACACCGCCAGGCCTGCCGCCGCTTCGACGCCGTCGAGCAGCTCCTGGATCATCTCGAGCTCAGCCCTTGGCGGCGTCGCTCGGGTTCCCGGCCCCCGCCGCCGCGGCGTCGAGGGACTTCTTGATGTCGTCGAGGAGCTCGATCCAGCTGGCCTCGAACTTCTCGACGCCCTCCTCCTCGAGGACCTTGAACACGTCGTCGAGGTCGATGCCGGCGGCCGTGAGGTCGTCGAGCACCTTCTGCGACTGCGCGTAGTTGCCGGTGATGGTGTCGCTGCGCACCTCACCGTGGTCGGCGAACGCGAAGATGACCGACTCCGGCATCGTGTTGACGGTCCCGGGGGCGATCAGTTCCTCGACGTAGACGACGTCGCGGTAGTCGGGGTTCTTGGTGGACGTGGAGGCCCACAGTGGACGCTGCGGGTGCGCACCCGCGTCGGCGAGCGCCTGCCACCGGTCGGTCGAGAAGACCTCGCTGTACGCCTTGTAGGCCAGCCGCGCGTTCGCGATGGCGGCCTTGCCGCGCAGGCCCTTGGCCTCGTCCGAGCCGATCTTGTCGAGCCGCTTGTCGATCTCGGTGTCCACCCGGGAGACGAAGAACGACGCCACCGAGCCGATCTTGGTGAGGTCGTGCCCGTTCGCCTTGGCCTGTTCCATGCCGGCGAGGAACGCGTCCATCACCGCGCGGTAGCGCTCCAGCGAGAAGATCAGCGTGACGTTGACGCTGATCCCCTCGGCGAGGGTTTTCGTGATGGCGGGCAGGCCCGCCTCCGTCGCGGGAATCTTGATGAAGAGGTTCTCCCGGTCGACGAGCCACCAGAGCGCCTTGGCCTCGGCGAGGGTCTTGTCGGCCTCGTGAGCCAGCCGCGGGTCCACCTCGATGGACACCCGCCCGTCCACGCCTGCGGACGCGTCGTACGCGGGCCGCATCACCTCGCAGGCCCAGCGCACGTCGTACGTGGTGAGCATGCGGACGGCCTCCTCGACCGTCACGCCGCGCCGCCCCAGGTCCTTGACCTGGGCGTCGTACGCGTCCGCGTCAGCGAGCGCCTTGGCGAAGATGGTCGGGTTCGTGGTCACGCCGGCCACGTGCTGCTCGCGGCGGAGCTTGTCCAGCCCGCCCGAGGTCAGGCGTACGCGGGAGAGGTCGTCGATCCAGACCGCCACGCCTGCGGCGGAGAGTTCGGCCAGTCTGTCGGTCATGGTAGGGGCTCCGTTCAGTTGCCGGTGGTCGTGCCGGTGATCTCGCTGATCCGCGCGAGGGAAGCGTGCGCCTTCGCCACCACGTTGTCCGCGGTGAAGCCGAACTGCTCGAACAGCACCTGGTAGGGGGCGCTCGCGCCGTAGTGCTCGATGCTGACCGACTCGCCCATGTCGCCGACGAGGTGCCGCCACGACATGGCGATGCCCGCCTCGACGCTGACCCGGGCCTTCACGCCGCGCGGCAGGACCGTCTGGCGATACGCCTCGTCCTGGGCCTCGAACCACTCCTGGCAGGGCATGGAAACCACCCGGGTCGGGGTGCCCTCCGCCTCCAGGCGCAGCCGAGCCTCGACGGCGATCTGCAGCTCGGAGCCGCTCGCCATGAGGATCACCTTCGGCTGGCCGCCCGATGCCTCGGCCAGGATGTAACCGCCCTTGAGGACGCCCTCGGCGGACGCGTACGCCGACCGGTCGAACGTGGGCAGGTTCTGCCGGGACAGCGCGAGCGCGGTCGGCCGGTCGGTGTGCTCCAGCGCACCGCGCCAGGCCCAGGAGGTCTCGTTCGCGTCGCCCGGGCGGACCACGTCGAGGCCGGGGATGGCGCGCAGCGCGGAGAGGTGCTCGACGGGCTGGTGCGTCGGGCCGTCCTCGCCGAGGCCGATCGAGTCGTGCGTCCACACGTACGTGACTGGGAGCTTCATCAGCGCGGCGAGCCGGACTGCCGGTCGCATGTAGTCGCTGAACACCAGGAACGTGCCGCCGTACGGGCGGGTGCCGCCGTGCAGCACGATGCCGTTGAGGATGGCGCCCATGCCGTGCTCGCGGATGCCGAAGTGCAGGGTGCGGCCGTACTCGTCGCCCGGGAACGCCTTGGTGGCGAACTCGCTCGGGATGAACGACGGCTCGCCCTTCATGGTGGTGTTGTTGCTCTCGGCCAGGTCGGCCGAGCCGCCCCACAGCTCCGGCAGGACCGGCGCGAGCGCGTCCAGGACCTTGCCGGAGGCGGCCCGGGTCGCGAGACCCTTGGCGTCCGCGGAAAACTCGGGCAGCGCGTCCGTCCAGCCGGTCGGCAGGGTACGGGTCGTCAGCCGGTCGAGCAGCGCCTTCTGCTCCTGGTGGGTGGCCGCCCACGCGTCGAACGCCTTCTGCCATTCGGCCCGCAGGCTCTGGCCGCGCGAGACGACCTCGCGGGCGTGCGCCAGGACCTTGTCGTCCACGGCGAAGCTCTGCGTCGGGTCGAACCCGAGGATCTCCTTGGTGGCCTTGACCTCGTCGGCACCGAGCGCGGAGCCGTGGATCTTGCCGGTGTTCTGCTTGTTCGGCGCGGGCCAGCCGATGATCGTGCGCAGTGCGATGAACGACGGCCGCTCGGTCTCCGCCTTCGCCGCGATCAGCGCGTCGTATAGCGCCTCGACGTCCTCGTGGTACTCGCCTCCGTCGGCGTGCGCGGCACGCCAGTCGACCCGCTGCACGTGCCAGCCGTACGCCTCGTACCGGGCGGCGACGTCCTCGCTCTTGGCGATCCGGGTGTCGTCCTCGATGGAGATCTCGTTGTCGTCCCAGATCAGCGTGAGGGCGCCCAGCTTCTGGTGCCCGGCGATGGCGCTGGCCTCGTGGCTGATGCCCTCCTCGATGTCGCCGTCGGAGGCGATCGCCCAGATGTTGTGGTCGAACGGCGACTCGCCGGCAGCGGCGTCCGGGTCGAGCAGGCCGCGCTCGCGGCGGGCGGCCATGGCCATGCCCACCGCGTTGCCGATGCCCTGACCGAGCGGGCCAGTGGTGGTCTCGACGCCGGGGGTGTGCCCGACCTCTGGGTGACCGGGGGTGAGCGATCCCCACTGCCGAAGCGAGGCGAGGTCGTCCAGGCTGAGGCCGTAGCCGGAGAGGTAGAGCTGGATGTACAGGGTCAGGCTCGAGTGCCCGCAGGAGAGCACGAACCGGTCACGGCCTAGCCAGTTGTGGTCGGTGGGATCGTGCCGCATGACGCGGTTGAACAGCAGGTACGCGGCGGGCGCCAGGCTCATGGCGGTGCCCGGGTGGCCGTTGCCGGATTTTTCGACGGCATCCATGGCCAGCACGCGTACGGTGTCGACCGCCCGGCGGTCGAGCTCGGACCAGTTCAATTCAGCGTCTTTGGCAACCACGTCGGTTGTGCTCCTCGGCAGGTGGGCGGACCCTTTCGTGTTGACCCTATAGAGGCCCGGTAAACGTGGGTCCGCCTCACACCGTCGTGCCCATACGCTGAGAGCGGACATGGTTCGCGTGATCCGGGTATCCGGGCGTGTCGCACGGCGTGTCGGCTGATCCGTACGGTGCACGGCCGCTGTGACCACCTGCACCCCGCCCGGGTCGAACCGATCAGCGGTCCGCGCTGCGCGTAGTCTGTCCGGGCGTGCCGCTGACCCTGCTACGGTCTCGGCCGCGTCCCGCGCCGGTGCCTACGCGTGCCACTCCGGCGCTCAATGCCGGAAGGTGGCAGTGGAGTGAGCATGATCACCGAGCGCTCCGCAACTGGGCGCCCGACGGGCCCCGTCGTCCTGCGGAACCCGTACGCCGCCGCGGGTGAGGCCCTCATCGCCGCAGGTGAATCCGAGGTCGAGACGACGCCGGTTCCTCGGCGCACCGTCCGGGGCGTGGTGGCGGCGTACGTGTCGCTGACCAAGCCGCAGATCGTCGAGTTGCTGCTGGTCACCACGGTGCCCGCCATGATGCTCGCGGCCAAGGGCCTGCCGAGCGTCGGCCTGGTCGCCGTGGTGCTGGTCGGTGGCGGGGGGGGGGGGGCGGGGGGGGGGGCGCGCCCCCGGCCCGACAGCCCCGCCCGCAGCCCCCACGGGCGGCCCCATAGCGTTGAATTGCGGTAATCGCATAGGCCGAGCAGCTCGGCTGGTAACGGCAGCTGGGCGGAAGGATCTGCGACGGGCCTTTCTGCCACGCCTTGGCCATCAGGATCAGCAGCTTT
>CBIHNN010000031.1:0-54612 GCA_966211315.1 uncultured Micromonosporaceae bacterium | reverse complement strand
CGCCATCACCCACAGCCACCCACGGCTACGCCATGGAGTGGCCCTGAATGTTTACGTCGCGCGTCTCCACCCGACGTCGATTGCGAAGCGAAAGTCATCGATCGGCGCCTGACTGCGTGAGAGCGCATTCTGGGATACTTCGCAATCGGGAGATACATCTGCCTCCCGACGGCGGGCACGGCCCGGCCCTTCGACCTCGGCAGGGCGTTCGTCGAGCCGGCGACCAGCCCGCACGCAGCCTTTCGGTCACCACGGCCAGGAGCCGCGACCGCGAACAGCCTCAACCGTACGCGGGGCTCGGCCGCAGCGCTGTCCACGGCCACCGCCCGATAGCCGGCGCGGCCGCCGTGCCGGGCGACCCTGCCGCGAGACGATCGACGGATCCCGGCCGATTCAGACCCGCTCCCCTTGTACCGCAAGGCTTCCGCGAGGCCGCGGGAGGTCTCTATGACCAGTTTGGCGCCTCCAGATGGGACGCCCCGAGTGACTGGGCTGTGCAGTGACGAGCACTGCCACGTCAGAAGATTCCGAAGACCGATGTTGCCAAGAATGTCGAGAACGGCCTGGCGGTACCGTTTCAGGGGCGGAGGCGGTCACTGCGGCCGTGCAACATCAAGGAGACTCGGCATGACGATCCAGCGGATGGACAACGTCCTCATCGTTGTCGACGACCTTGACGCTGTTACGTCGTTCTTCGTCGAACTCGGCATGGAGCTGGAGGGCAGGTGGCCGATCGAGGGGCGTTGGGTGGAGAGCGTCATCGGGATCGACGACGTCCGACAGGACGTCGCAATGCTGCGGACCCCGGACGGTCACGGCCGGATCGAGCTGGCGAGGTTCCACACTCCGAAGGCGATCAGCGCCGAGCCGAAGAATGCCCCGGCGAACACGCTGGGCATTCGTCGCATCATGTTCGCCGTCGACGACATCGAGGCCGTCGTTGCCCGCCTACGTACCCACGGCGCCGAACTCGTCGGCGAAGTGGCGCAGTACGAGGACATCTATCGGCTCTGCTACGTCCGCGGCCCCGAGGGCATCATCGTGGGACTGGCCGAACAACTCAGCTGAGGTCCACCGATGGGACCTGCCTTGACTCAGCGACGTAGAGCATCACGGTTTCCGTTCGACACGGCCAGGCTGGTGCATTGTCGCGCGGAGAACACCGTGTCGGCCGGGTCAGGGCCTTGCGGGTGGCGGTGACCGCGGCGTCGTAGGGCAGGTCGACGGCGATGGTGTGCGCGTAGTCCATAAGTGGTTCTCCCTTTTGGTCGGTCAGGCGGCGGGTGGGTTGATCAAAGCTTGGACGGCGACGAACACGGCGACAGCGAACACCAGGTACGCGAAGCCGCGGCGCATCCGGTCGGCGGGTAGCCGGATGGCGATCCGCCCGGCCGCGAGCGAGCCGAGGATCGCCGCGATGGTGAACGCGGCGGCGATGCGGTAGTCGAGCGCGGCGTCGCCGGCATGGGCGACGAACCCGGCCGCCGAGTTGATCACGATGATGGTCAGAGAGGTGCCGACCGCGAGCGGCATGGGCAGGCCGAGAAGCAGGACCAGGGCGGGGATGACGAGGAATCCGCCGCCGACGCCGAACAGCCCGGTGAGGAAGCCGACGGCGATGCCGGCGCCGATGGCTTTGGGCAGGCAGCCGCGCCAGTCGATGCCGCCGCCGGGCAGGGCGCAGTCGCCGCCGTCGTCGCCGTGGTCGCGCAGCATCCGCAGCCCGGCGGTGATCATCAGGGCGGCGAAGCCGATCAGTACGGCGCAAGGCGATAGGAGCCGGTTGACCGCGGCGCCGGTGAACGCCGCGGCGGCGCCGGTGCCGCCGACGATGCCGGCGATGCGCCATTGGATCTGGCGGGCGCGCAGCCGGGGCAGTACGGCGGTGGCCGAAGAGATCCCCACAACCAGCAACGAGGTGGGCACTGCGGCTGCCAGGGGCAGGCCGGCGCCGTAGACCAGGGCCGGGACAGCAAGGATGGACCCGCCGCCGCCGAAAAGCCCGAGCAGGATGCCGATGATCGCGCCCAGGACCAGGGCGGCGGTCACGGCCGGGAGCCGGCCAGGGCCGCTACGACGGCCTCGAGGTCGGTGCGGGGTCCGCGGTTGTAGGGCAGCTTGGCCAGCAGCATCCCCATGGTGCAGGTGCTGGTCAGGGCGGCGACGATTAGGCCGGCGCCGATGAACGCGGCGATCCACTTCGCCGGTTCGAATACCGCGCTGGCCAGCACCGCGGCCAGGACGATCGAGCCGGCGATCAGGCGGACCTGCCGTTCCAGGTCCCAGCGGGCGTGGCCGGTGCGCACGGGTGCATCGGCGGCCTGCCAGGCACTGATTCCGCCGGACAGGACGCGCAGGTTGGGTAGCCCGGCGGCGGCAAGGGCCTGCTCGGCGGCGGCGGCGCGCTGCCCGGAGCGGCACACGAGCACGACCTGCTCGCCGAGGTGGGCACGCAGCTCCTCGCGGTGCTCGCGCAGCAGATCCAGCGGCACGTTGTAGGAGCCAGGGATGTGCGCGGTCTCGAACTCACCGGGGGTGCGCACGTCGATCAGCCGGGGCCCGGTGCCGGTGCCGGTGCCGGTGCCGGTGCCGGTGGCGGTGCCGGTGCCGGTGCCGGTGGCGGTGCCGGTGCCGGTGGCGGTGCCGGGGGCGGTGGCGGTGGCGGTGGCGGTGGCCAGCATCTGCTGCAGGGCAGCGGCGTCCAACGCGGCCGTCGCGGTCGACGTGGCGCGGTTCTGGCTCGGGGTACTCATGCATTCTCCTTCGGATGGACGATGCTCAGGCCGGCGTCGGCCACCTTCCGGTAGGCGTCGTCGATGTGCACGACGTGCCGGCCGGCGCGGGCCAGCAGGCTGGTCGCGGCGGCGGCGCGGTAGCCGGAGCCGCAGTGCACCCACACCACCCCGGCGGGGACGTCGGCCAGCCGGTGCGGCAGCTCAGGAAGTGGGATGTGCGTGGCGCCGTCGATGTGGCTGTCGCGCCACTCGTTGCTCATCCGCACGTCGAGCACGACGTCCGGGGCGGGCAGCCCGTGCGCGACGGTGCCGGCGCGTGCGGCGGCGAGGTCGGTGAAGGCGGCGGTGGTCCATGCGGCCACGCGGGTCTCGTCGTCGCCGGCCCATTGCTGCGGGGTGCCGGTGGCCGCGGCGGCGGGCCGGTCGATGCCGATGCGGGTCAGTTCCCGCTGGGCGTCGGCGACCTGCTCCTCACTGTCGCCCAGCAGGGTGATCGGAGCGCCCCACGGAGCCATCCAGCCCAGCCACGTCGACATGGGGCCGTCCAGGCCGAAACTGAGCGTTCCGGTCACATGCCGGTACGCGAACGCCTTACGGTTACGCAGGTCGATGACCCACTCCCCCGCGGCGATCCGCCCGGCCAACTCGGCCGGATCCGCTAGGCGGGCCGGGCTCAGGTCGACCAGGTCGGCGCCCTCGCTGTTACGGGCGCCCATGTGGACGTAGTAGCCCGGGTAGGCGTCCAGGCCCGCCAGTGTCTGGCTGACGAAGTCGTCGGCCTCCAGTGTGAGGGCCGGGTTGACCTGCCGCTCGCGCCCGATGGTGGAGTTCGAGGCGTCAGACTGGGTGGCGGAGCAGAAGCTGCCGAAGCCGTGGGTCGGCCACACCTGCGCCCCATCCGGGAGCAGGTCGGCCACGCGGCGCACCGAGTGGTGCTGGTGTTCGGCCAGGGTGTGCGCGTGCTGCTCGCCGAGCAGGTCGGTGCGACCGGTGGTGCCGAACAGCAACGACCCACCGGTGAACACGCCCACCGGCCCGTCCGTGCCGTGCAGCACGTAGGACAGGTGGTGGAAGGTGTGCCCGGGAGTGGCCACCACGGTTAGGCGCACCGCCTCGGAGACGGTGATCTCGTCGCCGTCGGCCACCGGCATCCGGTCGAACTCCACGTTGTCGTCGCCGGCCACCAGATAGCGCGCACCGGTCAGCCGGGCCAAAGCCAGCCCGCCGGAGACATAGTCATTGTGCAGGTGCGTCTCCACCACATGCGTGACGCGCACCCCCAGCCGACCCGCGAGAGCCAGGACGCGGTCGATGTCACGTTGTGGGTCGACCACCACCGCGACCTGCCCGTCACTGACCAGATAGCTGCGATCACCCAGCGACGAGGTCTCGATGACCTGTACGTCGATGTCACTCATCGTCTTCTCCCTCGATCGTTCGAAGCTGTTTGAGATGGCTCCAGCCGGCCGTGGGCGCGGCATACTCGACCGGGAGGCCGACCTCGACCCATGCCTGCATGCCAGCAGCACCCCGGCTGGTCGCCACGGCGCCGCAACTCTGCCAACGTGATCTCTCGTACCGTCATCACCCGCCTATACCCCTAGGGGTATCCATGGGACAGGGCTCTGCGCATGACGGAGATCAACGCGCCTGGGAACCGCCCGCGCAGCGCGGGCGGTTCCCGTTCTCAGGACAAAGCCATGAACAGCTTCTCCAGCTGCTCCTCGCTCAATGACGGCTGCTCACCGCGCTCACGCGCGGCCTGACATTGCCGCATACCCGTCGCGATAATCTTGAAGCCGGCCTTGTCCAGCGCGCGAGACACCGCCGCCAGCTGCGTCAGCACCCGCTCGCAGTCGTCACCGTCCTCGATCATGCCGATCACGGCGCCGAGCTGGCCATGCGCACGCTTGAGCCGCGTCACCGCATCCGACAACACCCTGGCGTCCATGTCCACGCCACTCACCTCCATCACCACTATACCCCCCGGGGTACCCGGGTATAGCCGTGGAATAGAGATGCCGGTAACAACGGCTCCACGAACGCCGCTACGGCGTTCAGTTTGCTGAACGGTCAGGGGTTGCCGTTCGCAGGTAGGCGTACACGGCCTCTCGGCTGATCCCGATCCGTGGCCAGGGCTGCCTGTCATTCGCCGGCGGTGGGATCGTGCCCGGCGGGCCGGGCACCGCCGCCCGGGGCCTTCGTGATCGCGCCGTCGGCGCTGACGTCGGCCAAATCCAGGCCGATCATCCGGTCGTAGGCGTCCAGCGTCAGCTCATGTCACCGTCACCGTCCCCGGCGGGGCCGGGCCGCTGCTCACCCACGACCGGTACGACGGTTGCCGGGGCCATCGTCCGACCGCCCGCCCGTGGACTCGGAAAAGGAGGGCGCAAACGGGCCGTGGATCTCAGGTCGGGGTCGAGCCGAGCCGATCACATTCGACGTCGATGGTTAGGCTCCCTTGCGGTACGAGGAGGACCGGTGAAAATTGTCATTCCCGGTCGTACGGGGCAGGTCGGAGCGATTCTGGACCGGGCGTTGACGGCGGAAGGTCACGACGTCGTGGTGCTGACGAGATCCCCGAGGGGCGAGCGTCAGGTTCGATGGGACGGCTCGACGCTCGGTCCCTGGGCCAGGCACATCGACGGCGGCGATGTCGTTATCAATCTGGCTGGGCGCAGTGTGAGCTGCCGGTACACCGACGAGAATCTCGCGGCCATGATGAACTCACGCGTGGAGTCGGCACGGGTCATCGGCGAGGCCATCGCCGGTGCGGCCCGGCCACCGAAGGTTTGGCTCCAGATGAGTACCGCGACCATCTACGCCCACCGCGTCGATGCCGGCAACGATGAGTACGACGGCCTGATCGGCGGGGGCGAGCACGGTGTGCCCGGGTACTGGGCGTACAGCGTCGCCATCGCCCGGAACTGGGAAGCCGCGCAGGAACTGGCGGAAACGCCGCGAACACGCAAGGTGGCGCTGCGCTCGGCGATGGTGATGAGCCCGGACCGTGGTGGCGTGTTCGACGTGTTGAGCTGGCTCACGCGGCTCGGTCTGGGCGGCCCGGTCGCGGGTGGTGATCAGTATGTGTCGTGGATCCACGACCGGGACTTCGTTCGGGCGGTCCGATTCCTGATCGACCGGGACGACCTCGCAGGCGCCGTCAACCTCGCCGCGCCCGGGCCGTTGCCGCAGCGGGACTTCATGCGGGAACTGCGTTCGGCCTGGCGGGTGCCGGTGGGTCTGCCCGCCACCGCCTGGATGGCGGAGATCGGCGCGTTCGCGATGCGCTCCGATACCGAACTGCTCTTGAAGAGCCGGCGAGTGGTCCCGGGACGCCTGGCTCACGCTGGATTCGTGTTCGACTATCCGGATTGGCAAACAGCCGTCGCGGACCTCGTGCCGCGACGCGCCCGCAGTACCTCAGCGACCCGGCTCGCACGGAGCGGAGACGTCCATCGGCGCCCGCGATCCCGAGAGCAACGATGGCCCCACAGCGAACACCGTCGCCGATGACGACCGCGATCTCGCCGTGGACGATGCTGGGCCGAAGCGGGGCGGCGGCAGGTCACCGCCGCCGCATCACGGTGCAGGACCGTCGCTGAATGTGAACGGCCATTACCGGAAATCCTCAATGCTGGTCGATCGTTCGTACAGCCGACCACCGAGGCGCCGCTCTGTGGCGGGGTGGCCTCCGGGCATGTCGATGCACGACGCGGCTGCGCCGATGCTGCCCGCCCCGGCGACGGCCAACACGATCGCGGGGTGGCCCGGAGCCGGTCGGAGAGGGAACGGACCCGTATCCGGTCGGGCTTTCCGCCCAGTGCACGGCGGTGCGTCGGTGGAGCCGATGGCGGCCCCCCACGTACAGGCCCACGGCAGCGACCACGAAGCCGAGAGCAGCCAGCAGTGCCGTCAAGATCGCCGCCGTGTACATCGCGTTCAGGAAAGCCCGGTCGGCAGCCACGGCCAGCGTCGGTAGCCTCAGCACGCGGGACAGCGCCCGGGCGGCCTCCACCGACGTACTCGCCTGTTCCCGGTACTGCGCCGGTAGCCGCGCCAGCGCGGGGGCGATCTCGTAGCGGTATTCGGCCGCGAGCAGCGAGCCGGTGACCGCCACGCCGAGCATGCTGCCGAGCTGACGGGTGACACTGCCGATCGCCGAACCGGCTCCGGTGAGGTGGGGTGGCACGTCGGACATCATGGCGACCGTCAACGGCGTGCCGAGGATTCCCATGCCGAAACCCTGGACGAGGAGCATCACTCCGATCGCCTCGAGTGGCGTCCGCTGGTCGAACCAGAGATAGCTGACGTATGTGGCGCCGCATGCGAGCATTCCCGCCGCGGTGGTCCAGCGGACGGAGACGAGCCGAGACGCCGCCGGAGCCAGGAGGCTGCCGAGGATGATTCCCACGGCGGCGGCGACCATGATGGTGCCCGCGGTCTGCGGCGTCAGCCCGCGCGGCCCCTGCAGGTAGAAGGCCGCGAAGAACAACTGTCCGGACAGCCCCATGAAAGCCAGCAACAAGACGATGCTGCCCGCGGCGAAACGCCGCTGGCTGAGCAGCCGCAGATCTATGCTCGGGGCGGTGGACCGGCGTTGAATGAGCACGAAGGCGGCGATCAGTGCGGCGCCGCCCAGCACCGGAACGTACGCCCGGGGGTTGGTCCACGGCACCTGCTGGCCGACTTCGATCACGCCGTAGACCACGCCGCCGAAGCCGAGAATCGACAGGGCCAGGCTGGGCAGGTCGAGCCGCCGATGCCCGCCGCCGTGCGCGGCCGGGACCACGGCCGCCACGCCGATCAGGCAGGCGACGACGATCGGTACGTTGATCAGGAGGACCGATCCCCACCAGAAGTGGCTGAGTAGCGCGCCGCCGGCGACGGGACCGATCGCCACGCCCAGCCCGCTGGACGATCCCCAGATCGCGATGGCCCGGGTACGTTGCGCCGCGGGCGTCAACCGCACGATGATCGACAGTGTGGCCGGCATGAGCAGCCCGCTGCCGGCGCCCATGAACCCGCGGGCCACGATCAGTTGAATGGGTTCGTCGGCGTACGCCCCGACGGCGGATGCGACGGCGAAGACGACCAGCCCGGTCCGCAGGATCGTCCGGGGCCCGAACCGATCCGCGAGCGCGCCACCGGCGATCAGGGTGCTGGCGAAGACGAGGGTGTAGGAACTGGCTATCCATTCGAGGTCGCCGGAGCCCGCGCCGAGCCCCGAGACCGGGTCGGCCAGGGTCGTCATCGCCACGTTCAAGATCGAGTTGTCCAGCCAGATGAGCATCTGCGCCGACACCATCACGGCCACGACTGACCACACCGACGCCGGTCGGGTGCTTTTGTGGTGCATCATCGACGAGTGCGCCGCGCTGCCGGTGAATTCGCGCAGGCGCTAGCCGTCAAACCGGAAGTATGCATCATCGTGACCCCCCGGTTCTGCGCAGCGACATATGTAGGCGGCCGGTAAGGGGTCACCCCCAAGGGCTCACGCGGGTCGCCTGGTGTCAAGAGGGCGCCAATCGTGGCTTGCCGGCCATTCCGGGGATCTCCGGCATCAAGCGGTTACACGGTGCGGTTGCCATAGTCGCCGGGCCGCTCTGCGCCGTTGTGTAGCGTAGAGGAATCCCAGCAGTCGCGCCATATCCCCGCGCCGAATGAGCAGGATCGAAGTGGCGTAGTGATGCGTCCGAGATCGGCGCCCGACACGGCGACACCGGTCGAAAAGCCGCAGGGTTATTGCGGCCTGAGACTACGGGGCGTAACGGCCATTGTGAGGTCATGGCGACGGCTGACGCGTCAAGCAGCGCGAGCAATGGTGGTTCGGCCGCTGGGTGGAAGCCGATCGGTGCCTGGATCGGGGGGCGTGCCGGCGTCGCGGGAGGGGTCCTCGCGGCGTTCCGGGAGCGTGGGAACTCCGTGATCACCTCAGTGACCTCACCTGCCTCATCCGCCTCCACAGAGGCCAATCACGCCACATTCTCCCAGCTCAGGCACCTACCAACCGATCACGCAACGGTCCTGCCGAACGTCGGCGGACGCCGTTGCGTGACCGGCGGCCCAAAGGGGGACAACCTCGTCGGGAACCATCAACCAGAACGATGATCCCGAAACCATCCGTCAAATTTGATCTTGCATCGATATGCGGCCAGCCAAATACTGATCCGACGTGCGCAGGCCTTGTCACGCAGCGTCAAACGTGGAAGATTACAGTCCGGAGTCAGGATCGAGCGCCCACCGACAGTGCGTCAGGTCTTTAATATCGCTCCTCACATTGCCGGGAAAGCAAGCGGCCAAAGCAGTTTTTGAGGTTTCCACAACTTTCTCCGGTCATTGATGTGAGAACTCAAGTATCGGTCCCACGATCCTCCCTCCCATGCTTGAACAGTACGGGAGGTGTGTTATGCGCTGCCCTGGAAGGTTTGTGTCGCGCAGATCTACGATGGCAAGGGGTACACCACATGCTGGATACGGGTAAGGCGTACAGGTTGCGGCGTTTGTCGTTGGCGGGTGACGGTAGGTACCTATTCGTCCCACTGGATCACAGCATGTCCGACGGTCCCGTCGTGCCGGCCGTGCGGTGGAACGACCTCGTCCGCTCGATCGTCAACGGCGGTGCCGACGCGATAATCGTCCACAAAGGACGAGTCAGGATGCTGGCACCCCAGATGATGCGGAACTGCGCGCTCGTGGTGCACCTGAGCGCCAGTACCGCACACTCCGCCGACGTGCACGCCAAGGTCCTGGTCGGGGACGTGGAGGAGGCGATTCGGCTCGGCGCGGACGCGGTCAGCGTCCACGTGAACATCGGCTCCGACACCGAGACGCAGCAGCTCGCCGACCTGGGAGCGGTGGCCCGGTCGTGCGACAGGTGGCGGATGCCGCTGATCGCAATGGTCTACCCGCGAGGACCTCGGATCACCGACCCGCGTGATCCCGCCGTCCTTGCGCACATGGTCAACGTCGCCGCCGACCTCGGCGCCGACCTCGTCAAAACCTACGTCGCCGGGCCGATCGACCGGATGGCTGAGGTAGTGGCGAGCAGCCCGATCCCCATTCTCGCCGCCGGCGGCCCGCCAGACGGCTCGGACCTGGTCGATTACGGCGCGGCGGTCATGGCCTCCGGGTGCCGGGGCTTGGCCGTCGGCCGCCGGATCTTCTCCACCGCGTCACCGGCCCCGCTGGTGTCCCGACTCGCCGCCGTCGTACACGCCGGCGCTCACGCGCTCAACCCCGATGCACGTTCCGCCCACCAACCGACGATGGCAGGTGTCGCATGAGATTCGCTTGGCTCGACGTACGGTCGGTTCCCCGGCCCCAGATGGAAGCAGTCCTCGACGCGGCGATCCACAGCCGGATCGGCGGCGTACTCGCTGCCGACCGCCAGCTACTGGAAACACTCCCGCCCACCATCACGCGGGTCCTGATCACCACCGAACCGAACGAACCCTCGGACGGCGCTCCGGATGTGCTGTTGCGCCCCATCACCGGCCCTGCCGAGATCGCCCACCTGGTCAGCCACAACAACACCGGCAGCGGCACGCCGGGCGCCGGCTTCGTCGACGTACGCGACGACCCGACCCTCCGGCTGGCCTGCACCGCCGCCGAGGCTCTGCCGTACACCGTCATCCACTTCGCCGACCCCACGAAGATCCCGCTGGAAATCGTGCTCGCGGCGGCCGAACGCGCCAGCGGCAGGCTGGTGACCGTGGTGGCCGATCTGGAGGAGGCCGCCATCGTCTTCGATGTGCTGGAACGCGGTTCCGACGGCGTCCTGTTCGCCCCGGCTGACGCGGGCGAGGTCTTCGCGCTCGCCAGGCTGCTCTCCGCCACCACGCCCGAGCTGCGCCTGTCCACGCTCATGGTGGACGGCATCGAGCACGTCGGCCTCGGCGACCGCGTCTGCGTCGACACCTGTTCGCACTTCGAGGAGGACGAGGGCATCCTGGTCGGCTCGTACTCCTCGGGCTTCGTCCTGTGCTGCAGCGAGACGCACCCGCTGCCATACATGCCCACGAGGCCCTTCCGGGTCAACGCCGGGGCACTGCACTCGTACGTGCTCGGGATGGACAACCGCACCAACTACCTCAGCGAGCTGCGTTCCGGCAGCGCGATACTGGCGGTCGGGGCGGACGGGCGCACCCGCAAGGTCGTCGTCGGGCGGGCCAAGCTCGAGTCCCGGCCGTTGCTGACGATCAGCGCCCACGCCGAGAACGGCCAGCCTGTCAGCCTCACCGTGCAGGACGACTGGCACGTACGGGTCCTCGGCCCGAACGGGAAGGTCCTCAACGTCACCGAGTTGCAGGTCGGCGACGAGTTGCTCGGCTATCTCGCCACCGACCAGCGGCACGTCGGCCTGCCGATCGGTGAGTTCTGCAGGGAAAGCTGATGCGCGGTGACGAGTTGGTCGAAGGGCTCTTCGACGGCCGGCACGACGACCCGCCCTATCTGGTTCACCGGGACGAATCGGTGTCCCAGGCCGAGGTGCGCGGCGCCGCCGCGCGCGAGGCACGGCTGTTCGCCGGCCAGGGCATCAGCCGGGGAAGCACCGTGGGCTTGCAGATTCCACCGAGTTTCACCCAGGTGGAGGTGCTGCTCGCGCTGTGGCGGCTGGGCGCGCAGGTCATGCTCCTCGACCACCGGCTCAAGCCGGCCGAGGTGAAACGGCTGACAGCGACCTGCCGTCCGCAGTTCATGATTCGTGCCGGGTCGCAGCGCCAGTCCGCGCTCGGCTTCCAGCCGCGGTATGAAGTGGCCACCGAGTCGCGCGGGCAGGGAGTGCCCGCCACCACCGATCACCGGCTGGTGCAGTTCAGCTCCGGCTCCACGGGCGTACCGAAGATCATCGGTCGAACCGAGCAGTCGCTGGCGAGCGAGATCGAGCGGTTCGGTGTGGTGACCGGCATGCCCGGCAACGGCAGCCGGCTCCTGCTGCTCAGCTCGACGGCGCACAGCTTCGGCCTGATCGGCGGTCTGCTCTACGCCCTGGCCGCCGGGGTGACGGTGGTGTTCGCACCGCGGGTTTCGGCTCGCGAGATCCTTCACACGGCACAGGAACATCGGGTCAACGCGATCTTCGGCGTCCCGATGCACTTCGAACTGATGGGTACGGTCACGACCAGCCCAGCTCTGCCCGACCTGCGGTGTGCGGTCTCAGGGGGGGAGTTGATGCCACAGGAGGTGGCGCGACGGTTCGCCGAGCGGTTCGGTGTTCCGGTCGGCGAGGCGTACGGCACTACGGAGACCGGCATCATCGCGATGGATGTCGCCGGTGCGCTGCGGCCCCCCGGGGGGGGGGCGCCGCCCGCCGCCGCGCGCCTGCGGGGTGGTGGGGGGCGGGGGGGCGGGCCGCCGGGCGGGGGGCCCCCCCCCCCGCGACATGGTGCTACGGATTCGCGACGGCTCGCTGGACGTCGCGCTGGACACCTCGCCGTACCTGTTCGATTCGGGCGGTGATGGTTACCGCGACGGTTGGGTGCACACGAACGACCGCGCCCACCTCGACGCCGACGGGGCTGTCCACCTACGGGGCCGAGCCGATTCGCTCGTCGTCGTCGGCGGCCTCAAGGTGGACCTGGCCGAGGTGGAACAGGTGCTCGGCGCACATCCGGAGGTCGAGCATGCGGTGCTGGTCCACACCACCATGATCGAGGCGTACGTGACGGTGCACGCCGGCTCGGGCGACCCGGACTCCGGTGATCTGTTGCGCTGGTGCCGGGGACGGCTGGCCGACTACAAGCTACCGAGGGTGATCCGAGTGCTGAAGTCGCTGCCTCGCACCGCCAACGGAAAGCTGGTGCGTCAGCCCGCAGTACTGCACGCTGCGGCCGCCGGCTAGGGACCGGCCCGCCGGGAACCATTCATCTGCACGTAGGGAGATCCATCATGACCATGCCAGCCACGCTGGAACACGAGATCCGGGAGTTCGTCCTGACCACGGTCACCCAGGACATGAACCTCCTCAGCAGCGTCGAGCACATCACCGACGACAGTGCGGTGGGTGCCGGTGGCCTCGACCTCGACTCGTTGAGCCTGATCGAGCTGACCCTCCGGCTCGAGGAGCGGTTCGGTGTGCACATTCCCGACACCGACATCGAGCCGTTGGGTGCCATGACCCTCGGCGAGTTGATCGCCGAGCTCGTACGGCGGGGTGCCCGGGGATGAAGGCGGAGACCTCCGCGCTGTCGCCGATCACGCCGGACTCCGTTCGCGAACTCCTCTCCGATTCGAGAATCTTTCCGGACCTGCCCGCCGATCTCCGCGACGACGACGAGCTGGCGCTCGACTCGCTCGGCCTGGTCTGGCTGCTGCATGAGGTGGAGCAGCGCTACGGCCTGCTGGTGGAGCCGACCGACGAGGACGTCGCGGGGTTCACCTCGGTCCGGCGCATCGTCGACTACCTACGCGGTGCCTCAGGAGGTAACGATGGACGGTGAAGTGGTGGTGACCGGATTCGGCGTGCGCACGGCGTTCGGCCCGGGCGCACCAGCGCTCCGACGTGGTGTTTTCGGCGGGACGCCGGCGTTCGCCCCCACCACTCGGTTCGACACCGCGCCGTACCGGACCGCGATGGCCGCCGCCGCGCCGGACGACGCGGCCCCGCCGGGCGGAGCGCTGCGGGCGGCGTTGGCCGCCTGCGGTGAGGAGGCGCTGGACATGGCCGGTCTTCCCACCGGCGGGGGGACGGCCGTGCTGGTCGGCGTCGCCGGTGACTACACCAGCGTCACCCACTACTGGAGGTCCGGCCAGGACCCCGGCGAGGTGGCGTACGCGGACGCCGTACCGGCCGTCCTCGCCGAAGGGCTGGCCGACCGGCTGAACCTTCGCGGCCCGCGATTCGCCTTCACCAACGCCTGCGTCGCCTCATCCGCGGCCATCATCCACGCCTGCCGGCTGATCGCCGCCGGGCGGATCGACACGGCGGTGTGCGCGGGCGGATACCTGGTGGAGGAGGAGGTGTTCGCCAAGTTCGACTCCGGGCGGGCCCTGTCGCGCGACGGCGCGGTGCGCCCGTTCTCCGCCGACCGCAGCGGGTTGCTGCTGGGCGACGGCGTCGCAGCGGTCGTCCTGGAATCCGCGCACCACGCCCGGTCCCGACGCGCACACGCCCTGTCCAGGGTGGTGGGCTGGGGTGCCGCCTCTGACGCCTACCATGTCGCTCAACCACACCCGGGCGGTGCCGGGCTGGCCGCCGCGGCTGGGCAGGCCCTGCGGCGGGCGGGTGACCCGGGCGGAAGCACCATCGGCTACGTCAACGCACATGGCACCGGCACCCGGCACAACGACGTGGCGGAGACGCGCGGGATGCGGACCGTCTTCGGCGACCGTGCACCGTCGGTGCCGGTCAGCTCCACCAAGAGCACGACCGGACACCTGCTGGAGGCGGCCGGGGTCGTCGAGTTCGTGATCACCATGCTGGCGCTCTGCGACGGGTTACTGCCCCCGACGGCCGGCTACCTCCAGCCCGACCCGGAATGCGACCTCGACTACGTACCCAACGTGGCACGCCCCGTGGACCTCCGGCGCGCGCTGACGCTCAACGCCGCCTTCGGTGGCGCCAACACCGCACTCGTCCTGGAGCGGCCATGACAACCGCGCACGCCCCGTCAACCGTCCCACCCGGCGACCCGTACGACCAGGTCCGCACGGACAACCCCGTGCTCACCACCGAACGCCGCATCCTCGGCGCCGCCGCCGTCGACGGCCGCGCCACCGTGCTCGACGACCCGGCGGCGGGCTCGGCCGCCGCGGGCCTGCCGGCGCTGCCGGGCTTTGTGGAATCCACCTTCAGCCCGCTGGCGTACGAAGCGAGCCGGCGCTGCCTGAGCGCCTGCCCGGGAGACGGTGCACGGACCGCCGTCGTGCTGGCCAGCCTGATGGGTGACACGACCACCGCCGACCTCGCCAGTCAACGGCTGATTGCCGGGCGCGTACACAACCCGCTGTTGTTCATGCAGGCCACCGCGAATTCGGTGCTGGGCTACCTGAGCCGGGAATTCGAGATCACCGGACAGCAGCTCAGTCTGTCCACTCTCGACGATCCGCTCACCGAGTCGCTGGCCATGGCGGACGTGTTCCTGGACGAGCCGGACGTGGATCGGGTGCTGCTGATCGCGGTAGAGCTGGCCGGAACCGCCCGGGTCGCGGCGGTACACGCCGAGATGAGTGGGAGCACCGGGCGCCCGATCCCACCCGGCACCGGTGACCTCGCCGTTGCACTGCTGCTCGCCCGCGCCGGTTCCGCCCCGGCGGGCGACCCGGGACCAGCGGTGGCGATCCGCTCGGTCCCGCCGGGTACGGCCGGTCGCGCCACGAACGCGGAGCACCGTGGAAGCCTCCAGAGCCTGCTTGACCTTGCCCAGACGTACCACCGGCTGCGGCGCGACGGCGGCAGCGTGGTCCTGGGAACGGATCCGCCGCCGGGACGGACACCCGCGGAGTTCGCCGTCACCGCAACCACGACCGCGTCGCAGAAGGACGGGACCGATGCTCAGTAAGAAGGAACGCGCGATCATCTGCGCCGACGCCGAACTCGGCGCCGGTAACGTCATCCATCGGCTCAAGGCCTACGGCCGGGCGCTCGACGAGCCGGCGCTGTGGACCGATGGTGACTGGCAGGCGCCCGACGGCAGCCGCCCGGAGTCACTCACCCTCGGTCAACTGCACGACGTCGTCGAGACGTACGCCGGCTGGTACACGGCTCAAGGCGTGAGGCCGCGGGACCCGGTGGCGATCCACAGCCACTCCAACATCGAGTTCGCCGTGAACTTTCTGGCATTGACCGCGATAGGCGCGATCCCGTCGTTCGTCAACGGCAACCTCGCCGCGGAGACCGCCCGCGAGTACGTACGCCGGCAGGGCGCGGTGGGGGTGATGACCGACGAGGCGCACCACGACGTGTTCGGTGGTACCGGCGACGCGAACCGGGACCTCGTCTTTCGCGGTACCGCAGCGCAGGTCCGGCCGGAGCACCGGCAGGCACTGCCGGCGGGGTATCCGTACCGGCACCACGCCACGGATCCGATCCTCATCTCGCACTCCTCAGGCACGACCGGGATGCCCAAGGGCGTGCCGCACACGCACCAGACGCTCATCTACGCCCAGCTGCACCGGCTGCGGTTCTCCTCGGGAACCGACATGCGCCGGGTCCTGGTGGCACTGCCCGGCGCGCACAACGCGACGGTGGCGACCCTGCTCTACGGCCTGCTGCTGCGGGCGAAGGTGAAGCTGCTGTCCAGCCAGCGCGGGGCCGACGTGTTGGACGCCATCGAGGAGTTCGCGCCCAGCACCGTGCTGGGATTCGCCGGTACGTTCGGCGAGATGGCCACGCAGGACCTGACGGCGTGGAACCTGTCCAGCGTCGAGGTGTGGTTCAACACCGGCGACGCCGCACACGAGGCACACATCAGAGCCCTGATCGAGCATGGCAGCCACGACGAGATCGGCCGCGATCTGCACCGCCGCCGGGTCGACGGTTCGGTCTTCCTCGACGGGCTCGGCTCCTCCGAACTGGGTTACTCGATCTTCCATAACAGGCATACGAAGGACACGGGCGCGTTCTCGCGTTGCGTCGGCAAGCCGATCAGCTTCGCCGAGGCGGCCGTGCTCGCCGAGGACGGCACCCCGTTGCCACCCGGGCAGATCGGCCGGCTCGGCCTGCGCTCCCCCACGCTGACCCCGGGGTACTGGAACGACTCGCTCACATTCCATCGGCTGCGGCTGGGCGGATACTGGCTGACCGGGGACCTCGCCTACACCGACGAGCAGGGCAACTTCTACCACCTCGACCGTGCGCCGGACGCGATCCGTACGGCGGCGGGGATCGTCTTCAGCACCCGTACCGAAGAACTGCTGTTGCGGGAAGTGGCGGGGCTGAACGACTGCACGGTGGTCGGGATCGCTCCGGACGGGGTACGCGCCGACTGGGACGGCGACGGTGTCGCCGACGCGTACGCGTTGCTGCAACTCGCCCCCGGCAGCGAGGCCGTGGCGTTGGACGATGCCGCGCTGACCGCGCTGGTCAACGTGGCGCTGAGCGCCGCCGGGTACCCCCCCGTCACGCAGGCGTTGCGGATGGACGCCGATGCCGTCGCCAAGGGCGCCACCGGCAAGGTGCTCAAGCGCGTGATGCGGGACCGCTTCGCCACCTGGATCGCAGGCGGCCGGCTCGCCGGGGAGCGCATATGAGTAGCGGGGACGTCAACCGGGCCACGCTGATGGAGGTCTACCGGCAGTGGTGGGCACACGACGCGCACTGGTATCAGGGCGTGGCCAAGCGGTTCGGCCAGCAGGCCGCCAACGAGATCAACGCTGAGGCGCTGCGACAGGTCGCCGTGCAGGTGGGCAACAGCGTCGGCCGGCAGGCTGGCGAGCTGACCGCCGACGGGGGAATCGCGGAACTGCGCCACCGGTACGAGCTGTGCGGCGAGCGGATGTTCCCCCGTGAGCTGCGTAGCGCCACCACGGAGGTGGTCGACGACGACGTCGTGGAGTTGACGGTCCGGCGCAACTTCGCGATAACCATGCTGCGGATGGCCTCCTCATTGGACGGCTACGAGTGCCCGTGTACCGACATCCATGCCGGGTGGTCCGAAGGGCTCGGTGTCACGCTCACGGAGAACCGGGCGAACTCCTGCCTACGGTTCGGTGACCCGGCCTGCCGGCTGGTGATGCGGGTCGAGACCCCGGTGGTTCCGTCCCCGGAGTCGCCGCCTGCCGACGGCGGGTCCGCCCCCGCCCCGATGGAGGGTTGAACCGTGCGCGTTCTGGTGGCCGGTGCCACCGGCGTGCTCGGCCGTCCGCTGCTGGGCGGCCTGCGCGCCCGCGGCCATCTGGTCACCGCCCTGATCCGCACGGCGTCCCAAGCGGGCGGCCTCGATACCGATGCCACCGTGGTCGCGGACGGACTCGACCGGGATGCCGTGCACGCGGCCGTGCTCGCCGCCCGGCCGGACGTGGTGGTGCACCAGATGACCGCGCTGCGGGGCTTGGCCGGTGCGGCGGGCGAGGCCCTGGACACGACGTCCAGGCTGCGTATCGAGGGCACCACGAACCTGATCCTGGCGGCTCGTGCCGCCGGCGCGCGCCGCCTGGTCGCGCAGAGCATCGCGTTCGCCGCCGCGCCGCAGGGCGCTCCGGTGCTCGACGAGGACGCGCCGCTGTACCTTCAGCCCCCTGACCCGACGTGGGGCAGGACCGTACGCGCGGTCGCCGAACTGGAACGGCTGGTGGGCAGCGCCGACATCGCGGGCGTGGTGCTGCGGTACGGCACCCTCTACGGCCCGCGCACCGCGTACGCCCGGGACGGGCACGTCGCTCAGGCGGTCGCTCGGGGGCGACTGCCCGTCGCCGGTACGGGTGCCGGCGTGACGTCGTTCGTGCATGTGCGGGACGCCGTCGACGCCACGGTGGCGGCCGTCGAGTCACCCGCCACCGGGGTGTTCCACGTGACCGACGACGATCCCGCACCGGCCACCCAGTGGCTCACCGCGTACGCCGACCGGCTCGGCGGCCCGGCCCCGCGTACGGTGCCGGTTCCTCTCGCGACTCGACTACTCGGCTGGTTCACCACGTACCAGCTGACCGAGATGCGCGGGGCGGCCAACGAGCGGGTCCGCACCGAGCTGGGTTGGCGGCCGGAGCGCCCGAGTTGGCGCGCGGAGCTGGGCGCCGAGTGACCGGGGCGGGCAGCCGATCCGCGGTCAGGCCGGGAGGTTGTCGAGGTCCCAGTCCTGCTTGCCGGCCCACCGGGCGAGGGAGTGCCAGCCGATCTCGGGGTGGTCGCGGTGCAGCCCGGCGACATCGACGTCCAGCCCGATCGTCGCGAAGTACCGGAACATCGGCACCAGTTCCGGGGTGCGGGCCGCGACCTGCTCGAGCGGGACCTCCTCGAAGGTGACCTCGCGGCCACACGCAGTGCCCAGAATCTCCGCGATCTCCTTGCCGGTCCGTACGTCGGAGGCGATGTCGATCCGGCGCCCGGTGAACTCGCCGGGGGACGTCAGGGTGCGGGCCGCGAAGGCGCCGATGTCCGCGGCGGCGATCAACGTGAACGGCTTGTCGGCGGACATCGGACGGCTGAAGCGGCCGTCGCGCAGGCCCCGCAACGTCGGCTCCTTGGTGTACTGCTCCATGAACACGGCGGGCGCGATGACCGTCCAGGCCACGCCGATGGTGGCCAGGCGCTGCTCGATGTGGTGCTTGCTGTCGAAGTGCGGGATACCGGTGGCCCGGTCGGCATTGGCGGCGGAGGTGAACGTGATGTGTTCCACCGTGCCGGTCGCCGCGGCCGCCTCCAGCAGCGCGACGCCGTCGCGCACCTCCCGCTCGACCCCGCCCTCGAAGGGGGTGGTCATGGCGAACAGGGCCGTCGCGCCGGTGAGAGCCGCATCGAGGGACGCGCGGTCACCGAAGTCGGCGTACGTCACCTGCGCCCCGAGCCGGCCCAGCTCCACGGCGGCCGCGGAGCCCGGCACACGGGTCAGTGCCCGGACCGGATGTCCGTCGCGGAGCAACGCCCGTGCGGTCTCGCCGCCCTGCACACCGGCGGCACCGGCAACGGCGATGGCGGGTCGGAGAGGCAGCGTCGGCACGCCGAGACGATATCACCAAACGCGAGCCTTAATCGCCTTAATTCACCTGGCGTTCCCGGTCAGCCCAGTGCGCCGCACGCAACTCCCGCTTGAGTGGCTTGCCGGCCGGGGACAGCGGCAGGGACTCGACGAACTCGCAACTGCGCGGCTTCTTGTACGACGCGATCAGTGCCTCGCAGTGGTTCTGAAGGTCCGCCAGGTCGGTCACCGCACCCGGCCTGAGCACGACGACGGCGTGTACACGTTCACCGAGCCCGTCGTCGGGTACGCCGATGACCGCACACGAGGCGACGGCGGGGTGACTGGCCAGGGCGTTCTCCACCTCAGTCGAGTACACGTTGTCGCCGTTGGTGACGATCATGTCCTTGATCCGGTCGACGAGGAACAGGTAGCCGTTCTCGTCGAGGTAGCCGGCGTCTCCGGTGTGCAGCCAGCCACCGAGCAGCGCCGCCTCGGTGGCCTCCGGCTTGTTCCAGTAGCCCAGCATGACCGGACCGCGCGCCACCACCTCGCCGATCACACCGGGCGCACATGCGACGCCGCCGGGGCCCTCGATGCGGATCTCCCTGTTGACCACGGCGCGCCCGGCCGACCGCAGCAGGCCCTTCTCGGCGTGATCCGCGGAGCTGAGTACGGTGCCGAGCGCCATCTCGGTCGACGCGTACACCTGCTGCAGCGCGACCCGGGGTAGCGCCGCCCGTACCTGCGCCAGGAGTTCCTCCGTGATCGGCGCGGCGCCGTACATCAGGTGTCGCACGCTCGACAGGTCACGGTCGGCGGCCGCCGGGTGCTCCAGCACCTGACGCATCATCGAGGGGACCAGGAACATGTGACTGACCCGATGCCGGTGTACGGCGTTGAGGACGTCCTCGGGTGAGAACCGCGGGATGATCACCTGGGTGCCGCCGAAGGTGGTCTGCAACAAGCTGGCCAGCAGCCCGGAGACGTGTGACATGGGCGAGGCGATCAACACCCGGCTGTCCGACCGGCCCGTCGGTTCGGCGACCTCGGTGGCCAACGCGGCGCCGCACAGCGTGTTGTGGCTCAGCATCACGCCCTTGGGCACGCCGGTCGTACCGCCCGTATACATCAGGGCGGCGAGCGCGTCACCGCCGCGCCGCGCGTCCTCGGCCGGCTCGTGGCCGGTGACGAGGTCCTCGAAACCGATCATGCCCTCCGGCGGTACGCCGTCGCCGAGGTGGACGACCGTCCGCAGACGCGGGTGGCGCTCCATGAGGGCCTTCGCCAACGGGGCGAACGCGTCGTCGACACACAGGATCGTCGTGTCGGAGTCATGGAGCGCGTACGTCGCCTCCGTGACTCCCCAGCGAATGCTGAACGGATTGAGCACGCCGTCAGCCCAAGGGACGGCGAGCAGCAGGTCGGCGAACCGATCGGAGTTGAGCGCAAGGACGCCGACGAGCGTGCCGTCGCGTACGCCGAGGGCACGCAGCCCCGACGCCAGCCGGGCGACACGGCTCGCCTGGTCGCGGAAGCTACGGCGCCGGTCGCCGAAAACGGTGGCGATGGCGTCGGGTCGTTGCTGCGTCGCGCGATGCAATCCCTGCGTCCACATCCGGACAATGCTAGGACCTCAGACGGGGACGGCAGGGGTGGAAGACTTGCCTCCACCCGTTAGGTCAGCAAGTATTGAGTCAATGAGCACTGAACAGTCCGGGGCGAAGGGGCGGGCGCGGATCCACGCCGCGCTCGGCGACCCGGCACGCCTGACGATCGTGGACACGCTCAGCCTCGGCGACGCCTCACCCGGCGAGCTCGCCCGCACCCTCGGCCTGCGTACGAACCTGGTGGCGCACCACGTCAAGGTCCTCACCAGCGCGGGGTTGGTCGAACGCAGCCGGTCCGAAGGCGACCGGCGCCGCACCTACCTGCGGCTGCGCCACGACACCCTCGCCTCGCTGCGCGGCCCGCGCCTACCCGAGGCGCCCCGGGTGGTGTTCGTCTGCACCCACAATTCGGCCCGCTCGCAGCTCGCCGCGGCCATCTGGGCACGGCGTACCCGGCAGGAGGCCGCGTCTGCCGGCACGCACCCGGCGCCGCGGGTGCATCCCCGCGCGGTCGCGGTGGCGCACCGCCACGGCCTCCATCTGAACGCGGCCGCCACCGCGCACGTCGAGGAGGTGTTGCGCGACGAGGACCTTGTCATCGCGGTCTGCGACAACGCCTACGAAGACCTGTCCGGGCCGGTGCGGCCACGGCTGCACTGGTCGGTGGCTGACCCCGCCCGCATCGACACCGACGCCGCCTTCGAGAGCGCGTACGCCGACCTCGCCGGCCGCATCGATCGCCTCGCCCCCACCGCCTGACCCGACTACGGCGGTGACCGCCGACCGCGTCAACACTCTGGAGAACGTCACCTGTGAACACCGTTGCGCCCTGGCGGCGCCTGCTCGCCGAGTTCCTCGGCACCGCGCTGCTGGTCACCGCCGTGGTCGGCTCCGGCATCATGGCCACCGAACTGTCGCCCGGCAACGTCGGCCTGCAGCTGCTGCAGAACTCGATCGCGACCGCGTTCGCGCTCGGCGCGCTGATCCTCACGTTCGGACCGGTGTCCGGGGCCCACTTCAACCCCGTCGTGTCCGCGGCCGACTGGTGGCTCGGCCGCCGGCACGGCACCGGCCTCAGCGGCCGCGACCTCACCACCTACACCATCGCGCAGACCCTCGGCGCGATCGCCGGATCCATCCTGGCGAACCTCATGTTCGGCCTCACCGCGGTGACCATGTCGGCCAAGACCCGCTCCGGCGGGCACCTGTGGCTCGGCGAGGTCGTCGCCACCACGGGCCTGCTGCTGCTGATCTTCGCCCTCGTGCGCTCCGGCCGGGCCGCCGTCGCGCCCGCCGCGGTCGGCGCGTACATCGGTGCGGCGTACTGGTTCACCAGCAGCACGAGCTTCGCCAACCCCGCCGTCACGATCGGGCGGGCATTCACCGACACGTTCGCCGGGATCGCCCCCGCCTCCGTGCCCGCCTACGTCGGCGCGCAGCTCGTGGGCCTGCTCGCCGGGATCGGCCTGATCGTGGTGCTGTACCCGGATGCGGGTGCGGCCGCCGCCGACGTCGTCGTCCCGCACGCCGACCGTGCTGCCGAGCCCACTCGGAGCCGGGCATGAACGCCGACCTCGATGCCGTGCTCGCCGGTATCACCAAGAGGCTGGCCGGCCGGTTCGACGGCGTCCACGACGCAGACACCGTCGCCCGCTACGTCGCCGACTCCGGTGTCGCGCTGCACCGCACCGCCCACGCAGACCCCCGGCTGCCCGAGCTGACCGAACAGTTCACCGCCGACCGGCTCACCGCCCTCGCCCACACCACCGGCCGCCTCGACAAGACCGCACCCGCTGTGCTGTTCATCTGCATCCACAACGCCGGCCGCTCGCAGATGGGCGCCGCCCTCATGGCCCATCACGCGGGCGGCCTCGTTCGCGTCCACTCGGCCGGATCGAAGCCCGACCCGGCACCGTCCGCGGCGGCGGCGACGGTGCTGGCCGAACTCGGCGTGAGCCTCGACGACGCCTACCCGAAGCCGATCACCGACGACATCCTGCGCGCCGTCGACGTGGTCGTCATCGCGGGCGGCGGCGACGCCGTCCCCCGACTGCGCGGGCCCCGCTACGAGGTGTGGGACCTGCCCCACCCGCCCGGCAGCGACCTCGACGGCGTCCGCCAGGTGCGCGACGAGATCAACCGCCGCGTCCAGGCCCTGCTGACCGACCTCACCACCCCCGAAGTAAGGAAGCACCATCGTGTCTGAGAAGCCGTCCGTCCTGTTCGTCTGCGTCCACAACGCCGGCCGCTCCCAGATGGCCGCCGGCTGGCTGCGCCACCTCGCCGGCGACACCGTCGAGGTCCGCTCCGCCGGCTCCGCCCCCGCCGAGACGATCAACCCCGCCGCCGTCGACGCCATGGCCGAGGTCGGCATCGACATCACCGACCAGAAGCCCAAGATCCTCGAGTACGACACCGTCGAAGCCTCCGACGTCATCGTCACCATGGGCTGCGGCGACGCCTGCCCGTACTTCCCCGGCAAGCGCTACGAGGACTGGAGGCTCGACGACCCCGCCGGCAAGGGCGTCGAGTCCGTACGCCCGATCCGCGACGAGATCAAGGGCCGTATCGAGAAGCTGCTCGCGGACCTCGTCCCGGCGAGCTGACCGTCGACGACAACCGCCCAGCGAGCGCGATCAGCTCGCCATGCGACAAACCGTCGATCTCCGGCACCCGAAGGTCTCGACACACCAATCCGCCCATCCACGCCACCACCGACAGCGTGCCACCGACCCGGCCGCCGCTACAGCCAGTGCACGCGTCACCGCCCACAGCGAATTCGGTGAATGCTTACGTCTAGTCCATTCCGAAATGGCGGTATTGCGATTACCCCCGCGTACGCCACGGCTCCAGGCGAAGAAGCGCCGTCATGAATACTGACGGACCTATCCGCGGTACGGGAGCACGGATGTATGCAGATGCAACTGCCACCGAGGTACAGTTCGTCAGGCGGACAGGATCGCGTGGAGGGTAAGGCGCTGGAAGTCGTCGAGGATACCGGTGACTCGGCGACAACTGTCTGCGTTGGCTATATGTCCAGCCCCAGCGAGGCCGCAGTTAGAGCGGGGTGGCAGTAAGAGCAGGATCTGGGCAGTATGCAGGATCTGGGCAGTATGAGCGGGATGGTCGACAACTGTTCATAGGCCTTGCGCGTGGCAATAACGTCGAGGCGGGCGCTAGTTGATTGGAGGTAGTCCCGGGCGATGCGTGGAAAGCATTGGAGCAGTTTCTTCGGATACCGCTGCTGTCGCTCCACGCCGTTTCACAGAGGCGGCCGGCCGGCCGGCGCTGACACATCGTGCGACACCGTTTCCAACACCCGATAAGGATGGAAGATGAACAAGACAACAGGACCGCGGCAGCGCTCGAAGCGAACCAAGCAGCTAATCATCGCTGGTGCGATGGCTGCGGCGGTCGGAGGCTTCGGCGTCGCCATCACCCTACCCGCGAACGCCTCATCTGGCTCATTTTGCGCGACCAAGTCATGCAAGGGGCCCACTCTCCCGGGCGGCAAAGGTTCCGCTGAAATGATCCTTCCTTTGACAGGGGAGGGGTTCAGCCGAGGAGAAGCGATAAGCGACCTGAATGATGCGTGCGCAAAAGTTAATGGCACGGTGATCAAAATTACGAAGGTATACAGTGAGTCTGATGACGACGGCGAGATCTTCTATGCTGATGGCGACTGCTCCGTGGGCGGCGCCAACCGTCTACGCTAGCATTGACGTCACCTCAACAATATGGGCACCCGTGCTCGAATCAGTGAGCACAAGCCCGCACGTCGTATCCCACCGCGTGACCCCGCCCTGGGACCGCTGCGTACTGCGGCCCAGGGCGGGTTGCTCGAGAGTGACACCGGTGCTCCCGGCGCTATGTGCATGACACGCCGCAGGAACAGCTGGACCTGATAGGGGTCGACCCGGCCCATCTGCGGGGCAATCGCCGCCGCAGGACCGACCCGTACCACAGGCTCAGATCCTGGGTGGGCTGGTAGAAAGGGCGGTGAAACGTACTCCTCACGGTGGTCCTCTCGGATGTCATGATCTGACCGGGTCCGCAACGTCGCCGACGGCGTACGGGGATGCCGCTGACCGCTCGCAGCGGTCGTACGGCACCACGAGGGGGGTACCGGTGACCGGGTCGTCGATGACCAGGCACGGCAGGTCGAACACGTCGTGGACGAGGTCGGCGGTGAGCACATCGGTGGGTGGTCCGGCGGCGACCAGTCGGCCGTCCTTCATGACGAGCAGGTGGTCGGCGTAGCGGCAGGCCTGGTTGAGGTCGTGCAGGACCGCGACCACGGTTCGGCCGTCGGCGGCGAGCCCGGCGAGCAGGTCGAGCACGTCCAGCTGGTGGCGCAGGTCGAGGTGGGTGGTGGGCTCGTCGAGCAGCAGCAGCGGGGTGTCCTGGGCCAGGGCCAGGGCGATCCAGGCCCGCTGGCGCTGGCCGCCGGACAGTTCGTCGACCATCCGGGTACGCAGGTGCAGCAGCTCGGTACGGGCCAGGGCCGCCTCGACGGCGTCGGAGTCGCCGCTGCTCTCGCCGCGCAGCAGCCCGCGGTGCGGGAAGCGGCCGCGGCGTACGAGCGCCTCCACGGTGATCCCGACGGGGGTGACGGGGGCCTGAGGCAGCAGGCCGAGCCGGCGGGCGACCTGCTTCGCCGGTGTCCGGGCGATGTCGGCACCGTCGAGCAGGACGGCGCCCCGCCGGGGGGTGAGCAGCCGGGCCAGTCCACGCAGGAGGGTGGACTTGCCGCAGGCGTTGGGCCCGACGATGACGGTGTAGCCGCCGGTGGGGACGCTGACGTCCAGTCCGTCGACGATCACCTTGCCGTCGTACGCGAGGGTGAGATCGCGTGCCGAAAGACTGGTCAAGTCCTTGCCTTTCCGCGGTGGTGGGAGCGGGCCGCCGATGAGCCGGCCGCCTCGACGGCGTCCGTCCCGGCCGGGCCGCAGAAGTGCACGACCACGAGATGGTTGTGGCCCGGCGCCGGGGTGCCGGAACCGGACAGGCAGTCGAGACACTGCCGCCCGGCCGCACCCTCGATCGTCATCCCGTGTGCCCGGACCGGCACGATGGGGAACGACCGGGCGTAGGTGCGCGCGGCGGACTCCCGGCGGCGCTGCCGTTCCAGGACGGCAACGGGGGACGGGTCGTCAGACCATGCAGAGGCGGGAGCCACAGGACCTCCAGAGGTTAGGCTTACCTAACCATATTGGTCAACAACAGCGCCACCCCGATTCTTGCCGCCTCGGTCGGGCCGCGCTCGTCGCGGACCCAACGGAGCCAGAGCGTCAAGGGCACGCCAAGTCGGCCCGGTGCTCGCGGTGGTGGTGCTGTTGGCCGTGGTGGTTGCCTCCTACCGGCAGGTGGTACGTGCCTATCCCGGCGGCGGCGGCTCGTACGAGGTCGCCGCCCGCAACCTGGGCCCGTCGGCCGGTCTGGTCGTCGCGGCGGCGCTGACGGTCGACTACGTGATGACCGTCGCGGTGTCCGTGGCCGCCGGCGTCGACAACATCATCTCGGCGGCGCCGACGCTCAACGAACACCGGGTGCTGCTGTGTGTCGCGTTCGTGGCGGTGCTGACGGCGATGAACCTGCGCGGGGTACGCGAGTCCGGTAAAACGTTCGCCTGGCCGACGTACCTGTTCATCGCCGGAGTCCTCGTCATGATCAGCGTCGGTCTCGGGGAGGCGGTGTTCGGCGTGGCGCTGGTAGCGGAGTCCGCCGGCTGGCAGGTCAGGCCCGAACAGGTCGGGTTGACCGGTCTCGCGCTGACCCTGCTGATGTTGCGGGCGTTCGCCTCCGGCTGCACGGCGTTGACCGGCGTGGAGGCCATCTCCAACGGGGTGCCGGCGTTCAGGCCGCCGAAGGCCGAGAACGCCGCCCGCACCATGCTGGCGATGGGCGTCACCGCGATCGCCCTGTGCGCCGGGATCACCGCCCTGGCGTTGGTCGCGCAGGTACGCGTCACCGAGCACACCTGCGACCTGATCGGCTTCCCCGGCAACTGCGACACCGACCCGCAGCGCGCCGTCATCGCGCAACTCGCCGCGGCGGTGTTCGGCGGCAATGATCACACCGGCACCGGCACCGGCACCGGCCTCGGCCTGGGCCTGGGCCTGGCCATCGCCCGCGGCTTCACCGAAGCCCAAGGCGGCACCCTGACCCCCACCGACACCCCGGACGGCGGCCTGACCATGACCATCGACATCCCGGTCAGCCGATGAACCGCGTCCTCATCGTCGACGACGACCGGCAACTCCTGCGCGCCCTGCGGATCAACCTGACCGCCCGCCACTACGACGTGGCCACCGCCGCCGACGGCGCCACCGCGCTGGCCACCGCCGCGCGTACCCCACCCGACCTCGCCATCGTCGACCTCGGCCTGCCCGACCTCGACGGCGTCGCCGTCATCCAGGGCCTACGCGGCTGGACCACCATCCCGGTCATCGTGCTGTCCGCCCGAGACGCCGCAAGGGGGTCTGGCGTGCCGCTTGACCCGGATGACATGTTGCGCTCTTTCGAGACGCGCATGGAAGCCCAAACTCAGCGTGCGCTGCAACTGAGCGCCGAGCTGGAAGCGGCCGGGGTGACCGCGCGGTCGGATGGAGGCGCTCTGAGCGACGTACTCCTGCGGACGAGGTGGGACATGGCCGATGACAACCAGCGGGCGGCAGAGCGTGGACGCCGGATGGACGAGTTGCTCGCCCGGGCTGAGACCGACGTCAACCGAACCCGCGCGGCGAAGAGCAAGCCCGAGGACGCCGGACCCGTCGTAGAGCCAGGCGAGGAAAGTTCAAGCGCGGCCTGCTCGGCGTGCTGCTCCTACTCACGCTGGCGTTGGTCCTGGGCGAGACGGCGGCAGCCCTCGGCCGGTTCACCGGCGCCGATTTCGACCAGGCTCGCAGGCGCGGCACCGCCACAGTAGAGGAGTGCGAACAGCGCGGCCCGGTCACCCGCAAGGGATTCGGTTACTTCGATCAATGCACCGTGAGCGTGAAACCAGGGTCATTGCGTTCTTGGGTTGCTGCTGGTGACAGCGGTGATCAGATCGTGGGAACGGCGGTTGGCGCGTCGGGTGGCGCGGGCGATGTTGGTGTCGCAGCTGGCTGGGAGCGTGAAGAACTCCATGATCATCTAGGCGATCTCGCCCGCCCGACCGCCTCCACAAAGGCCACTCACCCCACATAATCCCAACTCAAGCGGGCCGCCTGACGAACACGCCATGGCCCTGGGCGACGATCCCTAGCCCGACCGTCACGGCCACCCGACCGGCATGGCGAACAGGGTGGCGCGTACCCCTCGACTGTCCCCAGTTCCGGAAACCCGGACTGCGCTGGCCGACGGTGCCTGGTGGTGGGCGTGCCGGTCGCCGTCAGTGCGGCCGCTGTGCCGGCGGCGTGATGCCAGCATGCTCGTGTGGAACCGGAGGATCCCGTCGTTCCAGCCGGCCTCCGGCGATGGTGTGCACGCTGCGGGCATAGCGGGTGGCGATGGTGTGGTCGTGCGTGATGAGGAGGACGCTCAGCCTCTGCTGCTGTGGAAGGCGGTCGAGCAGGCGCAGCAGGGCGTCTGCGGTGTGTGGGTCGAGGGCGGAGGTGACTTCGTCGCAGATGAGGACGTCCGGTGTGGCGGCCAGGGCACGGGCCAGGGCGACGCGTTGGCGTTGGCCACCGGAGAGTTCGTGCGGGTAGCGGTCGGTGAAGGTGGGTGGCAGATCCACCATGTCGAGTAGCTGCGCCGGGGTCAGGTCGGTGATTCGGTGCAGCCGGAGCGGCCGGGTGAGGGCCTGCCCGACGGTGCGGGCGGGGTTGAGGCTGCCGAGCGGGTCCTGGGGTACGAGCTGGATGCGTCGACGCTGCAGCAGGCTGCGCCGTGCGGCTCGTGGCTGCAGGGTCTGGCCGTCGATGGCGATGGTTCCGCGGCTCGGGGTGTGCAGTCCGACGATGGCGCGTGCGAGGGTGGTCTTGCCGGAGCCGGACTCGCCGAGCAGACCGGTGATCGTGCCGGTCGGCAGCACCAGGTCGACACCACGCAGCACGGGATGGGGACCGGCGTGGGCGTGCAGGCCGGTGATGGTGAGGCTGGGCGAGTCGATGCTGTCGGGCTCGACGGGACGCGGCTGCGTGCCTGGTCGCCGGATTCCGTCGTGGCCGCCCGCCGTCCCGAGGGTGAGGTGCTGGTCGGCCTGCTCGGCGAGGGCGGGCTCGTGGGACGCGGCGACGACGGCGATCTGCTCGTCGCGGGCGATGCCGCGCAGCAGGGTGACGAGTTCGTCGCGCAGGTGGGGGTCGAGCCCGGCGGTGGGTTCGTCGAGCAGGAGCAGCGTCGGCCGGCGGGCGAGGGCTCGGGCGAGCGCGATGCGGCGGGCCTGCCCGCCGGAGAGTTGCCCGGGACGGCGGCGAAGCAGATCGGGCGTGGCGGGTAGGTGCAGCCGGGTCAGAAGGTCGTTGAGGGCGAGTGTGCTGCTGCGGGAGGCGGTCTCGTGGAGGAGCTGTCTGACGTGCATGCGGGGGTTGAGGCGGCTGCTGGGGTCCTGGCCGACGTAGCTGAGGTGCGTGGCGCGCAGCCGGCGTAGCCGGTCTGGCGGCAGGGCGAGGACGTCGTGGCCCAGCACCGTGATCGTGCCGCCGGCGTGGGTGAAGGTGGGCGGTACCGCACCGGCGCACGCCCGGAGCAGGGTGGTCTTGCCGCACCCGGACGGGCCGGTGACCACGGTGAGCTGGCCGGTGCGGGCGGTGAAGGCGAGGTGGTCGAGCACGGTGGCGCCGTCCGCGCCGCGGATCGCCAGGTCACAGACGGTCAGCGCGCTGGTGGTGTCGGTCATGGGCGGCTGCCTGCTTCCGATGCGGCGCGGCGGGTACGGCGGCCGTCGGTGGCCAGGGTGACGGCCATCGCGAGCACACCGATGGCGAGACTGGGTGCCACGACGGCCCACGGGTTGAGTTGGATGCCGGGGCCGTTCTCCCGGATCATCAGCGCCCAGTGCGCCGCCGGTGGCTGGGGGCCGATCTCCAGGAACCCCGCCGTGGTGACGACGTAGACGGCGGCGACGAAGCGCAGGCCGAGCAGGGCGGCGAGCGTCGACCGGAGGTTGGGCAGCACCTCCCGGCAGGCCAGGTACCAGAGCCGTTCCCCGCTGGCGGCGGCCGTCTCGACGAACCCGGACGCGGCCAGCGGTGCGGCCGCCGCGGCGACGACCCGCACGGCGTACGGGATCCCGAGCAGGGTGGCCGCGGCGACGAGGGCTGCGCGGCCGCCGCCGGGCCAGTTGAGGGCGATGAGCAGGATGCCGAGCACGGTGGGCAGGAGCATGGCGAGATCCGCGGAGCCCTCGATGATCCGCCCGGCTCGTGGGCGTAGCGCGGCGACGGTGCCCAGCAGTGCGGCGGCCGCGGTGACCAGGACCGCGACGAGGGCTGAGGTCAGGAGCAGGTTGGCCCCGCCGGCGAGCAGGCGGCTGAACACGTCCCGGCCGAGTTGGTCGCCGCCGAGCCACGCGGTGGCGTCGGGTCGGGCGTAGGGGGCGGTCACGGGCTGGTCGATGGGGTGCGGGCCCAGCCACGCTCCGGTCAGGATGACCGTGACGAGCAGCAGCGCGGCTGCGCGGCGGAGGTGTTTCATGCCCGCCTGCCGGTGACCCAGCCACGGATGAGGTCTGAGACGAGCAGGACCGCGCTGATCGCCAGGCCGCTGACGGCGACGGCGCCGGCGACGACGGGGGTGTCGCGGTCCCGGATGGCTCCGGCGATGACGGTGCCGACGCCGGGGTAGCCGAAGATGGTTTCGACCACGACGGCGCCGCCGAGCAGCATCCCGACCGAGGTGGCCGCGCCGACGGCGATGGCGGGCAGCGCGCCGGGCAGGACGTGCCGCAGCAGGACCCGCCATGGTGCGATGCCGTCGAGGACGGCGGCGTCGACGTGTGGGGCGGCGTACTGGTCGGCGAGGGCGGCCCGCACGATACGGGTGTTCCAGCCGATCTGAGGGACGGCCAGGGCCAGGACCGGCAGGACGAGCATGGCCGGGTCGGCGGGCCAGCCGTCCGCGGTGGTGACGGTGACGGCGGGCAGCAGGCCGCTCCAGAGCGCGAACACCAGCACGAGCATGCTGGCCACGACGAACTCGGGCAGCGCCAGCACCGCGCTGGCCGTCGCGGAGATCGCCCGGTCGATGCGGCGTCCACTGTGTACGGCGGCGTAACCGCCGAGCAGGAGTGCCGCGGTCATCGTCACCAGCAGCGCCAGCAGGCCCAGCAGGACGGTGTTGGGTGCCTGCTGGGCCAGGATCGCGCCGACGGGTTCGCCGCGGGCCGAGCGGCCGAGGTCTCCGCTGGGCAGCGCGGTCATCCAGTCGACGAACCGGGCCGGCACGGGCCGGTCGAGCCCGAGTTCGGCGCGGCGGGCGGCCACGGCGTCGGCAGCGGCGCCGCGGTCGACCGTGGAGGTGGCGGCGTCACCGGGCAGGAGCTCGATCGTGACGAACACGACCGCGAGTAGCAGCACGAGCAGGGCTGCTCGCCGTGCGAGCAGCCCTGCCAGGTGTGCCGTCAGCCGCATGACCTTCAGGTCAGCCGGCGAGCCAGGCGCGGTCGAGTTGGACCCGGCCGTACCCGCCGAGGGTGGGCAGGCCCTGAACCTTCCGGCTGGCCAGGTCGACGCCGTCGGCCATGCCCCACAGCAGGTAGCCGGAGCGGTCGTACTCGATCTTCTGCAGGGTGCTCAGCAGCTGCTTGCGTTTGGCCTGGTCGGCGGTGCTCACGGCCTCCTTGTAGGCGGCGTCGAACTGGGGGTCCTTCCAGGCGGCCTCGTTGTGCTTGGCCTCGGAGGTCAGCGTCTTGCCGGCGAAGAACACCACGGAGTCGTTGGTACCCCAGTAGGTCGTGTACAGCGGGGCGTTGAGCCAGGTCTTGTCCCAGAACTGCGCGGACTCCTGCTTGACGACCTTGATGTTCACACCGGCGTCGCGGACCTGGGTGGCGAACAGGGTGGCCGACTCGGCCAGGCCGGGGATGTCCTCGGTGGTCACCAGGTCGTAGGTCTTGCTGGTGTCGAACCTCGCCTCGGCCAGTAGCGCCTTGGCCCGGTCCAGATCACGCTTGCGCTGCGGAAGGTCCTTCGCATAGTCCTGGTCGCCGGTGCCGAGCACGTCGTTGGCGACGGTGCCGTAGCCGGACAGCACCTGCTTGACCATCGCCTCGCGGTCCACGGCGAGCTTGAGCGCCTCACGGACCTTCGGGTCGGCGAACGGCCCGTCGGCCGCGCGCATCACGATCGGCATGGACGTGTCGTTCGGCCTGCGGATGATCTGGACGTCGCCGCGCGCTTCCGCGACCCGGGCGGCGACCGCGCCGACGTTCGAGGCGACGTCGATCTGCCCCGACAGCAGCGCGTTCGCCATCGCCTGCGGGCTTTCGAACATGCGGACCTCGATGGCGTCGAGGTACACCTGGCCGCCGTGCCACTTCGGGTTGCGGACCAGGGTGGCGCTGCCGTTCTGGTACGACTTCAGCGAGAACGGCCCCGTGCCGGGCGAGCCCGCGACCTCCGTGGTGCCCTTCTTCAGGGTGAACGTCATGAGCCGGGCCAGCAGCGGCAGCTCGGTGTTCGGGTAGTTCGACTTGAGCACGACGGTGCGGGGGCCGTCGGCGCTGATGCCGGCGGAGTCGACACCCGGCAGGCGGCTCGGCCCGGACGGGGTGTCGCGCAGGCGCTTGAGCGACCACACCACGTCCTCGGCGGTCACCGGCGTGCCGTCGTGGAACGCCGCGCCGTCGGCGATGGTGAACCGCCACGTCGTCAGATCGGCGTTGGGCTCCCACTTGGTGGCCAGCCGGGGTGCGACGTTGGCGTTCTGCCCGGGCACCGTGAGCGCGTCGTACACCAGGCTGGTGATCAGGAAGTCGCTGTCGTTGTTCAGCACGCCGTGCGGGTCGCGGGCGATCGCGGAGGCTTTGCCGAGTGCGCCGACGCGCAGTGTTCCGCCCTGGCGCGGCTGGGCGCTGGGCTGGCTCGGTGTCGCGGTGGTGTCCGCGGCGCAGGCGGACAGCGCGAGGAGGCAGCCTGCCGCCACACCCGCCGCTGTGAGGCGGAGAACTCTTCTTCTGGACAGTGCCGCCAACGTGGACCTTCCTCAAGCCCATCAGTCTTAGGTTTGCCTATCCTAAACATTCACTCGGAATGCTGATCGACAGGCGGCAGAAGCACACCACACGGAGGTCGGATTAGGCAAGGCTTGCCTAACCAGCTCGGGATCGTTAACGTGCTGATCGCACCGCCTGTCGCCGATACGGCCTTTGCGGTGCTTCCCGCCCGCTGCCCGAAAGGGGTCCTTTCGTCATGGCCGCGTACACCCCGCCCTTCCGTCCCCTCGGCAGCCAGGCCGTTGCCGACCTGCTTCACCAGGCGCACCTGCTGGGCAAGGAGTTCGGCAGCGCAGAGCACGCCGAGGTGATCGCCCGGGCACCACGGATCGCCGCCGAACTACATCCGGACCTCCGCGCGGCATGCCGCGCCCCAGACCCAGCCGACGGCGTCGTGGTGCTCCGTGGACTGCCCGTTGTGGACAGTGCGCTCGGCGCGACGCCGCCGCACTGGTCGGCCCCGGCCAACGCCGCGTCCACGCGGTGGAGCATCGCGCTGCTGCTGCTCGCCTGCGCCGCGGGCCAGCCGTTCGGGTGGGCCGGACAGCAGGACGGGCGCCTCGTGCACGACATCGTGCCCTCACCCGGGCACGAGAACGAGCAGACCGGCATGAGCAGCACCGTGCTGCTGGCGCCGCACAGCGAGGACGCGTTCCATCCCCGCCGGGCGCACCTGCTGATGCTCAGCTGCCTACGCAACCCCGACCGCGTGCCCACCCACGTGAGCTGCCTGCGGCACACCGCGCTCGACCCGGCGGACGTTGAAACGCTCAGCCGGGCTGTGGTGCCGATCCTGCCCGACGACTCGTACGGCGACGACGACAGCTTCGGCCCGGTCCGGCGCCCCGTGCCCACGCTGTGGGACGGCGGGGACGGGCTGTGCCTACGGTTCGATCCCGCGTACACGCCGCTCGACGAAGCCGGCGAGGCGTACCGGGCGGCCTACGCACGGCTGGCTAGCGCCCTGGAGGCCGCCACGGTCGCCGCGGTCCTGCAGCCCGGAGACGTCCTGCTGGTCGACAACGACACGGTCGTGCACGGCCGCGCCCCGTTCCGCGCCCGCTACGACGGCACCGACCGCTGGCTCAAGCGGATGAACGTACGCCTGCCGCACCGGATCCGGCCCGCCGCGGAGGCGGCCGAGGACGGCTACGGCCAGCAGATCGTGAACCCCCACCAGTGACCGGCCAGGAAGGAACCCCGATGCCCGAGGGCACACTGCTCGTACTCAGCCGCACCGACCTGGCCGCCCTGGAGATCTCCCCGGCGGACGTCGTCCCGGTCGTCGAGGACGCCTACCGCGCGCTGGCCGCCGGGGTCTCGGCCAACCCGCGCAAACTCACCGCCAAACCCGCCGACGAGCACTCCGTCGCGTACGCCATGCTCGGCCGCGACGGCGCCCGCGACGTCGTCGGGTTCAAGACCTCGTACAAGTTCGACCCCGACCACGACCGCAGCACGCAGCGGTACTACACCTCGCTCACCCTGTACGACGACACCACCGGCGCCCCCGTCGCCCTGATGGACTGCGCCCGCATCGGATCGTTGCGTACTCCCGCGGTGTCCGCGCTGCTGGCGCGCGAGTGCGCCCGCCCTGACGCCCGCTCCGCGCTGCTCATCGGCACCGGCACGCAGGGCCGGCACGCGCTGCCGTTCCTGCTGTCCGCCCTGCCCGACCTCGATCGGCTGATGCTGTCCGGCACCCATCCCGACGGCATCGCGGCCGTCCGCGCCGAACTCACTCGCCGGCACCCGGGCCGCGACATCGAGATCGTCACCGACCTCCCGGCAGCCGCCGCGGCCGCCGACATCGTCCTCGCCACCGCGGGCCCCGCCACGCCCGCCGCCGTCCACGCCGACTGGCTCAAACCCGGAACCGTGTCCATCCTGGTCGGTTACGGCCTGGACCGCTCCACCGCCCACCAGGCCGACCGGGTCATCGCCACCAGCGCCGAACAGATGGCCGTCACCGGTACCGACCTCGCCGCCGACGACGGCACCATGCCGGCCGTCGCCGCCGAACTCCCGGACATCCTCACCGGCCAGGCGCCCGGCCGGCAGGACGACACCCAGACGGTGTTCGCGTACAACAGCGGCCTCGTGGTCACCGACATCGCGCTCGGGCACCTGTTCGCCCACGCCGCGCTCCAGCAGGGCCTCGGCCAGCAGGTCCCGCTGTGGAGGTGACCGAGGCGGCGACCGGCGCCGCGCCCCGGCTACCGGCGGTCCTGGCCGACTGGGCCGTGCGCGTCATCAACGACCGACCCGACCTGCTACGCGAACTCGCCGACGGCCTCGGCGGGCCGTACCACGCCCTGTACCCGGAGCAGTTCGTCGACAACGCGACCGCCTTCCGCTCGGCGTTGGGCGCCGAGCGCATGGCCGGAACCGTCTACTACGCCAAGAAGGCCAACAAGGCAGCCAGCTGGATCCGCGCGGCCGCGGAGCTCGGCCTGGGCGTGGACGTCGCCAGCACCGGCGAGCTCGGCGACGCCCTGCGGCACGGCGTGACGGGCGACCGGCTGATGGTCACCGGGCCGGCCAAACCGGCGGAGCTGCTGCGCCTGGCCGTCCTGCACCGCGGCCTGGTCGCGGTGGACTCCGTCGACGAGCTGGACCGGATCACCGAAGTCGGCCGCACCCTCGGCGAGGCCCGCATACTGCTGCGCTGCCTGCCCGACGCCCAGCCACACAGCCGCTTCGGGCTCGACACCACCGAACTCGAGCACGCCCTGACGTGGTGCACCGACAACGCCGGCGCGGTACGGCTGGAAGGATTCAGCTTCCACCTGTCCGGCTACGACCTGCACCAGCGCGCCGATCACGCCGGCCGGCTCCTCGGCTGGTGCGAACGGGCCCGGACCGCCGGACTGCCCGCCGACCGCATCAGCATCGGCGGCGGGATACCGGTCAGCTACCTCGACGCCGCCACCTGGGCGGCGTTCAACCCGGAGCCGGATCACTTTCATGCCGGGCGTACCTTCGGCGGGTTCTACCCGTACCACTCGCCCGTCACCGGCGCCGACGCCCTCACGGCGATCCTGCGCGCGTACCCGGCCGGGCGGGACCGGCCGCTCGCCGACCTGCTCCGGGAAGCGCGCGTCGACCTGCTCGTCGAACCCGGGCGGGCGCTGCTGGACCAGGCCGGCTTCACCGTGTTCTCCGTGTTGGGCGTCAAGCCGCGTCGGCACGGCATCGTCACGGTGGACGGCACCAGCCTGAGCCTCTCCGAACAGTGGTTCAACAGCGAGTACCTCGTCGACCCGGTGCTGATCGCCCGTACGCCGGCTCCCAACCCCGAGCCGTTCGTCGCCTGCGTGGGCGCCGCCACGTGCCTGGAGTCCGACATGCTCACCTGGCGCAAGGTCCAGCTACCCCAGGCGCCGGCACCGGGCGACCTGCTGGTGTACCCGAACACCGCCGGCTACCAGATGGACTCCAACGAGTCGCCGTTCCACGACCTGCCGCTGCCACCGAAGGTCGTGCTCCGTCACGACGGCCCGGCGCTGCGCTGGCACCTGGACCGGCCCGCCCGCTGACCGCCGCGAGGAAGGACACCTTATGACCATCACCGAGACAACGCCCACGCACAGCGGGCCCGCCCACCGTCCGGCGATCGTGCGACGGGTCTCCGAGCTGATCGGCTGGACCCCGCTGTACGAGCTGTGCCAGACCACCGACGGCCGGCGCCTGCTGCTCAAACTCGAACAGTTCAACCCGACAGGCACCGCGAAGATCCGGATGGCGCGCGCGATGGTGGTCGACGCCGAACGGCGCGGCACCCTGCGCCCCGGCGGCCGGATCGTCGAATCGACATCCGGCAACACCGGACTCGGACTCGCGGTGCTGGCCGCCGAACGCGGATACCGCTTCACCGCCGTCGTGGACGGGCACGCCTGCCAGGACAAGCTGCGCGCCATGAAGGCCATGGGCGCCGACCTCGTCGCCATCGCCGCCGGCGACCAGGACGACGACCTGGCCACCGCCGCCCGGGAGGAACTGGCCGAACGACTCGCCGCCGCCGACGACACCGCCGTCTTCACCGAGCAGCACAACAATCCGGCCAACGCCGTCGGCTACCACGCCGTCGCCGACGAACTCGCCGCGGCGCTTCCCGCCGGTGTGGACGTCCTCGTCGGCGCCGTCGGCACCGGCGGCTCGCTGTGCGGCACCGCCCGCGCCCTGCGTCGGCTTCAGCCCGGCGCACGGGTCGTCGGCGTCGAACCGATCGGCTCGATCGCGTTCGGCGGACCCGCCGGCAACTACTACCAGTCCGGCACCGGAACCCCGGAAGGCGCGGAGATCGGCGCACTGGTCGACTTCAGCCTGATCGACGAAGGCTGCAAGGTCTCCGACCGGCAGGCGTTCGGCGCCGCCCGCGCCATCGCCCGCCGCACCGGCCTGCTCATCGGCGGGTCCGCCGGCGGCGTCGTCTACCAGGCACTGCACACCGTCGAAGCCGCCCGGCCCGGCACGACCGTCGTCGCCTTCGTCAACGACGGTGGCGAAAAGTACCTCGACACGGTCTTCAACGACGACTGGATGGCCGCCCGCGACCTCCTCGACCCGATGGTCGAACGCCAGGTCAGCGACCTCTTGGATAGGCTCTGCGCACCGTGAGCACCAAGACCCCCATTCCCGGCGCGACCGGTCCGGCAACCGGCGCGGACGGGTTCCTCGCCGACAGCCGCGCCCTCATCGCGCTCGCCGCACCGATCGCCGCGACGCAACTGGCCCAAGTGGCCCTCACCACCACCGACACGGTGATGATGGGTCTGCTCGGCACCCAGGCACTCGCCGCCGGCGGTCTGGCCCTCGTGCTGTTCAACCAGCTCCGCACCATGGGCGTCGGGCTGGTCACCGCGATCGGCAACCAGGTGGCCGCCGCGAACGCCCGCCGTGAACGCGACCGACACGCCGGCGAGGACGACGAGCTGCGCGACATCGTCCGCGCCGGATTCCTGCTGGCCACCGCCGCGGGCGTAGCGGCGGCGGCGCTGCTGATCGCGGCCGGCTACGCCCTGAGCCTGCTCGGCCAGGACGCGACCGTCGTCGCCGCCGCGCGGCCGATGCTCCTCGCGCTGGCGCCCGGCCTGCTGCCCTGTCTGTGGTTCCAGGTGATCCGCCAGTACACCGTCGGCATGCGGCGCCCCAAGGCCCTCGTCTGGATCACCGTCGCCTCGATCGTGGTCAACGCCGTACTGAACTGGGTCCTCATCCACGGCACCGGACCCGTCCCCCGCATGGGACTACCGGGGGTCGGCCTCGCCACCACCACCGTCTACCTGCTGACCTTCGCCGTCCTGTTCACCCTGACCCGGGGCGACCCCGCGCTGGCCGGCGGCCTGTCAGCCCGCGCCTGGCGGGCCCGTCCGGCGACCGTACGGCGGCTGACCAAACTCGGCGTCCCCATCGCGGCAACGTACGGCTCCGAAGCGGGTTTCTTCTCCGTCGTGGCGTTGATCATGGGTACGTTCGGCGCTGCGGCACTGGCCGCCCACACCGCCATCAACCAACTGGTCTACATCGTCTTCCAGGTCACCATCGGGCTGTCCCACGCCGCCTCCATCACCGTCAGCCGGCACGTCGCCCTCGGCCACCGCGAGGCGGCCAAGCGCACCGCCCGTACGGCGCTCAGCCTCGCAGCAGTGGTCATGGCCGCCGTCGCCCTGGTCTACCTGCTCATTCCGCAGCTGATCCTGCGGCCGTTCCTCGACCCGGCCGAACAACCGGCCATGGCCATCGCCGGCACGCTGCTGCTCATCGCCGCCGTCCTCCAGTTCGCCGACACCAGCCAGAACATCGGTGTCGGCCTGCTGCGCGGGCTCGACGACACCCGCTCCGGGTTCACCCTCACCCTCGTCGGCTACTGGGCAGCCGGCCTACCCCTCGTGTGGCTCCTCGCCGTCCCACTCGGCCTGCACGCCACCGGCGTCTGGCTCGGCCTGACCGCCGGCCTCACCATCACCGCCACGCTGCTACTGACCCGGTTCCACCGCACCGTCGCACACACCGCCATGCCGACCTGACCGCCGCGCAGCTCGTCAACCAATCAACGAATCGGCCATGCGTAGACCCCAAGACTTCAATCCAGGAACCGGGCCGAGAGCGCTGCGAGGGTGTGGTCGGCGGGCTTGAGGACGGGGCGTCGGGGCGCATCCGGATGGTGTGGGCGATGACCACGGCGTCGGCGGCGTCGGTCTTGTTCTCCCCGGCGAACGCGGCGGCCATGTGGAACGCAACCGTGCCGGAGACGTGGCGGACCTCGACCTGGCGGCGCCACAACAGCGCGAGTATCAGGGCGGCGAAGCTGTTGGTGACGTCGACCGCCCTACACACCGCCCTGCCTGCAGTGCTCACTTCGGCCATCGCGGCGAGGAGGACGCGTTCGTTGTTGGAGACGCGCGAAAGGGGTGCAGGCGGCATCTCCAATCGTCAGCCCCAACATCGGCGAAACCGCGGCCGCCATGCCCGCTCCCCACGGACCACGACCCGCATCGGCAATCGTCATTGGCTTGCGGGAGCGAGTTGTTCGGTGCGGAGGCCGCCGCGCACAGGGCGGGGTGAGGGTGGGGAGCGGGGGGAATCTCGGTAGTCGGCCGTACCCGCGGCGTAGCACACCCGCCATGCCCGCTCCCTGATCGGTCAACGAACACGCGGCTGCCTAGTGATGCCCGTCGCTGGGCACCTACCGCGGGGTGCGCCTCTGCGGGAGCGTCGCCGGGCATCTCGCGCACGAGGTGCCCGGCGCGTGGCCTTCGTGCGACACCGATCGGTGCTTCCGTATGCTTTCTCGTCGTGGCGTCCGAACTGCGTTGTCTGGCCGACGGCTGTCTGCTGATCACTCGCGCGCGGCGGCTGGTGGACTGGGTCGGCGAGGGAAAGCCGGTGACGACGAAGGGCGTGTTGCGTCCAGCCGACGTCGCTGCCGTAGGAACCGCCCTCGGTGTGGCGGTGCCAGCCCGGGTTCGTACGGCCGCGGATGTCGAGGCCATTCACCGGCCCTGGGTGGCCGCCGAGGCGATCGGGTGGCTGCGTGTGTCGGCGAACCGGGCCGTTACCGATGCCATCCCGGACGACGACCCGGTGCAGCGCTGGTGGACGGCGGTTCGGGCAGTGCTGCGCACCGAGTCGCACGACGACCGGGGCCGAGGAGCACCGGTGTTGCTGCGGACACTGCTCACGGTGATGACTGCCCAGGCGCCGCCGGACACGGTGGACATCCCTGAGGCCGTTCACGAGCTGCTCCACTATGGCGACCTCGGGGATGCCGGCGCGGTCTATTCGGCGTTCCGGCGCAGTGTGATGCCGGTCGACGCCGGACGCGAACTGCTCGCCGAGATCGGTGCGGTGGACGGCGACGGGCGGCTCACCGCGCTGGGGCGTTGGATGTGGCAGCGGTTGGTCGAGGAGTGGCCGCCGCCGCTGTCTCCCGATGTGTCTGCCGCTGCGGTGCTCGAACGACTGGCCACGGTGCCTGGCGACGAGGTGTGGCAGCAAGCAGGGCCATGGCTGGCCGGGCGTGAGGTGAGCAGAGCTGCGGCCGAGTTGCTCGACGCGGCGGCTACGGCTCCGCCGGCCCAGCGGATCGTGGCAGTCGACGTGGTGGCCGGCCTGGGCGAGCCCGCGGTGCCCGCGTGGCAGCGAGCTGCGGAGGCACCGACGCTGGCTCCGCACGCGCGGCTCGCGCTCGCCGACTTCGAGGACCATGGCGACGACGATGAGCCACCGGAGCCCAACGTCGCAGATCTGCGGTGGCTCGCCGCGGAATACGCGATGGCGGCGCTGGCAGCCGATGGCCCACACGAGGCGCTTCTCGTCCTTCGCGAGCGTGGCGGTCTCGACGCGTTGGGCGGCAGCGGGCATCCCGACGAGGCGGACCTGCGAGACGCCTTGGCGGAGCTGATCGCAGCGGGCGGGCCACCGGTCTCGACCTACCAGTTGAAGATCACTCTTACCGGGGTACGGCCGCCGGTCTGGCGGCGGGTCCGGCTGCCGGCCACCGCGACCTTGGACGAGCTGCACCGGGTGATTCAGATCGTCTTCGACTGGGACGACGACCATGTGCACGTCTTCACGGTGGACGGGCGCCGCTACGCCGACCCGTTCTTCGGCCTGGAGAAGACGTCGGACGAGTCCCGGGTCAGGATAGGAAGGCTGGCGCCGAGCGTCGGAGCTGCGCTGACGTACGTCTACGACCTCGGAGATCACTGGGAGCACCGCATCGTGGTCGAGCGGATCATGGAGACGGATGATCCGGTAGCCTCGGCCGTCTGCGTCGGCGGGCAGGGCGACGCGCCAGAGGAAGACTGGTTTCCCGGCTGCGGCAGAGACGCGACGCCGTTCGATCTCTCCGCGATCAATCAGCGCTTGTCCGGGGCTACACCGCGGTGGACGCCCCGCGAAGTGCCAGGCCTGCGCTGTGCTGATCGTGCGTGCGACCAAGAAGCTGCGCCAGCGCCTCAGCTCGGCCGTACCCCATGACGCTGAACCCTCCACGACGCTGCTCGGCGACTGGTACGCGACCGCCCTGCCCTGGCGCCCGCAGCAGCTGATCCTCCTGGTCAACGAGCAGACGCTGCTGCCCGTGCTCATGCCGCTCGCGCCGGCCGCTTCCGTGCCCTCGCGAATCGGCCCGGACATCGCCGCGACGCTGGCCGCTCATCAGGCAGCCGCGGCTGTCGTCGACGGTGAACTGAGCCAGATGCGTGACTGCCGGTTCGCCCCCACCACCAACCGCAGCGTCGTCGGAATCATGAACGAGTTCGCCTTCCTGGCCGACGTCTACCGGCGCGACGACCCCGACCTCAACCCTCTCCGACTGGCCCAGAGGCTCGCCTCGACGCCCTGCAGCCCGCTCTACCATCGCCACACCAGCCCGGATCGGGAGCTTCACTCGCTCCTGCGGTGGTCATAACGTCCCAAGCGACCGAAACCGGTTGGCCACGCCCGCCGGCTCATCCGCCGGGCGCGCAAGATCAGATACCCGCGGATCAGCGCTGGTCGGCGAGTACCTGATCGCGCCACTGCGCGAAGCGTTCCCGCATCGCCGCGATGCGCTCAGGTGGGTGGCCGTAGGCGGCGAAGCGCCGATCCGGATAACGCTGCAGCATCGCCAGCAGGTCGGCGAACACCCGGCGGTCGAAACCGGCGTCGGCCTGCTCGGCGAGCTCGAGTAGCTGCTCGCGGGTGTAGCGGCCGGTCACCAGCGCGGCGTCGATGTCCAGGAAGTCGCGCGGTTCGGCGCGGGTGAAGAGGGCGGACATCTTTCCGGCGACGACGTCGTCGATGTGCAGCACCGGGCCGATATCCATCTCATCACGGGAGGCAGCGAGCGCCAGTTCGCGGCCAGCTCGACCTTGTACGGCTGATCCGCTGCGACTGGATCGGTCACTGCAAGCCTGGCGAAGGTATCGAACTGCTGCACGACCTCGACGGTGTACCCGTGCGCGCGGTAGGCCTCGATGACAGCTGCCACGGCGGCCGAGAAGTCTGCGCGGCGCTCCCAAGCGGTGAACAGATCGACGTCCTCGCTCGGCCGCGAAAGTATCCCGTGCGCCTGTACGGCGTACCCACCTGCGAGCGCGAAGCCGTAGCGGCCGGCGACCCGGAGCCCGAGTTCCGCCAGTTTCAGGTGCACCGAATCCATCGTCAGCCGGCGAGCGCCTGCGACGGTGTCGCCAACTCAGGGAAACGAGCCTGCCATACCGCCCTCAGGGGGACAGGAAGCCACAATAACGGCCATATCCGGCGCAGGACCTCCCCATTGAGCCAACGGCTGAGATCCTCGGACGTCGTCGCCTGATTCAACACCGTTTGGTACATCACCTGCAGGTCACCGGGATCGTCCAGGTCGTAAGCGCTGTCGCCCGACCAATCCAGCGACCGGTCAAGCATCACCTGGCCGCCGGCCGGCCCGCGCAGATCACCGAGGCTGGCAGGTACGACGTAGTGCCGCTGGTCCACGTACCGCGAACCGGGCGCACCACCGTTCATCGCTGCCATCTGCACCTCCTCGACCCGATGATACGGCTGGCCAGCGTACGGCGACGCGATCCTGGCGGTCGCCCGCGCCTGTGGCCGTCAGGGGCAACGGAACGTCATCCGTTACGCTGCCGCTGTGGGTCAGCTGAGCCGTGCCGAGCTGGACGCGATGGTCGCCGAGGCGGTGGTGGACGCGTACGACGACGATGAGCAGCTCACCGGCCTGTACACGATGATCCACGACAATCTGGCGGTGCCCTTCAAGACGACGGTGCTCGGCGTCGAGGTGACCGTGCGAAGGGTCGCCCTGCACGGCGACGAGGTCGTGGCGATCTGCCATCGAGGCCGAGATCGGCAGGCGATCGGCATTCTGGACCTTCCCCTGCCCGACCCCGCACCGGCGGGCGCCGAGTGGATTGCCGCCTACCGACACTGGGGCGTCGATGAGCGAGTATCAGTACTACGAGTTCGTGGCGATCGACCGGCCGTTGACGTCGAAGCAGCAGGAGGCGCTGCGGGCGGTCTCGACCCGAGGGCGCATCTCGTCGTCGAGCTTCGTCAACGACTACCAGTGGGGCGACCTGAAGGCCGACCCGCGGGTGTGGGTGGAACGCTACTTCGACGCTCACCTGTATCTGGCGAACTGGGGAACCCACCGGATCATGTTGCGGCTGCCGCGGGCCGGACTCGACCCGGCGACGGCGGCCCGCTACTGCGTGGGCGACGCGGCCAGCTCATGGACGACGCGCAGCCATGTGATCGTGGACCTGCACAGCGAGGACGACGACGGCGTCGAGGACTGGGTTGATCCGGAGGGCCGGCGGCGGACAAGGACGCGTTGCTGATGCGGGTGCTGCGCGGCGACACGGCCCTGCTGCGTTCGGAACTGCTGCGCCGCTACCACGGCACGAGCACCGATCAGCCCACCGACGGCAGCCGCACGGTGGGTGAACTGCTGGCAGCCGCCCAAAGGGCGTCGGCCCGACGCCAGGAGGAGACCCGCAAACGGGAGGCCGAGCAACGGCGGCGCCGGGAGCAGGAGGCGGCCGCGGCACAGGCGAAACGCCTGGACGTGTTGGCGCGCAATCCAGCCAAGGCGTGGAAGCAGGTGGACACGCTGATCGAGGCGAAACGGGCGAAGGAGTACGACGCCGCCGTCACCCTGCTCCAGGATCTCCACGCGCTGGCTGTCCGCGACGGCGACCTCGCCGGATTCGCCACCCAGCTGGGTCGGTTGCGGCAGCAGAACACCCGGAGACCGAGCCTGATCGACCGCTTCGACCGCGCCCGGCTTCCCTGAGTCCCGCGCTGTGGACGACGAGCCGATTCATCTCCGCCGCGAGCTGGATCGGGCACGGGCAGAGAACCTACGGTTGTCACGCCTGCTCGACCTGCGTGGTCAGGACCCAGCGCCGGCGCCCGAACAGCTCGCCGCCGGGACGGCAGGTCACGATGGCATCCCCGACCCTGCGTTCCGCAGCTCCGCGTCGATGTAGTCCGCGGATCTGGGGTGTGAGCTGGGCAAACAGTGGTTGGCCCGGTGACATGGCGTGTCACTAGGCCGTGGCGTTGATGCTGGTCAGGCGGTTGCGGGTGTCGCATCGAAGACGCGGGGCGGTTCGGTGATCTTCAGCTTGGCCAGTCAATCACGAGCATGCGGCGCGAGGGCACCTCGGACAGCTGGCTCCGGCGCTGTCTCAGGGACGGCGCATCGCAGGCTTCGCTGCCGTACTGCTGAGACTGCCGGGCCTGACAGCGTTGCTGCTCGCCCTGCCGGCGCTGACTCTGGCCAACAACGTCCTGCTGTCCCTGGCCGCCGTGGTCGCGGTCGCCCTGATCGGTGGGGTGTGGCCGGCGCTGATGGCGGCCGTGGCCGGATCGCTGGCGCTCACCTACTTTTCACGCCGCCGGTCGGCCGGTTCACGATCGCGTCCGGTGACAATGTGCCCCGGCCAGGACTGGGCCATCTGCCGCCGGCCGATACGGCCGGCAGCGCCAGCGATCAACGTATCCCGCCGGGCTGCGGTCTCGGACAGACCCATGGCGGGCGTTATGAGACCGGGCGTAGCCAGGGGTCCGGTTCGAGCGCGGCGAAGCCGATGGCGGCGAGCTTGTCGTACAGCTGGGGGGTGAGCACGATCATCTCGGCCCGTACGGTGTCGTCGTTTTCGGCGCGGTAGATGCCGTTGGCGCGGTCGTCCATCAGCCGGGCCACGGCCGTGCCGACGGTGTCGTTAATCCTTTTCTGGTCGGCCAGGCTGGGTCGGCCGGGGCGGGCGACGACGCAGAGGCTGCCGGCGTAGCGGCGTTGCAGTTCCCGCCGGGCGTGGTCGACGTCGCCGCTGACCACCTCCACCACCAGCACCCGGACGCCCTCCGGGTGGGCGACCCACGGCCGGCGGAACCGCTCGGGATGCTGCCGTTCGATGTAGTCGTTCAGGGCGGCGGCGTAGGCGGGATCGGCGTAGCTGGCGTCGGGGTCGCTCTGCCAACCGCCCGACGGCCGCGGACAGGGCACCGATGGCGGTTCCGCATCCGGCGGAGCGGGCAAGGGCGCGGCCTGTTGGGTGACGGTGAGTACGCCCGAGCGCCAGACGCCTCGCAGCTGGGCGGTGCCGGACCGCGTTCCGTCCGGTTCGGTGGTGGCCTGGGTCAGGGTTTGCGGGTCGACGCCGGTCACCGTGACGAAATACGCACATCTGTCGCCAGCGAGCGGCACCGGGGCGGGCGCGCAGAAGCGAACGGGCTGTCCCGGTGGGGCCAACACGGTGCCCGATGCCCGCACCGTGTCGCCATCGCGCACGACGAGGGCGGCCGCCGCGGCGGCGGGTGTCGAGTCCGCCGGGGGCGCGTCGTCGGTGCGGCCGGGACGGTGGGTCAGCGCGAACACCGCGCCGGCGGCAACGGTGGTCGCCGCCGCGGCGGCGATGGCGGGTACCCACCGGCGGGCCGGGACGGGCCGCGCCGACCACCGCGAGGTATCGGGCTCCGGCGGGTCCGGTTGGGCGGCGCGCCAGCGCCGGCCCGCATCGGTCAGCACGTCGTCGACGGGGTCAGTCATGCGGCCACCTCCAGGAGGGCACGGAGCTTGGTACGCGCATCGGCGAGGGTGGACTTCACGGTGCCGGGGGCGCATCCCATCACGGCGGCCGTCTCGACCGTTGACAGTCCGACGAAGTAGACGCAGTCGACGGCCAGCCGCTGCCGGGCGGTGAGCCGCTCCAGCGCCCGTCGCAAATCCATCCGGTCGTCCGGCGCGCCGACGGCGCGCACGTCACCGAGCACGACGAGCCCGGGGCGGACCCGGCGGGATGCCTTGCGGGCCTGGTCGGCGGTGATGGCCAGCAGCCACACCGACGGGGTGCCGCGCTGGGGGTCGTACTGACCGCGCTTGAGCCAGGCCCGGGTCAGGGCCTCCTGCACCACGTCGTCGCGGTCAACGTCCGGCGCCAATCGTGCCGCGAGCCGTGCCATCGCGCCGAGGTGCGGACGCACCCAGTCTGCGAACGTCCGCCGCGTGATGGAGGTGTCCATGGCGTCAATGGTCACAGGGCGTCCATCGCTTCAATGCTCACACCTGGTCTACCCGTGTTGGCGGCGTTCGGTTGGTCGGCGGGCGGGATCTTTCTCTGGCAACGGGCGTCTGTGATGAGAACAGCCGGGACGCCCGCCTGTGGGCATCCCGGCTGAGCTGGGCATCCTGGTCAGCTCGTGACCAGAGACGCACCGGGAATGGTGTTGACGATCACAGACATCAACGTGAACCCGACACGAGCGCTACAGATCAGCTGGGTCCTGGCGTCGCACGCCCGTCTGTAGGGCGAGTCGGGTTCCAGCGCCCCCCACTGGATCATGCCGACCGCGCGGACTTGGCCGGTGCCGGCCGTGATGAAGACCGGCCCGCCACTGTCGCCGAATGTGGCGGCGGAGGCGGTGCCGCTGGCTGTCGCGCGGATCGTGGACACCGTGCTGAAGCCATCGTTCGACCAGCTGGTGCACTACCGGCTCGTCGACGGGCGGCTGATCCGTGCCGGGGCAACGGTGGTGGCCGCGGGAACCGGACCGCGGCATGCCGTCGTGCCGCCGAGCGGGCGCTGGTACGTCGCCGCCGAGCTGGGCTCCGCGGTGTTGGCGCTGCACCGCGACACCGCCACCGGCCGGCTTGCGCAAACCGCCGGGCCCACGGCAGCCACGGCGTACGACGTCGACGGCAACCTGCCCAGCGCCATCGTGCTGGCCGGCGACGGACGTCACCTGTACGTCGCCAACCGTGGCGCGAACACCGTCGCCACCTTTGCCATCGGGGACGATGGTGTGCCCCGGATGCGGGGCGAGGTTGACTGCGGTGGGGACTGGCCCCGCGACATCGTCATCGCTGACAACGTCCTGTTCGTGGCGAACCAACGCTCGCACACCGTGGTCGGGTTCCGGCTCGATTCGGACAGTGCGCTGCCCCAACGGACCGGGGACGTCGCCGAGATCGGTTCACCCACCTGTCTCGTGCCGCGGTGACGGCGCCCTCGACGGTGTCGCAGGTGCGCCCCGGGTTGTTACGTCAGCTGTGGTTCGGCCTGGTTGGGGCGAGACGGCGGTTCTGTTATCAAGACCGCCGCCCGTAACGCCTACGGCTTCCGCAACCCGGTCAACCAGCGGCTACGAACCCGCACCGCGACCACCCGCAAAGCCCGCGGCCATCTCGACCCCCGCTAACTTCGAAGAGCCTCGATATCTCGGGAACCGGCGCGGGCGCCGGCGGGGAGGCCGCATTGTTTACGCGACTTTAAATATTCACATTAGGACATTGACGGGGTGCCTGCCGATTCATAACACTCGCCCCCGCACATTGTCCGAGAGGCGCTACCCGTACGGGCCTGTTTGATCCGGTTCCAGTGTCCCGCCTGCCATCCCTCATGCCGCGGGACCGGCGGACGGGGCACGACCCTGCCCGTTGATCGGCGTGGACGCTGCCCCTAAGGAGCACAGTTGAAGCACAAAGTCGCGTTAGCGACCGGTGTGACCGCCGCCGTCATCGGTTCTATCGGCCTTACCATGCCACCGGGAAACGCGGCCACCACATCGCCCGAGCGTCCGGACGACACGGTTTCGCCGGCTCTGGCCGCCGCCTCGTCCGCCTCCGCACTGGTCGCCACGAGGCCGAAGCTCTTCTACAAGGGCGCCCACGACCAGCTGATCAACCGTTCGGTCGTGCGTCAGGACGGCCTGCAGTACGTCGCCTACGAGCGGACCTACAAGGGTCTGCCCGTGCAGGGTGGTGACGCGGTGGTCGTGACCAACTCCGCCGGTGCGGTGCTGAGCAAATACGTCGCCCAGGAACAGGCCCTCTCCGTCGACACCGCGGCGACGATCCCGGCCGCGTGGGCGGAACGGATCGCCCGCCGGCAGCTGGCCCGGGTCGACTCGGTCGACGCGGCCAAACTCACGGTCGTGGCCCAGGGGCCGGGCGTGCTGGCGTACGAGGTGGTTGTGACCGGCGCCAAAAAGGTCGCCGGTGGTTTGGCCCCCAGCCGCCTGCATGTCTTCATCGACGCGGACAACGGCGAGGTGCTGGGCCATCTCACGCGCGACGACGTGGTGGACGCGAGCGGTACGGGCGCCTACTACGGCAAGGTCACCCTCAACACGCGGAGCGCCGGTGGTGGGTTCTCTATGGTGGACCCGACTCGGCCGGGCGTGCAGTGCGGCGGCCAGAACGGCGGAGCCTTCACCAACAGCACCGATGTCTGGGGCAACGGCCGCGCCACCGACCAGGTAACCGGCTGCGTCGACGCCCTGTACGCCGTGTCGCAGGAGTGGAACATGCTCCGGGACTGGCTGGGCCGCGACGGCATCGACGGCCATGGCCGGGGCTTCCCGATCCGGGTGGGTCTGAACGATGTCAACGCGTACTGGGCCGGTGAGTACGCCGAGTTCGGCCACTCCTCCGACGGCGGTCGGTTGCTCACCGCGATCGACGTGGTGGGTCACGAGTTCGGCCACGCGATCAACCAGTTCACCCCGGGTGGTGTCAGCGATGACGACGAGGAGGCCGGCGGATTGGGCGAATCCACCGGCGACATCTTCGCCGCGCTGACGGAGTTTTACGCCAACAACGCGAAGGACCGCCCCGACTACGAGGTCGGTGAGCTGGCCAACCTGAACGGCGACGGCCCGATCCGTTACATGTACGACCCGTCGAAGGCGGGCCACCCGAACTGCTACTCGAGCAGCATCCCGATCACCGAGGAGCACGCCGCGGCCGGACCGCAGAACCACTGGTTCTATCTGCTGGCCGAGGGCTCCCGCCCGGCCAACGGGCGGCCGGCGAGCCCGACCTGCAACAACAGCTCGGTTAGGGGGATCGGCATCCAGAAGGCCGGCAAGATCTATATGTCCACGCTGATGCGCAAGACCAGCGGCTGGACCCACGCCAAGGCGCGGGCCGCCTCGGTGGCGGCCGCGGCGCAGCTGTTCGGCGGCACCGAGTGCGCCACCGTCAAGGCCGCGTGGGACGCCGTCAGTGTGCAGGCCGGCAGCAACGAGCCGTCCTGCGCCGGCGGCCCGGCGCCGACCCCGACGGGTGGCCCGACGCCGACCCCGGCGGGTGGCCTGATGCCAACCTCGGGTGACTGACAGGACGGTTACTCGTCGCACGACAGGGGTAGACCCGCCGTGAAGAGGTAGAAAGGGATTCGCCCGGCGGCGCCGTCGTGATGCGGTGCCCAGTGGCCGGGCGGCCCCCCGCGATACCCCGAACGGGTGAAGGTCGTCTCAGAGCAGCTCGGCCACTCCACCACCACCCTCACCCGCGATACCTACCAAAGCGTCGTCAAGCGCCTCCACCACGAGGCAGCCGGCGCGGTAGCCAACAAGATCAAAGCAAGACGACCGAAAAGTGCATAACCTGCCGTCGCCCTGGCGGGCGAAACTTCGGATGGGGATGGTGCGGTGGTACCGGCGGCGCTGCCTCCCGGCCGCCGAGCGTTGGGGCTTGCGTGCCCCGCCGGGCAGCCGGCGCACACCGGGATGTGGTGCGCCTCGGCGTGGGGCCGTATGCCTGCACCTGCCCCGTCGATCTTGACGCGTCCGCACTGAGACGCGGGCACCTCGGCACCGAATGGTGCTAGGCGGTGTTACATCCGCTGTGGTGCGTGGATGCCGAGCAGGCCGAGGCCGTGGTTGAGGGTACGGGCCGTTAGGTCACAGAGTGCGAGTCGGTTACCCCGCGCCGGATCTTCGGACTTGAGGACCGGGCACGCTTCGTAGAAGGTGGTGAAGGCGCGGGCGACGTCGTAGAGATGACCGCAGAGTCGGTATGGTTCGAGGGCCTCAGCGACCTCACTGACGACGCCGCCGAAGCCGTCGAGGAGCAGGCTCAGCGCGCGTTCCGCGGGATGGAGCGGCAGGGCCCGGTCCACGTGCCGGGGTAGGTCTCCGGCTTTGGCGAGGATGGAGCAGATCCGGGCGTGGGCGTACTGGAGGTAGACGCCGGTGTTGCCGTTGAGCGCGACTATCCGGTTCAGGTCGAACGTGTAGTCCTTGACGCGTGAGGTGGAGAGGTCGGCGTACTTGATGGCGCCGATGCCGGCGAACGCCGCGATGGCGTCGAGTTGGTCGGCGGGCATGTCGGGGTTCTTCTCGGCGACGACCTCACGTGCGCCGGCGACCGCGGCGTCGAGCAGGTCGTTGAGGCGGACGGTGCCGCCGGCGCGGGTCTTGAAGGGGCGTCCGTCGGGGCCGAGGACGGTGCCGTACGGCACGTGCTGGGCCATGACGCCGTCGGTGAGCCAGCCTGCGCGCCGGGCCGCTTCGAAGATCAGTTGGAAGTGCAGGGCTTGGCGGGCGTCGGTGACGTATAGCAACCGGTCGGCTTTGAGTTCGCGGATGCGGTAGCGGATGGTGGCCAGGTCGGTGGTGTCGTAGCCGTACCCGCCGTCGCGTTTGCGGACCATCAACGGGACGGGTGCCGTCGGGTCCGGTGACCTCTTCGGAGAAGACGACGACCGCGTCGTTGCTGGTCACGGCGATGCCGGAGCTGACGAGTTCGTCGACGGTGTCGGCGAGCAACGGGTTGTAGAACGATTCGCCGACGGAGTCCTCCGGTTGCAGGAGGACACCGAGCCGGGCGTAGATGTCCCGGAAAACCGCTTCGGATTCGGCGACGATGTCGCGCCATTTCGCGAGGGTGTCGGCGTCGCCGGCCTGCAGCGCGACGACCCGCAGCCGGGCACGGTCGGCGAACGCGTCATCGGCTTCGAACAGGGCCCGGGCCTGCTTGTAGAGGGTGTCAAGGGCGGAGACGGCGGAGGTGTCGCCGCTCAGTTCGGCTGTGTGCCAGGAGGCGTCGGGATGTTCGTCGAGGTACTGGATGAGCATCCCGAACTGGGTGCCCCAGTCGCCGAGGTGGTTCTGCCGTACGACATCGCCGCCGAGGAACCCCAGGACGCGGGCGATGCTGTCACCGATGATCGTCGTACGGAGGTGCCCGACGTGCATTTCCTTGGCGATGTTGGGTGCCGAGTAGTCGATGACCGTGCGGCTGCCCGCTTCGGTGGCGCGGACTCCGAGCCGGTCGGCTGCGAGTCTGGCGGCGATCTGAGCCCAGATGGCGGTGTCCACCTCGATGATCTGCGCGCCGATGCCGAGCCACGTCAGGGAGCTGCGGACGCTGTAGTGTCCGATGCCCCGCGGCACCACGATGGTGAACCGGCCAGGGTCCTGGACTCCGGTCCGCATGGTGCCGGGAACGCGGTTCTCCCGGGCGAGCATCATTGCGGCGGCGTTGCTGGCCGTGCCGCCGTGGGTGATGATCCCTCCGACGTCCCACACCGTCGTGATCTCGTCGGCGACCTGGATGGGATAGCCGAGCAGGTCGCGCAGCCATCGCAGGACGGCGATCCCGACGAAGGTAGCGCTCGGGGCGTCGAAGCTCTGGTTGATCAGGTTCTGTTGGGTCAGCAGTGCCAGCACCCCTGCGATTACGTAGCGATGCCGGGTCGTCCCCCGTGTCCCCGAATCCGAGGAAGCGTGGGTTCGCCTCGTTCTTGCACAGCGGCAGCACCACGGAGGTGACGTGATTCAACAGGGTCTCCGCGCTGGCAGGACCGGCCGGCAGATCCGTGACGAGCAGTGTGCGGATGTCCTCGGCGCTCATCCGTCGGCCGTAGATGCTCTCCCGGCGTTTGAACCCGAGGCCAACGTCCACGGCGCGGTGCATTGCCGCGGCCAGGTTCGAGCCCGCAGCGCCACTCGGTTGGGGCACCCCGCTACCAGCGGTCGGGTTGGCGGGCGTGTGCGCCTCGCGCGTCGGATCCCTGTGGTCGACGCTGACGAGCCGATCGACCAATTGGGATCCGATGAAGCCGGCCGCTCCAGTGGCGACTGTGGCCTTCGTCTGCGTGGGTACCGCCATGATCCTGCCTTTCGATGTCTTCCATCGGGGTTCGTGTGCAGGTGCTCCGAGACGGACGGACCCGATGCGCGTCCGCCCCGAAGCTGCCCGTGGGTGCGACGGCCCTCGGCATGCACGACCCGCGGCGTTCCTGCGTCCACGACCGCACACACCTTCCTGCCGCCTGTTCCGACGCCCCGCGACGCCGTCGTTGACCTGGCGCTTCGCGCAACGGGGCTCGGAACATCGGCGCCCACCGGTGGGCGCCTGAGGACAGAACGTAGGGGCAGGTCCGCAGCAGAACCGGGAAAATTCGTACCGGGTATGTGCTGAACCGGAAGGCAGAGTGTCCCCATGCGAGGAATGACAGATGACATGACGATTGGGCAGCGCGTCGCCTTCTACCGCACCCGACGCGGCATGTCCCAGGAGGTGCTTGCCGGCCTCGTCGGCAAGACCGAGGAATGGCTGCGCAAGATCGAGAATGACCAGGCGCCTCTTGACCGGCTGTCCGTGATCAGGAGTCTCGCGCGGACGCTGGATGTCACCCTCGCCGACCTGATCGAGGAGCCGTCACTGTTCGAATGGTCCGGCGAATCCGGGAGCCAGACCATCCCGGCACTACGCAGTGCACTGCACGACTACCGGCACCTCACCCACCGGTTCGGCGTCGCGCTCGATGACGACCCGCCCCGGCTGGATGACCTACGTCGTGAAGTCGCCAGCGTGTGGGAGACGTACCAGATTTCCAACTACGGAGCTCTTGCCCGACGCCTGCCGCTACTCATCCAGGATTGCCTCGCCGCCACCCGCACTCTCGACGGTGCGGACGGCCAACACGCCCAGGCCCTGGCGGCGTATGTCCACCAGGTCGCCACGCTGTTCCTGACCAAGCTGGGAGAGGCCGACCTGGCCTGGATCTCCGCCGGCCGAGGATTGGCGGCAGCCAACGAGAGCAATGACCACATCGTCATCGGATCGGTCAGCCGGACTGCCGCACATGCACTGGTCTCCATCGGCGAGTACGCGCAGGCGCTCACGCTCGCGACCGGCGCCGTCGAATTCCTGGCCCGAGGATGAGGCTTCGTCCCAGCCCTGAGCTGCTGGCCGTGGCAGGCAGCTTGCATCTGATCTGTGCCGTTGCGGCAGCTCGCAACGATGACCGCGGCCTCGCCGATGAGCATCTCCAACGAGCATCGGAGTGCGCCGACGAGCTCGGTGTCGACGGTAACCATGTGTGGACGGCGTTCGGACCGACCAACGTCGCGATCCACCGCGTCACCGTCGCGATGGAGTTGGGCGACGTGCAGCGGGCCATCAAGATCGGCCCGTCCCTGGACACGTCAGCATTGCCGGTGGAGCGGCGGGTCCGGCACGCGATCGAGACGGCCCGCGCCCTCGCGCGGCGCAACATGGCGGACGAGGCGCTGCACCAGCTGTTGACCGCCGAGCAGATCGGCGCCGAACAGGTGCGCTACCACCGCTTGTCTCGCACCATCGTCAGGGAGTTCCTGGTTCGGCCCCGACCTCCGCGGTTGGCGATCGAGCTGAGTGAGCGCATGGGCATCGGCGCGCGAACTCCTCGCTGGTGACCCTCCCTCAGGCCACGAGGCGGCTGACGAACCCTGACTTCACCAGCCGCGCGTAGGCGTCGTCGACCTCGGCGGGAATCTCCTGGGCGATCGCGAATCCCTTGTCGGCATAGAGTCTGATGCGCTGGGTGTCACCGACCAGCATGTCGATGACCTTCTTGACGTCGCCGATGCTCGTGACGTAGTCATCGAGGGCCAGTGGATTCGAATAGCAGATGACGTCCCAGGCGGGGACAGCTTCTTACACGTCGCGTAGGCCCGGCGTTGCTGGTACGGGCGCGACATCAGCAGCACTGATTGAACGCTGAATCCACGTTCCTTCAGCAAGGCTTCGCTGAACTGCAGGTTCTCGGCGGTGTTCCGGGCGCGAGGCTCGACGAACACCCGGTCCGATGGCACACCGTGCGATACCGCGAACTCGCGGTAGTGGACGGCTTCCCCTCGCGGGAACACGGAGATCGTCGTCGGCGCATTCGCACCCGTGAAGACCAGGTGTAACTGGATAGGTTCTGTCGTTGATCTTTCAGTGCGGGCGACGGTAGTGGTTCGTTGATGAGTTCGTGTCCGCCGATTCGCCGCAGCCGTCGTATGAGCAGCTGCTTGCG
>CBIHNN010000030.1:0-55189 GCA_966211315.1 uncultured Micromonosporaceae bacterium | reverse complement strand
GGCTGACCGGGGTACGGCTGACCGGGGTACGGCTGACCGGGGTACGGCTGACCGGATCCGGGCTGCGGCGCCGGGAATCCGCCGGGCTGGGGTGCCGGGTAGCCCTCCGCACCGAACTGGGACGCGGGGGACCCGATCGCGTGCGGGTCGGGGGAGTGCGGCGGCTGCGTCAAATCGTCGACTCCATCCGGTGGTGAGCTGACTACGAAACCGCTGTGGCCGATCGGTGGGAACCGACCAACCGTCAGATCTCCTCCTCGACCTCGGCGCGAAGCTTGACGAAGTCCCGGGCCAGGTTGGCGGTGTGGCTGGCCGTCATGAGGCCGAAGACGGTGTTGTTGGCCCAGATGCAGACCTCGGTTGTCCGTGTGCCTGACGACCGTTCGGTGACGACGGTGCCGCAGCGCGCCTCGCCGCCGAGCGGTCCGGCGTTGACCTTCGTAAGCTTCTTCAGACCCGCGGCGGTGCCGGCGTCGGACCCGGCGAACTCGGCCACGTACGTGTCGATGGCCTTTGCCGGGTCCTTGATCTTGCCGTTGATCCCGCCGACCAGATAGCCGTCGCCGTCGCCGTACTCGGCGCTCATGCTCTCGGTGGCGGCTGGGGAGATCTTCTTCAGGTCGTCGTCCACCGTTGTGTCGACGCCGTCGCCGGTGCTGGTCTTGGCCTTGCCCGCGAACGTGGCGGGCATGGCGAGCCGCGTTTGTGGGTCGCTGCGCAGGAAATACCAGATGCCCACGCCGACGACCATGGCCAGGACGACGGCGAGCACGCCGATGAGAATGCCTTTCGAGCTCGGGCGCGGCGGCGGTGTCGCGTAGTGACCCTGCAACGGGTCCGCACCCGGATAGGGCTGTCCACCCGGATAAGGCTGTCCACCCGGATAAGGCCGTTGTGTCGGGTCGCCCTGCTGGGCCGCGTAGCCGGGCGGCGCCGGGCCGGAGACAGCGGAATCTGCAGGTACGGGTCCGTCCTGCGGCTGTGGCGGATACGACGGCTGCGACATCCCTGCTCCGTCCGTCCGTAGGGATCGGCTTCTTCGGATCGTACCGGGCATCCGGGGCGATTTTGCGGACAGAGCGGTACCCGGAGCGTCCCCGGGGCCTCGACGGCACGGGGGACGCGGGAGTGGGCAGGGTCAGCCGCGCAGGCAGGCCACCCCGGCGGGTAGGAAACGACGACCGGTGACCTTCTCCGAGGTGCCGGTCCGGTCCAGGTACGGCGTGATGCCGCCGAGGTGGAACGGCCAGCCCGCGCCGAGGATCATGCACAGGTCGATGTCCTGCGCCTCGGCGACGACCCCCTCGTCGAGCATGAGGCGGATCTCCTCGGCAAGAGCGGCGAGCGCGCGCTCGCGTACCTCCGAAGCTGTGAGCGGCGCCGAGCCGGTCTCGAAGAGGGCGACAACGTCGGGGTTGATCTCGTCGTCCACCATCAGCGGCTTGCCCGACTCGGCGATCCGGCGGAGGTTGTCGCTGAGCGCGAACCGGTCGGGGAACGCGTCGTGCAGGATCCCGCCGACGTGGTTGGCGACGCCCGCGCCGACCAGGTGAAGCAGCGCGAGGGGTCGCATCGGAAGGCCGAGTGAATCCACCGCGGAGTCGGCGACCGCGGGATCGGTCCCGGCGTCGATGGCCGTGTGGATCTCGCCGAGGAACCGGAACAGCAGCCGGTTGACCACGAACGCCGGGGCGTCCTTGACCAGCACCGCCGACTTGCGCAGCTCTTTGGCCAGGGCGAACGCGGTGGCGAGCGTGGTGTCGTCGGTCTTCTCCGCGCGGACCACCTCGAGCAGCGGCATGACCGCGACGGGGTTGAAGAAGTGGAATCCGACGAGGCGTTCCGGCCGTTCCAGGCCGCCGGCCTGCTCCGTGACCGAAAGTGACGAGGTATTGGTCGCGAGGATGGCCTCGGCCGGGACGATCTTCTCCAGCTCGGCCCAGACCTGCTTCTTGACGTCGAGGTCCTCGAACACGGCCTCGATGACGAAGTCGGCATCTGAAAAGACGGACTTGTCCACACTGCCGGTGACCAGCGATCGGATCCTGGCGGCCGTACCCTCGTCGAGCCGCCCCTTGGTGAGAAGCCTGGAGACCTCGGCCTGGACGTAGCCGACGCCCTTGTCGACCCGGCTCTGATCCAGGTCCGTCATGACGACCGGGACCTGCAGGCGGCGGGCGAAGAGAAGGGCGAGCTGGGACGCCATCAGGCCGGCGCCGACGATGCCGATCTTGGTGACCTTACGGGCCAGCTCGGACGGCGGCGCACCGGCCGGCCGCTTGGCCCGGCGCTGAACCAGGTCGAACGCGTACAGGCTGGCTCGGCATGCGTCGCTCATGATCAGGTCGGCGAGCGCCTCGTCCTCCGCGGCGGTGCCGTCGGCGAAGGTCGCGTCCTTGGCGAGGGCGAGCAGTTCGAGGGCACGGTTCGCCGATGGGACCGCGCCGTGCAGGCGATCGTCCAGCTGCTTCTTCGCGAAGAACAGAACGCCGTCCCACATCTCCCGATCGACCTCGGGGCGGGACACGGCGACGTCGCCGTTGACGACGCCGGCCGCCCAGGCCAGCGACGACTCCAGGAAATCGGCCGGTTCGAAAAGTGCGTCGGCGATCCCCAGTTCCCGGGCCTGCTTCGGCTTGAGGACCTTGCGGGTGAGCGGGTTCTGCAGAATGACCTGCGCGGCGCCCGCCACACCGATCAGATTCGGTAGCAGCTGGCTGCCGCCCCAGCCGGGGATCAGCCCGATGGATACCTCGGGCAGGCCCAGCGCGGCCGCACCGCCGGAGACCGTGCGGTAGTGGCAGTGCAGCGAGAGTTCCAGGCCGCCGCCGAGGGCGGCACCGTTGATGAAGGCGAAGGTCGGGATCGCGGAATCGCGCAGCCGCGCGAACACCCGGTGCCCCAGGCGCCCGAGCTCCAGCGCCTGGTCAAGGTCCGTAATCAACGGCATGCCCGTGATGTCGGCACCGACACAGAAGATGTACGGCTTGCCCGTGATCGCGATGAACGCGGGATCGGCTGCGGTGGCGTCGGTGATGGCCCGATCGAGGCTCGCCAGACCGGCCGGGCCCAGGCTGTTCGGCTTCCTGTGGTCGAGCCCGTTGTCCAGCGTGATCAGCGCGGCGGGCCTGGCCAGCCCCGGCACGGGCACGAGCCGTACCAGCGCCTTGGTGACGACCTCGTTCGGATTCGTCAAGTCCGTCACGTCGTGCCCTCCCAGTTCGGGTTCTCCCAGATCACGGAGCCACCCATGCCGATGCCGATGCACATCGCGGTGAGGCCGTACCGGACCTCGGGGTGCTCGGCGAACTGCCGCGCCAGCTGCGTCATCAGCCGAACGCCGGAGGAGGCGAGGGGGTGGCCGATGGCGATGGCGCCGCCCCACGGGTTGACCCGCGGGTCGTCGTCGGCGATCCCGTAGTGGTCGAGGAACGCCAGCACCTGCACGGCGAACGCTTCGTTGAGTTCGAACAGGCCGATGTCGTCGATGGTGAGCCCGGCGATCCTGAGTGCCTTCTCTGTGGCGGGGATCGGGCCGTACCCCATGATCTCGGGTTCGACCCCGACGTAGCCGTAGCTGACCAGCCGCATCGTGACCGGCAGGCCCAGCTTCCGGGCGGTCTCCTCGGCGGCGATGATGCTCGCGGTCGCGCCGTCGTTGAGGCCGGCGGCGTTGCCCGCGGTGACCCTTCCGTGCGGGCGGAACGGCGTCTTCAGCGTCGCCAGCTTCTCCATCGTCGTGTCCCGAGGCGCCTCGTCGACGCTCGCCAGGCCCCAACCGGCCTCGGCGTTGCGCGTCGCGACGGTCACCAGGTCATCCTGGAGCTTGCCGTTGGCGTACGCCTTGGCCGTCTTGAGCTGCGAGGCGAGCCCGAAGGCGTCGGCCCGCTCCTTGGTGATGCCCGGCAGCCGGTCGTGCAGGTTCTCCGCGGTGGAGCCCATGACCAGCGCGGACGGGTCGACGAGCTGCTCGGCGAGGATCCGCGGGTTCGGGTCGACGCCCTCGCCCATCGGGTGCCGGCCCATGTGTTCGACTCCGCCGGCGATGGCGATGTCGTACGCCCCCATCGCGATGCCGCCCGCGACGCTGGTCACGGCCGTCATCGCGCCCGCGCACATCCGGTCGACGGCGAATCCGGGTACGGTCTTCGGCAGTCCGGAGAGCAGGGCGGCGGTCCGGCCGATCGTCAGTCCCTGGTCGCCGATCTGCGTGGTGGCGGCGATGGCCACCTCTTCGACCCGCTCCGGCGGCAGGTTCGGGTTCCGGCGCAACAGCTCGCGGATGCATCGGATGACGAGGTCGTCGGCGCGGGTCTCGGCGTACATGCCGCCGGCCTTACCGAATGGGGTACGGACGCCGTCCACGAAGACGACATCTCGGACTTCACGGGGCACAGCAGGCCTCCTTGCAGGCGTGAACCCGGGGCGTAGCCTCAAATGCTACTCGTGAGTAACCAGGATCTCCAGCGCCCCGGTGTTGCGGCTCCAGCGCCCCCAGTGTCGCGGCTCCGGTGCCGCCACGGGGGCGCTTGATGGGGGAAGTTCGCATCCCGAGTCCCGGGACGTCCCGATCGACGGCGCGGGGGCGCGCTGTCGGGCAGTTCCGTGATCGACAGGTTCGCCAGGTATGTGACCACCGGCGTCAGCCGGCATCACCGGCCGACGGCCCGGCAGCCGGTCCCGCGCCGGCCGATTCTCCGGCGGCGCCTTCTCCACCGGCCGGTCCCGCGCCGGCCGGTCCCGCGCCAGTCGGTCCCGCGCCAGCCGAAGTGGCGGTCGAAGTGGTGGCCGGGAAGGCAGGGGTGGTGGACGGCGTGGGATCGGCGAGGGCTGCGGCGATGTCGTCGGCGATGAGGTCGACCTGCCAGGCGCGGGCGCCGAAACCGCGCAGCGTGGCCGCGACGGTCTCACGGGAGATCTCCTCCGGCGGGGTCCAGGCCAGCCGGCGGATGTTGTCGGGACTGATCAGGTTCTCCGGCGGGAGATTGTGGGTGGCCGCCGTACCGGTGATGATCGTGCGGCAGCGGGCCAGGCGGGCGGCGGCGACCGGATCGCGTTCGGCCCAACGGTGCGGTGGGGGCGGACCCTCCACGGGCGGGCTGACCGGCAGTTCGGCGTCCGGGAGACCGCGGGCCTGGTCGAGGGCGTCCAGCCAGGTCCGGGCGAGGCGGCGTACCGAGCGGCCACCGAAGCCGCTCAGGGCGAGCAGGGAGCGCTCGTCCTTCGGGTCCAGTTCGGCGGCGGCGATGATCGAGGTGTCGGGCAGGACGCGCCCGGGAGCGGAGTCCTTCCGGGCGGCGATCGTGTCCCGGGCGTACCACAATGCCCGGACCCTCGCCTGCGCCCGCGGGCCACGGACCTTGTGGATGCCGGACGTCCGGCGCCAGGGCTCGGGCCGGACGCGCGGCGGCTGCGACGCCGACGCCACCAGGGCGGCGAACTCCTCGGCCGCCCAGCCCGTCTTGTCCTGACGGTCGAGCTCGTCGGCGAGGGCGTCGCGCAGATCGGTGAGCATCTCGACGTCGAGGGCGGCGTAGTTCAGCCAGGACTCGGGCAGCGGGCGGGTCGACCAGTCCGCAGCCGAGTGGTGCTTCTCAAGGGTGTAGCCCAGCAGCTGCTCGGTGAGCGCGGCGAGGCCGACCCGTTCGAAGCCGGCCAGCCGCGCGGCCAGTTCGGTGTCGAAGAGGCGGCGAGGGCGCATGCCCAGTTCACCGAGGCAGGTCAGATCCTGGCTGGCGGCGTGCAGCACCCATTCGGCGTCGGCGATGGCCGCGTCCAGGGTGCGCAGGTCGTCCAGCGGGAGCGGATCGATGAGCACCGTGCCGGCCCCGGCCCGGCGCAGCTGCACCAGGTACGCCTTCTGCGTATAGCGGTAGCCGGAGGCGCGCTCGGCGTCGATCGCCACCGGACCGGTGCCCGCGGAGAAGCGCGCGACGACGTCGGCGAGCTCCTCGGGGATCTCCACCGGCTTCGGCACGCCGTCGCGCGGCGTGGTCAAGGGCACGGGACCGCCGGCCGTCGGGGCGGACCCCGCGTCGAGCGGGTCGGCACCGGTTCGGCCGGTCGTGTCCCGACGGGGTGGTTCGTCGGTCACGCGACAACACTACGAGGGTGCCGCCGCCGGTGGGTGCAGCCGGGTCCGGCGCGTCGAACCACGATCGACTTCGTGGTGGCTTCCCGATGACGATCGGGCAACGCCCGGGTACGGTTGCCCGCACGTGGTACCGATCCGCCGGCGATTCCGCCCGGTGCCGCGAGGTTGACGGCTGTACGTCGCGAACCTCGAGGATGCGGAGCATGCCATGACGATCACCCCCGACCTGGACACGAGCGACATTCCCACCCGGATAGGTCACCCGCGTCCCGCCCGTAACGGGGAGCCGTTCCTCGGCGGGGGCAGCGGCGCCTTCCCGCTCGTGGCCGACGCGCCGACGGCGCACATCTTCCGGCGGCCCGAGCAGGTGAAACGTAAGCGCGTGCCGACGTTTCTGGTGGTCCTCGCGTTCCTCGCCGTGAGCGGGGTCGTCGGCTACCAGGCGTGGCAGGTCCACCAACTCGACAACCGCCTCGACGCCGCGCAGCGCACCGCCGCGGCGGCCGTCGCGGCCGGCGATCAGCGCGCTGCCGCACTGGAGGAGCGGATCAACAAGGCGTTCGACTCGGAGGGCGTCTCGGCGTCGGTGCTGCCGAGCGTGTTCCGGGTCCGCGCCGGCAACTTCACGGGTACGGCGTTCGCCGTCGGTGACCCGGTGAAGGGCGGCGCGAACCTGATCACGAACTTCCACGTCGTCGAGGACCTGTGGGACGGCGGCGGCCGGGAGGTCACCCTGGAACGCGGCTCCAGCAAGGTCACGGCGAAGATCGTCACCGTCGACAAGAACATCGACATCGCGCAGCTCCGTACGGAGAAGCACATCTCCGGCCTGGAGGTGGCCACCACCGCGGTGCGGCCCGGCCAGCAGATCGTCGTGGCCGGGGCCCCGCTCGGCCTGGACGACACCGTGACCACCGGCGTCGTCAGCGCACTCCGGGACGGCAACGCCCAGAACCAGCCGATGGTCCAGTTCGACGCCCCGATCAACCCTGGTAATTCGGGCGGCCCCGTCGTCAACGCCGACCGGGAGGTCGTCGGCGTCGCGACGGCCAAGGCCCGCGGCGCCGAGGGCATCGGCCTGGCAATCCCGATCATGACGGCCTGCGAGAAGGTCGACGCCTGCTGAGCGTCAGCCGTTGCCGCTGAGGTGGGAGGGCAGCGCGGAGACGCCCGGCGGGGGCAGGCCCGCTGTCGACGACAGCAGCGTGCACCAGGCCAGCAGGTGGGTGCCCAGATCGTCGTCCTCCAGCGGGGTCCAGGACGCACGGATCTCGATGTCGGCGGTGGCCGGCGGTCCGGCGAGGGCCCCGAACCGGGTCGACATCGTCTGGGTGATCGTGCCGCCGATCGCCATGTGCCCGGCGCCGTGCGCCTCGAGGGCGTCGGTCAGCCAGGTCCAGCCGACCGCGGGCAGGAGCGGGTCGGCCGCCAGGTCACTCTCCAGCTCCGCGGTCACGTACGTGACCAGGCGCAGGGTGCCGTCCCAGGCGTCGTGTCCGGCGGGATCGTGCAGCAGGATGAGCCGCCCGGTCGCGACCTCCTCGCCGTCGCGCAGCACCGTGGCGCTCAGCGCGAACGCGTACGGGGCCAGCCGCTGCGGTGCCGCGATCTCCTCGACGAGGATTTCCGGGCGAACCTCGGCGTCCCGCAGCCCGCAGACGGCGCGGGCGAACGCCTCGGGAGGTGCGGAGGTGGTCGCCATGACGGCAGCCTATGCCGATCTCCAGCGCCCCGGCGACCGGCGCGCCGCGGGGTGTGATCCGGGCACGTGGCACGATGGCGCGGGTGACGAGTCAGTTCGTACGGGCCTGCCGCGGCGAGACGGTCGAGCACACCCCGGTGTGGTTCATGCGCCAGGCCGGGCGGTCGCTCCCCGAGTACCGCAAGATCCGCGAGGGCGTCGGGATGCTGGAGTCCTGCCGCCGTCCCGAACTGGTCACCGAAATCACCCTGCAGCCGGTCCGCCGGCACGGGGTCGACGCCGCGATCCTGTTCAGCGACATCGTGGTGCCCGTCGCGGCGGCCGGGGTCGACCTGGACATCGTCGCCGGCACGGGTCCGGTGGTGGCGTCGCCGATCCGTACGGCGGCGGACCTCGACGCGCTGCGCCCGATCACCGTCGACGACGTCTCGTACGTGGACGAGGCCGTGCGGATGCTCGTCGGCGAGTTGGGCGCGACACCGCTGATCGGCTTCGCCGGGGCTCCGTTCACGCTCGCCAGCTATCTCGTCGAGGGCCGCCCGTCGCGGACGTACGCGAAGACCAAGGCGATGATGTACGGCGAGCCCGAGCTCTGGCACGCCCTCTGTTCCCGGCTCGCCGACATCACCCTCGCGTTCCTGAAGGTCCAGGTCGATGCCGGGGTGAGCGCAGTGCAACTGTTCGATTCGTGGGCCGGTGCGCTGTCCGAGGCCGACTACCGCCGCTACGTCCTGCCGCACTCGTCGACGGTCCTGCAGGGGCTGGCCGGGGCCGGCGTACCGCGGATCCACTTCGGTGTCGGCACGGCACACCTGCTCCCCGCGATGGGCGAGGCGGGCGCGGACCTCCTCGGTGTGGACTGGCGTACGCCGCTCGACCAGGCGCGGGTGGGGGAGCGTTCGGTGCAGGGCAACCTGGACCCTACCGTGCTCTTCGCGCCGTGGCCGGTGGTCGAGGCCGAGGTCCGCCGCATCCTCGCCGAGGGCGCGTCGGCTCGCGGTCACGTCTTCAACCTGGGCCACGGTGTCCTCCCGGACACCGACCCGGACGTGCTGACCCGGGTCGTGGAGCTCGTGCACACCGTGTCCGCGCAGGGCTGAGCGTGGACGTCCAGGCCTCACCGGACCGGCGGATCGCCATCGTCGGAGGCGGCATCGCCGGAGCGGCGGCCGCGCTGCGGCTGCGCGAGCGCCACTCCGGTGTCGGCATCTCGCTGTTCGACCAGAGCGGCGCGTACGGCGGCAAGCTGCGTACGGGCTCCCTGGCCGGGGTGACCGTGGAGCAGGGCGCCGAGTCGTTCCTCACCGCCGATCCCGCCGGGGGATGGTCGAGCGCGGTCCACCTGGCCCGTCGCGTGGGCCTGGACGACGCGTGCCGGCACACCGCCGGGCTACCCGCCGCGATCGCGACCGGCGGCGAGTTGACGCCGATGCCCGCGGGCACCCTGATGGGCATCCCCGTCGATCCGATTCCCGGGATGACGGCGGAGCCGGCGCCGGACGGGCCGCTGCTCGGTCCCGGTGAGGACGTCGCCGTGGGCCGGCTCGTCCGCCGGCGCATCGGCGACCACGTCGTCGACCGGCTCGTCGACCCGCTGCTCGGTGGCGTCTACGCGGGCCACGCCGACCAGCTGTCCCTGGCGGTCACCGTCCCGCGGCTCGCCGAGGCCGCCCGGCGTACCGCCACGCTGTCCCGGGCGGTGCGCCTCGCGCGGAGCCTCACTCCGGCGCCGCCCGGCCCGTACCCCTTCGCGACCGTCGACGGCGGCATGGTTCGCCTGGTGGAGGAGGCGGTCGAGCGCAGCGGCGCCGAGCAGCTCCTGAAGACCACCGTGCGCCGGCTGAACCGTACCCGGGGCGGCTGGAACGTCGGTTACGGTCCGGTGCCCCACCAGAGGTCCGAAGCGTTCGACGCGGTCGTTCTCGCCGTCCCCGCGGCGCCCGCCGCGCGGCTGCTCACCGGCGTGCACCCCGACGCGGCGAAGACCGTCGGCCTGCTCGGCTACGCCAGCGTCGCCCTGATCAGTCTCGCGTTCCCGCCGGACACGGCCCTGCCGGAGCTCTCCGGCTTCCTCGTTCCCGCCACCGAGGGACGCCTGATCAAGGCGGCGACGTTCTTCACCCGCAAGTGGCCACATCTCGCCGGTGGGCCCGTCGTGATCCGGGCCTCCGTCGGCCGGTACGGCGGCGAGCAGCAGCTGCACCGCTGCGACGAGGAACTGGCCGCGGCCGTCCTCGATGACCTGCGGTACTTCTGCGGAACCCTGCCGCAGCCGATCGACAGCCGCGTGCAACGGTGGGGCGGAGCGCTGCCGCAGTACGCTCCCGGGCACCTCGACCGGGTCGCCGCCGTCCGTGCCGCCCTCGCCGACCAGCCCGGCCTCGCCCTGGCCGGTGCCGCGTACGACGGGGTCGGCGTGCCGGCCTGCATCACCTCGGGCGAGAACGCCGCCGAACTCGTCCTGGCCTACCTGGAGGACCTGCGATGACCGAGCACACCGAACCGACCAACGCCGCCCGCCTCAAGGAACTGAACGCCAGCATCCGGTACACGATGTGGTCGGTGTTCCGCGTATCCGCCCCCCTGCCCGACGTCGACGTCGCGGGCGAGGTCGAGGCGCTCTTCGACCAGCTCGCAGGCAAGGACGTCGTCGTCCGGGGCACGTATGACGTCTCAGGGCTGCGCGCCGACGCCGACCTGATGATCTGGTGGCACTCCAGCTCGTCGGATGCGCTGCAGGAGTCGTACTCCCTGTTCCGCCGTACGGCGCTCGGCCGTCACCTCACCCCGGTCTGGTCGCAGATGGCGCTTCACCGGCCCGCCGAGTTCAACCGCAGCCACGTGCCCGCCTTTCTGGCCGGTGAACAGGCCCGCTCGTACGTCTGCGTGTATCCGTTCGTCCGCTCGTACGAGTGGTACCTGCTTCCCGACGCCGAACGGCGTGAGCTGCTCGCCGAGCACGGCCAGATGGCCCGCGGCTACCCCGACGTACGCGCCAACACGGTCGCGTCGTTCGCCCTCGGCGACTACGAGTGGATGCTCGCGTTCGAGGCCGACGAGCTGCACCGCATCGTCGACCTGATGCGTGACCTGCGCGCCTCCCGGGCCCGGCGGCATGTCCGCGAGGAGGTCCCGTTCTACACGGGCCGCCGCCGCGCCATCGCGGAGATCGTCAGCTCGTTGCCGTGACCTGACGCCGCATCGGCAGGTGCGCGATGCCGTCCTCGATGTACTGCGGGCCGGTCACGACGAAGCCGTGCCGCCCGTAGAACTCTGCCAGGTGGGCCTGGGCCTCCAGGACGGCATCCCGCGCGCCGATGACGGTCAGGGCCTCCTCCTCCAGTAACCGGGATGCCAGCCCGGCGCCCCTGGCGCTCGGCGCGACCGCGACACGCCCGATACGTTCCGTCCGTTCGTTCTCCTTCAGAATCCGCAGGTACGCCAGCACCTGGTCGTCCCTGGCCAGCCAGAGGTGCCGGGTGCCCGGTTCCACATCGCGTCCGTCCAGCTCCCGGTAGGCACACTCCTGCTCCACCACGAAGACGTCCACCCGCAGTGTGAGCAGGGCGTACAGGGTGGTGGCGTCAAGATCGGCGAAGGCGGAGGCATGCAGCCTCACCTGGGGTTCCGGGTGCATGGGGCGATCGTAAGGCGCGGTCCGCGACCCCTGCCGCGTACCACTGCGGGTGAATCCTGCCGCAACGGCCGACCTTGGAGTAACTGCCTGGTCACTATCGTGGTGCCGATGTGCCCGGACCCCCGCAGGCATCGGTTGAGGAGGACGACATGATCAAGCGGAGCCGTCTGTTCGGCAACAAGACGCGGGTGACCTTCTGCCTGCCCCAGGACGCTCCCGACGGGCCGGTCAGCGTGGTGGGCGACTTCAACGGCTGGGAGCCGGGCCGGCACGAACTCAAGCCCCGTCGCAGCGGCGAACGTACCGTCACCCTGAGCCTCGCTCCCGGCCGCTACCGCTTCCGCTACCTCGGCACCGACGGTGTCTGGCTCGACGACGACCACGCCGACCACATCGACGTCTTCGGTAGCGAACTGCACCTGTAGCGTCCGAAGGTTGCGGCCTGGGTGCAGCTCGGGCTCAGTTTCGGGGTACGCCTGCCGAAAAGTCCGGTATGCCGCCGGATCTGCCAACGCTGCGCCCCGCCGTCGAACGGCCCCACGCCTCACCGCCCCCGGAAGAACCACACCCGGATCCGGCGGCCTCGGCCACGTCGGCCTCGGACCCGGCACGCGCCAACGAGCCCCGTATGGATCATGCCGCCGCTGGACGTCCAACCGCCGGCCCGGTCCGGACCGACCCGGCAGTGGACGGTCCTGGTCCGGCTGCTCCGAGCATGGCGGAGCCGGGCCGCCACGCTGACGTGAAGCCGGGATCGTCTACGTCGCTCCAGCCCAACCCGCGTCCGGTGGGTGCGTCCAACCCGCCGGCTCATGCCGTTCCGGAGCGATCGGCCCATGATCGCCCGGCCCACGCCTCTGCTCTGCGTGCCGAGCGGGCCCACGGGTCTGTTCCGCGCGCCGAGCCGGACGCCGACCTTCCCGCCGCGCTCCCGGCCGCCGCGGTAGCGGCGGCGCGGGAAACCGAGGTCGTGGCCGAGAAGCCCACCCGGGCGCAGCGCCGGCTCGGCGGCGGCAGCGGTGGCACCGGCCGACTGGGCGACGACGCGGAAACGGGCGCCGGTGGCGATGCGCGATGGTCAGCCGGGCGGGTCGGTTACCGGCTCGCCTGGTGCGGGGCGATCGTACTGGGCGGGGCCGCGGTGGCGTTGCGGTTCGGGGTGCCGTACCCGAAATGGACCGTGACGGGGGCGATCGCCGTGGCCGCGCTCGTCGGCGCGGTGGCGTTGCATCTCGGGGCGTCCGGATTGAACCGGCGGCGGGATGTCGGCCTGTCCGCGACGGCGGTGGCGATGGTGCTGGTCCTGATACCGGTGCTCGGTGCGGCGGCGTTGCTGGCGGCGTACGGGGCGAGCCGGGCGTCGGTCTCGGTGCACATCGACGACACGTCCGAGCCGATCGACCAGCTTCCGCCCGTCTATCAGGATCTTCCGGGGGACCCGCTGCCGGAGGGACCGCTGCCCGACGACGTCACACCCCCACCGGACGCGACGGCCTCGGCCGACTCGGTCGGCTGAACGGCTATCCGTCGCAGGGGCTGCCCGGGTGCAGGTGCCGGCGGATCTGGTCGCAGACGTCGCGGAGCTGCAGGACCTGCGCCGGACTGAGGTGGTCGAAGACGTGCTGGCGTACGGCGGCGACGTGCCCGGGGGCGGCCTTGGCGAGGACGTCGGCACCGTCGTCGGTGAGCTCGGCGTGCATGCCGCGGCGGTCGTCGGCGCAGGAGACACGGCGTACCCAACCGGCCTGTTCGAGGCGGGTGATGGTGCGGGTGACGCCGGAGCGTGTGGCGACGGACGCGCCGGCGAGGTCGCGCATCCGCATCCGGTGGCCGGGGGCCTCGGACAGGCGTACGAGCGTCTCGTACTCGGTCACGGAGAGGCCGGCCTCCGCTTCGAGCTGGCGGTCGAGGGCCTGGGCGAGGAGCCGGGTACTGCCCAGGTACGCGCGCCAGGCCGCCTGTTCTTCGGCGGTCAGCCAGTGCACCTCATCCATGGTCCGAGTGTGCCGCATCCGGTGCCGGAACGTGAGCCCCCGAGCGCGTGCCGCGGACGAGGGCGCCAGGCCGGATCGCCCGGTTCGGCGGCCCGCAAGCTGCCGGGCAGAATACGGCGTATCGCGTCGCGCATGCCGAAACCTCTATGCGGAGATCTTGTGTGATCGTCTGGGGTAGGGTTCGCGATGAAGGTGGGTTTACTGCGCCAGCGAGTGACGCTATACCGGCGATGCCTCCTCGGTCGAAGCGGACCTCGGCGCAGCGGATTATCGAGACCGTTTTCAACTACCACCGGTCAACGCCGGCTGCGGTTCCGCTCGACGAATGTCGATCCACTGGGTGGCAGATCTGGAGCACGACGGCCTCCTGCTCGCGATCAACTCGCCCTCTGCAGGTCAATCGTGAAGGAATGACGTCATGTCGTATGTGAAGCCGGGAGACCTGGCCGTATCGATGATCGACGCCGGCGAGGCGAAGGTCTTCATGTCCACGCGCGACACGTTGATCCGTGCGTACATGGCCGGTGCGATTCTTGCCCTGGCCGCAGCGTTTGCCGTCACGATCAACGTGAATACGGGTGAACCGATCGTCGGATCCTTCCTCTTCCCGGTCGGATTCTGCATGCTGTACCTGCTCGGGTTCGACCTGCTGACCGGCGTGTTCACGCTGGTGCCCCTCGCGTTGATCGACAAACGCCCGGGCGTACGGGTCCGCTCCGTCCTGCGCAACTGGAGCCTCGTCTTTGTCGGCAACTTCGCCGGAGCGCTCACTGTCGCGCTCATGATGGCCGTCATCTTCACATTCGCCTTCACCACCCACCCGAACGATGTCGGTCAGGCGATCGGCAAGATCGCCGAAGGCCGTACGGTCGGCTACGCCGCGCACGGTGCCGCAGGGATGCTGACCCTCTTCATCCGCGGCGTTCTCTGCAACTGGATGGTCTCCACCGGTGTCGTCGGAGCGATGATGTCGACGAGCGTCTCAGGCAAGGTGATCGCCATGTGGATGCCTATCCTGGTCTTCTTCTACATGGGGTTCGAGCACTCGGTCGTGAACATGTACCTGTTCCCGTCCGGACTGATACTGGGTGGCAATTTTTCGATTGCGGACTATTTCATCTGGAATGAGATCCCGACCCTCATAGGCAATCTGGTGGGCGGCCTCACCTTCGTGGGCCTCACGGTGTACGCCACCCACGTCCGCACCAATACGACGCGACAACGTCCGGTCTCCCCAGAGCCTGTTGTGCCGGCTTCGCGGAGCTAGGCGGCGTTGTAGTCACGGTGCGGTGTAGCCGCTTTCCAGACGGCATCGAACGCTGACCGGCACAGCTCGATGTCCGCCGGATCGGTGGACGAGACCCGGTCGGTGGCAAGGCCGCTCCCGGCGTACAGCAGGAACACCACAAGCCGGTCGTCGAAGAGATGGAAGTCGTTCCCGGGGAGAGCGACGGACGACACCAGCGCCCACGGCACCCGACGGATGTCCTCCCCAGCTTCGACCATCGGGCCGGCGATGCTGTGCGACCAGCGTTGGTAGTCACTCAGCGGCTCGGAGACGATTCGAGCCCTTCGGATCGTCGTGCCCTCGGCAACGTACCGACGGAGCGTCTGGCACCAGTCATCGAGCCAGTTCAGGTCGTCCGGTTCGCCAGCGGCCCACTTCGCCATGTGGGGCAGTTCGACCGCCGTGCCGTACGCATCGCGGGTCTCCAGATGATCGGAGGACCGCTCGACCGTACGGAGCAGAGTGTCGAACTCCGCCTCATCCAGCGACGCCACAGCCCTCCTCGAAGAATTCGATCATCCGGTCGGGGGATCTCCACGACGGTCTCGCCGTCCGGGATGTTCGTCTCAACCAGCGGATCCGGATCGCTGACGAGCCATCCCGGCACCAGCCAACCTGTAGGGCTTGGGTCGTCTTACTGCTTGGGGTCCAAACGGATGGAGAGGGAGTTCACGCAGTGACGCGTGTTCTTGGGCGTGAAGCCCTCGCCGCGGAAGACATGGCCCAGGTGGCTGTCACACCGGGTGCAGCGGATCTCCACCCGCTCCATCCCGGCGCTGCGGTCGACGATCTCCTTGACGGCACCTGCTCGGCAGTCCTCAAAGCTCGGCCAGCCGCAGTCGGAGTCGAACTTGGCGGAGCTGTCGAAGAGTTGTGCACCGCAGGCGCGGCAGTTGTAGACGCCCGGGGCCTTGGTGGCGACGTACTCGCCGGTCCACGGTGCTTCGGTGCCGGCCTGACGCAGGACGCGGTACTCGTCGGGGTTGAGGCGGACGCGCCACTCGTCCTCGGTGGTGGGAAGCGTTGTCATGGGTCAACCGTACGACGGACGGCCGGTGCGCGACCGGTCCTGACGGGTGTCGTTGTACCAGCGTGCGGGACGCAGCGGTCTGGGGCGCGAGTTTCCGGTTGACCTGGCAGCAGGCGGTCGGGCGGGGGCTGTGGCTGGGTTTGGTTGCCGGCCTGGTCATGGTGACGGTGGTAGCACTGGTCGCGCTGGCCGGTGTGCTGGTGCTGCATCGGCCAGCGGCGCCGTCGCCGGTGGGCTGGGCGGTGCTGGTGTGGGGGCCTCCGCTGGTCGGCGCGGTTCTCGGGTTGCTGGTGGGGCGGCGGATCGGTACGGATGTCGACGCGCTGGGCATCCGGGACGTGCCGGGCGGCGGGGACGGGCGGCAGCCCTGGGGCAGCGTCGTGGATCTGCGGGCGGAGCGGCGAGGCCGCCGTACGGTCGTGGCGGTCTACCTGGACTCCGGCCTGGTCGTGCAGTTGCGGGCGCCGTACGACGGGGGGTTGATGGCGGCGGATCCGCAGTTCGAGCGGAAGCTGTTCGCGCTCGCGCACCTGTGGACCAGTCACCGGATCGGGGGAATGGCCGGCTGACGACCCACCGGTGTGGGTCACGGCTGCGACGACCCACCGGGGTGGGTCACGGCTGCACGGGAGAAGGTCACTAGACTCAAGCTGGACAAAACGGTCTCTCAGTGACAGAACGGAAATCAGGATGAGCCTCAAGAGCAAGCTGGTCGTGGCGGGACTGCCGGCGGCGGGTGCCACCGTCATCGCCGCCCTGGCCCTGACCGGGCAGCCCGCGAGCGCCGCCCCGGCCGACCTCGCCGTCGTCCGTACGAGCACCGGTCTGTCCGCCGCGCTCGAAAACTGCGACCCCGTCGCCACGCTGACGGGCGCCGAGTGCCACGACAGCCTCGACGACACGCGGGTGACGGACCCGGGCTACGGCTACGGCGACGACAACGGCGGCACCGGGAACGGCGACGGCGGTCCGACGCGCGGCGACGACGGCTACGGCGGCGTCGACAACCACAGCCCGTCGCCGAGCCCGAACACGCCCGGCGGTCCCGGCGCCGAGACGCCGAGGGCGAGCGCCGCCGCGAGCCCGAGCGGTGGCGGTGGGGTCAGCCCGGACGAGGTCCCGCTCCACAGCAACGGCACCGGCGCGGGCGACACTCTGCCCCTGACCGGCAGCCCGGTCGCCTGGTACACCCTCGCGGGCGCGATCCTCATCGCCGGTGGCTTCGTCGCCCGGTTCCTGACACGGCGGTCGCGCGCCTGACGCGTACTCCGAAGGACTGATCTTCCACGGCGCCGTCGGAAACGACGGCGCCGTGGCATAGTCGCGGCATGGCGGCATCCTCCACGGCGGTCGAGGTCGAGGTCGACGGCCGGACGGTACGGCTCAGCAGCCCCGACAAGGTGTACTTCCCGCGTGGCGGCTACACCAAGCGCGACGTCTTCGAGTACTACCTCGCGGTCGGCGACGGCATCATGCGGGCCCTGCGGAACCGGCCGACGACCCTGCAACGCTTCCCCGACGGCATCGAGGGGGAGATGTTCTTCCAGAAGCGGATCGGTACGCGCGGCGTGCCGCCGTGGATCCAGACCGCGACGATCCAGTTCCCCAGCGGACGCTCGGCCGCCGAACTCTGCCCGGCCGACCTCGCGCACGTGGCGTGGGCCGCGCAGATGGGCACGGTCGTCCTCCACCCCTGGCCGGTCCGCTGCACGGCCGTCGACAACCCCGACGAGCTGCGCATCGACCTCGACCCGCAGCCCGGCACCGACTTCGACGACGTCGTACGGACAGCCCAGCTGGTCCGTGAGGTCCTCGCCGACCTCGGGTTCACCGGCTGGCCGAAGACCTCCGGCGGCCGTGGCGTGCACGTCTACGTCCGCATCGAACCCTCGCACCCCTTCACGGTGGTACGCCGTGCCGCGATCGCTCTGGCCCGTGAGGTCGAGCGCCGCCGTCCCGAGCTCGTCACCACTGCCTGGTGGAAGGAGCAGCGCGGGCGGAGGGTGTTCATCGACTACAACCAGATGGCCCGGGACAGGACCATCGCGTGCGCGTACTCGTTACGCGCCAACGCACGCGCGACCGTGTCGGCCCCGGTCACCTGGGACGAACTGCCCGACGTCGAGCCGGACGACTTCGACCTGCGTACGGTCCCGAAGCGGTTCGCCGAGATCGGCGACCCGCACGCGGGGATCGACGACTCGGCGCACGACATCGCGCCGCTGCTCGAATGGGCCGAGCGGGACGAACGCTCCGGCGAAGGGGACATGCCATATCCGCCGGATCATCCAAAAATGCCGGGGGAACCGAAACGGGTCCAACCGTCCAAGGATCGTGACCGGCCTAGAGAATGAGCTTCATGCCGACGTGGGACGCGGCAAAGCCGAGCCGCTCGTAGAAGCGGTGCGCGTCGGCCCGCCGGTTGTCCGTGGTGAGCTGGACCAGCCCGCAGCCGCGTTCCCGGGCCCGGTCCACCGCCCACCGCATCATCGCGCCGCCGGTCCCGCGTCCACGCTGGTCGGCGCGGACGTGTACCGCCTCGATCGTCATCCGTTCCATGCCGCCGCGGCTGAGCCCCGGCGTGAACGTGAGCTGGCAGGTGCCGACGACCTCGCCGTGAAGCTCGGCGACGATCAGTGCGTTGTCCGGATCGGCGTCGATCCTGTCGAATGCCCGCCAGCAGGCCGCATCGGCACCCTCGGAAACCGGCTGCCGCGCCGCGCTGATCGGGTCCTCGGCGAGCAGGCCGAGGATCGCGGGAACGTCCTCCCGGCGGGCGGTCCGGAACGTGATCTTTTCCATCCGGACATCTTGACACGGTGCTCACAAGGGACCCGCCGGGCGGTGGGACCAGGCACGATGACCGCATGAGGTTCCTGCTGCAGCCGTTCCGGCTGGCGTACCGGGGCGTGGTCTACCTGGCGAACTCGCCGCGGACGCTGATCCTGTGCTACCTGGCCTTCATTCTCATCGCCGGGGTCCTCTACGACGCCTTCGAGGGCAAAGGGTTCGGCAACTCGATCTGGTGGGCGGTCGTGACCGCCGCGACCGTCGGCTACGGCGACATCGCGCCGACAGGAGTTCCGGCCCGAATCCTCGCCTCCGTGCTGATCTCGATCATGGTGCTGCTCGTCATCCCGCTGATCACCGCGCACTTCGCCAGCAAGCTCATCGTGGACAGCGACGCGTTCCACCACGACGAGCAGGAGGAGCTCAAGGCGAACCTACGCCGTGTCCGCGAACTGACCGAGCTGCTCGTCGCCCGGGAGGGGATCACTTCGCCGGGCAGCGCAACCCTTCCTGAGGCACCGCCAGATCGATGAGGTACGCGTCCACCGCGTTCACCACGCAGGGCGTCTCCGGGTACGCCGTGTGCCCCTCGCCCTCCCACGTCATCACGTGCCCGACGCCCAGCATCGACGCCAGCCTCGCCGTGTTCTCGTACGGCGTCGCCGGGTCGCCGACGGTTCCCACCACGACGATCGCCGGTGCCCCCTTCGCCTCACCCGCCGGATACGGGTCCCGCGGCTGCGGCCACCACGTGCAGGACAGCAGCCCGGTCGCCATCGACGGCCCGAAGATCGGGTACTTCTGCCGCCACTCGCCCTGAATCCGGCGTGCCTCCTCCGGCTTGACCGCCGCGTCGGTGTCGGCGCAGTTGACCGCGAAGTTGGCGTCGAACAGGTTCGTGTACTTCCCGGACGGGTCGCGCTGGGCGTACCGGTCGGCGAGCCGGAAGATCCCGGTCGCGTTGCCGTCCTGCAACGACTTGAGCGACTTGGCCAGGTCAGGCCAGCTGGTCTGGGTGTAGAGGGACGCGATGACCGACAGGAACACCCAACCGGACGTCGCCTCGCGCCCGGCGGTCGTCTTGACCGGGGACGCCTCGGCCTTACCCAGCAGATCGAGCAGCGCCTGCCTGGCGTCCGGTGCGATCGGGCACTTGTCGGGCGTCTGCCTGCACCAGGTGGCGAAGTTGCCGTACGCCCGCTCGAAGCCCATGCCCTGGGTCTCCACAGCGGCGAGATAGTTCTGCTGGGGGTCGATCGCGCCGTCGAGTACCATCGCCCGGACCCGGGTCGGGAACAGCTGCGCGTAGGTGGCGCCGAGCAGGGTCCCGTACGACCAGCCCAGGAAGGTGGTCTTCTCGTCGCCGACCGCCTCCCGGACCGCGTCGATGTCCTTGGCGGCCTGCTCGGTGGAGAAGAGCGGCAACTCTCCAGGGTACTTCGCGGCGCACTCGTCGGCGATCTTCTTGTACGTCGCCGCGACCCTGTCGAACTCCGGCTGCGTCACCGGGTCCGGATCGAGGCCGAACATCGCGTCGGTGTCGGCGTCGGGGATGCACTTCACCGGGCTGGACCGGCCGACCCCGCGCGGGTCGAAGCCGACCACGTCGAACCGGGCGAGGATGTCGTCGGGCAGGCCGCCGAGCGCCTTACCGAAGGAGAGCGCCACGGCCGTCTCCACGCCGGAGCCGCCGGGCCCGCCCGGATTGATCAGCAGGGAGCCGATCCGGTCCTTCTGCTTGCTGGACCGCGCCCGCAGCAGCGAGATGTCGTACGTCCTGCCGTCCTTGTTGTTCCAGTCGCGCGGTACGGGGACGGTCGTGCACTCGTACGTCACGTCGGTGGCGCCGCGCCCGTACAGCTCGTGGGCCACCTCCGGACAGGGCCTCCAGGCCCCGGCGACGCCCTCAGCGGGGTCCGGGCCGGTGCCCCCGTCGGCGGGCGAGATCACGGGCACCATGCAACCGGCGACGGCGACGACCGCTGCGGTCAGGCCGGCGACGGACAGGCGGGAGGCGCGGGACACGGGAGCCCTTTCGGTTGACGGCTGCGTCGAAGGCTACCCACTCGGTCCGACAACCGGCTGCCCTACGGCTAGGGCACGCCGAAGCCGCATTTCACGCGCGGGGCCACCGATCCGGGGAGATCGGTGGAGACTGGGTCGATGGAGCTGCCCGTCAACCCGCCCGTCAAGCCGATGCTGGCGAAGCCGGTCACCGACATCCCACCCGGCCAGATCTACGAGCCGAAGTGGGACGGTTTCCGGTCGATCATCTTCCGGGACGGCGACGAGGTCGAGATCGGCAGCCGCAACGAGAAGCCGATGACCCGGTACTTTCCCGAGGTCGTCGAGGCCGTCCTCGCGAACTTCCCGGCCCGGTCCGTCATCGACGGCGAGGTCGTCGTCGCGGACACCGCCCGCAACACCCTCGACTTCGAGGCGCTGCAGCAGCGCATCCACCCCGCGGCGAGCCGGGTCAAGCTGCTCGCCGAGCAGACTCCGGCCAGCTTCGTCGCGTTCGACCTGCTCGCGCTGGACGGCGACGACCTCACCGAGCGGCCGTTCGCCGAACGCCGGGCGATGCTCGAGGAGGCGTTGAAGGACGCGACGGCGCCGGTGCACATCACCCCGGCCACCCGCGACCTGGCGACCGCACAGCGCTGGTTCGACGAGTTCGAGGGCGCCGGTCTGGACGGGCTGATCGCCAAGGGCCCGGAGCTGACGTACCAGCCGGACAAGCGGGTGATGACGAAGATCAAACACAAGCGCACCGCCGACTGCGTCGTGGCGGGCTACCGCCTGCACAAGACCGGCGAGAACCGGATCGGTTCGCTCCTGCTGGGCCTGTACGACGAGCGCGCGACCCTGGTCAGCGTCGGCGTCATCGGCGCCTTCCCGATGAACGTGCGCGAGGAACTCTTCGCCGAACTCCAGCACCTGGTCACGACGTTCGACGGTCACCCGTGGGATTGGGCCGCGCACGAGCAGGGCGAACGCACCCCGCGCCGTAACGAGCAGAGCCGCTGGAACGCCGGCAAGGACCTGTCGTTCGTCCCGCTGCGCCCCGAACGCGTCGTCGAGGTGCGGTACGACTACATGGAGGGCGTACGGTTCCGGCACACCGCCCAGTTCGAGCGCTGGCGTCCCGACCGGGAACCCTCCTCCTGCACGTACGAGCAGCTGGAACGTCCGGTCCGGTTCAACCTGGCCGCCGTCCTGACGAGCCGCTGACCGGTCGGGCACGCAAGGGGTCGCCGCCCTGGCCGGGATTCCCTTCCCGCCGAGCCGGTAGTCCGGCGGGAACCGGGTACCCGCATCGGGTGAGCGAACGCGTGGTGGTGGTGACCGGGGCGTCGAGCGGCATCGGCCGGGCGGCGGCGCTGATGTTCGCGGCCCGCGGTGACCGGGTGGTCGTCGCGGCGCGCCCCAGCGATGAGCTGACCGCCGTCGCGCAGCGGTGCGGGGCGTACGCGCACCCGACCGACGTCACCGATCGGCGGCAGGTGGACGCGCTCGCCGAGGCGGTCCGCGACCGGTACGGCCGGATCGACGTGTGGTTCGACACCGCCGCCGTGATGGCGTACGGGCGGTTCGAGGACGTGCCACCGGAGGTGTTCGACCGGGTGGTGCAGACGGACCTGCTGGGCAGCGCGAACGTGGCCCGGGCCGCGCTGCGGCAGTTCCGCGTGCAGCGGGCCGGGGTGCTGGTGCTGTGCGGTTCCCTCGTCGGGCGGATCACCGCGCCGTACATGTCGGCGTACGCGGTGCCGAAGTGGGGTCAGCGGGCCCTGGCCCGGACGCTGCGGCAGGAGACCCGGGACGCTCCGGACATCCACGTCTGCCTCCTCAGCCCGGCCGGGGTGGACACGCCGATCTATACGAGCGCGGCGAACTACGCGGGACGGATCGGACGGCCGCCGCCCCCGGTCGACACCGCTGAACGGGTCGCCGCCGTCGCCGTACGCCTCGCCGATCGGCCGCGGGCGCACGTGTCGGTGGGGCTGGCGAACGCGGTCATCAGGTTCGGCTTCGTCGCCCTTCCAGGGGTCTACGACGCCCTGGTCGGACCGGGTATGCGGCTGGCCGGGCTGTCCCGCCGCCGGGTCGGCCCGCACGCCGGGAATGTGTTCGCCTCCCGTACCCGCGATGACGGCGGACCGGCGCGCTGGGGGCGCCCCGCGGTCGGCGCGGCCGCGGGCGTCGCGGCCGGTGTCGCGGCTCTGACGGCGCTGGCCCGCAAACGGCGCTGAACGGCTTCACCCAGCCCACGGCCCGATCACCGCGGATCAGCCGGCGGATGGTCGATCCCCCCGGCTGCGGCCCACGAAGCTGGTCAATTCGCTCGGCAGACTCCCGGCTTTGCCGGTATTCGCCCGGGGCATATGGCGGACGTTGCTCCGGCGGATCGACGGTTGTCGCCCTTGCGCCCCTTACCTGAGCTGCGTGCCGATCGGACAAGCTGGTCGGCGTGGAGGCGAAGGCCAGCGGTCCATGTCATGATCACGCGATGGCGGCTGCCTCAGAGGTCGCCGCCGGCGCCGGCTTTTGAGCAGCTCCCGGTCCTGGCCTTACCGGGGGCCTTCCCTGCGCAGGTTCTCCACGGTGCCGAGCGCGTCTCGGAGCCGTCCCAGCCAGTCCTCGGTGTGTTCGCCGACGAGCCGTACGCACCAGGCGAGGGCGTCGGAGCGGGAGCGGGCGACGCCGGCGTCGACGAGGGTGTCGAGCACCTGGCGTTCCGGCTGGCGGAGCCGGGTCATGACGGGCGCGGCGAGGTGGGTGAAGAGTTCCCGGGTGTTGCCGCAGACGGCGCCCCACGCGACCTTGCGCTGGTAGCGGTGTTCGACCTGCTGGGCGATCTTGATCCGACGGTCGCGGGTGTCCTCGCGGAACTGGTTGATCCGGCCGGTCGCGGCGGCGGCGCGGTCGGCGTCGGAGGCGTCGGGGCCGAGGTCGGGGCTGGGCAGGGTGCCCCAGATGACGATCTCGTCGCGGTCGATGACGATGTCGGGCGGTCCGGAGAACCAGCCGTCGGGGATGGCTCCGGTGATCCAGCCTGCGGCGTCGTCGGCGGGTGGGGGTTCGTTTCGGGCCCCGGTCGGGGCGACTCGGTATCGCATGATTACACAATTACACGCCTGAACCTGTAAGGCCTACAGTCGGCATTACGCCGGTGGCAGAACCGCGGCTCGACCCCGGCCAGCCCGGCGTCGGCGAGCTGACCGGTGCGCCCGACCCTCAACGCGACTGGAGCGCGTCCAGGGCCACGGACATCGCGACCACGAGCCGGCGATCGATGTACGGGTCGTGGATCGACACGACGTATCGGTCGCGCAGGCCCCACTTCTTGACCACGGAGAAGGCCGGCCGCCCCGCCACCACAAAGTCGAAGTGGTACGGCAGCCAGGACAGGGAGTCGACGAACCGCCGCAGCACGGCGACCCATACGTTCCTCTCCTGACCGACCATCTCGCCGTACCCGGGCTGTTCGAGGTGCCACGTGGAGCGCAGCAGGGAGGCGCCGAAGTTCTTCCGGAACAGCCCGATCGGCTGGTTCCAGGCGTCGAAGACGTCGTACGTCGCGCCGAGGTCGATGACTTGCCGGGCCTTGAAGCCCAGCACCGGCGTCTGCTTGGTGTCGTCGGTGTAGAGGGTCACCTGCTCCTTGAACGCGAGCCGCTTCTGCTGGGCGTACGCGAGCATCATGCCCTCGGAGCCGTCCGGGTTGACGGTGTGGACCTCGTACTGGTTCACCATCAGCCGGACCCGCTGCCGGATGAAGAGGTGCGTCTGCGCCTGGAGCATGTCCGTCGTCATCTGTGGTTCCCCGATTCTCAAAGTGAGGGGCAGTTTTTCACACCGGTGGTTACTCGGGGGACGCGTTACGGCGAGCAGGGTGGCGCATCCCGTCAGCGTGCCGTCACACTCGTGGCTGGAATCTCGTACGACCGCGCGGCGGCGGTACGAGTCCGGGACGCTGCCCGTTCCGGCGTACCGCCTCGGGCGTCTGATCATGGTTGGTGAGCCGGTCACCGGCTCGACTACCGCGATCGGGCGGACGGTGGTGTACGCCCGGGTGTCGTCGGCTGAGCAGAAGCCGGACTTGGACCGGCAGGTCGCCCGGATCACCGTGTGGGCCACCGGGCAGAGCCTCGCCGTGGACCGCGTGGTGACCGAGGTCGGCTCGGCGCTTAACGGGCAGTGCAAGAAGTTCTTCGCCCTGCTGCGCGACCCGGCCGTGACCACGATCGTGGTCGAGCACCGGGACCGGTTCGTCCGCTTCGGCGCGGAGTACATCGAGGCCGCGCTGAGCGCGCAGGGTCGCCGCCTGCCGGGCGGTCGAAGCCGCGACCACCGGGGACGATGTGGCGAAGACGATCCAGGCGTACCGGTTCGCACTCGACCTGACCCCGAGCCGGGAACGCGACAGGTCCGCGCACGCCGGTGCGGCCCGTGTGGCCCATAACTGGCGTTGTTCGTGAGTTCCGATCTCGCGAACGAAGCCACATGACTGGGCGCCGGCACGGGTCAAGGCCGTGATGGGTCAGCCGACGGTCTCCCGCATCCGCTGCTCGGCGGCAGCGCTCCGGATCACCATGAGCCGCAGCTCCAACTCGTCGGCGACCATGGCCGCCAGGTGCTCGAGCGCCTTGAGCTGCTTCGGCGAGGCCTCCCGGGGCCGGGAGTCGATGACGTTGACCGTGCCGAGCTTGTAGCCGTCGTGCGTCCGGATCGGCGCGGCCGCGTAGAACCGCAGGCCGAGGGAGCCCCGTACGAGCGGGTGCGCCAGTGTCCGCACGTCGACCGCGGCATTGGTGACCACGTAGACGTCGTCCTGTTTGATCACGGACGCGCAGAGGCCAGGTTCCTTACCGACCTCGGAGACGCCGGTCAGGCCCTGGCATCCGGCCAGCCAGACCCGGTCCTCCTCCACCAGCGACACCGTCGCCATCGGAGTGTCGAAGATCGTCTGGGCGATGAAGGCGATCCGCTGGTACGTGTCCTCGATCGGCTGGTCGACCAGCCGGTAGCGGCGTACGGCGGCGAGTCGTCCGTCCTCGTCCTCGTCGACCGGGGCGTCGAGGTACTGGTAGCCGTCGTGGTTCGGCCCGTCGATCATGGGGGAGGCCTCCCTGACATGGAATGAAGAAGGGGGATGGCGGTGCACTGTGTGGCAGTGGACACATTGCAGCTTAGTGAGCACACCGGTACCCCCCGCAACAGGTTGTCGGCCTAGTTCTCCGGCTCCTCGACCGTGGGCCGGGCCCGGAGGCGGACAGCCGTGATGGCGCGGCCGGTCACCTCGACCACCTCCGCGTCAAACAGCGGCAGCTCGACCACCTCACCCGGCTCGGTCGGGATGTGGCCCAGACCGGCCAGCACCATGCCGGCGATGGTCGTGTAGTCGCCGTCCTCATGCCCGTTGACGTCGAAGCCGATGTCCGGCAGGTCGTGAATCGGGAACGCGCCCGGCAGCAGCAGCGCGCCGTCCGCCTCGTGGACCACCGACTCCACATCGCGGTCCGTCTCGTCGTAGATCTCGCCGACGATCTCCTCGACCAGGTCCTCCATCGTCACGATGCCGTCGATGGCCCCGCGCTCGTCCACGATCAGGGCCAGCTGATGACGCTCCTGGCGCAGTTGCCGCAGGGCATCGGAGACCCGCAACGTCTCCGGAAGGAACAGACCTGGCCGGGCCAGCTCCGTCACCGAACCGGTGGCGTCGACGAGGTCGCGCAGGTGGACGATGCCGTAGACGTCGTCGAGACCCGCCGGGCCGACCACCGGGGCCCGCGAGTGGCCTGTCGCCATCAGCAGGGTCAACGCCTCCCGCGCCGGGGTGTCCTTCGGCAGCGTGAACACGTCGCGGCGAGGGACCAGGATCTCCCGCAGGTTCCGATCCGCGATCTCGAACGCCCCGGAGATGATCGTGCGCTGCTGCGCGGAGAACTCCTGCTGCGCCGCGACCATGTCGCGGATCTCCTCCGTACTGACCTCCTCGCGCTGCGCGTGCGGATCGCCGCCCACCAGCCGGACGATCAGGTCGCTGGACTTGCCGAGCAGCCACACCACCGGCCGCGAGATCGCCGACAGGACGTGCAGCGGCCGCGCAACCATCAGCGCCCACCCCTCGGCGCGCTGCATCGCGATCCGCTTCGGCGCCAGCTCACCCAGCACCAGCGTGACGAAGGTCAGCGCGATCGTGACCACGAAGATCGCCGCTGGTCGTGCGGCGTCGCCGAGGAAGCCGAACGGTCCTAAGAGGGGCTCCGCGAGCGATACCGCCGCCGCCGCCGACGCCAGGAAACCGGCGAGCGTGATGCCGATCTGGATCGTGGCGAGGAAGCGGTTCGGGTCACGGGCCAGCCGGGCCAGGGTCCGCCCGCTGCGTGAGTTCCGTTCGAGGCGCTGTAGTTGCGCGTCGCGCAACGACACGAGCGCCATCTCGCTGCCCGAAAAGAGAGCGTTGACCAGTACCAGCACGAGTACGAGCAGCAACTGCCCGGTATAGCCGTCCACGAGAGCGAACGGTAGCCGGTCAGGACAGCTTCTTCTCCAGGAAGGCCAGTCCGGTACGGCGGGTGAACGGGACGTAACCGTGCCGTTCGTACAGCCGGTCGGCCCTGACCTCGTCGAGGGTCTCGGTCAGCACCTCACCGGCCTCGTCGACCTGATCCTGTCGAACCGCATGGGCGTTCCTCAATACTTCGCGAACGAGCGGGTCGGCATGCGCGGGCCGAACCTCGGCGCCTGGATGCCGCCCGCGGCCAGCAACGCGCACACCCTCCCGCGCTGCCCCGCGTACGGCTCCAGCAGTTCCAGCATCCGGGCGTCTGTGCCCCTCGCTTCCCCTGCCAGGGCCCAGGCCACCGTGTTGGGGATGTGGTAGTCGCCGACGCTCACCGCGTCGGGGTCGCCGTACGCGGAGCGGACCACCTCGGCGGCGGTCCACCCTCCGATGCCGGGGATAGCGGTCAGCCGGCGTGTGGCCGTCACGGAGTCGGCGCAGCGCTGCAGGCTGGCAGCGAGCGCGGCGGCCCGCAGCAGGGCCGACGTACGCCGCTGCTCGACGCCGAACGGGTGGAACACCCAGTACGGCGCGGCCGCCACCACATCGGGGTCCGGCGGGAGCAGCAACTCCACCGGTCCAGGCGCCGGCTCGCCGAAGTGCCGGACCGTCTTGCGGTACGCGCGGAACGCCTCCGTACCGGCGACCTTCTGCTCGAGGACCGCTCGCAGCACGTGGACGAACATCAGGCCCGTGGCGGGGAACCGCAGCCCACGATACGTCGCCGCCAGCCGGGCCAGCAGCCGGTTCCCGGCAACCAGGTCGTCGAATCCGGAGACGTCGTCGCGGAGCCCGGCGATCGCATCGGCCCGCTCGATCAGCCAATCCGCTCCCACCCCGTACGCGCCGGCCACCACCTCCGTGCCGTCGCGCTCCAGCCGCAGCGTGCCCGGCCCGTCCGGCGTACGCGCCGCCCACCAGAACGTTCCGCCGTCGAAACGCGCACACGGGTCGTGCTGCGGCACCATGAGCGACCGTACGGTTCCCACGAGGTGATAGCCGTCAGGTGCCGCCATCCGCCGGGTCGCGTCCACGTGCGCCACTGTGCCACGCCTGCCTTCCGTTCCTGCGGGCCCTGGACGCCCAGACACAGCCCGGACGCGCCGATGGTCCTGACCGGGGTGGGTCAGGACCATCGGTGACGGCGACTTCGGGATACCCGAGCGACCCGGTGCCGCCCGGTCGCGGGCCTGGCCGTTGTTACCGGCCGCCCTTGTTCCCGCCGTTGCCGCCGTTGCCGCCGTTGCCGCCGTTGTTGTCTTTGTTGTCTTTGTTGTCTTTGTTGTTGCCGTCGTTGCCCTTGTTGTTGTTGTCGTTGCCCTTGTTGTTGTTGTCGTTGCCTTTGTTGCCGTTGCCGCCGTTGCCCTTGTTGTTGTTCCCGTTGATCTGGACGCGGACCACGTCGAAGGCCGGGGTCTGGTTGGCGCGCTCCATCATCGGGATGCGGTGCGAACCGTCACCGGCCCAGACCGCGCACTGCGCGGTACCGGCCTGCGGCAGGCCCGCGACTTGGACGTTCACCGTGTCGGCTCCGGCGCCACCCTTGCCATCCTCGGTCGCCACGAAGAAGGCCGGCGCCGGCGCCGGGTCCGGTGCGGCGTTCTGGTTCGCCAGCATCCGGCAGGCGGTGTGGAAGTGGCCGCGGACGATGCCGTTCTTCAGCAGCGAGCTCTCTACGTAGTACCCACCATCTCCAGCCGCGAGGAACCGGTCACGGATCAGATTGCGGGTGCTGACCGACAGGGTGAACGCCTGGTTCACACCCACGTTGGCCGGCGATTTGGTGATCAGCAGCGACGGGTTGTTCGCGGCGGCGCCGACCTCACCGAACTGGGTGGAGACGCAGCGGTTACCCGCCTGGAAGCCGTCGTGCGGCTTCAACTTGCTGCCGTTGCAGCTGTTGGCGAGGATGTCCAGGCCTCCACCCCCGTTGCCCTTGTTCCCGCCGTTGCCTTTGTTGTTGTTGTTGCCGCCGTTGCCTTTGTTGTTGTTGCCGCCGTTGCCCTTGTTCCCGTCGTTGCCCTTGTTGTTGTTCCCGTCGTTGCCCTTGTTCCCTTTGTTGCCCTTGTTGTTGTTCCCGTCGTTGCCCTTGTTCCCGTTGTTGCCCTTGCCGGCGTTCGGGTTTTTCCCCCCGTCGGTGTTCAGGCCGGCGTTCTCCATCGCCTTGTTCTTGCACCGTGTCTGGAGCGTCTCGGCGTTCGGCACGTCCTGGGCGCCGTCGTCCGCGTGCTGGGTCACGGCGCCGTTGTCGGTGGTGTAGGTGCCGCGCTTGGTCTCGGTGCTCCACAGTTTGGTGTTCGCCTGTGGCGCCTTGACCTGCTTGCACGCCGCCAGCGCGCGATCCAGCGATCGACGCTTCGTGCTCGCGTCGGACACCTGGGAGACGGCCACGACAGCGCCGAAGGCCACGAGGGTCGCCGCCGCTGCGATAATCCGACGCTTTCCGTTGAACTTGGATGATGAGCGACGGTAATTCGACCTTCGCATGGGAACAACCTTTCTTTGTGGCGTCGGCGGGCGGGGGGCTCGCCGGGAGGGGGGATGGTCGGCCAGGTCGGCTGGCCAGGTGGGTACCGGTCGCTGCCTACCGCGGCCGGAAGATGCGCATGGTCGCTGCCACACCCGCAATGAGCGCTGCGGCGAGGACGATCAGAACGACGGTCGTGCTGACCCCGCCCGGAGCGCCGGCGGTGCCGGTGGCGGCGGCGATCATCTTTCCGTCGACGGCGGGTGCACCGTTGGCAACGGGCTGCGGGGGTGCGGGGAGGTCGCCGTAGTCGACCATCCCGCTGCTTTCCAGGAGTGTGAGATGGGTCATCACGAACTGGTTGGTCTGCTGGGCGAGCCGGCGTACGACGTCGTTGCGGGTTCCGGACCGGATGTTCGCGATGGCCGGAAAGATCTTGCCGTGCGCGGCGCGCAGCCGGTCGACGTAGATTTGATCGAATGTCCGGCCGGTCGAGTTCTTCATCTCGCCGAGCCAGGCCTGCTGCTCGTTCGTGGGTACGTCTGGAAGCGGGATGTTCAGCTTCGCGGCGGCTTCCTTCGTCAGCGCGTCGAGTTTGGCGTGCTGGCCGGAGATGGCCTTACCGATCGCCTTGATCTTCGGGTTCTCGCTTCGTTGCTGGGCCATGTTCCCGGCCGGCATCTCCCAGAGCCCGGCGAGCCGGACCTTGATGACGAAGTCCCGGTCCGCCGGTGTGACAGCGCCCGCACCGTTCTGCGACAGGGCGGTCTCGGGAGGTTCGGGAGTGTCCCCGGGCGCTGCGGAGGCAGGTGAAGCCGGTGCTGACAACACGACCATGACCATCGCCGAGACACCCACGGTCCACCGGCTCAGCCGGGAAACATGATGGGGGGCAATCATCTTTCCGTCACCTCCGACGATGGGTACAGAGGGCTTCGAATTCCCTCATGGAAACCGTATTGGTTTCGCGTGGATAAACGCAATGGGGATCCTCGGAAATGAGGAACTTTTAGGAGTTGGTTAAAGTGGATTTATGTACTGGATCCTGATCCCGGGGCATCATTCGTTCGGGGTATGCCGGCGGTTCAATCAATGTTCGACGGTGTTGAAAAAATGTGCTGAACCAGCGGTGGCCGGTCGCGCCGGGAGCGTCGACCGGCCACTATTGATCAAGCTGTCTCAGTAGCTGTAGTCACTGCTTGAGCCGCCGGAGCCGTTCCCCTTGTTCTCGGTGCCCTTCTCGCCGTCCTTCTTCTCGCCGTCCTTGTTCTCGCCTTCCTTGCCGCCGCCCTTGCCGTCCACCGGGGGAGGGACGGCCTTCGATACGGGTGGGAGGCAGGTCAGATTCTTCTTGCCGTCCGGCGCCACGACGAACCACTTGCCGCCGACGTTCTGGCCCTTCCACTGACCGGGCTTCTTGTCGCCGATGTAGCGGTACACCGGCCAGTCGCCGATGGTGATCTGTTTGGTGCCGTCCTTGCGCTCGATCGTGCCTACCTTGGCCTCGTCGATGCCGTTGAGCTTGGGCTTTCCGTCGGTCAGGGCCGGTGGCCAGACCTTGGCGCAGTCACCGTCACAGTTGCTGGTCGGTGGGTCGACCTTGTCACCGTCGAAGCGGTACAGGACCCAGCCATTCTCGTCCTGGACGGTCTTCCCCATGCGGGCGACCTCCTTGGCGGACAGTTCGTTGGTGAGTTCCTCGTCGGTGAGCTGAGGAGCCTCCTTGCCGTCGCCCGGGGCGCTCGCGCCGGCCGACGGAGTGGCCTCGGCCTTCTCCTCGTTGGCGGCTGGCTGAGCCGCGCCGGGGTCGAGGCTACTGTTGCTGTAGCCGGCCGGCGCGCACCCGGGCAGCATGAACGCCGCGGCGATCGCGCCGCTGACGACCATCAACTTTCGCTTCTCCGGAACCACGTGCCCTCCAACTGCTGCTTGTGTTGGCTTCGTTCGGGCAGTAGTACGCGCGGCGTGGCCGAGCGGTTGAACGATTGGCGGAATCAATTCCGCCAGTATGCAAATGAACCATTGAGCGGTTTCGTACGTGCGCCGCGCTCGGCGACGCATTGTCGACGAGGTGTGACGCGGTGTCGCGGTCGCTTCGAGGAATGGCCCGGCCATGACGAATGCCCGGCTGCGTCGGCGGCCGGGCATTCGTTCGTGAGTACGGTTCAGGGCACCCGGACAAGTGTCTGGGGCGTACCTGTTTCGTCCATCGAATCGACCTTCACATGGGCGATCTGGTTCCGGGGCAGAGCCGTCTGGGCGGTCAGCTCCAGCGCCTTCGGCTGCGCCGCCGTACCCCAGCCCTTCTCGCCGACGGTCCAGCTGGACAGCACCTCCTGGGTGCCGTCCGTGCGGACGGCGACCAGCCGGCAGGTCTTCGGTCCCTTGATGTTCGTCAGCGCGAGGTCGACCTGGGTGCCCCAGGCCATCTGCTCGAGAGCCACCGCGGCCCGCACCCCGGTGCGGGGATCGGTCACGCCGGTGATGTCCTTGGGGGCGTTGGGCCCGCCGACGTTGCTTTCGGGGGCAATCGGTTCCAGCGCGGACTGCTTGGGGCTCGCGGTGGTGGTGTCCGCGCGCGCGAACCACTGGCCACCGGCGAACGCGGCGCCGACGCCGAGGACGGCGAACGCCACCACCGCCGCCGCGAGAGAGTAGAGCCGCCGGCCGTGTGTCCGGCGCCGCTCGTGCCCGACGACGTTGATCATCCTGTTGAGGACGAGTCCCTCGCGCCGGCTTTGTTCCGTGGCGACGAGGCTGTCCGCGTCGATGTCGGCGAGGACGTCCACGACCGGGAGCATCGAGTCCAGCTCGATGGCGCAGGCGTCGCAGTCGGCGAGGTGAGCCTCGAACCGTTCCGCGTCGCGGGGGTCGAGCACACCGAGGGCGTACGCGGCCACGTCGAAGTGCTGCGGGTCCTGGGTCATTCGGTCACCCCCTTCTGCTGAAGGGCCGTACGCAGTGCCCGAAGAGCGTAGTACACGCGGGACTTGGCAGTCCCCAGAGGAAGGCCCAGGGCGTCGGCCGCTTCGGGGACCGTCCGTCCCCGGAAGTAGGTCTCAACGAGGATCTCCCGGTGTGAATGGCTCAGGGTTCGCAGGGCATCGGTGACGGTCATCAGGCGCAGCACCCGGTCGGTCTCGTCGGATGTACTGGGGAAGCTCTCGAGCTCACGGTCGTACGTCTCGGTGGGGCGTGCGGTGGTGCTGCGGTGGTCGTCGATGGCGATGCGCCGGGCGACCGTGACGAGCCAGGGGCGCAGGGACTGCTGGCCCTGGGCTCCAAGACGGTGCGCGTTACGCCACGCCCGGAGCAGGGTCTCCTGCACGATGTCCTCGGCGCGCTGCCGGTCACCACCGGTCAGGCGCAGCACGAACATCAGCAGCGGGCCCGCGTGCTCCTCGTAGAGCATGCGCACGAGGGTGTCCTCGTGGCTGTCTCCGCCCCCCGCCTCGTGGCGCGGGTTCTGCCGCGCGGCGGTGTCATCGTGATCGCCGCCGGTACGCCCTCCATCGAGCGCCTGCCAGCCTCCGCCGGATCGTTGCTGGGTCATCACGCGCACCCGTTCCGGCGTGAGCCGTTCGACGGCCATTGATCGCATCGATACCTCCTCCCGGAGTCACCTCCGTCCTCCCACATACGGACGGCAGGGCCGGCGGGGATCAAGGTGATCGCAAGAAATTCCGCGGACATCGATCGGGAGTGGGTGGCACCACGGTCGCCGGCTGCTCCGTCGAGCGTTGTCGGGGGCCGGTTGGACGACCGGATCGCGGGCTCTGCCGCTCTGCGGGCATCAGCGGTGCGCATACTCACTCGTCCTCCGGAAGGTGCGATGGCTCGATCCCCCGACTGTTGTCGGGCGATGGCCGATGATCGGGAACCAGTCCGCACCGAGGGGTGGGCGGTACGGCTGACCGGATGGTGACAGCTGGGCTTACCGGAGCCACGGACACAGCGTCCGTGCAGGTCACGGTCGTACGTAATGCCAAATTCGGCACTTTAATCCTGTTTAGAGGACATTCATGATCAGCGAATTACTGACCATGTCCGTTCGTTATCGATGATTACGCAGCGTTGCTAGCGAATAGTACTCATGGAGTGGCGACGTCGAAACGGCCGAGCAGGACGACGCCGGGACGCCGCTCGGCCCACTCCTCGCAGGCGTCGGGTGGGTGTCCAGCCCTCCGCAACGCAGCTGCTCAACGACGTGCGGCCGAACATGTCAGCCACTTCGAGGATGCGGCACCCGATCTCTAGCCCACAGTGATCAAGCGGATACGCGACTGCGTGCGGTGGCTGCCGTCAGTGCACGGTGCAGTAACCGAGAGTCACCGAGCAGGGCTCGCAGCCGGCGCTCCAACCCCGCGATCGGCACCAGGTTCTGCGGCGCCCGCGGATCCTTGTACGCCGACGACGCGAACCGCGGCAGCGTCGCCTGCGACATCGCGGCCAGCCCGGCCGCCTCCCGCGCCGTCAGGTCCGCCGAACACTCCACCCGGACGATTCCCGCCCACGGCGCCCCCGCGGCGGTCGGCAGCCGCAGATACCAGGACCAGCCGCCCCACGCCGTCCCCAGACCGAAGACCGGGGTGCGCTGACCCGCCCGGAGACTCGTCACGACCTGCGTCAGTGCGGCAGGCAGGTACTGGCTGTGCTGGGTTTTGATGTACCCGATCGTCCGCGGCAGCTGCCGCCGATTACGCAACGGCCCGTCGACCACCAGCAGGTCCGCCTCCTCGCGGGCCGCCCCGGACACCTCGACCTCGAGTGCGGTCAGCGGTGCCTGCACCGCCACCGGCAACTTGCTCGCCTCGCCCGTGCCGTTGACCCGGCGGACCACGTACCGCACCGAGCCAGCGACGACGTCCTGGGCGCTGGGACTCGCCGTGAACAGGCCACGCTCCACCCGGGCACCGGCCAGTTCCGCCACACCCCGGCGCAGGTCACACCGGACCACCCCGGCCGCGTACGAGGCCGCCAGCCCCGCGTACGACGACCCGTCGTCCTCGGCCGTCCACAACCCGGCATCGATGCGCCGTACGCCGTCCACCAGCAGGACCACGTCCGGGCAGTGCACGCCCGCGGCGGGATCCAGCGGGCGCCACTGCCCGGCGGGCACTTCCGCGTCCGCGTCGACCTGGGCGGAGCTCGGAACGGCCGGCCCGTCGCCGCCACCCCCGGCCCCTTCCAGCGAAGCCCCGTACGCCGGATCCCACGCGTCGACGAACAGTTTCGTCATCCCACACCCCCGCCGGGTACGGCCGCGTCCGGCGGCGTCAGGCGCTCGCTCACAGGCCGGCCCTCTCCACCCGCGCGGAGCGGGCGTCCTTGTGTACCAGGAAGCGAACCGGGACCCGGTCGGCAAGGGCGGTGACATGGGTGACGACACCGACCATGCGGTCACCGCGGGCGGCGAGGTTCTCCAGCGTCGACGCGACCGTGTCCAGGGTCGCCGCGTCCAGGCTGCCGAACCCCTCGTCCAGCACGATCGACTCGAGGCTGGCAGCGGTGGTCGACATCCCCGCCAGCTGCTCGGACAGGGCCAGGGCGAGCGCCAGCGACGCCTGGAACGTCTCGCCGCCCGACAGCGTCCGGACGCCGCGGCGCAGGCTCGCGTCGTGATGGTCGACGACGAAGAAGTCGCCCTTGTCGTGGATCAGGTCGTACTGGCCGGAGGTCAACTCGCGCAGAATCCGCGACGCGCCGCCGACCAGCAGGTCCAGGGCCTCTTCGAGCAGCCAACGCTCGAAGTTGTTGGCCCGCAGGTGGCCGACGAGGGCCTTGGCGACGTGCCCGTCGCGTTCGTGCTCGGCGCGCCGGGCGCGCAGTTCGGCGGCCTCGGCGCGACGCTCCACGAGACGCTGCCGGTGAGCGTCGGCCCGTTCGGCGGCGACGGCGGCGGCGCGTACCGGGTCGGTCCGCGTCGGGACCGGGACGTCGGCGGTCGCGAAGAGCTCGCCGATCTCGTGCCGCGCCAGCTGGGCGGCCTCGCGGGCGCGTACCACCTCGGCCTGGGCCTCGCCCCGCGCGACCTGGCGGTCATAGCGTTCCCTGACCGACCAGTCCATCAGGGAACGCCACGCCACCGAGACGTCGTCGCGGTCGGCCGGTGGCGGCCCCAGCCGGCCCACCCGGTCGCGGGCCGCGTCGAACTCCTGCCACGCGGTCCGCTGCCGGCCGTCCGCCGCCTGCGCCACGGCCTGGGTACGCCGGTACGCATCGCGCGCGGACCGCACCGCCGCCCCGGCGTCGTCGAGCCGCCGCTGCAACTCGGTCAGGTCGGTGAGGCGTGCCCGAAGGACGTCCTCACCGGGGGAGTCCTTGACGGCCGCGGTCAGCTCGGCCAGCCGTGCGGCCTCCTGGTCGTGCTGAGCCCGCTTGCGCTCCAGGCCACGCTCGGTATCGCGGGCCACCGCGTCGCGCTGCTTGAGCGTCGACGCGGCCTTCTCGTGCTCGGCCCGTGCCTGTTCACCCGCCGTCTTCGCCACGGCCACCGCCGAACCCTGCGGAACCGGGGGTACGACCGTCACGGTCTGCTCGCACACCGGGCAGCCGTCGCCCGGCGCGAGGTGCGCCCGCAACGCCGAGGCACGGTCGGTCGTCTGTGCCTCGGCGTACGCGGCCCGCGCCCGCTCCAGCGCGTCACCCAGCGCCGCGTGCTGCGCCCGGGCCAGCTCGACCGCGGCCACCGCCGTGCTGTGCTCGACCTCGGCCACCGATACCGCCCCGACCAGCCACTGCACCTGTTCTGTCAGTGCGGTCACGTCGGCGTGCCGGTCGAGCATCAGCCGCAGCGTCGCCGACTCGCCGGCCCCCGCGACCTCGCCGCGCAGCTTCTCCTCGCGCTCCTCGGCCGCAGCGACGGTTTTCGCCGCGTCGGTCATGGCGAGCCGGGCGGCCGCGACCTCACCGGCCACGTCCGCGACGTGCCCCGGTGCGTGTACCCCGGCCAGGATCGCCAGCTCCGCGTCCAGGGCGTTCAGAGTGGCGGTGGCCGCCTCCGTCGCCGCGTCGGCGGCCGCGAGCCGTGGCACCGCCTTCTCGACGGCCGCAGTGAGCTCCTGTAGCCGCTGCGCCCGTAACTCGGCCGCCGCCACCGCCTCGTCGTCGGCGTCCGCCAGCCCCGCGAGCACCTGGTCGACGGCGCCCAGCTTCGCGTCAGCCTCAGCGGCCCGGGCGGTCGCCTTCTTCTGGACGTCCTCGTAGACGTGCAGGCCGAGCAGGTTCACCAGGATCTGCTGCCGGGTCGCCGGCTTGGCGTGCAGGAAGTCCGCGAACTGGCCCTGCGGCAGCACCACACAGCTCGTGAACTGCTCGTACGGCAGCCCGACCGCGTGCAGGACCGCCTCGTCCATCTCGGCGGGCGTCCCGGCGAGGACCTCGCCGAGATCCTCCACGCTCATCCCGGTGTCGAAGCGTGTCGGGTCGAAGCCGGGCGGCATCAGCTGCAGGCCCGCCGCCGCCGTCTTCACGTTGCCGCGGCCGTCGCGCCGGACCACGCGGGTCGCCACGTACCGCTGGTTCGCCGACTCGAACACCAGCCGCACCCGCGCCTCGGTGCCCGAGGGCGCCAGGGCGTTGGTGATCCCGCGGGCACCGCCGCCCCAGCGCGGCACCGACCCGTACAGCGCGAACGTGATCGCGTCCAGGATCGTGGACTTGCCCGCCCCGGTCGGCCCGACCAGGGCGAAGAAGTCCGCGTCGGTGAAGTCGAGCGTGGTCTCGTCCCGGAAGACGGTGAAGCCCGCAAGATCCAGGCGGACCGGCCTCATGTCGTGTTCACCTCGTCGTAGAGCGTGTCGAAGAGGTCGCGGACGCCGTCCTCGGCATGACCGCGGCTGTCCAGGTAGTCGCGGAACAGATCACGCGGCGAACGGCCGGCCCGCTGGGCGGTCGCCGCGTTCGGCTGCGGAACCATGTCCGGGTCGATGCGTACTTCCAGCGCGTTCGGCAGCAGCGCCTGAACCTCCTCGCGCAGCCCGGCCCGCGGCGCCTCCCGCACGTACACCCGCAGCAGCGCGTCACCGGTATGCACCCGCCGCAACTGATCGAGCGTGCCGCGAACCGTCCGCAGGCCGGTCGCCACCGTCACCGGCACCTCGCGGATCCGGGCCGACTGCTCAGCGGTCACGTCGACGACCGTCACGGATGGGAGATTCTCCTCCTCGCCGAAGTCCACCGCCAGGGGACTGCCCGAGTACCGGACCGGGCACGGCCCGACGACCTGCTGCGCCCGGTGCAGGTGACCCAGCGCCACGTAGTGCGCGTTCGCCGGAAACACCGTCGTCGGTACGGCGTACCCGAGCACGGTGTGCGCCTCCCGCTCGCCGCCCCCGGCGGTCGCCCCGATCACCGTCAGGTGCCCGGTGACCAGGTTGACCGTGCCCGGCTCGGTGAAGTCCTGGGCGAGCTTCGCGATCAGTCGGGCCACGTGATCCGCGTACGTCTGGTTCGCCTCGGCGGCAGTGAGCTCGTACATCTCCGTCGCCCGGACGGCGTACCGCTGCGACAGGAACGGCAGTGCGACCAGCCGCCACCTCTCGCCACCCGTGGTCTCGCCGGTGAGGACGTGCTCGGCCGGGTCCTCCCGGACAGCGCCACGCAGCGTGACCCCGGCCGCCTCCGCCCACGGTCGCAGCGCGTCGAGTGCCGGCCCGTTGTCGTGGTTGCCGCCGATCGCGACGACCTGCGCGCCGCTGCGGCGCAGGGCGGACAACGCCCTGGTCACCAGTCGGGTCGACTCCGGCGACGGGGCGGCGGTGTCGTACAGATCGCCGGCGATGATCACGAGGTCGGGCCGCTCGTGCTGGGCGATGTCGACCACCTGGGCGAGCACCACCTTGTGCTCGTCCACCCGGGACCGTCCCTTGAGCACCTTGCCGACGTGCCAGTCCGAGGTGTGCAGAATCCGCATCATGAAACCTTAGAAGGGGATGTCGTCGTCGGGCGAACCGCCGCCGACCACCGCGAACGGGTCGGCGCCCTGCACGATCGAGCGCAGCGTCCCGGACGGCGGTGGGCCGGCCTCCGACACGCGGGTGGCCCAGGCGGGGAACGGGAACTCCACGCAGAGCGGCACCGGGATGTCGGGCTGGTTCACGAACATGGTGCCCGGCCTGGCCAGCAGCGCCCGCTGACGCATCGCCTGGGGGAGGAAGCCGTACTCGGGGCGGGAGGCCTCGGCCGGGTCGAGGCGTCCGACGACGCGGATCGCCGAGTTCGTGACGATGCGGCGCTCCACCTCACTCGCGGTCTGCTGCGCGCCGACCAGGATGACGCCGAGGGACCGGCCGCGCTCGGCGATGTCGAGCAGGACCTCCTTGATCGGCGACGAGCCCTCCCGCGGGGCGTACTTGTTCAGCTCGTCGAGGACCACGAAGAGCAGCGGTTTCGCCGTGCCCGCCTTCTCCTTGCGCTCGAACTCCTCCTTGAGCGTCACACCGACGACGAAACGCTGCGCGCGGTCCGGCAGGTTGTGCAGGTCGACCACGGTCACCTGGGCGCTCGCCGACGTGTTGATCTCGTGCGGGCGGCGGGTCGCCAGGTCCCCGCGGATCAGCCGGGCCAGGTCCTTCTTGCTGCCGATCAGTCGCCGGGCGAACGCGTTCACCGTGCCCATGTTGACCGCAGTGCCCGCCCAGGTCAGCCGGGTCGCGTCGTCGGTGAGCTGGTCGACGATGTGGTCCACCAGGTCGCCGTACCCGCCGAGGCGTACGCCGTCGATGCTGATCCCTCCGTCGGCCGGCTGTGCGTACCGCAGCAGGTGCGCGGCGACGGAGTGGACGACCATCGTGTACTGCTGGCGTTCGTCGTCGGCGTCCGCGAACACGTACGGCAGCAGCCGCTTCGCGCAGAACTCCTCGAGGGTCCAGTAGAAGCTGTCCACGCCGGTCAGCCGGCTGCTCACGTCGGGGGAGCCGGACGAGTCACCCGCCCGCGGTGGCGCGTACACCCGTACATCGGGGAACGCCGAGGCCGACAGCCCCAGCTTCGCGTACGCCGCAACGGTCGGCTCGTCCAGTTTGGTGTTCGGGTGGTCGAGGAAGAGCAGATCCTCGCCCTTCACATTGAAGATCAGCGCCTTGGCGTTGACAGCGTCGCCGCCCAGCACCCCGGAGCGGAACACCGAGTACAACAGGAACGTGGCGAAGCTCGTCTTCGTCGCCACCCCGGAGATTCCGGAGATCGAGACGTGCGCGCCGCGGGTGCCGTCGAGGAAGTCCGCGTTCAGGTAGACGGGTACGCCGTCGCGGCCGGTGCCCATCGGAATGCGGCGTTCCATCCGGTCGAAGTGCAACGCCGCCGCCCGGGCGTCGCCGGTGGCCCGCAGCACGACCGCGCCCGGGGCCGGGGGCACGTACAGCTCCGGGTCGACCCGGGTGGTGGTGATCTCGGCGGCCTCCTGCACCAGGGCGGGCAGGGTGCCGTCGGCGATCGCGAAGACGTCGGAATCGAACTGGGCGCCCTCGTGGCGCGCACGGACCTGGGTCACCACGCCGGCGATCGTGACCGGCTCCCGGTCCGGCAGGGCGCGGCGGGTCACCACCACGTCGTCGAGCTGCAGGTAGCTGCCGGGGGTCACCGCCGTCCAGAACTGCAGGGGCGTGGCGTCGGCCGTGCCGAGCACCCGCCCGACCGGCTCACCGGATAGCTCGTCGTCCACGCCGATCATGTTGCCCCACCCCTACGACATCCTGTCGCACCCCGGAGGTGCGTCACTGGTGCCCGGGCGCCCGGTCCAACCGATCAGCCGCCCGGTACATCGTGCCCGGCCGCCCCCGTGACCAGCTCATCCAGGTGCCACAGGCCGGACCGTTCGGTGTCACGGGCCGGACCGTTCGCCACGTCGCCCGACATCGCGTGCGCCGCCCGCACCACGGCCCCGGCGTTGTCCACCGCCAAGCCGGGTGCAGCGTACGCCCACCGGCCGTGGTCCAGCGTCAGCCGCGCCCGTTCAGCTCACCGAATCGACTCCCGCTCCCGCGACGCGGCCGAGACCGTGTCCTGATGTGCCTGAACCATTCCAGCGACGGGGGCACCGACGCGAACCCCCGGCCTGACGGCCGAGCCCGGCCGGTGGCCTGCGACCCGCAGGGTGAGGAGGTGATCCTGCCCGATGACGAGCGAGTCAGGCGCGTACGTACCTCAACAGGAGCTGGCCGTCGGCGGACAGCGCGTGCCGCAGCGTCAGCTCGCGCGGCGGACTCGGCGGCCCGGCCGTGATCCGGCCGGGGCCCGCGCCTGCGAGCAGCGGCGCGACCGTCAGGCACAGTTCGTCGACCAGGTCCGCGGCGGTCAGGCTCCCGAGCAGGGCCGGCCCGCCCTCGCAGAGGATGGAGAAGAGGCCGCGCGTGTGCAGCTGGGCGACGGCCGCCGACAGATCCACCTCGGTGTCGCCGCAGGCGACGATGTCGGCGACCGCGCCGAGTTCCGGGGGCGGTTCTGCGGCCGCATGAGTGATCACGATCGGTCTAGCGGGGGCTTCAGAGAAGGCGGCCTGCGTCGGGTCCAGGCGCAGCGACCCCGAGACCACCACAAGCGTCGGGTACGGCGTGAGCCCGTGTGCCACACGCCAGGCGCGATTCGGGCGCAGCGCGTCGTAGCCCTCGTGCCGCAGCGTTCCGGCGCCCACGAGCAGCGCGTCGCAGGAGCGGCGGAGCAGATTGAACACCCGCTTGTCCCCGGCGCTGGACAACCCCTCCGAGTAACCGTCGACCGTGACCGCGCCATCAGCACTGGTCACGAAGTTGACGCGGAGCAGAGGCCCGGTGCCGCGAGGATAGGAGGCGGCGAGTTCGTCCTCCTCCAGCGGGTTCGTGGACGGCAGCGGCCACAGCCGGCACAGGTCACTCACCAGGCGGTCCAGTCACCGGTGGGGTGGGCAGCTCCGGTCGGTGCTGGCAGTCGCACCACGAACCTCCTCGGCACTGGTCGTGCCGCTTCTCCCGGCACGCACGGCATATCATGGACAAACCCTATGCAGTAGCGCCCCCCGGGGGCCAACTATGAACGTTTGCGGCCAGGGTGGGGACACCGGGTGGGCGCCTGCCGGGTTAGCGGCCGGGACACGGCGTTGCAACGGTGGTGAAACGGCGCACGTGCACGCTTGACGCAGCGGGCGGTCATCTGGGCTGCCCGCAGATGGGAGGAGTTCATGTTGCTGCGGGTGCGGGTGACTCTGCCGGATCGACCCGGAGCCCTCGGCCAGGTGGCGCGCACGCTCGGTGTGGCGGGTGCCGACATCGTCCAAGTCGTCGTGTTGGAGCGTTTCGGCGGCCGGGCCGTGGACGACTTCACCGTGGTCTGGCCCGGCTCCGCTCGGGTCGACCGCCTCCTGGCCGGCCTCGCCGCCATCCCCGGTGTCCAGGTCGACGGCATGTGGCGAGCCATCGGCCAGCCGGTCACCGGCGGCCACGACGCCGAACTCCTCGCCCAGGTCGCCGCGAATCCCGCGGACGGCCTGGCGGCCCTCGTCGACGCCGTCCCCGCGCTGCTGGCCGCCGACTGGGCCGCCGCCGCGGTGGTCCCCGCCGACTGGGCCGCCCGCAGCGGCAACATGCCCCGGCACACCCCGACCAGCGAGCCGCACTTCGCCACATCCGGCGGTGAGCCGACCGTCGCGTACGCCAGCTGGCGCGCGCCCGCCCCGCTGCGCCTGCCCGAGGTGACCCCTCTGCGGGCCCGGCCGCTCACCGGCCCGGACGACACCCGGTACGCCGCGGCCCCGTTCGGCCGCGCCGGTCTGGTGCTCCTGGCCGCCCGTTCCGCCGGTGAGGAGGAGCTCCCGCCAGCTGGGTTCCACATCACCGAGGTCGATCGGGTGGCCCAGCTCGTCCGCGCCGCCGCTGTGATCCTCGGCGACCGCCTAGACCTCGTCGGCGCCGAATCTGTGGCGTAGTCCTCACGATATTTCCTGCTCAAGCAATGTGTGGGTAACACCTGCGGGACAGTCTTGGGGGAGCCGGCCGGCCGGCGATCATCCGGTCGCGGGACGGCGACATACCGCCGAAAGGGAGACCCTCCATGGCGTTGTGGCGGATCCGGGCCACGGTCGACGACCGACCGGGCTACCTGTCCGTTCTGACCGCCAGCCTCGCGCTGCGTGCGGTCAACATCCTCGCCGTCCAGGTGCACACGACCGAGGCGGGCGCCGTCGACGACTTCCTCGTCGACGCACCCGACACGATGACCGAGTCCGACCTGATCGCCGCCGTCGAACGCGGCCGTGGCCGGGACGCGTTCATCGTCCGAGCCGAGGCCCAGGGTCTCGCGGACCAGCCGACCAGGGTGCTGGCCCTCGCCGGCCGACTCGTCCGCGACCCCGACTCGCTCGGCGCCACCCTGTCCGCCCTGCTCGACGCCGCCGACGTGACGTGGCAGGCCGCCGACGCGGCGTTCGCCGGGTTCGCCGCGCACCGGATGCGCCTGGCCGACCCGGCCGGCGGCTGGTTCGACGTGCGGCGCGAAGCGCCCGCCTTCACGCCCGCCGAGTACGCCCGCGCCCAGGCCCTCGTCGAGGTCGCCGGGGCGCTCCTGCGCGCCGCGGCGGAACACGCGACCCTGCTGCTGCCCGACGGCGCCGAGATCGGCCTGCGCCCGGCCACCTCCGACGACCTCGTCGCGGCCGGCGACCTGCACGAACGCTGCTCACCGGAGAGCCTGCGCGGCCGCTACCCCGGCGGCGTCGGCGTCACCGACAACCGGCTCCGGCATCTGCTCGAACCGCCGGGCGGTGTCAGCCTCGTCGCCGTCCAGGACGACGAACGCATCGTCGCCCTCGCCAGCCTCCTCACCGAGGGCGACCTCGGTGAGGTGGCGATCCTCGTCGAGGACAGCTGGCAGGCCCGCGGCCTGGGCACCGCGCTGCTACGGCGCCTCGCCACGTACGCGTCCCGCGGGGGCATCGTCGCCCTCACCGCGCACGTCGCCGCGGACAACGCCCCGATGCTGCGCACCCTGTGCCGCCTCGGTGGCATCCGCTCCGGTGAGCCGGATGCCGGGCTGGTCAGCGTGGTGCTGCGTACGGGTGGCCGCCGTACGGCGGACAACGAGACTCCTGCCACCTCCGGGTAGCGGGTGCGCGGCGGCGCCCCGGTCCGCTACCGCGCTGCGCCTGTTGCGGGGAGTTCCGTGCCGTGTCGTCGTCGCCCGTGACCAGGACCGCCGGACCGTTGACGCGGGCCGACCGGGATGTGGAATGCGTGACCGGCGCACCGTCCTCAGGTCAGTTCCGTCCTCAGGTCAGTTCCGCCGCGATGAGGTCCATGAGCAGCCCGTCGTGCCAGGTGCCGTCGGGCCCGCGTTCGTACTGGCGCATGATGCCGACCGGTTTGAAGCCGACCTTCTCGTAGCAGCGGATCGCCGGGGCGTTGTCGGCGGACGGGTCGATCACGAGCCGGTGGTGGCCGAGGTCGTGGACGAGATGCCGGGCCAGCGTGCGTACGGCGTCCGTGCCGAGACCACGGTCGTGCACCCACGGGTCGAGGTAGATGTCGATGCCGGCGTTGCGGTACATCGGGTCCTCCTCCGCGGACCACTGGATGGCGCCGATCACCTCGCCGTCGAGCTCCACCGCGAGCAGTTCGAGGTCGTCACCGTCGATGTCGGCCGCGATCTCCGCCGCAAGCCCGTCGTCCGCGACCGGCCACCGACCCAGCACGGACGCCGTCGACCGGATCCGGATCAAATCGGGTACGTCATCATGGGTGGCGGTACGGAGCACGACCTTCGCCCCGCGCAACGTCGTCATGCGGTCACGGTAGAACGTGGGCGCCGTCGACCTGCTCGCCGACCCGGCGCCCGGCAACGTCGGCGCCCGGACGGCACTCAGCCGTCAGGAGCGGCGGGTGCCGTGCTCCACGCAGGTGGCCGTCCAGCCGGTCGGGACCACCTGCACCTTCATCCGGCGGCGGCAGTCCGGGCAGAACCGTGGCGGCTCCAAAACCCGGGCCAGCGCACACGCGGAGTGCACGCCGGCCGAGGCGTCCTCACCGCACCGATCGCACCACATGGGGACTACAGCGTCGCCGACAGCGCCTTGACCGGCATGCTGAGGTCCTGCAGCAATTCGAGGTCGGCGGTGGCGGGGCGGCCCAGGGTGGTCAGGTAGTTACCGACGATGACGGCGTTGACGCCGCCGAGCAGACCTTCGCGCGTACCGAGATCGCCGAGGGTGATCTCGCGGCCGCCCGCGTACCGCAGGATCGTGCGGGGCATCGCCAGCCGGAAGGCGGCGATGGCACGCAGCGCGTCCTTGCCCTCGACGACCGTGCGGTCACCGAGCGGGGTGCCCGGGCGGGGGTTGAGGAAGTTCAGCGGGACCTCGTGCGGGTCGAGGGCGGCGAGCTGGGCCGCGAACTCCGCGCGCTGCTCGATGGTCTCCCCGAGGCCGAGGATGCCGCCGCAGCAGACCTCCATGCCGGACTCGCGAACCATGGTCAGCGTGTCCCAGCGCTCCTCCCATGAGTGCGTGGTGACCACGTTGGGAAAGTACGACCTGCACGTCTCGAGGTTGTGGTTGTAGCGATGCACACCCATCTCGACCAGCTCGTCGACCTGCTCCTGGCTGAGCATGCCGAGGCTCGCCGCGACCTGGATGTCGACCGCTTCCCTGATCGCGGCGACGCCCTCGCGCATCTGCGTCATGAGCCGCTTGTCGGGCCCGCGCACCGCGGCGACGATGCAGAACTCCGTCGCGCCGGTCGCCGCGGTCTGCTTCGCCGCCTCGACCAGCGACGGGATGTCCAGCCACACCGCGCGCACCGGCGAGGTGAACAGCCCGGATTGTGAGCAGAAGTGGCAGTCTTCCGGGCAACCACCCGTCTTGAGCGAGACGATGCCCTCGACCTCGACCTCGGGCCCGCACCACTTCATGCGTACCTCGTGGGCGAGCTGCAACGCCGCGGGCAGCTCCTCGTCGGGCAGCCGCAGGACGGCGAGCACGCCGGCCTCGTCCAGGCCGACGCCGTCTTCAAGTACCTGGGACCGCGCCCGGTCGAGGATCTTCGACATGCTCCGTACCCTACAAGGCCCGTCCGACGACAACGGCGGGTGATAGGTTCGCCCGTCGTGACGGATGCAGGCGGATGGCTCGACGGGCTCGACCGCCGCGCGCGGCTGCGGGCCAAGGCCGGCCTGACCCGTACGCTGCGCCCGCGCGGCGCGGCCGACGCGGTCGTGGACCTCGCCGGAAACGACTACCTGGGCCTGTCACGCCACCCCGACGTGGTTGCGGCGACGGTCCGCACACTTCAGGAGTACGGGCTCGGAGCCACCGGTTCCCGCCTGGTGCGCGGCTCGACTCAGGTTCACAGCGCGCTGGAACAGGACCTGGCCGCCTGGTTGAGCACCGGCGACGCGATCGTCTACTCGTCCGGCTACCTCGCCAACCTCGGCGCGATCCGGGCGCTGGTCCGGCCGCGTACCCTTCTCGTCTCCGACGCCCACAACCACGCCTCGCTGATCGACGGGTGCCGCCTCTCCGGTGCGGAGACCGCCGTGACCCGGCACGCCGATGTCGCCGCCGTGGCCGCGGCGCTGACGGCGGCGGCCGGCCGGCCGGCGATCATCGTCACCGAGTCGGTGTACTCCGTGGACGGTGACCTCGCGCCGCTCGCCGACCTGCACGCGGTGGCCCGTACGCACGGCGCCCTGCTCCTGGTCGACGACGCGCACGCCCTCGGCGTACTCGGGCCGGCAGGGGCCGGTGCCGTCGCGGACGCCGCACTGACCGGCGAACCGGACGTCGTCGTCACCGCCACCCTCTCCAAGGCGCTCGGCGGAGCCGGCGGCGTCGTCGCCGGACCCGCGGCCCTGATCCGGCACCTCGTCGACACCGGCCGCACGTTCATCTACGACACGGCGCTGCCACCCGCCGTGGCCGCGGGTGTGCACGCCGCGCTCGGCATCGCCCGCGCCGCCGACGACCTGCGCGCGGACCTCGCCGACCGGGCCGCCGCCGCGGTGGTCCAGCTGCGCGCGGCGGGCCTGGCGGCCGGGGTGCCCGCCGGGGGAGTGGTATCCGTCGCCGCCCCGGGGCCGGACGAGGCCGTGGCATGGGCGGCGGCGTGCCGCGAGCGCGGGGTGGCCGTCGGGTGCTTCCGGCCGCCGTCCACCCCGGACGGGGGTTCACGCCTCCGGTTGACCGTCAACGCGGGCATCCCGCGGCCTGAATTCGACCGCGCCCTCGACATCGTGGTGAAGTGTGCTCCGTGAGTGTCGACGAGGAGCCAGCCACCGAAGCCGAACCCGACCCGGCATCCGGACCCGGATCCGCGGTCGCGGACCCGCAGGCCTCCGACCCCCGGGCGCCGGGTTCTTCCCCGCCCGGTTCTTCCCCGCCCGGTTCTTCCGTGCCCGGTTCTTCCCCGCCGGGTTCTTCGCCGCCCGGTTCGTCTGCCTTCGGTGAAGCATCCGACGGTGCGGTCTCCGATCCTGTGGCGCCGAGACCCGACGGCCCGCAGTCACCGCCCGACGTGCGCGCCCCGGCCACGACCACGCCCGTCTGGCGGCCGCCGGCCTCGGCCGGGGACGAGGAGTTCGCGGCCTCCGAATGGCGCGGCATCGTGCTGGTCACCGGCACGGACACCGACGTCGGCAAGACGATCGTCACGTCGGCCGTGGCCGTCGCCGCCCAGGCCGCCGGGCTGAAGGTCGCCGTCGTCAAACCCGGCCAGACCGGTACAGCCGCAGGCGGCCCCACCGACATCGAACTCGTCGCCCGGCTCGCCGCCCCGCACACCACGCGTGTGCTCGCCACGTACCCGGACCCGCTGGCGCCGCTCGCCGCCGCGCGGGTCGCCGGTGTCGCCCCGCTCGAGCTGTACGCGGTGGTCGACGCCATCCGGGCCGAGGCTGAGAACCACGACCTCGTCCTCGTCGAGGGCGCCGGCGGACTCCTCGTCCCCATGGGCGTACGCCCCTCCGGTGAGGCCTGGACCGTCGCGGATCTGGCCGTGCAGCTCGGCGTCCGGGCCCTGGTGGTAGCGCGGGCCGGGCTGGGCACGCTCAACCACACCGCGCTGACCCTGGAGGCGCTGGAGCGCCGGGGCGTACCGGCGGCCGTGGTTCTCGGCGCCTGGCCCGCCGAACCGGAACTCGTGCACTGGGCCAACCTCGGTGAGCTCATCCCGCACCTCGTCGGTGCCCTGCCGGACGGCGCTGGCGCGATCGACCCGGGCGTCTTCCGCCGCTCCGCCGCGGGCTGGCTCACCCCCGCCCTGTACGGCGTCCTCGACGACTGGCGCGTCTGGGCCGACGAGGTCGCCTGAAGGCCGAGCCGCGCCGAATCGCGTGGGCGGCCAGGGAGCCACCGATGGCCCGGGCGTCGGGCACGGAGCGGGCGCACGTTTCCGGTGATACGGCCCTCGATGTCGCATGCCGGAAACCGGCATGCGGGACACTTCTCGGGTGACCATGACGTTGACCATCGACTGCGGCGGGGGCGGGATCAAGGGGTCCGTACTGGACGATGCGGGAACCATGCGGGCACAGCCGCTACGGGTGCCGACGCCGTACCCGTTGCCGCCGACGCTGTTCGTCAAGACCCTCGTGGAGCTGGGGTCGCGGCTTCCGGTGGGGGACCGGGTCACCGTCGGGATGCCCGGCATGATCAGGCACGGCGTCGTCGTGGCGACCCCGCACTATGTGACGCGCAGCGGGCCGCGTACCAGAGTCGACCCGGAACTGGTCACGGCCTGGCACGGCTTCGACGCGCGGACCGCGCTCGCCGAGGCGTTCGGCCTGCCCGTGCTGGTCCTCAACGACGCCCAGGTGCACGGCGCCGGCGTCGTGGCCGGGACCGGCCGCGAACTGGTCCTGACCCTGGGCACGGGTCTCGGCTGGTCGCTGTTCGACGGCGGGCGGCTCGCCCCGCACCTGGAGATGTCGCACGCCCCGATCCGCTGGGGGATGAGCTACGACACCTACATCGGCGAGCCCGAACGCCGCCGCCTCGGCGACGCCATCTGGTCACGCCGTGTCCGCAACGTCGCCGAGGCGCTGCGCCCGGTGGTGGTCTGGGACCGGCTCTACCTGGGCGGCGGCAACTCGCGCCGGATCACTGCGGCGCAGCTGGGCCGCATGGGCGACGACGTGGTTGTGGTCCCCAACGACGCGGGCATCACCGGCGGCGTCCGCGCGTGGACCTTCGCCTGAGCGGTCCCTGTCGTACCCGGCCGCCGTCCCGCCCCACCAGCTTTCTCAGGCGTCGGGCCCCGGAGGTGCCGGTCGGCGGATCACGAAGGCGTCCGGCATGCGGAACGAGAGGTTGTCGGGGCACCACGGGGCACGGACCACCTCGGCCCCGTCGAGCAGCCGGGTCGCCTCCGCGACGACGACGGCGGCCTCCATCCGGGTGAGCTGCGCGCCGATGCACCGGTGCGGGCCCGCCCCGAACGCCACATGCCGCCGGGAGCCGCGTTGACCCGGCGCGAAGGCGTCCGGCGCGGCGACGACGTCCGGGTCGCGGCCCGCCCGGGCCAGCCAGAGCACCACGCTGCGACCGGCCGGCACGGGCACGCCGCCGAGCTCGGTGTCGACGGCGGCGACACGGCGCCAGGTGACGATCGGCGGTTCGAGTCGCAGACCCTCCTCGACGATGTCGTCGACGCGTGCGGAACCGTCCCTCAGCGCGGCGCGGACGGCGGCTTCTCCGGCGAGGCGGTGCAGCAGCAGCGTCAGGAACTGCGACGTCGTCTCCTGACCGGCCACGAGCAGGAAGAACAACGCCCCCACCACCAGGTCCGTGTCACCCAGCCCGCGCAGCCTCGCCGTGAGGCCGTCACCGGTCTGCGCGAACGCCCGCAGCGTCGCGTGGAATTCGCCGACGGTCTCGGCCAGGGCGCGATGCCGGTCGCCGTCCACCGGCGCCCAGAACAGCTCCAGGGCGGCCCGGGCGAACGTCTTCACCACCGCTGCGTGTGCCGCGGGCAGGTCCACCAGCCGGGCCAGGACGAGCAACGGCAGGTCGGCGGCGAGGTCGGCGTACAGGTCGACGGCTTCGCCCGCGGCGAGGCGCGCGGCGAGCCCGGCGACGCGTTCTTTGACGAGTGCGCTCAGCCACGGCCGCTGGGCGTCGACGCGCGCGGGGTGCAGGACGTCGGCGACGGCTGCGCGGATCGCCGGATGGCTGGGGCCGCCGTTGTTGGCCAGTGTCGGGGGGAGGCGGAAGCCGTGCCGCACCAGGATCCGCAGGGCCTCGGTGGGTACGGGCGTGACGGCGTCCAGCGCGTTGTCCGGCGCCCACGTGTGCGGATCGGTGAGCACCTGTCGGACCAGTGCGTGCCGGGTGACGACCAGGTGCGGCGTGCCGGTGTGGTCGTGGACCGTACCCGGGGCGACGGGTGACTCCCACAGGCGGAACAGCACCCGGTCAACCTAGGCGATAGGCTCCACCCGCTGATCCGTGACCTGCCATACCGTGGTGTGCCGTACGGTCGCGCTCTCCAGCGCCTCGGTGACCGGCACGTCGTACGCGGCCCGGCGCACCAGCCCGTCCGGCAGGTACGCCCGCCCCGGGTCGCCGAGCAGCACCAGGGCACCCCGGTCCGCCGCACCGCGCAGGAACGGCAGCACCCGGGCGGTCATCTCCCTGCTGTAACAGACGTCCCCGGCGAGGACGACGTCGTAGCCGTCGGCGGTGCCACCGAGCAGGTCACCTTCGACACCGTCGACGGTGACGCCGTTCGCGTCCGCGTTGGCATCCGCCGCGGCCAGGGAGTACGGGTCGATGTCGTTCGCGGTGACCGAGGCCGCCCCGGCCAGCGCGGCCGCGACGGCGACCAGGCCCGAGCCGGTGGCGAGGTCGAGCACCCGGCGCCTGGCTACGAGCGCGGGTTCGTCGAGCAGGTACCGGGCGAGGGCCTGCCCGCCCGCCCAGGCGAACGCCCAGAACGGGGGCGGCTGCTGCGCCCCGCCGTCCGCCTCGGTGTGTTCCCACAGCGCGATCGGTTCCTCGGCCTGGTAGAGGCGTACCTCGGGGACGAGTGGAACCGGAGCGAGCCGGGTGTGCGAGCGGACGAACTGAGCGGTCACGGCTCGATTCTCGCCCGTAGGCCACTGCTCGGCGGCGCCGGGCGTCATTGCCCGTTTTGCTCATGTCCCGGGGTCGCGTACCGAATAGTCGAATGCGCCAGGGTGACGTCATGCGGGGGAAGGAATGCCGATGCCGGCTGGGATGGCCACGCTGGCCTTCGGCATCTGGATGACCGTACTGGGCATCGCCATCCGCTACGTGGACGGCATCCCGAAGCTCGTCATCTGGGTGATCGCCGGTGCCTCGGCCGTCGTGGCGGTGCTCGCGGGCATCGCGAAGCACGACCCGGACAACCGCGTGCCGTGGCGGCTGCTCGCCGGTGGCCTGACGCTGGCGCTCGCGGGCAGCGTGGCGTACTCCGCGCTGCCCGAGCTGCTCGGCTGGCAACGGCCGATGCCCTCGATCGCGGACGGGCTGCTGATCGGCATGTATCCGCTGCTGATGGCGGCAATGATGATCTTCGTCCGGGTCCGCTCGGGTGGCCGGGACCGGGGCAGCCTGCTCGACGCGCTCATCCTGACGAGCGGGCTCGCGCTGCTCTCCTGGATCTTCCTGATCGCCCCGTACGTCCGCGACGACCAGCTGAGCCTGCTCGGCAAGGCGACCGTCACGGCGTACCCCGTTGGTGACATCCTGTGCCTCGCGGTCCTGGTGCGCCTGCTCACCTCGGCCGGTAACCGCGTCGCGTCCGTCGGCCTGTTCGTGGCCGGGATCACCGGTCTGCTGGTCAGCGACGCGCTGTTCGCCGTCAACCGGCTGGCGGGCACGTCGAGTGACATGCCGGTGATCGGCTGGATCGTCTTCTTCGGCGGCTGCGGCCTGGCCGCCCTGCATCCGTCGATGGTGCAGCTGACCCGGCCGGGGGACGCCCCGGCGGAGGAGCTGGGCGGGCAGCGGATCCTGCTGCTCGCCCTCTCCGCCCTGATCGCGCCCGCGGTGCTGATGTCGCGTGGCGGCGGCGCCCTGCACGCCGCCGACGTGACCGTGATCGCGCTTTTGAGCGGCGTGACGTTCGTACTGGTCCTGGCCCGTCTCGCGGGCATCGTCAGCAACCACCGGCTGGCCCTGGCGCGGGAACGCGGCCTGCGGGAGGCGTCCGCGGCACTGGTCGCCGCGGCGGGCCCGGACGGGGTCGCGTCCGCGGTCCGCAACGCCGTCACCCAGCTCCTGCCGGGCGACGTGGCGCACCGAGTGGTCCTCGCGATGGCGGTGACGGCGGCCGAGGACGAGGACGAGGCCAAAGCGGTCAAGAGCCGCGCCGAGGAGGACCGGGGGGCCGGTACGCGGGCCCGCATCGTCCCCACCCGCGAACTGGACTGGGCGGTGGCGATCCGGCTGACCCAGTTCAGTACGGTGCTGCGCTGCCCGCTCGTGCTGCAGGACCGGCCGAACGGTGACCCGCTGGTCGGCGTGCTGCATATCGGTGCGCCCGCGTGGGCGCTGCGCGGGCTGCTGCACGCCATCGAGGTGCTGGCGTCGCAGGTGGCGCTCGCATTGGACCGGATCGAGCTGAGCGCCGAGGTGAACCGGCGCAACAGCGAGGCGTACTTCCGGACCTTGGTCCTGAACACCGCGGACGTGATCATCATCCTCGACGAGGATGACCGGATCCGGTACGCGAGCCCGTCCGCCGAGCCCGTCCTCGGCAAGGAGGACCTGGCCGGTACGCCGGTCGCCGACGTGATCCACCCGGTGGACCGGGCCCGCCTCACCGAGGTCCTCGCCCAGGTGCGTGCCGATGGGGGCCCCGAGCCGGGTCTCGACTTCCGGGCGCTGGGCCGTCGCCGGCAGGCCGTCATGGTCGAGATGCACCTGCGCGATCTGCGCGCCGATCCCACGGTGGGCGGCGTCGTGCTGACCCTGCGCGACGTCACCGAGCGCCGCCAGCTGGAACGCGAGCTGACCCATCAGGCGTTCCACGATGCGCTGACCGGCCTCGCTAACCGGGTGCTCTTCTCGGACCGGCTCGAACACGCTTTGGCCCGCGGCCGCCGCGACGGCTCCGTCGTGGGGGTCCTCTTCATCGACCTGGACGACTTCAAGATCATCAACGACACCCTCGGCCATGCCGTCGGCGACCAGCTGCTGGTGGGCGTCGCCGAACGCATCAGCGGTGCCCTGCGCGCCGACGACACAGCGGCCCGGCTCGGCGGCGACGAGTTCGCCGCCCTCATCGAGAACGTCCAGGAGCCCGGCGCCGTCGAGGAGACTGCCCAGCGCATCCTCGCCGCCCTCGACGAGCCGTTCCTCATCAACGGCGAGGCCCTGTCCGCGGTCGCCAGCATCGGCGTCACCACCACGCCCGAGGCCGACAACGCCGACGACCTGCTCCGCCAGGCCGACCTGGCCCTGTACGTCGCAAAGGGCGCCGGCAAGCGGCAGTGGCGCCGGTACCAGTCCGACCTGCACAGCGCGATGGTCCAGCGCCTCGAACTGCGCTCCGCGCTCGACCACGCCGTCAACGAGGGCCACTTCCTGCTCCAGTACCAGCCGATCGTGGACCTGCGCACCGATGAGACCGTCGCGTTCGAGGCGCTCGTCCGCTGGCACCACCCGCAACGCGGCACCGTCTCCCCGGCCGAGTTCATCGAGGTGGCCGAGGAGAGCGGCCTCATCGTGCCGATCGGCCGCTGGGTACTTGAGGAGGCCGTACACACCGTCGCCCAGTGGCAGCGGATCCTGCCCCCGGGCCGCCTGCAGTACGTCAGCGTCAACGTCTCCGTCCGGCAGTTCCGAACGCCCGGCTTCGTCGACGAGGTGTTCAGCCTGCTCGGCACGTACGGGGTGGACCCGCACTCACTGATGCTGGAGATCACCGAGACCCTGCTCATGCGCGACGACGAGCAGATCTGGAACGACCTCGCGGCGCTGCGCGAGCGCGGAATCCGGATCGCCATCGACGACTTCGGCACCGGCTATTCGTCGCTGGGCTACCTGCGCCAGCGCCCCATCGACGTCCTGAAAATCGACAAGACGTTCATCGACGACATGGTCGACAGCCCGCAGCAACTCGCCCTGGTCTCGTCGATCATGGGCCTGGCCCAGACCCTCAACCTGAAGGTCGTGGCCGAGGGCATCGAGAGCGCTGAGCACCGTGACACCTTGATCCAGATCGGCTGCCCGCTCGGCCAGGGCTACCTGTTCTCCCGTCCGGTCAGCGCCCCCGAGGCGTTCACCTGGCTCAACGCCCACGCCGGCGTCGCGGCTTAGAACGTCTGCCAGACGAACGGCGCCGCCCGTGGAAAGAGCCGGCTCAACCCGTCGGTCCGCGCGAACGTTCCGAATCCGCGCAACGCCACCTCCTCAGGCGTCAGTACGCCGTACACGAGCGCCGACAGCCCCGCGACCGTGAGCGTCGCGTCCGCCGCCTCGCCGGTCGGTGCCGTCGTCAGCTTCCCGCCGTCACTGCCCAGCTCCCAGCGCCCGCCGACCCACTCGTCCCCGGCCACCTCGACCACGGCCCGCCCGTCGCCGACGGCCATTCCGGCGAGCCCCGGCACGTCCAGCACCCGGACCATCGGCGCGGTCTTCGACGGGTACGCCACCTCGGTCGTCACCGTGATCGCCAGGTCGGTGCCCCACAACTCCGGCTGCTCGTCCGGCGCCACCGGCAACGCCACCCGATCCACCTGGTCCACGTGCCGCGCGAAAAACTGCAACAACTGCGTGCGGGCGACACCATCGCGGTAGAGGAACGTGTCCGCCCACAACTCGCCCCCGTTCCCGTCGATCTTGTAGATCGCGGCGCCCGTCGTACGGCCGTCGGCATTCCGGGCCGTGACGAGCCATCGATCGGTCAGGTCTCGGGCCAGTAGAGCCCGCGACTCCGGCATCACGGCGAACCCGTGCCGCGCGGCGAGCATCGTCGTCGTCAAGGACCGCAGCTCGGCGTACCCATCCCGAATGTGCCGCCACGCGACCATGCCGGGCAGGTCCGACCGCAGCAGCCCCGCGAGCCCGGCCGGCGAGAACACGGCCGCCCGCGTCCGCGCGACACTGACGTAACCGAACCGTTCGTAAAAACTGGGCCGGAACGGATACAGCGCGCTGACGACGTGCCCGGTCCCGCGCATGTCCCCGAGCATCCGCCGCATCAGCTCCCGCACGAACCCCCGCCTCCTAGCCAGCGGATGACTCGTCACACTCGCGATTCCCGCCATCGGCACCACGAGTCCTCGAACGTTCTGTCGCATAGGGATCCCTGCCGCGCTGGCCAGCGCCACGTCGTCCTCGAACGCCGCCAGCCCCACGACCTCCCGGTTGTACGGCACGTACCGTGCAAGGTCGTCATCCTCGGTAGCGGGCGACGGCCCGAACGCGTACTCCTGCAACGGATAGGTGGTCGTGAGCCGCTGTTCCGCGGTCAGCTGCCGGATCTCCATCCCGCCATCCTGCACCGCCGGTGCGCCCGCTTCCCCCTCCGCGACGCGCCGGGTACCCCGGTTTGGCAGTCGATGGGGCAACCGGCTAGAGTTTCCGACGTCGCCGGGGAACGCGCCGGAACGACAAGCGGACGTAGCGCAGCTGGTAGCGCATCACCTTGCCAAGGTGAGGGTCGCGGGTTCGAATCCCGTCGTCCGCTCGGAG
>CBIHNN010000029.1:0-55246 GCA_966211315.1 uncultured Micromonosporaceae bacterium | reverse complement strand
CGTCCCTCTCCCTCTCCCGCCTGCGGGAGAGGGTGGGGGTGAGGCACGGGTGCGGGCCCGCGCCGCCGCTCCCGCTGCCTCCAGCGCTCCGTGACCCCCCTGCGGGAGTAGGGGGGGGTGGGGGCGCGTGGCCGGGGGGGGCGTCGGGTGCGGGGGGTCGTCGCCCCCGTTGCAGCCCCGGGGCCCCCCGCCCGGGCGCGCAGCCCGCGGGCCCGCCCGGCTCCGATTCGCCGGCCCACCTCGTGCTCGCCCTCGCGACGGCCGAGCGGTTGCCGGCTGCGGCCGCAACCGTCGGGCGCCGGCTTAAGAGGTCGCACAAGTAGGCGGACGTCGTGGTCGGCGGGTGTCCCATCGGTAGAGGGTCCAGGCTTGCCGGATGAGGCTACGTACGGTGATGATCGCGTCGGCGAGGTCGAAGAAGGTGTGGATCACGTCTTCTTCGCGTTCGTAGCAGCGTTGCAGCCGGTTGAAGGCGTTGTGCCAGGCATTCGTGCGTTCGATGTGCCACCGGTGGGTGGCCTGGACGGGGGCTTTGACGACTTTGCGGGCGATCTCGCCGGTCAGGTCAGGTCGCGGGTGGCCGGCAGGGTGCGGGTGGGGCCGAGTCGTAGCCGGCGTCCAGGTGCAACCAGGTGCTGTTCAGAGCAAGGGCGACGACATCGCGACCAACCGCCGCGACGAGCAGGAACTGTCGGTGGCCTACCTGCACGTGCTGCAGGTCGCCGTCGCCTCCGTCAACACCCTCTTGTGCCGGACGTCCTGGCCGAACCCGCGTGGTCCGGTGCGCTCACGGCGGAGGACCGGCGCGGGCTCACACCGCTGTTCTGGACCCAGATCGCTCCGTACGGCGAGGTGAAGCTCAACATGGGCAAGCGCCTGGAGGTGCGCGCCGACGCGGCGGCGCCTCCGGTGTGATCGCGCAGGCGCAACGGCGTGCTGGGTTAGGGTGAAGCCTGGTGCGCCGGGAAGTCTGGTCGGCAGTGGCTGGCCCGACCCCGGAAAGTGAGCACCTTCGTGAGCAACGGCTCCCGCACACCTCTGTTCCGTCGCGGTTCGTGGCCCGAGGTCCACCGCATCGGCGAGATTCTGCGCCAGGAGACCATCGGTGGGGCGCTGCTGCTGGCCGCCGCGGTGGTGGCGCTGGTATGGGCGAACTCGCCGTGGGCGCCGGCGTACGAGGCGCTGCGGAAGTTCCAGGTTGGCCCGGCGGCCTGGCATCTCGACCTGAGCCTGGCGACGTGGGCCGCCGACGGGCTGCTGGCCATCTTCTTCTTCGTCGCCGGGCTGGAGCTCAAGCGGGAGTTCGTCGCCGGGGATCTGCGCGATCCCCGGCGGGCCGCGGTCCCGGTCGCCGCCGCCGTGGGCGGGGTGATCGTCCCGGCGGTGATCTACGCGGCACTCAACCTCGGCACCGGTGACGGTGCGCTGCGGGGCTGGGCGGTCCCGACCGCCACCGACATCGCGTTCGCCCTCGCCGTGCTGGCGGTCGTCGGGCGGCACCTGCCGGCGGCGCTGCGCACGTTCCTGCTGACGCTGGCGGTGGTCGACGACCTGCTCGCCATCGCCATCATCGCCGTGTTCTACACCGCCCAGCTGTCGGTGCTGCCGTTGCTGGGGATGCTGGTACCCCTGGCCGTGTTCGGCGTGCTGGTGCAGCGGCGGGTCCGGTCCTGGTGGCTGCTGCTGCCGCTGGCCGCCGCGACCTGGGTACTGATGCACTCCTCCGGGGTGCACGCCACCGTCGCCGGGGTACTGCTGGCCTTCACCGTGCCGGTGGTGCGCAGCGACGCCGCCGGCGGCCCGGACGCCGGGCCCGGCCTGGCCGAACACTTCGAGCACCGGTTCCGGCCGCTGTCGGCCGGGTTCGCCGTGCCGGTGTTCGCGCTGCTGTCCGCCGGGGTGACCATCGGCGGGTTCAGTGGCCTCGGCGCCTCATTGACCGATTCGGTCGCCCTCGGCATCGTGGCCGGACTGGTGATCGGTAAGGCCATCGGTATCACCGCGGCGACGTGGCTGGTGGCCCGGTTCACCCGCGCCAACCTCGATGAAGGCCTGAGCTGGGCCGACGTGATCGGCCTGGCCATGCTCGGCGGGCTCGGGTTCACCGTCTCCCTGCTCATCGGCGAGCTGGCGTTCGGCACCGGCAACCCCCGCGAGGACCACGTCAAGGTCGCCGTACTGACCGGCTCTGTGATCGCCGCGCTGCTGGCCGCCGTCGTGCTGCGGCTGCGCAACCGGGTGTACCGGCGCATCCATGCCGCCGAGAACGTCGACGCCGACCGCGACGGTATCCCCGACGTGTACGAGACCGAACGCGGCCCGGAGAACTGACCACCGGGGGTGGCTTCCGCGCAGTGATGGCCGGGAGTACGGTCACAGGCAGGTGCGCCGGGAAGTCTGGTCGGCAGGTCATGTCGTGTTGTCGACCTCACGGAGGCTCTGATGGGCGTTGCCGCCCTGCGCACCGAAAACCTGTCCAAGCGGTACGGGCGGCTGCTCGCCGTCGACGACCTCACCCTGGAGGTCGCCGCGGGCGAGGTGTTCGGCTTCCTCGGCCCGAACGGCGCCGGCAAGTCGACCACGATCCGCATGGTGCTCGGCCTGGCCCGGCCCACCACCGGCCGGGCATGGATTTTCGACCATGACGCCGCCGACGTGGCCGCCGCGCATCGCCTTCTCGCTCATGTGCCGGCGGACGTGGCGCTGTGGCCGCGGATGACCGGCGCCGAGGTCCTCGATCTGCTCGGCCGAATCGGTCCGGGCGTGGACACCGGCTACCGCGACGAGCTCATCGAGCGGTTCGCGCTCGACGTCACCAAGCCGGCCGGCACCTACTCCACCGGCAACCGGCAGATGATCGCCCTGGTCGCGGCGTTCGCCACCCGCGCGCCGCTGCTGGTGCTCGACGAGCCGACCAGCGGCCTGGACCCGCTGATGGAACTCGAGTTCCGGCGCGCCGTCGGGGCCGCCCGCGCCAACGGGCAGACGGTGTTCCTCAGCTCCCACCAGCTCGCCGAGATCGAGGCCGTCTGCGACCGGGTCGGCATCCTGCGCGCCGGGAAACTGGTCGAGGTGGCGTCCGTCGCGGCGCTGCGCGGGCCGCACCGCACCGAGGTGGCAGCCACGTTCACCGGCACACCACCGGATCTCACCGGCATCGTCGACGATGCCGGCCTGCACCACGACGGCCCCGCGACCGTGCGGTTCACGCTGAACGGCTCACCCGCGGCGGCGCTGCGCGCGCTGGCCGACGCCGACGTGGCGACCATCGCGGTACGCGAGCCCAGCCTGGAGGAGATCTTCCTCGCCTACTACGGCCAGGACGCCCGGTGACCACCGCCTCGGGTTGCTCCTACTGCATCGACGGCAACATGCCCGCCAGGTGCGACACCGACCTCGGTGAACTGTTCACACGCTGCCGCGTCTGCAAGCGCGTCTGCCACGGCTGCCACGGCACCGCCGTGTTCCCCGTGCGGCACCACTGCCTCTACTGCCTCATCGCCGCGCTGCTCGACAGGCGCCGCGCGCCGGTTCTGTGCCCCGGTTGCACCGGTGTCATCACGGTCATCGATCTCGGCCAGGAGGCCGCCCGATGACCACCGCGACCACGGCCGCTCCCGCCACCACGCAGGCACATCCCGGCCTGTCACGGCCGCACTCGCGGCCCGGCAGATCCGCCGCGGCGCCGGAATCGTCACCGCCATCTGTGCCGGCATGGCCGCGCTGGTCGTGGCCATGTATCACAGCCAGGCGCTGGACCCCGCGGCGCTCGTGGCGCTGGCCCGTAACCCGGCAATCCGCACCCTGTTCGGCGAGCCCGTCGCGCTCGACGACCCGGGCGGATTCACCGTGTGGCGCACCGGCGCCGTCCTGACCGTCCTCCTCGCGGTGTGGTCGAGCCTGGCCGCCACCAGGATCACCCGCGGCGAGGAGGACACCGGACGCTGGCACCTGCTGCTGTCCGGCCGCACCCCCTCGCCGACGCCGTCCGCGGCCACCTTGCCATTCTTGGGGTCGTCCCGCTGGTCGCCGGTGCCGCGACCCCAGCAGCAATGATCGCCCCCGGTTCGTGCCGACAACCCGCGTCGGACATCTGCGTCGACTAACGTTCTGATTCAGTACTGTCGACGCATGATCGTCGGATACGCGCGGGTATCGACCGCGGAGCAGAACCTGGAACACCAGGTCGACGCCTTGCTGCGCGCCGGCGTCGACCGGGCCAACATCCATGTCGACCACGCCAGCGGCGCCAAGGCCAGCAGACCGCAGTGGGACGTGCTCTACACCAAGGTGCTGCGCCGCGGTGACACCCTCAAGGTCACCCGGCTGGATCGGCTCGGCCGCTCGGTGCTGCACCTGGTGACCCTCGGCGCCGAGCTCCGCGAGCGGGGTGTCGAGGTGCACGTCATCGAACAGGGCATCGACACCACCACCGCGGAAGGCCATGCCATGTTCGGCATGCTCAGCGTGCTGTCGGAGCTGCAGCGGGAACTCATTCTGGCCAATACCCGCGACGGTCCGGCCGCCGCCCGTGCCCGCGGACGCGTCAGTGGCCGCCGCCCGAAACTCGGCGCCGAGCAGCCAGCGCTGGCCCGACAGCTCTATGACGCGGGAGACAAGACCGTGCAGCAGATCGCCGACCTGGTCGGTGTGCCCCGCTCCACGGTGTACGGCTACCTCAACCGCGCCACCGCCGGAACGCCGGCATGAGCACCCCCGGATCGGCCGAGCCCACCGATACGCCCACGGACGCCTCCGACGTGCCGACCGCACCCGGTCGGGCCCGTCACGAGCGGCCCGTCCAGGTGTACGCGGACTGGCGGTTCCTTACACCGCCGATCGCCATCATCGTCATGGCGGCATCTTGGGGTCGCGACCTTCCCACCCTCCTACTCGTGGTCATCGCCGGGGTGCTCGGCGCCGCGGTGCTGGCCGCCGTGCACCACGCCGAAGTCGTCGCGCACCGCGTCGGGGAACCCCTGGGATCGCTGGTGCTCGCCGTCGCGGTCACGGTCATCGAAGTCGCACTGATCGTCACCCTGATGATCGCCAGCGGCACCGGCAGCGCGTCGCTGGCCCGCGACACCGTCTTCGCCGCCGTGATGGTCACCTGCAATGGGATCCTCGGCCTGTCGCTGTTCATCGGCGCCGTCCGCTACCGGCTCGCGGTGTTCAACGCCGAAGGCACCGGCGCGGCCCTGGCCACCGTCGCCACCCTGGCCGTCGTCTGCCTGGTGCTGCCGACCTTCACCACCGCCCGCTCCGGGCCACAATTTTCCCCGACGCAACTGGCGTTCGCCGCCCTGGCGTCCGTCGTGCTCTACGCCGCGTTCGTCAGCACCCAGACGGTCCGCCATCGCGACTTCTTCCTTCCCGTCACCAGCGACGGCGTGGTCATCAACGACGCCGACGGCGACGACCACGCCGACCCGCCCACCAACCGCGCCACCACCACCAGTCTCGTACTGCTGTTCGTCGCGCTAATCGCGGTCGTCGGCCTCGCCAAGGTCCTGTCGCCGGCCATCGAGGAGACCGTCGCCAGCGTGGGGCTGCCGCACTCGTTCGTCGGTGTGGTCATCGCGCTGCTCGTGCTGCTGCCGGAAACCCTCGCCGCGGCCAACGCCGCCCGCCGCAACCGCATCCAGGTCAGCCTCAACCTCGCCCTAGGCTCCGCCATGGCCAGCATCGGCCTGACCATCCCCGCTATTGCGATCGCCGCGATCTGGCTTCCCGGACCTCTGGCGTTGGGCTTGGGCGCGAACCAGATTGTCCTGCTCGCGATCACCGTCGTCGTCGCCACCCTGACCATCGTCCCGGGCCGGGCCACCCGGCTGCAAGGGCTCGTCCACCTGATCCTGCTCGGCGCGTTCCTGCTGCTCGCGGCCCATCCCTGAGTGATAGCAAACCGTGAGCGTTCCGGATCAGCCGTCGGGCGTAGCGGCGACCGGGCGCAGGGGGCGGTGTCCGTCGGCGTCGAGTTGGGCCAGTCGCCGTCGATGTCGGCGGAGTGGTGCCGTTGAGGTGCACGTTTCGTGGTGGGTGGGCCGGATGTGCCCAGGACCTCGTCGTCGACGTCGCGGCCGGCCCGGCGCAGGGCGGCCACACGGAGGCCGTAGTACTCCGTCGACCAGCAGACGATCGCGCCGGTGGCCAGGGTCAGGCACCACATCTGCTCGGTCTGCTGCTCGTGGTGCCGTCGCCGGAGCGCGCCTCAGCCGGCGGAGGCGAGACTGCGGCGCAGGGCGGGCAGGTTCTCGCCCGTGGTCAGCTGCCGGGCGATCCGAGCGGGCGGCGTGAGAACAACAGAAGGAGGCGGCTGCGCCGCCCTGGAAATCTTCAGAACCGCCGCACCGGGTTCTGAAGGACCCTCATGGTGCCGGGTGGATGAGATCCGCCGACTTGAGCCGCGTACCGGGAATGACGTGTCGAGTTCGCCGGCGGATTCCACCGTGCCGCAGACCTTCAGGGTGGCCTGCTTGCGAACGGGCACGTCGTCCTGCGTCCCGCGCAGGGCCGAAAACACCACGTTGACCGCCTCGGCGCGACCGATGCGCAGGGTTTTGACGTGCCCGGGGCACGACCAGAACTCAGGGCGACGGCGCGGCGGCTCGAAGGACCAGCGGGCCGTGCTTACCAGCAGACCCACCGCGTCGTTCCGCCACCAGGCGTCGCCGTTGACGTACAGACACGCGCCTGCGCGCTCACCTGGCGTACGCGTGTCAGTTCAGCGCCCGGCATCAGCAACCGGACCACCGTGCCGTCGCGGTCCGCCGCCGGGTCGCGCACCCGGTCGCCCCGCGATCGGCGCACTCCGGTCCCGGGCCGCCGCGAGGAAGACGTCGAGGTTCTGCACGGCCAGCTGCTCGGCGGCGACGTCGACGGGCAACGTCCCGGGTTGATCATCGCTCGACGGTACGGCCAGGATCCGACAGTCCAGGTCAGGCCACGCCGTGCGCGGTCCCGCTGGCCGAGGCCGGGCTCACCGACGGAGCCACCCATGTACGAAATCTTCGCCTGGTGGGGCGGGGCGAGGAACCTCCGCAAAATCCGTTGGCGGACCACGGCGACCACTGCTAGCTTCGCGGAGGCCGTGCGAGATAACGAGGAGGTGGTACCCGTGAACGTATCGACGTGGGTGCTCCCCTCCGGGGTCACGGTCGGGCGCTAGGTCGTCCGGGAGCGCCGTTCAATGGCACTCCCGAAAGGCACGACCATGCAATTCACTTCTGAACAGCGTCTCGACGACGCTGTCCTCGAGCGCGAATTCACCCTCGGCGAGATCCCCGGCATCCTGTGGACGCCCGGATCCGCATCCGCACCGGCCCCGCTGATCCTGGTCGGCCACCCCGGCGGACTGCGCAACATGTACCCCCGACTGGTGGCCCGGGCCCGGCACTGCGCGGCGGAGGGCTTCGCCGCGGCCACCATCGAGCTCCCCGGGAGCGGCGACCGGCCCCGTTCCGCCGCCGCCGAACAGGCCCGCGCCGACCTGCACCGGGCGCTGGAGGCCCGCGAGCCGGTCGACGACGAGATCGTCGACCGGCTCGTCCTCCCGCTGGTCGACAAGGCCGTCCCGGAATGGCGAGTCGCCCTGGACGCCCTCCTGTCGCTGCCCGAGATCGGCGGTCCGGTCGGGTACGCGGGAGGGGTGATCGCCATTGGCATCCGGCTGGCGGTGGTCGAGCCGCGCATCTCGGCCGCCGTCCTGTTCGCCGGGAGTTACGTGCCCCGCACCATGTTCGATGAGGCCCGGCAGGTCACCATCCCGCTGCAGGTACTGCTGCAGTGGGACGACGAAGGAAACGACCGGCAGCTAGCCCTGGATCTGTTCGACACCTTCGGCTCCCAGGAGAAGACGCTGCACGCCAACATGGGCGGACACACCGGTGTCCCGCAGTTCGAGGGGGACGACGGCAACCGGTTCTTCGCCCGGCACCTGACGTGAGGCCGGCTCATCAGACCGGCAGCAGACGATAGGCGCTGCCGGCCAGGATGCCGCCATCGAGGACAGGTCCCGGCCTTCCTCGATGGCGGTGGCCAGCAGACGCTCAACGCCCCGATCGCGGCGGTACCAGCCGGTCGGGGCGGCGCGTCTCCGGATTGACGTCGGCGAAGGTCCCACTGATGGTGGTGTCATGATCCGTTCTAGGAGCCCTGCGGCCGATCCGGTGGAATAGGAGCGACCCCCGTGGACCCGGCGCCCGGGACGCCTACCACCGGGACGTCCGCGTGGTCCCCGTCGCTTGAGGACTCGCTCATGGTCCGACGCTCTCGGCGCCGCAGGGACAGCATCGAGCCACAGACGTCGATGCCGACTGGGCCCGTCGACGGGCACAGCTGGTCATACGGCGAGGAAGGCACTGGCGGAGGCGCGGATCGCGGAGGTGAACGCGGCGACCGCCGGGTGGGCAGCGGCGCCCCGCCGGTAAGCGATGCGGGTCCGGCGCCGCGCCGGCAGCGGGATCAGCCGCACACCCGCTGGTGGCTGCGCGGTGGCGAGCTGGGGCATCAGCGAGACGCCCTGGCCGGCGGCGACCAGGGCGAGGACGGTGGCGAAGTCGTCGGCGTGATGCCGGGCGCGGGGCGTGAAACCGGCGGCGCGGCAGACCTGTGTCGTGACCGAGTGACAGAGGGTACCCGGGGTGGCCATGATCCAGGCGGCGTCCCGGAGATCCCGGAGCGCTCCGACGCCGTGATCGGAGCCGGGGACGGCCAGGAACACCGTCTCGTCGAGCAGGGACACCGTGTCCAGAACCGGGTCCGGCTCGACCGGTACGACGTCGTAGTCGTGCAGCAGCGCGACATCGAGCCGCCGGTCGCGCAGCGCCTCCGGAACCCCGATCGGGTCCAGCTCGGTGACCATCAACTCGAGTCCGGGATGGTCGTGGCCGAGCGCGACCAGCGCCGCCGGCAGCAGCGTCCGGACCGCGCTCGGGAAGGCGCCGATCCGCAGCGGACCGGACGGTCCGGTCACCACGGCGGCGAGGGCCGCCGACGTCCGTTCCAGGGCAGCGAGGACCGCCTCGGCGTGCTCGACGAGGACCCGCCCGGCCGCGGTGACGGTGACGCGCCGGCCGGTGCGCTCCAGCAGCGGCACGCCCGCCTGCCGTTCCAGGGCGGACAACTGCTGGGAAACCGCCGACGGCGTGTACGTGTGGGCCTGCGCGACGGCGGCGATCGTGCCGAGGCGGGACAGGTCGCAGAGCAGACGGAGACGGCGTACGTCGAGCATCAGTGAAGCTTATGGTTTGGCGTACAAACCTGAACTGGATCTTACGAACGGGGTGCCGGACGCTGAGACCATGGTTCTCACCGGCGTGTACGTGCCCCTGATCACCCCGTTCGACGCCACCGGCGCCGTCGCCCTCGATTCCCTGGAAGCCCTGACACACCAGGTCCTGGACGACGGTGCGGCGGGCGTCGTAACCCTCGGCACGACCGCGGAACCGGCCTCGCTGACCACCGCCGAGCAGCATGCCGTGGTCGACGTCACCGCCCGGGTGTGCCGGGAACGCTCGGCTCCGCTCGTGGTCGGCGCCGCGACGGTGGCGGCGGTGCAGGACCTGCGAGGACGGCCGGAGGTGGCCGCGGCGCTCAGCGTGGTCCCGCCGTTCACCCGTCCCGGCGAGGCCGGCGTCGTCGCGTACTTCGCCGCGCTCGCCGCCGCCAGCCCGGTACCGCTGGTCGTCTACCACGTCCCGTACCGGACCGGGCAGCACCTGTCCGCCGGTACGGTCAGGCAGCTCGCGGCGCTGCCCGGGGTGGCCGGCATCAAGTACGCCACCGGAGGCGTCGACGCCGGCGCCGTCGACCTGCTCGCCGACCCGTCGCCCGGCTTCGCGGTGCTCGGCGGCGACGACGCCGTCATCTCGCCACTGCTCGCCCTCGGCGCCCACGGCGGCATCCTGGCCTCCGCGCACGTCGCCACGGCACGATTCGTCGAACTGGCCGGCGCGTGGCGCGACGGGGCGATCACCCGGGCCCGGACGCTCGGGCACCGCCTCGCCATCCTGTCCGCCGCACTGTTCGCGGAGCCCAACCCCACCGTGGTCAAGGCGGTCCTGCACGCGCAGGGCCGTATCCCCACCGCCGCGGTACGGCTGCCCCTGCTCCCCGCCGGTGCCGGCACGGTACGGTCGGCGTTGCGGCTCGTCGACGTCGACGGTCCGTGCACCGTGGGGGCGGGAAGTCGTCGGGTAGGTGGCGCCACGTGATCCCGGTGCGGTTGACGTACACGATCGCGTTGAAGACCTCCCGCAGATCATGAGTGGGGGCACGGCCGCTGACGCCTGCGGCGGCGCGGGCGGGGTGGCGGCACCTTCCGTGCAGTCCCACGTCGGTGCCGCGACGATCAACCGGAAGCTGCCCGCGTTGTCAGCGTTCTACGCCCATCCGGCCGTCGATCGCCGGATGGGGATGCGCGGGGGGTGGACGTGTCCGGGTACCGGCGCGGCGGGTGACTGAGCTGGCCCGTACGGGGATGACGGCGAAGGCGCCGTAGCTGGCCCGGCGTCCGTAGCTGGCCCGGCGTCCGTAGCTGGCGCCGGTTTGCGGCCGGTGTAGGCGCCGCGCTGCTTCACCGCGGCGATGCCCTCGCGCTGGCGTTCCAGGATCCGGGCGCGCTCAAACTCGGCGAAGGCACCCATGGCGCTCAGCGGCAGGGCCATCGGGTTGTCTTCGCCGGTGAAGGTGAGCTGCTCCTTGACGAACTCGACGCGCACGCCCTTGCCGGTCAGCGTCTGCACCGCACGGCGCAGGTCGTCGAGGTCGCGGGCGAGCCGGTCCATGGGGTAAACGATCACGGTGTCACCGTCGCGGACCAACGCGATCCGGACCCTATGGTTCGGACAGGCGAGCGTCAAAAACACCACGCATGACTCCATCTTGACGGGCGCCGGCAGGGCACCTTCCGCGCACCGGTACGGTTCAGCTCGATGAGGATCGGCACAGCCTCGTCCCTGATCACCGCCGGTGTAGCCGATGTCAGCGCGTACTACCGGGACCCCTGGGGAGCGGGTTAGCCTGCCGCGGTGAGCCAGGCGTGGGATCCGGCCCGTACGGGGATGCTGCGGCTGCCGTCGGGACGGGTCGTCCGTGGGCGGGGCCTGCGGCGGCCGCTGCCCGACGGTCCCGCCCCCACCTTCGGGGTTTATCTGCTGGGCAGCGCCCCGCCGGTTGTGGCGTGGGAGTCGCGGTGGGTGCCGTGGCCCGACTTCCGGCTCCCCCGCGACCCCGCCGGCGCGTACGCCGTGCTGCGCGAAGCGTGGGAGCGGGCCGTGACGGACCGGGTCGAGGTGGCGTGCGGCGGCGGCCGGGGCCGCACCGGGACGGCCCTGGCCTGCCTGGCCGTCCTCGACGGGGTACCCGCATACGAGGCCGTGGCGTACGTGCGGCGGCACTATGACCGGCGGGCCGTGGAGACCCCGTGGCAGCGCCGCTGGGTCGACCGGTTATGACGTTCCCACGGCCGTGGCGGTGGCCGCGGTGGCGCCGCTGACGGCCGCGGTTGTTCGGCCGCGCTGGAACGGCAGGAGCGGCGTCGGCGCCGGGACCTGGGCCGTGGAGATCGCGCCGACGAACGCGTCGATCTGCTCCTTCGTGACCCCCGGCATGCAGATGATGTGGCTCCGGCCGCTGACGGTGGCAAGGTTCCACCGGTCGGTCACCACCGGCGGCGGCGTCGGCAGCACCACCGTGAACGCGTGCCGGTGTCGCCAGGCCGGGCAGCCGACGTCGTTGAGCCGGGCCGTCGCGTACGCGGCGAGGTCGCGTGCCGTACGGGCCCGGATCAGCAGACCCTCCCGGCCGTGGGTGGCGATGGCATGCCACAGCAGCAGCGCCGCCTGACCGCACCGCGACCCGGTCACGGTGGTGTCCAGCGTCGCCGTGTAGGGCACGTGCACGCCGGCCCGCTGGACGCTGCGCCGGATCAGCACCACCCCGCACGGGATGGGCGTGGCGAAGAACTTGTGGCCGCTGATGGCGATGCTGTCGGCCCGGTCCAGCCGCAGCAACCCGTCCAGGGCGAGCGGCACCCCGGCGAGAGCCGCGTCGACGTGCACGTGCCGGTGTCGTACGCCGTGTTCGCGTAGCACTGAGTCGATGCGGGCCAGGTCGTCGACGGCCTCCGTCATGGTGGTGCCGACGGTGGCGACGACGATCGCGGGACGGTGCCGGTTCGGCGCGACGAACTCGTGCAGGCTGTCGTAGTCCATCTCGCCGCGCTCGCTGGTGCGGATCGCGACGGACGGGACGCCGAGGATGTCGAGCAACTTCGGGATGGAATAGTGCGCGTCCTGCGAGTAGTAGGCGATGGCCTGCGGGAACCGGTTGCGCGCGGCGTGCAGGGCGGCGAGGTTGCCTTCGGTGCCACCGGTCGTCACGTACCCCCAGCGTTCGTCGGCGGGCAGCCCGAGCAGGGCCCCGAACCAGCTGAGTACGGCCCGTTCGATCGGCTTGGTGTGCGCGGCGCCGCCCGGGTCGGTCCACGGGTCCCCCACGTTGTTCCACAGCTGCCCGAAGAACGGCGCGACCTCGGCGTAGTCCAGGTCGGTCGCGCCGGGAAAGCCGATGTTGGTGGCCCGGTCGGTGCGCACTCCCCGCATCAGCGCCTCCAGCACCCCGGTCACGTCGAGGGCGGGGTTGTCCAGGTTGGCCGCGGTGTCGAGCTCGACACCGGCGGCCGGGCTGAGCGGTACGGCAGTCACGAAGCCCGGCCCGCTCTGCGGGTGGTCAGGAGCACCTGGTGCAGCTCGTGCAGCCGGTGCCACACGTGCCGGGTCGGCGCGTCGGAGTTCTCGACCAGGTTCGTCGCCCGGTTCCAGAGCCGCGTCGACTGCCCCGGCCGTACGTCGAGGGAGTGGCTGGACCAGATGCCGTGCTCGGAGAACGCTCGGTGCGGGCGCCGCTCGACCAGCATGGTGGTGCCGTCGCTGAGCAGGGCGAGGCCGCGTCCGGGCAGGTCGAGCCCGGTCAACGCGGCGGGCGCCGCCTCCGCCCACGTCATGTCGGGCATGTCGAGCGTGGAGATGCCCAGCCCGATGTAGCCGGCGTCCGGGCCCATCTCCTCGCTGCGGTTCACCATGCCGACGTTGCGGTCCCGCGGGTCCCATTGCAGGTTGTTGGCCCGGGCTTTCTCGATCTTCACCGTGGCGGCGACGGTCAAGTCGTGCAGCAGCGCCGGAAGGTCCGCGGCATCCGCGCCGGCGAGGAACAGCCGGGTTGCGGTGCGCAGACTGACCCGGTGGATGCCGCCGGTGGTCCGTTCGGCGTAGAACACGGCGATGCCGTGCGGGGCCAGGGCGTCGGTGCCGCGCATCCGGTCGAACGCGGCGACGCAGTGGAAGCCGTTCATCCGGCGCAGCCGGTCGACGACCTGGTTACGCAGCTCCGCCCAGGTGACGGCGCCCTCGTCCCGCTCGACCGGCGCCGCGTACGGCGACGGCGCGGCCTGCTGCCGGGCGGGCGGCGGCTGCCAGGCCTGCTCCGCGGGCTGCTGCCGCGGCACCTCCGCCCGGCGCGGGTCAGTCTGGCAGGGGTTCGCCTGCGGGTGCTGGTGCTGCTGCCGGGACGGTTCCAACTGGTGCCAGCCGGGCGGCGGCTGCTGGTACGGGTGCTGCTCGGCCGTGTCGTACCCGGCGCTCGCGTGGCCCGCGGGACGCCGCGGCTCGGACAGCCAGCCGCCGTTCTGCTGGGGCGCCCCCGGTGACGACGGCTCCGGCTGGTGCGGGGGCCAGGAGTCCTGGACCGGTTCCCGCTGCGGCGGCACGGGGGTTCCGCCGGACACCGGGGCGGTCGGCCGGCTGCCGTCGGCGTGGTGCCGGCCGGGCGTGGGGGCGGAACGGGCGGAGGGGTACGTCATCTCAGCACGTCCTCTCATACGTCGATGTCGTCGAGTTGGCGGTCCGGGACCTCGTGCGCCCGGGGCCGGCCGCGGCTGATGCCGGCGTACACGTCGGGGCGGCTGCGGCGCAGGAACCGAGCCCAGACGAGACCGGCGACGGCGACCACGGCGACGAAACCGGGGATGACGAACGGCAGCGGCGAATCCGGCCCGGCACTGAGCAGCGAGCTCACGTTGACCAGCATCGCGATCAGGACGGCTGCGCCCAACACGATGCCGAGGACGGGGCCGATCACCCGGGTCCAGGCGCCGTCGCGGTCCTCCCGGTTGCGGCCCAGGTACACCACCGCGGTCAGCGACGCCATGATCAGGAGCGCGAGCAGGCCGAGCGCGCCCAGGGTGGAAAGCCAGGTGAACAGGGTCAGAACCGGGTCGGTGCCGGCGAGGGCGAACCCGGTGACCACGGCGGCGGCGATGACGCTCTGCAGCAGCGACCCGCCCACCGGCGCGCCGGTGCGCTTGCCGCGGCCAGTGGTGGCCAGCCCGGCGGGCAGGACACCCTCGCGGGCCATCGCGAAGCCGTACCGGGCGGCGACGGAGTGGAACGCCAGCAGCGACGTGACGATCGCGGCGCAGAGGATCGCCTGCGACAGGGAGGCCATCAGTGCGCCGTACTGGGTTTCCAGGACGGAGAACGGCAGGCCGGCCTCGGGGTCGCGGGCCACGTCGGCGACCTCCTGCGGCCCGACCGCTATGCCCATCGCCCACGCCGTGACGGCGTACAGGGCGCCGAGGAAGCCGGCGGCGGCGAAGACGGCACGGGTCACCAGGGCGCTGCTGCGGGCCTCCTCGGAGAACGAGGCGGGCGCCTCGAAGCCGACGAACGCGGCGAGGCACAGGGCGAGCGTGCCGCCGACGCCGGTGACGAACAGGTTGGCCGGGGCGAAGCCGTCGAACGTGACGAAGCCGTCGGCCGGGTGGCCGATGGCGGCCAGGTCGAACAGGGCCACCACCAGCAGCGACAGGACGAGGATGGTGCCGAGCAGCCGGGTGGACAGCGTGACGGCGCGGACGCCGAGGGCGCCGACCAGTGCGACCCCGATGTACGCCCACACCCACCAGCTACCGCCGACGGTCCCGACCATGGTCGCGCCGAGCAGGCCGTACAGGGAGATCTGGATGGCGTTGTAGGCGAGCAGGGCGACCATGCCGCCCACGACGCCGGCGTCGCGGCCCAGGCCGCGGCCGAGGATGGCGTAGTGCACGGCGGCGTGCGGGACCCGGCGGGCCATCGCGAGATAGCCGACGGACAGCAGGGCGACGACGCAGCCGATCAACAGGAACGCCAGGGGTACGCCGACGACGCCGGTGGCGGCGTACGTGGCGACGAGACCGCCGGCCAACACGACCATCGGGGCGGACGCGGCGGAGCCGAACGTCCACATGCCCCAGCCGTTCATGGTTTTACGGTCGAGGGCGGCCTGCACGGTCATCGAGCACTCCTCGCGTGCGCCGTGACAGCGACCGAACGCGGCATGGGGTCCTCCGTTGGACGTAAGGGGTGCGCCCCGGCGGTAGGGACGGCGAGGCGATCACGAAGGGCTGGCGGGTAACGATACGACGCCGTCGCGGCACGGGCGACTGTCGTACTGCCAGTGAGACATAGATCAAATGACGGTCATGGACGGTTCCGTGCCGAATGGATCGCCGGGCCGGCACCGGCCTGAACCGTGGACGCCTGCGGCAGGGGCCGGCGACTTGGACCCAGCGGTCGCCACCGGCAGCCTCCCCAGACGGTCACGGAGGCCGCGAGGCTCCGCCGAATCCGACGTCCGTACCTGAACGCGATGCCCGTCACGGCTCACCGTACGGTCAGCGGCACCGAGTACGACACCGCGTAGCTTGCCAGTGCCGGCGGCGGCGCGCAACGGTTCTACCGACCTTTTTGGACATGGAACGTCCACACTGGAGGAACGTTGGCGGACCCCCTAATGCGCACCGTGACCAGGTACGACGCGCCCGGATCCGGGTCGTGCCCGACGCCTGCCCGCTCCGCTGGGCGATCACCGGCGACCCAGCCGTGATCGGCGCCTGCGGCGACGGTGCGGGCGTGAAACGTACGCCGGGCTGGGCACCAGGCCTATCTGGACCCCGATCCGCCTGGTGCGGGCGGGTAGGCTGGCGCCGTACCCACCATGGAAGGCCGGTCGTGTCCACGGACCTCGCCCAGCTGCACGCGGACTGCGCGCGCTGTTTCGGCCTGTGCTGCGTGATCCCCACGTTCGCCGCGTCCGCCGACTTCGCGATCGACAAACCCGCCGGGACACCCTGCCCGAACCTGGGCGACGACCACCGGTGCGGCATCCACACCCGCCTGCGGCCGCACGGGTTCGGCGGCTGCACCGCATACGACTGTTTCGGCGCAGGTCAGCATGTGTCCCAGGTGACGTTCTCAGGTCGGGACTGGCGCACCGACCCGCAGACGAGACGGTGGATGGGCGCTGTCTTCCCGGTGGTGCGGGACCTGCATGAACTCCTCTACTACGTGACGGAGGCGCTGACCCTGCCCGCGGCGCGCCCGGTGCACGGCGAGTTGCGTGCCGCCGCGGACGCGACCCGCCGGTTGGCGGCGCTGCCCGCCGACGAACTGACGGCTGTGGACGTGGCCGCGCACCGGCAGCGGGTCAATCCGCTGCTGCAGCGCGCCGGCGAACTGACCCGGGCCGCGGCCCGGCCGGGTCGACCGCCCAACCATCTGCAGCGGCGCGGCGCGGACCTGATCGGCGCGGCGCTGCGCGGTGCCGACCTGCGCGGCGCGAACCTGCGCGGCGCGCTGCTCGTCGGCGCCGATCTGCGGGGCGCGGACCTGCGCGGCACGGACCTGACCGGCTGTGATCTGCGCGGCGCGGACCTGCGCGGGGCGGACCTGACCGGCGCGGTCTTCCTGGTTCAGGCGCAGCTCGACGCGGCCCGCGGCGACCACACGACCACCCTGCCGCCGACGGTCCGGCACCCCGCCCACTGGTAGGTCCGCGCGCCGCACCGGTTCCGGTGGCGGGCGGGCTAAAATCGGCGCGCGATGGAAGAGACCAGCACTGACGAGGCCGTCGAGACGAGACCGTGCGCCCACTGCGGGCGGCCGGTGGCGCAGCGCGCCGCCGCGGGCCGGCCGTTCCGGTACTGCCGCGACAACGACGGCGCCTGCCAGCGCGCCTCCCGCAACGTGCGGATGCGGCACCGCGCCGCGCCCGGCCTCGCCGGGCAGGTCGCCCGCACCTGGGAGGTCGTCGACAAACTCGACCAGATGGTCGAGACGCTGACCGAGTCCCTGCACGGACAGATGTCACCGGCCGGGGTGGAACGGCAGGTCGCGGAGGTCCGGGCGGAAACCGCGCACCAGGTCGCCGCCGCCCATACCGAACGCGACGAGGCCCGCCGCGACGCCGACGCCGCGCACGCCGCGGCCGCCGACGCGACCCGCCGCGCCGAACAGGCCGCAGCGGAGACGGCCGAGGCGCAGACCGCGGCAGCCCAGGCCCAGGCCCGCGCCGCAGCAGCAGAGAACGCCGCGGCCGACGCCCACCGGGCCCGCGAGAACGCCGACCGGCAGCGCGCCGACGCCCACCGCGCCGCCAGCGCCGCGCAGGCGCTGCGGGTGCAGGCCGAACAGGACCGCGACACCGCCCGCGCCGAACTGACCGCGCTGCGCCGCGACCAGCAGCAGGTGCAACGCGCGCTCGCCGAGGCGGAGGCGGACCGGGACACGGCCCGCGCCGACGCCGACCGCGCGACCCGCTCCGCCGCCGAGACGCTGCGCCAGGCCGAGCAGTTCCGCGGCCAGGCAGCGGCCGCCCGCGACGAGGCCCGCGCGGCGTCCGCCCAGGCGCAGCAGGCCCGCGCCGACGCGGTTCGCCTTCAGGCAGACCTCGATGGAGTACGCGCCACCCTGCAACGCCGCTCGCAGGAGTTCACGGACGAGGTGTCCGCGGCCCGCCGTACGGCCGAGGACGCCGAGCGGCGCGCGGCCGCCGCGCAGTCGCGCCTCGCCGACGCCCGCGCGGACGCCGAGTCCGCAGCGACCCGGGTGGCGCAGCTGTCGGCGCAGGTCAGCGACCTCGCCACCGCCCTGGCGAACCTGGGTGCCGCCCGCGCGGCGGTACACGGCGACTCCACGGCGGTTCCGGCGCAGACCGTGGCCGCCGCCCCCGGCTCGTGACGCCGTGAAATGCTCTGCCCGGCGTCGTTCGGCACGGACCGGACGACGGCCGGACCGGCTGAGCGCACCCGCGGCGGAGGCGGAGAAACCCGCGGAATAGGATCATGGGCTGCGGCGTGGCGGTCGCCGGTTCCGTCGGCCAGCTACGCTCGTGCGATAACACGATGGGAACACGGCGGGAATCACCGAGACGGCCCCCGTCGTTACACCGTTGAGTGCATCACGACCGAGGGGAAAGCCGATCATGGGCGAGCGCATGCTGCGCGGCAGCCGACTGGGTGCCGTCAGCTACGAGTCTGACCGCAACACGGAGCTTGCGCCCCGGCAGACCCGCGAGTACCTCTGCGCGAAGGGTCACCAGTTCGAGGTGCCGTTCGCCGTCGACGCGGAGGTGCCGACGACGTGGGAGTGCAAGTTCGACGGCAGCGTCGCGCGGCTCGTCGACGGCAGCGAGCCGGAGCAGAAGAAGGCCAAGCCGCCGCGTACGCACTGGGACATGCTGCTGGAGCGGCGGTCGATCTCGGAGCTGGAGGACATCCTGGCCGAGCGGCTGCAGGAGGTCCGCACCCGCCGGGGTCGCTGACCCACCGATGCGACACGGGCCGCCACCGATCATCGGTGGCGGCGCTTGTCGTCGGATGGGTACTCGGCCGGGGGTACTCGGCCGGATGCGTCTCAGCGAACGTCGACGATCTCACCCTCGATGGCCTGGCCCGGCACGATCGGGGATGACCGCGGCGCCGGGTCCGGCAGCGGCTCGCCGCGGCGAACGCGGACCTTACGGGGGCCGAACAGGTCACCGGCGGCGGCAGCGGTCATCCGCCCCTCGGCCAGAGACTGGACCTTGCGCCGGGCGAGGCCGCGCAGCGGCGGCAGCATCAGCAGCACCCCGACGACGGCGGTGACGAAGCCGGGGACGGCGAGCAGCAGCGCACCCAGCAGACCGACGAGGCCGTCACTGACCCGCGGGCCGGGTGGTTCGCCCTGGCCGGCGGCGTCCTGGAACCGGCGCCATGCCTTCAGGCCTTCGCGGCGCAGCAGGCTCATCCCGGCGATGCTGAGCGCGATCCCCCCGAGCAGCGCCCAGCCGGCGCCGATCCAGTGCGACACGGCGACGAACGCGGCGATCTCGGCGACGGCGGTCAACAGAACCGCCACGGGCAGCAGGGGCAGGGCTCGGCGGGCCATGACTCCAGCATGACACGGCCCGGCCCGGGCGTCTCTGCACGTCGCCTGTGCCCATCCTGTGAGAGGGGAGGCCTCCAGGGCCGCCGCTAGGCCGGTTCGGCGGCCGGTTCGGGGTCCGGTTCGGGGTCCGGGACCGGTTCGGTGGGCGCCGGGCGGGCCCCGCGCCGGTCGTCGCGGCGCCGCAACGCAGCCCACGCCAGGCCGGCGAGGGCCACCACGGTCAGAGCCAGCTCGGGCCACATACCGGCCCGGGTGGCGAGGGTCCGTCGCCCATCGACGGCCATCTGTCCGACGATCACGGCAGGGGTGTTGAACTCCGTCCTCGAACGGACCGTCCCGTCCGGGTCCACCAGGGCGGACACCCCGACGGTGGACGCCATCAGCGCCGCCCGGCCGTGTTCCACGGCCCGCAGCCGGACCATGGCGAGCTGCTGGTTCGCCTCGGCCGGGTCGAACGTGGCGTTGTTCGTCTGCACGGCGATGATCTGCGCCCCGCCGGTCACCGTGTCACGGACGATGTCGTCGTACGCGACCTCGAAACAGATGACGTCACCGAAAACCACCGGCCCGGCCCGGACGACGCCCGCGGTGGTGCCCGCGACGAAGTCGGAGGTGACCCGGTCGACCTCCGTGGTCACCATGCGGGCGATGTCACGCAGCGGCACGTACTCGGCGAACGGGACGGGGTGCCGTTTGATGTACAGCTGCGGCAGGTCCGGGCCGGTGCCGGGCAGCCACAGCAGCCCCGCGTTGCGGACCTGCCCCGGCCCCGGCCCGCGCAGCACCGCCCCGACGAGGATCGGCGCTTCGACGTCGTCGGCCGCGGACTGGATCCGGGCCGCCGCGTCGGCGTTGAGCAGCGGATCGATGTCGCTGGAGTTCTCCGGCCACACCACCAGGTCGGGCTGCTGCTCCAGCCCGGCCGCGACCCGCTGGGCGAGCTGCTCGGTGGCGGTGGCGTGGTTGTCGAGGACGCGGCGGCGCTGCTCGTTGAAGTCCAGGCCGAGGCGGGGCACGTTGCCCTGCACGACGGCCACGGTGACCGGCGGGCCGGTGAGGGTGCCGACGGGCAGCAGCGCGGGCCCGGCGACAACGGCCGCCGCGGCGGCCGTGAACCCGAGCAGCCCGACGGGCGCGGGCCGCGCCTCCCGCCGCAGATACGGCCACGCCACGGCGGCGAAAGCGCCACCGGCGGCGGCCACGGCGAACGTGACCAGGGGCGCTCCGCCGTACGCGGCCAGGCGCAGCGCCGGAGCGTCGCCCTGGCTGAACGCGAGCCGCCCCCACGGAAACCCGCCGAACGGGGCCCGGTCCCGCAGCGCCTCCTGCGCCACCCACAGCACCCCGGCGAGCAGCGGCCACAACGCGCGCCGCCGGTCGATCAGCGGGGACACCCAGGCGGACGCGGCACCGAGCAGCCCGATCACCACCGCCTCGGCCATCGACAGCAGCAACCACGGCAGCTTCCCGGTGTGCAGGTTCGTCCACGCCAGCAGCGGAACGAACAGGGTGGCGCCGGCGAGCACGCCGAGGCCGAACCCGGACCGCAGCCTCCGCCGGTGCACGGCCACCGCGAGCAGCGCCACCCCGGCGGGGGCGAGCCACCACAGGCCGTACGGCGGAAACGCGAACATCATCGCCGCGCCGGACGAAGCAGCTGCCGCGACCGCGTACGGCAACGGCAGGCCGGTCATCCGGGGTTGCGCCGCAGGCACACCGATCTCCACCGACGGAACGCTACCCGGCCCCTGTCACGGTGCCGCAACACCGGGCCGGAAGGCGTGTCCGGCACCGGGATCGGGGTGCGGCCGCGGACGACCACACCCCGATGTTTCCAGGCCTGACCGGCCGGTACGCGTGGCGGCGCCCCGTCGACCTTCGGACCGACCCGCCGGGGGCTGGCTGCCCTCGCCGTGCCGTTGTCTACTGGCCACGGTTTCCCGTCCCGTCCCTCGACCGTCGCATCCTGACCCTGTCCGTCCCGCCGGCGCCCACCACGCTGGACCTGGAGAACACGGGCCGTCTCCTCGGCAAAGGAGACGATCCGCGGGCATCCGGTCAGGTGACCGGCGCACGGCCAGCGGGTCGAGGACGAAGCGGTCATGGGCCACTTCCGGTGGTTGGACCATCCGACGGTACGGCCGCCCCCCGCACGCCTGTCAACCGTCGCGGGCCGGTTTCCCGCGTGTCGCACCCGGCGTGTCCCGGCGACACCCGTTCGGGCTACCGGACGGGTGCGGACGGTGACACGTGCTGGCGCAGCAGCAACGTCGCGGCGTCCGGCCGGTCGGTAGCGAGCAGGCCGGCGGCGGCCAGCACACACGACGTGTCGGTGACCGTGGCCGCGGCGGTGGGAACGGGCCAGCCGCCGCCGGTGTCGCCGAGGACCGCGGCGAGGACGTCGGCGCCGCCGCCGTACCGCAGAACCCCACCGGAACCGACGACCAGGGCGACGGTGCGCAGGTCACGGCGCGGATCGCGGGCGTGCCGGCGGACCGCGACCGTCGCGGCGAGCGCAGCGAGGCGCCGGTCGAGGGCGGCCCGAAACGGCGGCCCGGCAGCCAGCGCGCCCGGCCCGGCCAGGACGTCGGCGTCGCTGATCACGTGTTCGGCGAGCGCGGCCGCGACGACGCCGGGCGCGCCGACGCCCACACCCAGGTCACCCTCGACGGTCCGGGACCGCCATAGCGTGCCCGCGCCCTCCCGCCGCGGCCCGGTCTCCAGCTCCGGATCGGGCACCAGCGCCGAATACACGTCGGTCGTGGCGCCACCCACGTCCACGACGAGCAGGCCCGCGCCGGTGACGTCGGCGAGCAGCTCCACCCCCGCCAGGACCGCGTCGGGAGTGGCGGCCCGCACCAGCGACGCGAACCGGGGACCCTTCGACAGCCGTTTGCCGCCGATGACGTGCCGCAGGAACACCCGCCGGATCGCGGCCCGCGCCGGCCCCGGGTCGAGGACCCCGATCCGCGGCAGCACGTTCCCGGCGGAGGTGACAGGCACGCCCCACGCCGCCAGGGCCGCGACAGCGTCGTCTCGGACATCGGCGTTGCCCGCCACCACCACGGGCAGCCGGACACGGGCCCGCGCCAGCCGGGTCGCGTTGTGCAGCAGCACGTCGCCGTCGCCGCCGTCGGTACCGCCGACCAGCAGCACCACGTCCGGCTTCGCGGCCCGCAGCGCCGAGACCGCCGCCCCGGTGAGCCGGCCCGCCGCGACGTGCACCACCCGGGCACCGGCCGACAGGCCGACCCGCCGCCCGGCCTCCACCGTGATCAACTGCTGGTGGCCGACCACGGCCAGGCGCAACCCACCACCGGCCGACGAGCAGACGTACCACGGCGCGCCCGGCGGCGGACCGCACGCGGCGACCGCGGCGTCCAGACCCCGCAGCACATCCGTCCCGGCGGTCGTGGGGTGCTCCGCCCGCGCGACCAGCGACCCCCGGTCCAGATCCACGACACAAACCTTCGTGTACGTCGACCCGACGTCCGCGCAAACCGCCACGTTCACGTCGCCTTCACCTTCACGTCGCCTTCACCTTCACGTCGCACCGGTACGACCACGGTGCCGGTCGCCGTGACCGCCACGATCGGCTCCACCAGAACCTGCGCGGCCGAACCGCCGGTGCCCCGGCACACCACCGTCGCCGCGAAGGCGATCGTCCGGGACCGCGTACCCATCCGCGTCACCGTCGCCGTCACCTCCAGAACATCCCCGGCCCGCACCGGCGAGCGGAACTGGACGTCCGCGTACGACGCGAACAGGCCCTCGTCACCGTCCAACCGGATACACACCTCCGTCGCCACATCCCCGAACAACCCCAGCGAGTACGCCCCGTCCACCAGGTCCCCCGCATAGTGCGCATGCGCGTACGGCACATACCGCCGGTGCGTCACCGTCAACCCGACACTCATCGATGACCCCCCACCAGCGCATGCACCAGGTACGACGCCACCTCACCCGGGGTCGTGCCGCGGCCGAAGATCCGGTCCACGCCCAGGTCGTCCGCCATCAACTCGTCGAACCGGGGACCCCCCACAATCAGCAGCGGCCGCTTCGCCCTCGGCATGGCCTCCCGGAACGCCGCCGCCATCTCCCGGGTGTTCCTCAGGTGCGCGTCGCGCTGCGTCACCACCTGCGACACCAGGACCGCGTCGGCCTTCACCGCCCGGGCCGCCTCCACCAGGTCCGGGACGGACACCTGCGCACCCAGGTTCGTCACCTGCAACTCCCCGTAGGACTCCAGGCCCTTCTCCCCCGCGATGCCCTTCACGTTGAGGATCGCGTCGATGCCGACCGTATGCGCGTCCGTGCCGATGCACGCCCCCACCACGGTGAGACGCCGCCGCAGGCCCCGCCTCACCGCCGCGTTCACCTCCTTCGCCGACAGCAGCGGGAAGTCCCGCTCCGCCACCCGCACCTGCGCGGTATCGACCAGGTGGTTCACCCGCCCGTACACGACGAAGAACGTGAAACCGTCACCCATCTGCTTCGCGTGCACCAGCATCGCCGGATCCATACCCATCTTCCCGGCCAGCTGCACCGCCGCGCCTTCGGCCCGCTTGTCGTGCGCAACCGGCAGGGTGAACGACAGCTGCACCATCCCGTCGCCGGTGGTGTCGCCGTACGGCCTGATCACGGTCACGACAGCGCCTCCGTCACCGGGTTGAAGTAGTCGTCAGCGTGCGCCGCCACACCGGCCAGGCCCCTGCCGCGATCCGCGGGCCGTTTCGTGATCCCGAACGTTCCGGTCGCGATGGCGGTGAGCAACGTGTCGTCCACGATCCGCTCAAGAAGATCAACGGCCGCGCCGAGGACATGGTGGGCGCGGGACTGGATGAAACCACCCGGCGCCGGCACGAAATCCTCGTGCAGATTCCCGGCCCCGTTCAGCACATACCGCACGTTCTGCAGGGCGATGTCGCGGTCGGACAGCCACGGCGTCACCACCGCCTCCGTCATCATCCCGACCAGCAGGATCCCCTGCCCGGTCAGCGCCCCCACCAGGTTGAAGAACCCGTCGAGCAGGTTGCCGCGGAACACGTCGCCGGTCATGTGCTTCGTCGGCGGCATCCACTTCAGCGGCGCGTCCGGAAACAACTCCCGCGCCAACAGCGCATGCGCCAACTCCAGGCGCAACGAATCCGGAAGATCCGGGTTGATCTCGAACGCGTGCCCCAACCCCAGCTGCCAGTCCGCCAGCCCCGCCTCGTGCGCGAAGAACTCGTTCAGCAGCTGCGACACCGTCACCGTGTGCGCCGCCTCCACCGCGTCCGCCGTGGTCAGGTAGTTGTCCTCACCAGTGTTGATGACGATCCCCGCCCGGGCATGCACCTGCCGGGAGAACCGCTGATCCACGAACGTGCGGATCGGGTTGATGTCACGAAACAAAATCCCGTACATCGAATCGTTCAACATCATGTCCAGGCGTTCCAGACCCGCCAACGTCGCGATCTCCGGCATGCACAGACCCGACGCGTAATTCGTCAACCGGACGTAGCGGCCCACCTCCCTCGATGTCTCATCCAGCGCCGCCCGCATCAACCGGAAGTTCTCCTGCGTCGCGTACGTGCCCGCGAAACCCTCCCGGGTCGCGCCCTCCGGCACATAATCCAGCAACGACTGACCCGTGGAGCGGATCACCGCGATCACATCGGCGCCCGCCCGCGCCGCCGCCTGCGCCTGCGGGATGTCCTCCATGATGTCGCCGGTCGCCACGATCAGGTAGATCCACGGCCGCTGCCGCGGGTCGCCGAACCTCCTGATCAGCCTGTTCCGTTCCGCCCGCCGCCGGTCCAGCACCTTCACGCCCGCACCGGCCGCCCTGCGCGCCGCCCTGCGCGCCGCGGTCCGTTCACGCCCCGGCGGGAGTACGCGGAACCGCACCGACCCCGCCGCCGCCTTCTGGGCGAGGGCCGTCACCTCCGGCAGGCCCTCACGCAGCATCGCGTCGAACACCGGCACCGCCACCCCGTGCCCCAGCCCCACCTCCGCGGCTACCGCATCGACCAGCCGGTTCACCCACGGAATGCCGTCCGGATCCGCACCCGTCACCCCGGCGAACCGCAGCACCGCCCGCTCCACCGACACCGTCGTGTGCGACCGGGCCACATCCACCACCGGCTGCCCCGCCCGCGCCGCCAGCACCCGCGCCCGCGCCACCACGGCCGGGTCCAACGCCAACTTGCCCACGATCAGACCTCCCCGAAGATCGGTGACCCGCGCAGCACCGTCGCCCGGCACACCGGCACCGCGAACTCCTCATCCGGCTCCGCCGGCAACGCCGGCAGACCGTTCATCACACCCCCCGGCGTCTCCCACACCGCGAAGGTCGCCGGCGCGCCCGGCATCAGCATCCCGTCCATCCCGCCCGGATCCGTCACCGACGGCGACAACGCCCGCCACCCACCCCGGGTGTGCGCCGCGAACGCCGCCCGCACACTCAACCGCGACCCCCGATGCCGGTGCGCCACCGCCGCCGCCACCGACCCCCACGGATCCAGCGGCGTCACCGGCGAATCCGACCCGAACGCCAACGTCACCCCCACCGCATGCATCGACCCGAACGGATTCGACGCCAGGGACCGCGCAAGACCCAGCCGCTGCGCATACATGCGGCCCGCGCCACCCCACAACCGGTCGAACGCCGGCTGCACACTCGCCACCACCCCGAACTCCACCAGCCGGGCGATCATCGCCCGGTCCGCCAGCTCCAGATGCTCCACCCGGGGCCGGCCCGCCCGCCCCCGAGCCCCCCCCACCCCGGGCGCGGCCCGCGCGAAGCCATCCAGACCCGCGGCGAGCGCCGCGTCCCCGATCGCGTGGAACCCGCCCTGGACCCCCACCGACACGCAGTCCACCAGGTGCGCCGCCACCTGCTCCGCCGACAGGAACCCCTCACCACACGTGTCACCGTCCACATACGAACTGCGCAGATGCGCCGTACGCGACCCCAGCGCCCCGTCCGCGTACAGGTCACCGGCCGCCCCCACCGCACCCAGCCCTCGCGCCTTCGCCGCCCCGCCCAGCTCACCCCAGTACCCGTACACCTCCGGCAGCCCCGACCCAGCCTGCGACAGCCCCGACTCCGGCCGCGGCACCCCCGCCCCCGACAGCGCCAACAGACCCACGAAATCCGCCTCGCTCGACGTACCCGGGCCACCGCACTCGTGCACCGCCGCGATCCCCGCCGCCGCAGCCGCAGCCAGCGCCACCCGCTGCACCGCCGTACGCTGCACCGCCGACAACGAACCCAACGCCACCGCCCGCACCGCGTGATGGTCGTGCTCCCGCACCCAGCCGTCCACCGACACCACCTGCGGCACCGCCGCCAGCAACGCCCGCGAACACAACGCCGAATGCGCCGACGCCTGCGACAGATACACCCGCCGGCCCCGCGCCGCCCGATCCAACTCATCCGCCGACGGCGGCCGCTGATCCGGCCACGTCGACTCGTCCCAGCCGTGCCCGTGCACCACCGCATCCGGCGGCCGCACCGCCGCGAACGCCGCCACGGCGTCGAGCAACTCCCCCGGCGACCGGGTCCGCGACAGGTCCAACCCACCCATCGCCAGGCCCGTGTCCGTCGCATGCACATGCGCGTCCACAAACGCCGGCGCCACCAGCGCACCGTCCAGATCCACCACCCGCTCCGCCGACGGCGCCCCGGCGTCCGGACCCACCCACACGATCCGGTCCCCGTCCGTCACCAGCGCCGTCGCCCGCGGATCCGCCGGGGAGAACACCACACCACCACGCCACAACACCGTCATGACGATCAGTGTCCCGCCACCCGCGCCTCGAACAGGCGCCGCACCGCGGGCACCCCCCGCAGCAGATCCAGAGCGCACTCCGCATGCCCCGGCACGTACCCGTTGCCCACCAGCATCGTCACGTCCGCCGCCAGACCCTCCGCGCCCAACGCCGCCGCCGCGAAACTCGTCGCCATCGAAAAGAACACCACCGTGCCGCCGTCCGCCGTCGCCAGCACCGCCCCGTGCTCACACCCGGGCACGTCCACACACACCACGGTCACCGTCGCCGGACCACCCAGCGCCCCCGCCACCGCCGCCGCCGACGCCACCGGATCCCGCGCGTCCGCCAACGCCACCTCGTCGGCCAGGCCCACCTCCACCAGCCGGTCCCGCTCCGCGGCGTTCGGCACCACCCCGACCGTACGGGCACCCGCCCGCCGCGCCGCCGCGAGCGCCAGTGAACCGCTCTTGCCGGCGCCACCCAGCACCGCCACTGTGATCTCGCTCGAGACTGCCGGGTCCGGTCGCCGCGCCCCCGCACTGCTCGCGCCTCGGGTGACGTCCTGCCGGGCATCGCGCACATAGCGCCGCACCACCCGGTCCACCAGGGCCGGCGCACCGCACACGTCGAGCACCGCCAACGCCAGCTGCGGATCCAGGTCGTCCGGCAGCACCGCCACGGCGGACCGCGCGAACAGGATCGCCGTCCCGTCGGCCGGCACCTGCTCGCCGCGCCCGTCCCACCGGGCCAGGCCGTCAGTGATCAGCAACGGCGTCAGCGTCAGCGACACCAGCGTCGCGACCCGGTCCCCCACCTTCACCGAAAGCGGCGAGTCCGGGCCCACCGCGTCCACCACACCGATCAGCATGCCGCCCGAGCCGGTGACCGGATTGTGCATCTTGCCCCGCTCGGCGACGATCCCCAGGACCTCCGCCCGGATCGCCGCACCGTCACCGCCGTGCTTCTCGGACAGCTGCCGGAAGCTCGCCGCATCCAGGTTCAGCCGCTCCACCCTGATCCGGACCTCGTCCGCGCCGATCTGCGGGCTCGGATCCAGCCGGGCCGCCGCCTGCGGTAGCACCCCCACCGGTTTCACCACACGATGCAGACCTACCGGCGACGTCATGACTTTATCCTCACGTAAACAAGCGGCACAGCGGAAACATTCGTCGATCCGACCCAAGACCGTAAATCCTCCGGCAGTACAGTTCTACGGCCGAAGGACTTACGGTAGCGTTCCCGGGGTGAGCGACGAAGGAGGCACCGTGACGCAGCCAACCGCCGGCAACGCCACCGGTCAGCCCTACTCGTACCGGCGCACCGAGCTGACCGAACCCGACTGGACCCGACTCCCGGGCTGGCACGACGTCACCGCCGACCAGTGGCAATCCGCCCAATGGCAGCGCAGCCACTGCGTCAAGAACATCGCGCAGCTCAAAACGCTCCTCGGCGACCTCGTCGACGACACCTTCTACACCGACCTCAAGACCGACCAGCAGCGCCTCGCCACCATGTCCATGCTGGTGCCGCCGCAGATGCTCAACACGATGGTCCCGGACCGGACCCCGGACACCGCCTCCTGGTACGCCGACCCGATCCGCCGCTACATGATCCCCGTCGCCACCGACCGCAACCTCGACTGGCCGTCGCACCCCAACGCCACCCGCGACAGCCTGCACGAGCACGACATGTGGGTCACCGAAGGCCTCACCCACCGCTACCCCACCAAGGTCCTTGCCGAACTCGTCCCCACCTGCCCCCAGTACTGCGGGCACTGCACCCGGATGGACCTGGTCGGCAACAGCACCCCCACCGTGGAGAAGCTGAAACTCTCCCTCAAGCCCGTCGACCGGTTCACCGCCCACCTCGGCTACCTGCGCAGCCACCCCGGCGTACGCGACGTCGTGGTCTCCGGCGGCGACGTCGCCAACGTGCCGTGGCGCAACCTGGAGGCCTACCTCACGGGGCTGCTCTCCATCGACACCGTCCGCGACATCCGGATCGCCACCAAGGCGCTCATCGGCCTGCCGCAGCACTGGCTGCAGCCCGACGTCGTCCACGGACTGGCCCGGGTCGCGAAGACCGCCAACGATCGCGGCGTCAACATCGCCATCCATACCCACGCCAACCACGCCCAGTCCGTCACCCCGCTCGTGGCGAAGGCGGCCCGGACTGCGCTGGAGGCCGGCATCCGGGACGTACGCAACCAAGGCGTACTCATGCGGGGTGTCAATGCCACCACCCCTGACCTGCTCGATCTGTGTTTCGCGCTGCAGGGCGAGGCCGGGATTCTGCCGTACTACTTCTACATGTGCGACATGATCCCCAACGCCGAGCATTGGCGGGTCCCCGTCTGGCACGCCCAACAGTTGCAGCACGACATGATGGGTTACCTGCCCGGCTACGCCACCCCGCGGATGGTCTGCGACGTCCCGTTCGTCGGCAAGCGCTGGGTGCACATGGTCACCGAGTACGACCGCGAGCGTGGCATCTCGTACTGGACGAAGAACTACCGCACCTCGATCGAGGCCGGCGACGTCGACGCGATCACCCGCACGTACGCCTACTACGACCCGATCGACACCCTGCCGCTGTCGGGTCAGGAGTGGTGGGCCAAGCAGGCCGACGAGAGCTGAACACACCAGAAGGGGACCCGGGAATCCCGGGCCCCCTTCGACGTCTGCCCATCAGGACAGCGCGTCGCGTACGTCGCGGCCGGCGTCCTTGACGTGCTCGCCGGCCTGCCCGGCGTGCGCGGCGGTCTCCTGTGCGGCACCCTCGGCGTAGAGGCGCTCATTGTCCGTCGCCTCGCCGATCCCCTGCTTGGCCTTGCCGGTCAGCTCCTCGGCCTTGTTCTTGGCCTTGTCGGTGAAGCTCATCGTCGACCTCCGATATGGGCCACTGCTTGTTCCCGCTCTTCGGGGAGGAAGTGCCCGAAGGGCTCCTCTGTGAAAACGGTCCTGCTACGTAACCGGTGGGGTCACATCGCGTAAGGCGTCCTAGGACGCTAGGTTTCCTCGGGACGCGGCGAAACCGATCACGGCGCAACCACGGCACCCAGAAGGCGTGGGCGTGCGGCCAAGGCCGACGACTTTTGATCTTGATTGGAGTGAATGGACACGCCTCGCGGGCGAGTCGGACGGGGGCTGCGCCGAATGAGCGTCTGTGCTACCTTTCGATCCAGATGGGTATCGACGCAACTCACTGCATAACTTTGCGGGGAGATCGGTCGACGACTACGAGGTGCCGCATGAGTATTTGAGGGGGATTATTTTTAATGCCTTCTTGCTCGGCTTCCTAAAGATACAACTTTCGCCGCGGGCAACAATCGTGCGCTCCGGCTCACCAAGCCGGCCCCGCGCGTCACTTTTCCTTGCTCCATTCCATTCCCCTTCGGGCTGCCTCGACCAGAGGAGAACAGCAATGACAGTACCGCGCGCCCAAAAGCGGCTGGGACAGGCGTTGGCCGTCCTCGGCCTGGCGGCGGCCGGCGTCGCCGTCCCGGCCACCCAGGCCTTCGCGATCGACGGCTGCTCCAACGAAGGACGGACCAGCGGATCGGTCGACGACCGCGAGATCCGGTACACCCAGTCCACCAGGTACAGCAGGGAGTTCTTCCAAGCCCGCGATCAGTGGAACCCGTTAGGGCGGATCAACATCGCGGCGGACACCGCCTCCACCTACAACGACCTACACGTCAGCGACGTCAACAAGAGCACGGTCACCTGGTCCGGTCGCTGGGAGGCGTCGATCGGTGAGGACGACATCTATCTGAACGGCCACTTCCTGGCCAACTACACCTATCCGCAGGTGCGTGGCGTAATCAGTCACGAGCTCGGGCACGCGTTGCGCCTCGGTCATTTCGACAACCGCAACGCACTCATGCACTGCTCCGACAACCGGAACGTGACCGGGCCGGCCTCGCCGGACATCAACAAGTACCACCAGATCTGGGGGTGACGCAGATGCCGAAGGTGACGAAGTCGTACGCGATCGCGTTGTCGGTCACCGGGGCTGCTGCGGTCGCCGCCGGGGCCTGGTTCACCGTCCCCTACGAGGGGAACGTCGTGCACGCCACATACGCAGTCCGCCTCGACACCCCGGAATTGGCCGCGGGATGGGCCGACGACGTTTTCATCGCCGCCGTCACTTCGCAGGAATCGGCCGAGCGCGACTCCGACGACCTGCTGTACACGCCTTTCCGGGTCACGGTGAGGTCGACGCTGCAGGGCAAGGTCAGCGGCGACATCCGGGTCGTCCAGGAAGGCGGCGACGACCCGATCAGCCGGGAACGTGTCGTGTTCGACGGTGCCACCGCGCTGAAGCCGGGCAAGACCTACCTGCTCGCCACCCGACTGTCCAGCCAGGACGGTTGGCACGTCGCGCCGTCGAACTTCACGCCCGTCGAGATTCCGTCCGGCGTGGCCGCGACCACCGTGCTGGCCCAGTGGACGAGCGCCGTGACTTCGCCCAAGTCACAGGACTCTGTGTTCCCGTCCGACGTCGACAAGGCCGCGAACCCGGCCTCGCTCTACAAGCGGGCCGAGATCGACTGATGTGGCTCCGGCGGCGCGGTACGCGACACCGCGCCGCCGGCGCTCACTCGCCCTTGCACTCCTTTGGGTTGATCGACCGCGAGTCGGGCAGTGCCTTCTCCATCCAGGCCCACTCCGAGTCGATGTCCGCGCCGGTGAAGAGATCGACCTTGCCCTTGGCTGCGTCGTGAACCACCACCAGTGCCCGCTCACCCTCGACCGGCGCGGTGCTCGCTCCGCCGAGGGGCAGCCGTGCGTCGCCAACCGAGAGGACCGCCGCACCGTTGTTCGGCTTCATGTAGCGCACCGCGTCGAGTGTCACCGCGTACCGGTCGCCCTGCCGGCTCACCGACGTCACGTTCCCCACCGCGATGGTCTCGGCGCACGCCACTACACCCGGTAGGCTCCGGCTGCCCTCGATGTCGGCGGGGTCGGATGTCCTCAGCACGTAGCCGCCGGCCACGGCGACGCCCACGACCGCCGCCGCGGCGGCGGCGAGCGCCCACGGCCGCGCCCAGGTCCGCCTGGCCGGGGACTGGGTTGGCCGCCGGCCTGCGGCGGCGGAGAGCGATGCCGGGCGCGCGTCCGCCGCCGGCGCGGGCGTAGCCGCGACCAGTTCGGCGCCGAGCGCCGCCAGGCCGCGCCGCAGCGCGTTCACCGTCGCCGCCGCCTCGGCTACCTCTTCGGTACGCGTCATCGAGTCAGGCGCCTGCTCGCCGATGATGGCGTACATCAGTGCATCGTCGCGGGACATCTCACATCACTCCTTTCGCGCTCAACCTCGTACGCATCTGGCCGACCGCCGCGTGCAGCCGGCTCTTCACCGTTCCCTGCGCGACACCGAGCACGTCGGCGATCTGCGGCACGGTCAGGTCGGTGTAGAACCGCAGCACCAGCAGCTGGCGCTGCTCCGGCGGAAGCTCGTCGAGCTCACCGGCCACCACCATGGAGAGATCGCGGTCCCGGTCGGGCGGCGTCTCGGCCGCCACGCCGGGAGCCCGCAGGGCCACGAGTCGCTGGCGTAGCTGTTCGTGACGTTGCCGACCGCGGTGCCAATCGACGGCGACCCGCGACGCGACCACGGCCGTCCAGGCGGCCGGATTGTTCACCGTCTCGACCGCCGACTGCTCCAGAAGTTTCAGCCGGACCTGCTGGACCGCGTCGTCCAGGTCCTGCCACGGCACACCGCCCATGCTCAGCACGGCCCGGACTCGTCCAATGTCGTCTCCCCACGGCGGGGCGTCCTCCTGCGATCCGCGCATCGGCAGCCTCATCGGCGTTCCCTCCCGTTGGCCCTCGGTACTTCGACGCAGAACTCCCCGACATCGTTCACGCCGGGGTCAGCGCCGGCGCAGGCTGCCCACCCACGTCCGGCGAAGGCTTGGGTGGGGCGTCAGCGCCGCTTCAGGGCAGGGAAGACCCAGCCGGGCCACATGCCGCTCCGCTCGGACGCGATCCCGATGGAACGCCGAGCCGACGCCAATCTGTCGTCAAGAACGTACGGGGGTATCGCCCGAGGTCGGTAGCCGCCCGGTTCATAGGTGGTCATCGTGAAACAGGCGCCTCTGCAGCCGAGCGGAACCTCAGGGAGCGAGCGGACGGGGGGTGGCCATGCCGGGCGGGCGGTTCTCGTACGGGGTGGAGAGCACGACCGTCGTCCGGGTTGTCACGTTGGCGGCCGTACGGATCTCCTGGAGCAGGCGTTCCAGGTCTCCCGGCCCGGCGACGCGGACGAGCAACATGTAGAAGTCCTCACCGGCCACCGAGTAGCAGGAGTCGATCTCCGGCAGGTGCGCGAGCCGGTCCGGGGCGTCGTCCGGCTGGGACGGGTCGAACGGCCGGATCGCCACGAACGCCGTCATCGGCAGGCCGAGGGACTCGTACGCGACGCGGGCGGCGTACCCCTTGATGACGCCGCGCTGCTCCAGCCGCCGGACCCGCTGGTGTACGGCGGACACGGACAGCCCGACGCGCTCGGCGAGGTCGGTGTAGGACAGCCGCCCATCGGCGGTCAGGGCCGCGACGATAGCGCGGTCGATCTCTTCCACGCCGCCACGATAGCCCTCAGCCGCGGGCGAGTCCCCGGCTGATCACCAGACGCTGGATCTGGTTGGTTCCCTCAACGATCTGCAGCACCTTCGCCTCGCGGAACCAGCGCTCGACGGGATGGTCGGTCACGTAGCCGTACCCGCCGAGGACCTGGACCGCGTCGGTCGTGACCTTCATCGCGACGTCCGTCGCGAAGAGCTTCGCCTTGGCCGCCTCCTGGCGGTAGGGGCGACCGGCGTCGCGCAGCCGGGCCGCGGCCACGGTGAGGGCCCGGGCGGCCGCGACCTGCGTGGCCATGTCCGCGAGCAGGAAGCCGAGGCCCTGGAACTCGATCACCGGCCGGCCGAACTGACCCCGGCCCTTCGCGTACGCGACGGCGTAGTCGAGGGCGGCCTGGGCCAGGCCCACCGCGCAGGCCGCGATGCCGAGACGGCCTCCGTCGAGCGCGGACATCGCGATCGCGAAGCCCTCCCCCTCCGCCCCGATCAACCGGTCCGCGGGCACGAGCGCGCCGTCGAAGACGACCTGCGCGGGGGCCGAGGACCGCAGGCCCATCAGGCGTTCCGGCGGTTGCGGTTCAATGCCGGGGGTACGCGCATCGGCCAGCACGCACGACACACCGGCCGCCCCCGGCCCGCCCGTGCGGCAGAAGACGTTGTAGAAGTCGGCCTTGCCGGCGTGGGTGATCCAGGCTTTCGTGCCGGTGATCCGGTAGTCGCAGTCCACCTTCTCGGCCCGGGTGGCGAGCGCCGCCGCGTCCGAACCGCCCTGCGGCTCTGACAGGCAGTACGCCCCCAGCAGGTCCCCGCCGAGCATGTCGGGCAGCAGTTTGCGCTGCTGCCCGGTGCCGTACGCGGCGGTCGGATAGCAGGCGAGGGTGTGCACGCTGACGGCCTCGGCGACCGCCAGCCACCGGCTCGCGAGCACCTCGAGGACCTGCACGTACACCTCGTACGGCTGCCCCGCCCCGCCCACGTCCTCCGGGTACGGCAGGCCGAGCAGCCCGGCCCTGCCGAGGGTGCGCAGCACGTCGCGGGGGAACTCACCGCGCGACTCGAAGTCCGCGGCCAGCGGGGCGCACTCGCGGTCGGCGAGCTCCTCGGTCAGGGCGAGGAGTTCGTACGCCTCGTCGGTGGGGAGGATGCGCTCGACGCTCACCCCGTCAGCTTAACGGTCGTTTGGGCGCCGCCCCCGCCGCACCCCATTCTCGGGCACCCCGATCTCGGGCACACCCCATTCTCGGGCACCCGATCTCGGGCACGCTGAGCGAACCTGGCATGCCTGAGCGAACCTGTCGGAGGGGTGTGCCAGGCTGGGCGCCGTGACTGATCGACCGTTGCTCGCCGTGGACGCGCCGAGCCTGTACTTCCGGGCCTTCCACGGCATTCCCGAGAACGCCGCCCGGACCGACGCCGGGGAGCCGGTCAACGCCGTTCGCGGCTTCATCGACATGCTGGCCACGCTGATCCGCACCCGCCGGCCCGACCGGGTCGTCTGTGCGCTCGACGCCGATTGGCGACCGGCGTGGCGGGTCACCCTGGTGCCGTCGTACAAGAAGCACCGGCTCGCTCCCGACGGCGGCGAGGAGGTGCCCTCGACCCTGATCCCCCAGATCGCCGTCATCCTGGACGTCCTGTCCGCCGTCGGCATCGCCGCGTACGGGGTGAAGGAGTACGAGGCCGACGACGTCCTCGGCACCCTCGCTACCGTCCGCCCCGGGCCCGTCGAGGTCGTCTCCGGCGATCGTGACCTGTTCCAGCTCGTCGACGACGCCCGCGGCGTCCGCCTGCTCTACTGCGGCCGCGGCGTCGCCAAACTCGACGACTGTGACGATGCCGCCGTCCAGGGGAAGTACGGCGTACCCGCCCGGTACTACGCCGACTTCGCCGCCCTGCGCGGCGACCCCAGCGACGGCCTGCCCGGCGTTGCCGGGGTCGGCGAGAAGACCGCGGCCCGGCTCGTCACCCGCTACGGCGGCGCCGAGCACATCCTTGCTGCGCTGGACGACCCGGACGCCGGGTTCGCCCCCGGGCTGCGGAGCAAGCTGGACGCCGCCCGGGACTACCTGGCAGCGGCACTGCCGGTGTGCCGGGTTGCCCGGGACGTGCCGCTGCCGGCCGTGTCCGATCAGCTTCCGCTCTCGCCGGCGGACCCGGAGCGGCTCCTCGAGCTCGCCGGCCGGTGGAACATCGCCGGCCCGTGTCGCCGGCTGGTCGACGCGCTCGCCGGCTGACGCAAGGCTGAGGAGGTTCGTCAAGCGCCACCGCGGCCTCGTCGGTCACAGGCCGGTCTGGTAGGCCAGCACTCCTCGATTGACCGCCCGGATCGCCTGCCGAGCCGTGGACCGCAGCTGCTCCGAAGCCCCGGTTGCATCCGTCAGCTGCCCCAGCAGATCGAGAACTTGCCGGGTCCACCGGACGAAGTCCCCGGCCGGCATATCGCTGTCCAGCTGCCCGCTCGCGAGGACCCGGGCGAGCGCCTCACCCCGCGCCCAGCGGAAGGTGGGCCAGACGAACCCAGGGTCAGGCTCGCGGGTCAGGATGAGCCCGTGCGCCGCCTCCTCAACCTCGATCTCGGCCCACAGCTTGACCGTCGCCTCGATGGCGTCCGCGACGGGGCCGCGGGGAACGGAGGCGCGTTCGTCGCCGTCGCGACGGGACTCGTAGAGGACGACCGAGACCGCGGCGGCGAGCTCCTCCGGCGCGAGGGCGTCCCAGACGCCGCGGCGCAGGCATTCGGCGACGAGCAGGTCGGTCTCGGCCCAGATCCGGGCGAGCATGCGGCCCGCGTCGGTGACCTCCCCGCTTCCGCCGAGGTAGCCCCGGCGGGTCAGGACGGCGCAGACCTGATCGAACGTGCGAGCCAGTGAACCCGTACGACCGGAGACCTTGTCGCGCAACGCGGTCGTGTCACGTTCGAGACGGTGACGGCGTTCGGCCCAGCGGGCGTGATCCTCACGCTCCGGGCAGGCGTGACAGGGGTGCTGGCGCATCCGGACGCGGAGCAGTGCGAGTTCGGCATCGTCGGCGGCCTCGCGGGACCGGCCACGCCCCGGCTTGCGGTCCCCGTGCCGGTCGATGCCGAGATCGCCGATGGTGGCGGCGAGGTCGCGGCGGGCCGCCGGCGCGCGGTGGTTGAAATGTTTGGGTACGCGGATCCGTTCCAGCACGTCCACCGGCCCGGAGAAGTCCGCGGCGCTGATCCGGCCGGCCCACCTGTCCACGGTGAGCACCAGCGGACGGGGTTCACCGAAGCCGCCGACGCCCGGGTCGAGCACGACGGCGAGGCCGGCACGCCGGCCCTGCGGTACGCGGATGACGTCCCCGATGCGCAACCGTTCCAGCGACTCCGCAGCGGACGCCCGGCGCTGGGTGGCGCCCTGGCGGGCCAGCCGGCGTTCACGCTCGGCGATGGCGACACGGATGGCGAAATACTCTGCGAAGTCACCGTGGTGGCAGCGCGCCTCCGCCTCGTACGTCTCCATGGTCTCGAGGTTGCGCTGCACCTGGCGGGCCAGCCCCACCACCGAACGGTCCGCCTGGAACTGGGCGAACGACGACTCGAGCAGGTCCCGGGCACGGTCGGCGCCGACGGTGGCGACGAGGTTCGCGGCCATGTTGTACGACGGCCGGAAACTCGACCGCAGCGGGTACGTCCGCGTCGAGGCGAGCCCGGCGACGTGCCGCGGGTCCGTCTCCGGCCCCCACACGACGACGGCGTGCCCCTCGACGTCGATGCCGCGCCGACCGGCCCGGCCGGTGAGCTGGGTGTACTCCCCCGGCGTCAGATCCACATGGGCCTCGCCGTTGAACTTCACCAGGCGTTCCAGCACGACGCAGCGGGCGGGCATGTTGATGCCCAGCGCCAAGGTCTCGGTGGCGAACACGGCCTTGACCAGGCCACGGACGAAACATTCCTCGACGGCCTCCTTGAACGCGGGCAGCATGCCCGCGTGGTGGGCGGCGATCCCCCGCTCCAGCCCGTCGAGCCACTCCCAGTAGCCCAGCACCGACAGGTCGTCGGCGGGCAGCGAGGCGACCCGGCGGCCGGCGATCTCCCGGATCGCGGCCCGCTCCTCCGGGTCGGTCAGCCGCAGCCCCGCCGCAAGGCACTGCTGAACGGCGGCGTCGCAGCCGGCCCGGCTGAAGATGAACACGATCGCGGGCAGCAGCCCCGACCGGTCGAGGCGTTCGATGACGTCGGCGCGCGGCGGCGGCTGCCAGCGGCGCGACCGGGGTACGCGACCACCGCCGCCGGTCGCGTGCTCGGTCAGGTCGAGCCGGCGCAACATCTCTCGCGAGTAGCGCAGCAGCTCGGGGTGTACGTCGTGCTTGCGGGCGGCGTCCGCGTCGTGGAACAGGTCGAACATCCTCTTGCCGACGAGCATGTGCTGCCAGAGCGGCACCGGACGGTCCTCGCTGACCACCACGTCGGTGTGCCCCCGGACGGTGACCAGCCAGTCGGCGAACTCCTCGTAGTTGCTGACCGTCGCGGACAGCGAGACCAGCGACACCGACAACGGCAGGTGAATGATCACCTCTTCCCACACCGCGCCGCGGAACCGGTCCGCGAGGTAGTGGACCTCGTCCATCACGACGTACGCGAGGCCGTTCAGAGTGGACGAACCCGAGTAGAGCATGTTGCGCAGCACCTCGGTGGTCATCACCACCACTGGGGCGTCCCCGTTGATCGCGTTGTCACCGGTGAGAAGGCCGACCCTGTCGGCGCCGTACCGGTCGACCAGGTCGTGGTACTTCTGATTGGACAGCGCCTTGATCGGCGTCGTGTAGAAGCACTTACGCGGGGTCGCCCCGGTCAGCGCCAGGTGTACGGCGAACTCCCCCACCACCGTCTTGCCGGCCCCCGTCGGCGCGCAGACCAGCACGCCGCTGCCGCGTTCGAGCGACTCGCACGCACGCCGCTGGAAATCGTCGAGGTCGAAGCCGACGTCCTGAAGGAAATCGTTGAGTGCCGGATGCTCCGCGACCTCGGCCGCCCGCCGGCGGGAGGCCGCGTACCGCTGCGCGGGGCTCGTCATGACCACCAGGCTAGTGGTAGCCCCCGACGAACCGCCGGACGTGGTCGGCTGGGCCGCGGTGCGGAGCGCCGGGGACGCAATCGGTATGGTGCACGGCGTGCCGGAAAGTGTCGACCCGACGATCAGCCCGCCCGCTCAGGCCCGCTGCGGCGTCGACGGGGTGCTCTTCGACTTCCACGGCACCCTCGCCCAGGTGGAGGACGCCGTCGCGTGGGTGCTCGCCGCCGCCGCAGCCTGCGGTGTCGACCTGCACCGGGCCAAGGCCACCGCGCTCGCCGACCGCTTCGTCATGGCCGGCCGGGCGGGCGGCCCGCGCCCGCACCGCGTACCCCCGCATCTGGCGGAGGTGTGGGCGGACCGTGACCTCTACGAACACTGCCACCGCGCTGCCTACACCGGCCTCGCCAACACCGTGACCGCGGACGTCGACGGCCTCGCCGACGCCCTCTACGACCGGTTGCTGCGGCCCGAAGGGTGGGCCCTGTACGCGGACACAGCCACCACGCTGCGCGCGCTGAAGGACGCGGGCGTCCCCGTCGCCGTGGTCAGCAACATCGGCTTCGACATCCGCCCGCTGTTCGCCGCCTGGAACCTGGACGGCCTGGTCAGCGCATTCGTCCTGTCGTACGAGGTCGGCCGCTGCAAACCCGACCCCGGGATCTTCCTGCGCGCCTGCGCCGCCATCGGCGTCGAACCGGAACGCACCCTCATGGTCGGCGACACCCCCGCCGACGCGGGCGCCGTCCAGGCCGGCTGCGCCGCGCTGGTCCTTCCGGCCGCCGAGGCGGGCGGGGTCAACGGTCTGGGCGCGTCGCTCGCCCTGGCCGGCTGCTCCCCGGCGTAGGCCGTCTCAAGGACGGATGACGCGCCGGTACCACGTGCCCCGGCGACCGTCGAGTGCGCCTACTCGAGAGTCCCGCGGCCAGAGCACCGGCCACCCGGCACGCATCAGACTGATCACCGTGGCGACATCGGGTCAGCCGCTGAGCAGCCGCAATGCCCCCGGCACGCAGGTGGCGGTCAGCGGCAGGGCGGCGATGCGCTCGCCGTCGGCGTACCCGACGATGCCGGGAGCGGCGATGGTCACCATGCGGGCCCGGTAGGAATGCACGAGCGGGTGTTCGACGTGGGCGCCGCGGTGTACATGTGGGGTAAGGCGGGCGAGGGTCGCCCGGCCCATCGGGCCGCCCACGACGACGTCCAGCAGGCCGTCGGTGAGGTCGGCGTCCGGGCAGATCACCATGCCTCCGCCGTAGCTGGGCGCGTTGCCGACCGCGACCAGCACCGCCCGGACCGCGTGTGCCTCGCCGTCCAGGGTCAGCTGGTACTCGTGCGGCCGTAGCCGGGCAAGCTCCGCGGCGATGGCCAGGTCGTAGCGGCGCGGCCCGCGCGGCCATCGCATCCGGTTGGCGCGCTCGTTGACGATCGCGTCGAACCCGGCGGCCAGCACGCCGCCGAACCACCGGACCACCCCGTCCGCGACCTCGATCCTCGCCAGGTCGAGCGACCGGGACCGGCCGTGGCGCAGGGCGTCCGCGATCGCCGCGGTCGCGTCGAGCGGCGCCGCGGGCACGGCCGCGGAGGCCGCGATGTCGTTGCCCGTACCGGCGGGCACCACACCGAACGGCACGCCCGTGCCCGCGACCGCCTGGATCGCGCGGTGCACGGTCCCGTCGCCGCCCACGGCCACGACCGCCGCAGCGCCGTCGGCCACCGCGCCCGTGCACAGGCGTTCCGCTTCGCCGGCGGTACGCGGCTCCAACAGCTGGACGGCTACGCCGCTGCCGCCCAGGACGTCGAGCACCGCCGGAAGCAAACCGCGGTGCCGGCCCCGCCCGGCAACGGAGTTGGCCAGCACCGCGATCGTGTTCCGCACAGCTGAGACGCTACCGCCCCCATCAGGTCATCTCGTCGTACCGGCTGTCGAGCGGTTTCGGCGCCGCCATCGGCGAGGGACCGGCCACCGGCGTCGGGCCCGCCACCGGCTCGACGGGCTCGATGCCGTCCGGGGCGCCCACGGCGACCCGGTCGTCCTCGAGCGGCGACACCTCGTCGTCGTCGAGGCCGGCGTAGACCTCCTTGCCGCGGCCCTTGCGCTTGTCGTTGAGCAGCGCGACGCCGACGGCGATGAAGTACAGGAACGACATGCAGCCCGCCAGTATCAACATACCGAAGACACCGGGGTCGGGCGTGACGACGGCCGCGAAGGCGGTACAGATGAAGACGACGACCCGCCACCAGCTGGCCAGTTTCTTGCCGCTGACCACACCGGTGAAGTTGAGCATCAGCAGCAGCAGGGGAAACTCGAACGCCACCCCGAACAACAGCAGCATCGTGGTGACGAAGTCGATGTATCTGCTCGCCTCGAACGATGTCTGGAGCCCGCCGATACCGGCGTCCACGAGGAAATGCAGGCTTCGGTCGATCACGACGTAGGCCAGCCATGCCCCGGCAATGAAGAGCGGCGCAGCCAGCCCCACGAAGACATATGCCCACCGGCGCTCGTGCTTGTGCAGACCTGGAGCGACGAACGCCCACAGCTGGTAGAGCCAGACCGGTGCGCCGAGTATCAACCCGATCCACAGGGCGAGCTGCAGCCGGATTGTGAACGAGTCCGCCGGGCCGAGCGTCTGCAGCTTCGCGGTCTTTCCGGCCATCAGCTTGATATAGGGCTGCTGGAGGAACATGAAGACCGGGTCAGCGATCCAGTAACCCGCGATAAGGCCCGTAACGACGGCGATCGACGCGTAGAAGAGGCGGCTGCGGAGTTCGATGAGGTGTTCGACGAGCGTCATGGAGCCGTCGGAGGCCCGTTCGAACTTACTCGGGCCCCGACGGCGGAGCGAGAGAGCCACGGGCGTGGATCAGTGCTCGCGGGTGCGCTGCACCGGGTCCACGTACGGCTGTTGTTGACTCGTGCGCGGCTGCTGGATCTCGGTCGGGTGCAGCGGCTCCCGGCCGTTCTGCGCGTCGGCCTTGTCGGCCAGGTCGTTCTTGTCCTTGTCGTCGTCCATCAGGCCCTTGGTTTCGGCCTTGATGATGCGCAGGGACCGGCCGAGCGAACGGGCGGCGTCGGGCAGACGCTTCGCGCCGAAGAGAAGCACCAGCACCACCACCAGGACGATGATGTGCCAGGCCTTGAATGCGCCCATGGGAAAGCTCCCGTCAAATTCGACGTCGGCTTGACGTCAAGGAGTGTCGTGCCCATCGTACGTGGGCATCCGGCCGCCGCCAGCGCGTGGGACGACCTTGTTCATGCCCGCCATATCGGTCTTTCGACCAGCGTCAGCGGGCCAGGAACTCCGGGACCGCCCGGTGATCACCGCCGCGAGCGGCAGCGTTCACCGCCCGTTGTTCCCGGGCATGCCGCAGACCCTCCTGGACCTGCGCGACGCGGGCCGTGAGGGCCTCGACCTGCGCCTGCAACGCCAACGCCTGCTCCTGGCGGGCGGTCAGCGTGTCGGCCGCCCGGCGCAGCCCGCCGAGGCGCGCGAGCACGGGCCGTACCGCGAGGGCCAGGACGATCAACGCCACAACGATCACCGCGACCACGATCCACGTCACCACGACGGCAAGCCTAAGCCCTCACCCGTCGATCGGGCACCCGCGGCGCCGCCTCAGCTGATCACCGCGGCCCTACGGTTCGGCGTACGCCGCGAGAGCCGTCGTCGCCTGGGCGCGGATCCGGTCCACGAGCTCCGGGGGTCCGACCACGGTCACGTCCGGGCCGAGGCCCAGGAGCAGCCGCTGCGCCCAGCCCAGATCGGTCACCCGGAGCGTGACGACCCAGTCGTCGCCGGAGGTGCGGCGGACCTCCTCGCACGGGTAGTACTCGGTGATCCACCGGCTCCCCCGCCCCACCCGCACCGTGACCAGGGGCAGGTCCGCCGTCGGCCGGAACACCCCGTCCGACACGTCGTGCGGTACGGCGGCGGCGGGCGGCACGGACGGCTCGTCGAGCTCGGTGAAGCCGTCGATGCGGTCGACGCGGAACAGGCGTACCGCCTCGGCACGGCGGCACCAGGCCTCCAGGTAACCGCGGCCGGCGACCATCAACACCCGCATCGGGTCGACCACCCGCTCGGTGGTCTCGTCCCGGGTCGGCGTGTAGTAGACGAGTCGCAGCGCCCGTCGGCGTTCGACCACGGCCCGGATCTCGGCGAGCCGGCGGTCGTTACCGGGCAGCCGTACGGTGACCGGCGCGTCGGCGAGGTCCCCGACCGCGTTCTCGATCTTGGCCAGCGCCCGCTCGATCGCGTCCCGGTTTCCGACGCCAGGGGTTTCGGCGAGCATCCGCAGGGCCACCACCAGCGCGAGGGCCTCGTCCGGGGTGAGCCGCAGCGGCCGATCGATCCCCGCGTCGTAGGTGATGGTGACGCGGTCGCCGTCGAACGCCATGTCGATGAGGTCACCGGGGCCGTAACCGGGCAGGCCGCAGACCCAGAGGAGTTCCAGATCCTCGCGCAGCTGCCGCTGCGTGACGCCCAGGTCGGAGGCAGCCTCGGACACCTCGATGCCGGGCCTGGCCAGCAGGTACGGCACGAGGTTCAGCAGCCGGGCGAGCCGGTCAGCCGACGCGGTGGCGCGAGTCATGGCACGTCCGCGGGCTCATACCGGGCGGTGATGTCCTTCAGCGCCTGGATGACGGCCTCACGCAGCTCGGGCGGGCCGATCACCCGCACGTCCGCGCCGTAGCCGACGAGTGTTGCGGCGAGGCGCTCCACGTCACCGTACGGCAGCGTCACCCGGTCGCCGTCCGGGCCCGGCACGGTTTCGCGGGCCCAGCGACGAAGCCCCGCACCCCGGCCAGGGGTGATCACGACGGTGGCCTGGCCGGTCTGTGGCGCGGGACCGGAGTAGTGGGCGACATGGCTGATCAGGTCGACGTCCGCCGGGGGCGTGAACGCGTTCGCGCGGCCCACGGGCCGGACGGCGCCGACGATCCGGGAGAGCCGGAAGCAGCGGGTGGCGCGCCGGTCGCGGTCGTGGCCGACGACGTACCAGCGGCCCCGCCAGCACGCCACGCCCCAAGGCTCCAGGCGGCGGGTGGCCGGGTCGTCGCCCTCGGGGGTGCGGTAGTCGAAGATGACCGCGCGGCGGTCGCGGGCGGCGGAGGTCAGCGGCCCGAACGACGGGTCGACGGTGACGACGGGTTCCACCCCGAGGGTGGCCTGCGGGTCGACGTCGACGCCGGCGGCACGCAGTTTCTGCAAGCCGGACGACGCGGCGGCGGCCAGACCAGCGTGTTGCCAGAGCCGGGCCGCGATGCCGATCGCGGCGGCCTCGTCGGGCTCCAGCGGGATGTCGGGCAGCGCGTACTCGCGGTGGGCGATGCGGTAGCCGGGCTCGTTGTCGAAGGCGCTGACGGTGCCGGTCTCCAGGGGTACGCCGAGGTCACGTAGTTCGGACTTGTCCCGCTCGAACTTGCGCTGGAACGCCTCGTGGTCGCGCGGGTCGTCGGCGTCGTGCTCATACCCGGGCACGGTCGCGGCGATCTGCGCGGCGGTCAGGAACCGTCGCGTCGACAGCAGGCAGATCACCAGATTGACCAGGCGCTCGGTGCGGCTCCGCGACACGCCCACGACTCTAGTCGGGTCTGCCCGCGTGCCGGGTACGCGGCACCGCTGCTGTGGACGACGGCTCGATCGCCGGGGCGGCCCGATGGGGTTACGGCCCCGATCAGCGGGAAAGGAACGGCCGTGACCGAGACCCTGCCCGCCACTGAGGCCGCGGAGGCGTCCGGCGAAAGCATCCTCACCGTCGTCGTCGCCGGTGCCGCCAACCTGGCCATCGCCATCGCCAAGACCGTCGCCGGGTTGATCTCGGGCAGCGCGGCGATGCTGTCGGAGGCGGCCCACTCGTTCGCCGACACCATCACCGAGGTGCTGCTCTACGTCGCGCTGCGGCGCGGCACACGGCCCCCCGACGCGCGCCACCCGTTCGGTTACGGCAAGGAGAGCTTCGTCTGGGCGCTGCTGGCGGCGCTGTGCACGTTCATCGGCGGTGCCGGGTTCTCCATCACGCACGGCCTGAACACGATCTGGCACGGTGAGCACAGCGGTGACTACCTGTGGTCGTACGTCGTCCTGACGGTGTCGTTCGTGGCCGAGGGAATTTCGTTCGCGCGCGCGGTGAAGCAGGTCAGGGGCGAGTCGCAGCGCTGGGACACGAGCGCGCGGCGGTTCTTGCGGCTCACCCCCGACACCACGGTCAAGGCGGTGTTCCTCGAGGACCTCGCGGCGCTGATCGGTCTGGTCCTGGCCGCGGCCGGGCTGGGCATGACGCAACTGACCGGTGACGAGTTCTGGGACGGGCTCGCGTCCGTCCTCATCGGGCTGTTGCTGCTGGTGGTCGCGGCGACGCTGACGTACAGCAACGTGACGCTGCTGGTCGGGCGGGCCGTGCCGCGGCAGGTGCACACGGCGATCGCCGATGAGATCTCCGGCATGACGGTGGTGACGGCCGTGCCGACGCTGCTGACCATGCAGCTCGGCCCAGGGGACATTCTGGTCGCGGCCAAGGTCGACTTCCGCGACGAGGTCAGCGCGGGCGAGATCGAGCTCGCCGCCGACGAGGTCGAGCGCCGGCTGCAGGAACGCTACCCCGGCATCCGCTACGTTTTCCTCGACCCGACACGCGGATCCGCCGGGCGCAACCACCGAGACGGCGGTTTCAGCTAGCGTCAGCGCCCATGGTGCGCTGGCGCGAAGGTCGGGTTCTGAGGGTACGCCGGCAGTGGCGCGGCGCGGTGGAGCTGGACGTGTCCACCGCCGACGGCCCGGTCCGGGCGCTCGCGTACCCGGAACTGGTGGGGTCCGCGGTGCCCGGCGACCGGGTTCTGCTGAACGTCGGCGCCCAGGCCATGGGCCTCGGCACCGGCGGATATGCCCTGGTCGTGGCCCTGCCGGACCGGCTGCCCGCCGACCCGCCGGCCGACGCCACCACCCGCGACGCGGGGCACATGGTGAAGGCCCGGTACACGCCGCTGCAGGCGATCGTGCTCGGGGTGGACGAGGAGGCTTCGTCGCACCGGGCCGTCATGGCCGCCGCGGCGTCGCTCGACGGCATGCCGGTGGTCGTCGCCGACCTGCACTCGGCTCTGCCGGCGATCCTGGCCGGCGTCCACGCCGACCGCCCCGACGCCCACGTCGCGTACGTGATGACCGACGGCGGGGCCCTGCCCGCCTGGTTCTCCCGCACCCTGGACGGGCTCGCCGGTCACCTCGCCGGCACGGTCACCGTCGGCCAGGCGTTCGGCGGTGACCTTGAGGCCGGCAGCCTCCACAGCGGCCTGCTGGCCGCCCGGCACGTGCTGCGCGCCGACGTCACGATCGTCAGTCAGGGCCCCGGCAACCTGGGTACGGGCACCGCGTGGGGCTTCACCGGGGTGGCCGCGGGGGAGGCCGTGAACGCCGCCGCGGTCCTCGGCGGCCACCCGGTCGGCTCGATCCGGGTCTCCGGCGCCGACGCCCGCGACCGGCACCGCGGCGTGTCCCACCACAGCCTCACGGCGTACGGCAGGGTCGCCTTGGCGCCAGCGGACCTGGTGCTGCCAGACGGCCTGCCCGACGACTGGTACGCCGCCCTGGAACCGCTGGGGGAACGGCATCGGCTGGTCCGCGTACCCGCCGACGGCCTGGACGCCGCCCTGCGAGCCAGCCCGGTCGCGTTGTCGACGATGGGCCGCGGCCTGGACGCCGATCACGCGTACTTCCTGAGCGCCGCGGCGGCGGGACGGCACGCCGCGGCGGTCGCGGACGTCAGCCGCTGAGGAAGATCAGGCCCAGCCACGCGCCGACGACGACGATCAACGCGACCGCCATCACCCAGGTCGGGACCTTGTGGCCGCCCTGACGGTTGCGGGCGATCTCAGCCGCCATCTTGGCGTGCCGGCGCTGCACCCAGTTGAGCCGCGCCCTCTGCTCTTCCTCCACCGGCACCGTCACATGCTCGCGATCAGCCGCTCGACCCGCTCGTCGTACGCCCGGAAGGGGTCTTTGCACAGCACGGTGCGCTGCGCCTGGTCGTTGAGCTTCAGGTGCACCCAGTCGACGGTGAAGTCGCGGCGCTTCTCCTGCGCGTGCCGGATGAACTCGCCGCGCAGCCGCGCCCGGGTGGTCTGCGGCGGGGTCTCCTTGGCCTCGAAGATGCCGAGGTCGTTGGCGATCCGGTCGACCTGCCCGCGACGCTCCATCAGCCCGTACAGGCCGCGGCCGCGCCGCACGTCGTGGTACGCCAGGTCGAGCTGGGCGACCCGCGGGTGGGACAGCGACATGTCGTGCTTGGCCTGGTAACGCTCGATCAGCTTGAGCTTCGACACCCAGTCGATCTCGCGGGCCACCGGGTCCAGATCCTCCGACTCGACGGCCGTGAGAACCCGGCCCCACAGTTCGACGACCCGCTTGGCGGTCGGGTCGCCGCCGCGCCGCTCGACGAACTCGGTGGCCTTGGCCAGGTACTCCTGCTGGATCTCCAGTGCCGAGATCTCCTTGTTGTTCGCCAGGCGGACCTTGCGGCGGCCGGTCGTGTCGTGCGAGACCTCGCGGATCGCCCGGATCGGGTTCTCCAACGTCAGGTCCCGCATCACCACGCCGGCCTCGATCATCCGCAGCACGATGTCCGCGGAGCCCACCTTCAACAGCGTGGTGACCTCGTTCATGTTCGAGTCACCGACGATGACGTGCAGGCGGCGATACCGCTCGGCGTCGGCGTGCGGCTCGTCGCGGGTGTTGATGATGGGACGGCTACGCGTCGTCGCGCTGGAGACGCCCTCCCAGATGTGCTCGGCGCGCTGCGACAGGCAGAACACCGCCCCGCGGGGCGTCTGGAGGACCTTCCCGGCGCCGCAGATCAACTGTCGTGTCACCAGGAACGGGATCAGCACATCGGCGAGCCGGCCGAACTCGCCGTGCCGGCTCACCAGGTAGTTCTCGTGACAGCCGTACGAGTTCCCGGCCGAATCTGTGTTGTTCTTGAACAGGTAGATCTCGCCGGCGATGCCCTCGTCGTGCAGGCGCTTCTCGGCGTCGACGAGCAGGCCCTCGAGGATGCGCTCACCAGCACGGTCGTGCGCCACCAGGTCGGTGACGGAGTCGCATTCGGGGGTCGCATACTCGGGGTGCGAGCCGACGTCCAGGTAGAGCCGTGCGCCGTTGCGCAGGAAGACGTTGCTGGACCGTCCCCATGACACCACGCGGCGGAACAGGTAGCGGGCCACCTCATCCGGGGACAGCCGCCGCTGCCCGCGGTAGGTACATGTGACGCCGTACTCGGTCTCGAGACCGAAGATTCGCCGTTCCATGTCGAAACACTAGCCGCCCGGAGGCGGTCAGCGGCAGTCACAACGGCACAAGATCCTCACTGAGATACCTTTTTCGCTCCGGTCGTCGGAGCCACGCTGCGTGTGAGCAGCGGATACACTCCGGAACCGATGGATCTTCTGGTAACCGGCGGCGCGGGCTTCATCGGCTCCCACCTCGTACGGACCGTGCTCGCCGACGGCTACCCCGCCCTCACGGGCGCCCGGGTCACCGTCCTCGACCGCCTCACGTACGCCGGGAACCGCGCGAACCTGCCCGACCACCCACGGCTGCGGCTCGTCGTCGGGGACATCCGCGACGCCGCCCTGGTTGACACCGTGCTGCCCGGCCACGACGCGATCGCCAACGTGGCCGCGGAGAGCCACGTGGACCGCTCGATCACCGCCGGTGCCGACGTCGCCGGCACCAACGTCGTCGGCACGCAGGTGCTGCTCGACGCCGCCGTCCGGCACGGCACGCTTCCTGCAGGTCGGCACCGACGAGGTGTACGGCTCCATCAGCACCGGCCGCTGGGACGAGTCCGCCCCGCTCGACCCCAGCTCGGCGTACTCGGCCAGCAAGGCAGGTGCCGACCTGCTCGTCCTCGCCAGCCACCGCACCCACGGCCTGCCCGTCGTGGTGACCCGCTGCGCCAACACCTACGGTCCGCACCAGCATGTCGAGAAGCTGATCCCCCGCTTCGTCACCCGCCTGCTCGACGGCCGTACGGTGCCCCTCTACTGCTCGACGCGTGCGGCGCAGGGTGGGACCGCGTGGTCCACGTCGCCGACCGGCCGGGCCACGACCGCCGCTACGCCCTGGACGACACCCGGATCCGTTCAGAACTGGGGTACGCCCCCCGCGTCGACTTCACGGAAGGCCTGGCCGCCACGGTTGCGTGGTACCGGGAGAACCGCCACTGGTGGGGCCGGACCGCGGCGACTGACACCGCAGCCGATCGCCCGTCCCCGCGCTGAGCGGCCTCCCGGGAGCCGTCCTTGCACCGCTCGGGCGGTCCGGGTCACCCGAGAAGGCGGCCGCGCCCCCCAGGCGCCGTGCCGGCGCCGCGGGTCGCGCGGGTCACGACTCGTCGTCAGGCGTCTCCACGGCCGGGGCGTCCTCCAGGTTCTCCGCGGCCGCGGAGACGGTGGGCTTGTCCTGCGCGGGCGCCGGGGGCTTCGCGTCGCTGACCGGCGGGGCCTTCGCCTCCGTGATGTCCGGGTCATCGCCGGCGGACTCCTCGCCACCGAGCAGGCCGGTCAGGGCTGCCCCGGCGAGCCGGCGGAACGTACGGCCCTTGCGCGCCCGGTCCAGGATGGCGACCTCCAGCTGACCCTCGCCGAGGGTACGCGGGGCGCCGTTCTCGCCGCCGATGCTGCCCAGCGCCTCGACGGCGAGCCGTACGGCGTCGGCGAGGGAGGCGCGGGGGTCGTGCCGGGACTTCAGTACTCCGGAGATCGCCTCGGCCTGACCGCCCATCGCCATGAACCCGGGCTCGTCGTTGACGGAGCCGTCGTACGTGATCCGGTACAGCTCGTCGGACTCGGGCGAGGAGCCGACCTCGGCGACGCAGATCTCGATCTCGTACGGCTTCTGCGTCTCGGTGAAGATCGCACCCAGCGTCTGCGTGTACGCGTTCGCCAACCCCCGGCCGGTGACGTCGCGCCGGTCGTAGCTGTAGCCGTTCAGGTCGGCCATCCGGACGCCGGCCCGGCGCAGGTTCTCGAACTCGTTGTAGCGGCCGACGGCGGCGAAGCCGATCCGGTCGTAGATTTCGCTGATCTTGCGAAGCGAGGTGAGGTTCTCGGCGACGAAGAGCACGCCACCGGCGTAGGTGAGGACCACGGCGCTGCGGCCGCGGGCGATGCCCTTACGGGCGTACTCCGAGCGGTCACGCTGGACCTGCTCGGGGGATGCGTAGAACTGCATGGCCACGGTCGGCGACTCCTCCGGCGAAGAAACGGGTCAGGTCGAGGAGGCGGCTCAGCCGCCCGGGTTCTCCATGCGGCGCGCGACCACGGCCTCGGCGACGGCGGCGATCTCCGCCTCGGTGAGCCGGTGGGTGCCTTCGGCCGTCGCGGTCATGACCACGGGGTAGATCTTGCGGGTGAGGTCAGGGCCGCCCGTGGCGGTGTCGTCGTCCGCGGCATCGTAGAGCGCCTCGACGGCGAGGGCGATCGCGTCGGCCGTACCGGTGCCCGCGCGGTAGCGCTTCTTCAGGGCGGACTTCGCGAACAGCGAGCCGGAGCCGATCGCGTCGTAACCGGTCTCCTCGTAGAGGCCCCCGGCGACGTCGAAGCTGAAGATCCGGCCGATCCGTGCGGGGTCCCGCGCGGCGAGGTCGAAGCCGGCGAAGAGCGGCACGACCGCGAGGCCCTGCATGGCGGCGCCGAGGTTGCCGCGGACCATGGCGGCGAGGCGGTTCGCCTTACCGTCGAGGGACAGCATGGTGCCCTCGATCTTCTCGTAGTGCTCCAACTCGACCTGGAAGAGCCGCATCAGCTCGATGCCGATGCCGGCGGTCCCGGCGATGCCGATCAGCGAGTACGCGTCCGCAGGGTGGACCTTCTCGATGTCGCGGCTGGCGATGAGGTTGCCCATGGTCGCCCGGCGGTCGCCGGCCATCACGACACCCTCGGCCGTGGCGATGGCCACGATCGTGGTGGCGTGCGGCGCGATGTCGGCCGACAGGCCCGGCGGGAGGGGGCGGCGCCCGGGCAGCAGCTCGGGCATGGCGTTCGTCAGGAACTGCGTGAAGGAGGACGTCCCCGCATTGGTGAACACATCTGGAAGACGCCCGGATGGATCAAAACCCGCTGCCACGTGGTTCCCTTCAAATATGTGATCGCCTCGGCGAGGAACGTTGGGCTGTCCCGGAACTGGCCGAGGCCGCCGTTGCAGTTGAAGCACAATATCCCGCGCACCCACCCGGTGCGGTGATCACGGTCGAGGTGTTCCGGATCGGGCGCGCCGCAGATCGCGCAGCGGCCGTCCTGAGCGGCGAGGAGCTCGTCGAACTCCACCTGCGTACCGCCCGTCGTGCCGCGGGCATCGCGACACGACGCGCAGGAACCGCCGACGGCGACGTCGGTGTGCGGTAGGACTCGGCCGCAGTCGCGGCACCGTCGGAAGCCCTCCCCAGGAGCATCCGAAACGGACATCGAGGTCACTCACCGCCTTTTTGGACGTACCCTCTCACGAACTCTTCCGCGTTCTCCTCGAGGACGGAGTCGATCTCGTCGAGCAGATCGTCGACATCCTCAGTGATCTCGGCGTGTCGTTCAGCCACCTCGGGGTTCGCCTCGGTGGTGACGTCCTCGATCTCCTCGTCCTGCCGTCCCTTGCCGGACTGCGACTGACCGCCGGTGTCTCGGGTTGCCATCCCTGCCCCTCCTCCAACATCGGGTTGGGAGAAACGTACCTCGTGATTACGACGAAACGACCCGCCACGACCGGGTTTTCGCGCGCTGGGTCGTCCGGTCGGGGCGGTGACTCACCGCCCCGTGATGACCTCCAGGAGGTCCTTGGCGCTCGAGCACCTGTCGAACAGCGCTCCGACGTGCTTCTTCGTGCCGCGTTCGGGCTCCATCATCGGCACCCGGACCAGCGATTCCCGGCCCACGTCGAAGATCACCGAATCCCAGCTGGCGGCCACGACCTCGGAGGCGTACTGGGCTAGGCAGCGGCCCCGGAAGTACGCCCGGGTGTCCTCCGGCGGCTGGGTCATCGCCGTACGGGTCTGCTCGTCGTTGAGCAGCGTCTTCATCGAGCCCCGGGACACGAGCCGGTGATAGAGACCCTTCTCCGGCCGTACGTCGGCGTACTGCAGGTCGACCAGTTGCAGCTTGTGCGAACCCCAGGCCAGCTTCTCCCGCTCCCGGTAGCCCTCGAGCAGGCGCAGCTTGGCCACCCAGTCGAGCTCGTCGGCGCAGCTCATCGGGTCGTCGCCGAGCTTGGTAAGGATCCGCTCCCAGCGATCCAGCACGTCGACGGTCTGCTCGTCGCAGTCGGCGCCGTAGCGGTCCTCGACGAACTGCTTGGCCCGCTCGAAGTACGCCCACTGCAGGTCCAGGGCGGTGAGGCGGCGGCCGTCGCGCATCCGCATGAGGTGTTTGAGCGACGGGTCGTGGCTGACGTTCTTGAGCTCGGACACCGGGTCCGCGATGCCGAGGTCGCCGGAGAGGACCTTCTCTTCGATCATCGCGAGCACCAGCGCGGCCGTGCCGACCTTGAGGTAGGTGGAGATCTCCGACAGGTTGGCGTCGCCGATGATGACGTGCAGGCGGCGGTACTTGTCGGCGTCGGAGTGCGGCTCGTCGCGGGTGTTGATGATGGGCCGCTTGAGGGTCGTCTCCAGCCCCACCTCGACCTCGAAGAAGTCGGCGCGCTGGCTGATCTGGAAACCCGCGCCCGTACCGTCCTGGCCGATGCCCACGCGGCCGGCGCCGCAGACGATCTGCCGCGTCACGAAGAACGGCGTCAGGTTCGCGACGATGTCCGCGAACGGCGTCTGCCGGCGCATCAGGTAGTTCTCGTGCGCGCCGTAGCTGGCGCCCTTGTTATCAGTGTTGTTCTTGTACAGGTGGATCTGGTGGGTGCCGGGGATGGTCGCAGCGCGGCGCGCCGCCTCTGCCATGACCCGCTCGCCGGCCTTGTCCCAGCGCACGATGTCGAGCGGATTGGTGCACTCGGGGGTGCTGTACTCGGGGTGGGCATGGTCCACATAGAGCCGCGCGCCGTTGGTGAGAATGACGTTGGCCAGCCCCAGATCCTCGTCGGCGAGGGCTTCCGCCGGGTCGTAGGCCGCCCCGGAATAGGTGAATCCCCGCGCGTCCCGCAGCGGGGATTCCTCTTCGTAGTCCCAACGGGCCCGGCCGTTGCGGTTGAGTTCGGGTCGCGCCCCGTAGGCGTTGACGACCTGCGACGAGGTGACCATCGGGTTCGCCCCGGACTGGCCCGGCACCGAAATGCCGTACTCGACTTCGGTTCCCATGATCCGCCGAACGCTCATGCCTTCGCCTCGCTCCGTTCGCCCATGGAACGAGCCTAGACGCTGACGCGCGCTCCGTCGGTGCCGGGCACGGCACGGATAGCGCCGACGCAGTAGCGCAGCGTCAGAGGCTCGGCGTGCGGTCCGCCACGTTCTGCTGGGGTACGGGTGTGTCGTGCAGCCCCGTCAGGGGCGCAGCCCCCGCGGGTTCGGCGTGCCGGGCCGGGGCCGACCGCACCGTGATCCGGCGGCCCGGCACCGGCCACCGCCGGTCCATCGCCCGCAGCACCCGGCGGCCCCAGCGCTGGGCCGGCTGCTCGACATAGGTGTATGACAGCCAGGCGGCCAACAGGACCACGGCGGCGAACGCCACCGCGAACGTCACCCGCTCGGCGAGCGGCCGCGCCCCGACCATGCCGATGGTGCGGCGCATCACGTCGATGACGATCACGTGTAGCAGGTAGACCGAGTAGCTGATCGCGCCGGTCCAGGCGAGCAGCCGGGGAAACCGACGCCGGCGCAGCGCGAACACGGCGGCGAACGTCACCGCGACGGACACAGGTGTCCAGAACCAGACACCACCGAGGGCGTCGATGAACGACTCCGGCCCGTGCACGGCGTGCGCGAGGACCATGCAGACGAGGACGGTGCCGAGGGCGAGCCCTGCGACGGACCAGCGGATGTCCCCGCGCTCCGCCTGGAAGACGACGGTCCCCGCGAACATGGCCGCCAGCATCAACAGCCCCTGCCACGACGACGTGACCACGCCCCCGTCGGCCGGGCTGCCGTTGAGCGCCGGCAGGAGCACGAACCCGATGCCGACGGCGCCGGCGACGAGCGTGGGGCGCCGCCGCCCGCTGAGGAACGCCGCCAGCACCACGGCGACCACCAGGACGAGCACCGCCGCCAGTGCGCGTCGGCCGTGGGGCCCGGGGCTGAACAGGTCGTCCGGCAGGACCGGCCCGGCGAGCAGGGCGGCGAGGGCCAGGCCACTCGCCCACCAGGTGCTGCGGCGGTGCAGCCCGTACACGAAGAGCCCCGCGACCATCAGATAGAAGGTGAGCTCGTACGCGAGCGTCCAGTACACGACCAGGCCCCCGCGCAGACCGAGGAACTCCTGCATCATCGTGGCGTGCCCGAGTACCCCGGCCGCAGTCTCCGTGTGCAGGGTCTGCGTCCACACGAGCGGCCCGAAGGCGACGAGGGCGCCCATGACGGCCAGGGAGAACAGGAAGGCCGGGTAGATCCGGAACACCCGGCCCACCCAGAACGTGCGCAGTGACCCGTGCCGCTCCAACGACATGGGGATCACGTACCCGCTGACGAGGAAGAACAGCAGGACGCCGTACTTGCCGAGGTCGACGTACGGCTTGATCGCGTTCGGCAGCGCCGGCCCGAAGAGGTATGGCACGGCATGGAAGTAGCACACGACCAGCGCCGCGAACCCACGTAGCGCGTCGAGCCAGTCGAGGCGGTGCCGCTCAGCCATCCCCATCCCCCGTCATCGGTCGGCGCTGCTCCCGGGTCACGCACTTCTCCCGGGTCAACGAGACACTCGCGATCCGGGCAGCGGGGGGATGCCGCGCAAAGGCCGGGGACGCCGGAAACAGACCAGGGACCCGCAGGTGCGGGTCCCTGGTGCTGTTCGTGCTACAGGTACTGGCCGGTGTTGCTGGCGGTCTCGATGGACCGGCCGGCTTCCGTGCCCTTGCCGCCGGAGACGAGCGTACGGATGTAGACGATCCGCTCGCCCTTCTTGCCGGAGATGCGGGCCCAGTCGTCCGGGTTGGTGGTGTTGGGCAGGTCCTCGTTCTCCCGGAACTCGTCAACGCACGAGTCGAGCAGGTGCTGCAGGCGCAGACCCTTGCGACCCGACGTGAGGAACTCCTTGATCGCCATCTTCTTGCCGCGGTCGACGATGTTCTGGATCATCGCGCCGGAGTTGAAGTCCTTGAAGTACATGACTTCCTTGTCACCGTTGGCATAGGTGACCTCCAGGAACCGGTTCTCCTCGATCTCCGAGTACATCCGCAGCACGACGGCCTCGATCATGGCCGCGACGGTGGCGTCCTTGTCACCGTTGTGCTCCGCCAGATCGTCTGCCGACAGCGGCAGACCGGAGAGGATGTACTTGGCGAAGATGTCCTTGGCCGCCTCGGCGTCCGGACGCTCGATCTTGATCTTGACGTCGAGCCGGCCCGGCCGCAGGATCGCCGGGTCGATCATGTCCTCGCGGTTTGAGGCGCCGATGACGATGACGTTCTCCAGGCCCTCAACACCGTCGATCTCGCTGAGCAGCTGCGGGACGATGGTGTTCTCGACGTCGGAGG